>NZ_CP009571.1:1855000-2455000 GCF_000764535.1 Sphingomonas taxi | reverse complement strand
CCCTGCTCGCCGATCCGGCCGTGCTGCGGGTCACCGCCGCCTGGGACGTGCTTGCGGAGCGGGTCCGTACCCGCCGCGACGGGCTGATCTCGCAGGCGACGTGGCTGCTCAACCTGACCGAAGGTCCCCGTTTTGCGATGCTGCTCGATTTCTTTCCGGCCAGCGCCGGACGGCGCGCGACGGTGTTCACCCCGGGCGAACAGTTCGTCGGCGAACTGCTGTTCTTTCCCGCGCGCGTCCCGCTGCGCGCCATGCTGATCCAGCGCGAGGCGGCGCTGGTCGATGGTCCGCCGCTCGACTGGCCGCCGGCGGATATGCCGCTGCAGGCAGCATTGGCCGCGCCGCTGCTCGCCGAGCCATGGGCCGCGGAGCGACCGATCCTGCTTCCGCCGGGACGGATCGGCTACGATCGTGCCGGCACGTCATGGTGGCTACCGCGCGAAGGCACCGCGCGGCTGCCGCTGGCGGGCGGTGCGGAAGGGTTGATCGCCGGCACCGAGCTGACGCGCAGCGCGGCCCTCTGGTCGGGCAGCCGGCTGGAGATGCTCGCGGCGCGGACGCCCTGGGGGCGTATCGGCCATGGCTGAAACCCTGCTCGACGCGCTTGGCCCGGTGCTGACGCGCTGGACGATCGGCGGCAGCGCGGTACCGGCCGCCCCCGCCGTCTGGCGCGATGCGCTGGGAGGTGAGATCGGAGAAGCCGAATTGCGGCTGCTGGCGTTGTCCGGGCAATTGCTCGGAGCGCTGACGGTCGCCGAGCCCGCGGGCGAGGTGCGGCCACGCGGCGACATCCCGTCCCTTGCCCGGCCGCCGCTTCCGGAGCCGTTGCGGCCACGTGTGCGGCGCCTGCTCCAGGCGCTGCGCGAGCCGTCGTTGCGCCGCCACCTGCTCGTCTTTCTCGACGGTCGGGGCTGGACGCTTCATCCGGGCGATTGGATGCCCGGACCGGGCGAGGACGTGCCCGAGGTCTATGCACCATGGCAGGATTGGGCCGACGCCTCGCAACCGCGATCGGACAGGCCGGAGGTTCTTGATGCCGGGAGCTGGGACAGCTTCGGTCCGGCCATGCGTCATGCCGCTTTCGCGGCGTTGCGCCGGCAGGATCCCGCCTGGGCGGCCGGGCTGCTCGCGGAGAAGATCGGCGGCGAGGCGCCCGGTCATCGCCTGCGGTTCGTCGAGGCGATGGCGACGGGTCTGTCCGACGCCGACCGACCATTGCTCGAACGTCTTACCGGCGACCGTGCGCCGCGCGTGAAGGCAGTGGCGGCCGCGCTGCTGGCGCGGCTGGGTCATGGCGATGCCGCCGATGCGGATGCGACCGAACTAGCAGAGTTTTTCTCCCTTCAAACGTGGGGCCTGTTGCGCCGTACCCGCGCGATCGTACCGCGGGCCTTGAAAATCGCGGCGCAACGGGATCGCCGCGCGGCGCTTTTTCAGACGGTGTCCTTCGATGCCTTCGCGCGGGCGCTCGGCCTGTCCCCGACCGATCTCGCCGGGGCTTGGCCGTGGGGGAGCGACGTGCACGTGGATTTGCTGTGCGCGGCCATGGCGGCACGCTCGGCGACCGATGCGATCATCGCCGCGATCATGGCGGCGCTGACGGCGGCAGCCGCGATCGATCTGACCATTTTGATGCAGCTTCTGCCGCGCTTGACCGCGGCGCAATGTCGGCAGATCGCGATCTATCTGCTTCGCGCGAAGGGGGCCGGCTTTGCGATGGCACTGATCGTCGCGGGCGGCGCTGGCGGGATCGACGAGGCGATCGCCACTCCCGCGGGCGAGGCGCTGCTCGCCGCCCTCGGATCGGACGACGCCGCGCACGCCGATCAGGCGATCGAACTCCAGGCATTGGGCCTGCTCGCCTCGCGCGCAGCGGCGGCGCAGGCGCTCGAACGACTGGCGGCGACAGGGCTGATCGCCTCCGATCCGCGGCTCGACATGCTGCGGCTCAATGCTGCGCTCGAAGACAGGAGACGAACCGAATGAGCGAGATGCTGCGCCTGCCCGCCGAGGCGATCTATGCCGGTGAACTCGCCGCGCTGGCCGCCGGTGATGCCGATCGGCGCCCGTCCGGCTGGGCGCTCTCGCCCAAAGTGGTGGTCACCTATCTGATGGGCGGTACCGCCGCCGACGGCACACCGGTCACACCCAAATACGTCGGTGACCGGCGGCTGATCGAGACGGCCGTGGCGACGCTCGCCACCGATCGTGCGCTGCTGCTGCTTGGGGTGCCAGGCACGGCCAAATCCTGGGTGTCCGAGCATCTCGCCGCCGCGGTCGCGGGCGATTCGACGATGGTGATCCAGTGCACGGCCGGGACTGACGAAAACCAGGTCCGCTACGGCTGGAATTATGCGCAGCTGCTCGCGCACGGGCCGAGTCGCGAGGCGTTGGTGGCCACTCCGATGATGCGTGCCATGGAGTCGGGCAAGCTCTGCCGACTGGAGGAATTGACCCGCATGGGATCCGACGTGCAGGACACGTTGATCACCGTGCTCTCCGAAAAGATGATGCCGATCCCGGAGCTGAACAGCGCGGTATATGCCCGTCGCGGGTTCAACATCATCGCCACGGCCAACAACCGCGACAAGGGCGTCAACGAACTCAGCTCGGCGCTCAAGCGGCGGTTCAACGTGGTGGTGTTGCCGTTGCCCGACAGTGCCGAGGAGGAAGTGGCGATCATCGTCAAGCGGGTCGGCGAGATGGCGCAGAGCCTCGACCTGCCGGAGCCCAGGAATGTCGCCGAGGAAGTGGCGCGGGTGGTCGCGATCTTCCGCGAACTGCGAGCCGGGTCGACCGAGGACGGCAAGGTCGCGCTCAAGTCGCCCTCGGGCGGGTTGTCCACCGCCGAGGCGATCGGCGTGATGGTCGGCGGGATCAGCCAGGCGACCTTCTTCAACGACGGTCGGCTCACGCCCGGGACGTTGGCGGCCACCATGATCGGCGCGGTGGTGAAGGATCCCGTGCAGGACAAAGCGGTGCTGGGCGAATATCTCGAGACCGTGCTCAAGAAACGCCGGGGGTTCGAAGACTATTATGCCTCGCTGTCCGAGCTGATCTGACGCGATGGTGGCGGCAGTCTCGCTGTTCGGCATCCGCCATCACGGTCCCGGTTCGGCGCGGCGGCTGGTGGAGGCGCTCGACGCGCTTCAGCCCGGCACGGTGTTGATCGAGGGCCCCGCCGATGCGTCGCATCTGCTGCCGCTGCTCGCCGACCCGGCGATGGTGACACCCGTCGCTTTGCTGACCTATGCCGAGGATGATCCCGCCGACGCCCGCTTCTTTCCCTTCGCCGACTATTCGCCCGAATATCAGGCGGCGCGCTGGGCGGTCGCGCATGACGCCGCGCTCCGCTTCATCGACCTGCCGGCCAGCGACCGGCAAGGCGGTTCGGCAGGCGGCGCAGAGTCGGATGCAGCCGAGGCCGAGGCCAACGTCGATCCGGTCGGCCGCGATCCGATCGGCCAGCTCGCAGCGGCCGCCGGCTATGCCGACGGCGAATCCTGGTGGGCCGATGTCATCGAGGAAAATCCCGGCTCGACGCCGGTATTCGCCGCGGTAGCCGATGCGATGACCGCGCTCCGCGGCGAGGCCCGGACCATCTCCGTCTATGAGGCCGCGCGTGAAGCCCATATGCGTCTCGAGATCGCCCGGGCCGCCAAGGAAAGCGACCTCCCGATCGCGGTGGTGTGCGGCGCCTGGCACGTCCCCGCATTGGCGACCAAGATCAACTTCACCGCCGATCGCGCATTGCTGAAGGCGCGATCCAGGACGAAGGCGAGGGCGACATGGGCGCCCTGGACCGCGCCTCGTCTTGCCCGGGCGAGCGGCTATGGTGCTGGCGTGGTCGCGCCCGGCTGGTGCGCGCATTTGTGGGCCACGCGTCATGCCGGTCACCGCGACGCGATATGGCTTGCGCGGATCGCACGTGAGTTGCGCGCGCGCGGCCATTCGGTCTCGACGGCCGCGGTGATCGAAGCGCAGCGGCTGGGGCATGCGCTCGCCGCCCTGCGCGCTCGCCCGCATCCCGGTTTCGAGGAACTGCGCGAAGCCGCGATCGCCTGTCTGTGCAATGGCGAACATGCGCTCTGGGACGATATCTCCGCCGAATTGCTGATCGGTTCCGCGGTCGGGTCGATCCCCGCAGACACGCCGCTTGCCCCGCTGATCGAGGATCTGCAGCGTCAGCAAAAGGCCACGCGACTAAAGCCCGAGGCGCTCGAACGCGCCCTGACCGTCGACCTGCGCAGCGACAGCGGGCTGGCGCGTTCCACGTTGCTCCACCGGCTCAACGTGCTCGACGTGCCCTGGGGGCGCCTCGCCGATGCCGGCCGCAGCCGCGGGACGTTCCGCGAAAACTGGATCCTGGCCTGGCAGCCCGAATTCGCCGTGCGACTGATCGAGAATCTCGTCCACGGATCGACGATTGCCGCCGCCGCCGAAGCGCGGCTCGGCGAGGCGATGCAAGCGCAGCCCGATCTCACCAAACTGGCCACCCTCGTGCGCGATGCGATGGTCGCCGATCTGGCCGGCGCCACCGACTTGGGCATCACGCTCCTCGAACGGCGGGCCGCCCTGACCAGCGACGGGCAGGCGCTGCTCGCGGCGCTGCCGCCGATGGCCGACGTCCTCCGCTATGGCGAGGCAAGATCCGGAACGGCCGAGCATCTTGCCGGGCTGATGCCGCGGATCGCGGTGCAGGCGGCGTTCGCCTTTCCCTATGCGGCCCGCAATCTGGATGCCGAAGCGGCGGCGACCCTGCGCGATGCAATCGTTGCGGCGGATGGCGCGATCCAGCTGGCACAGCTCGCATCCGATATCGTCGCCACCTGGCACGCGTCGTTGCGCCGGTTGTGCGACGACGCGCAGACAACGCGGCTGATTGCGGGCGTCGCTGCCCGCCTGCTCTACGAAGCGGAGGTGCTCGGCGCCGACGAAGCCGCCGCGCTGCTCGCCCGGATGCTGTCGCCGGCATTGCCGGTCGCCGACGCCGCTGGCTTTTTCGAGGCTTTCTCGAAGGCGCGGGGCAGCGGCTTCTGCACGATATGGCGTTGCGCGAGGCGGTCGATGGCTGGCTCGTCGGGTTGGACGAGAATACGTTCGTGGCCAACCTGCCGCTGTTCCGGCGGGTGTTCGCCGCGCTCGACCGTAACGAGCGCCGCCGGCTGATAGACGTGGTGCTCGGCCGGTCCGGCACGGGCGCGCGCGGCTATCGGCTGCTGCCGGGCGCCGCGGCGATATGGCCGGCGCATGAGACGCGTGTCATCGCCTTGATGACGGGAGCATTGCGATGAGCGAGGACGAACGTCACCGCCGCTGGATGCTGGCTTTGGGTATCGAGGACGGTGGGGACGGGGCATCGCCGCTGTCCGAAAGCGATCGCCGCCTATCCGACGCATTGTCCGCGCTTTATGGTGATGGCGAGGACGGCAGGAAGGGCCGGGGCGGGCTCGGTGGGTCGGCGCCGCGCGTCGCCAAATGGCTCGGCGACATCCGCCAATTCTTCCCCACGCCGGTTGTTCAGGTGATCCAGAAGGATGCGTTCGAACGCAAGGGGCTGCGCCAGATGTTGCTCGAACCCGAGTTTCTGGCGACCGTCGAGGCCGATGTCGGGCTTGTCGCCGATCTGGTCGCGCTGCGCGGCGTGATGCCGGACAGGACCAGGGACACCGCACGGGCGGTGATCGCGAAGGTCGTCGCGGAACTCATGACGCTGCTGGAGACGCGCACGGCGAACGCGATCCGTGGCGCACTCGACCGCTCGCGCAGGACCAACCGGCCGCGTTTCGCCGATATTGACTGGCCGCGCACGATCCACGCCAATCTCGCAACCTATCAGCCCATGCATCGGACGGTGGTGCCGGAGCGACTGATCGGTTTCGTGCGCCGGCAGCGGCGCATCGTCGATCTGGACGAGGTCATCCTGTGCGTCGACCAGTCGGGCTCGATGGCGACCTCGGTCGTCTACGCCTCGATCTTCGCCGCGGTCATGGCGTCGCTGCCGGTCGTCGCCACGCGGCTCGTCTGCTTCGACACGGCGATCGTCGACCTGACCGAGGAACTGGCGGATCCGGTCGAGGTGCTGTTCGGCGTCCAACTCGGCGGGGGCACCGACATCAACCGTGCCGTCGCATATTGCGAGGATCGCATCGAGCGGCCGGCAAAGGCGCATCTCGTATTGATCACCGACCTGTACGAGGGCGGCGATGCCGATGCGCTGGTCGATCGGCTCGCGCGGCTTGCGATATCGGGCGTCAACGTCATCGTGCTCCTCGCACTGACCGACAGTGGCCGCCCGTCCTATGACCCCGCCCTTGCGGCGCAGGTGGCGGCGCTGGGCATTCCCGTGTTCGCCTGTACGCCCGACCAGTTTCCCGAACTGATGAGCACTGCCCTTCGTCGTGAGGACGTCCATGGCTGGGCAGCCGACCGCGATATCAAGCTGGTGCGTTCGGATGCGTGATGGCCACCGCGTCCAAATGACGTTGCGTCGCGCATCAGGGCGCCGGGGCCGGAGTGTTTCGACCGTACCGGCCGACGCATTGCCACGCTCGCCGATGCCGGGTAGCGGTCGCGGTTAACGAGGCCGGTGCCGGGAAGATCGGTACGACGGCAGGAGAGGGGCGCAACATGACCTACCAGCATATCCTGGCCGAGTCGCACGGTGACGTCCGCGTCCTCACCCTCAATCGTCCCGACCGCCTCAACGCCGCACCGCCGGCGCTGTTCGACGAATTGCGCGAGGCGCTCGGCGATCTCGGCGGCGCGCGCGCGGTGCTGATCGCCGGGGCGGGGCGGGCGTTCTGCTCCGGCGCCGACGTCGCCGGCGGTGCGCTCGGCGGCGACAATCCCGGTGAGGCGACCCATGCGGCGCTCACCGACCATTACAATCCGACGATCGCGGCGCTTTTCGACCTCGCGGTGCCGGTGGTCAGCGCGGTGCGCGGCCCCGCCGCGGGGATCGGGTGCAGCCTCGCGCTCGCTGCCGATTTCTGCGTCGCGAGCGATACCGCCTATTTCCTCCAGGCCTTCGTCAACATCGGCCTCATTCCCGATGGCGGCGCGACCTGGATGCTGCCGCGGCTGATCGGCCGCGCCCGCGCCACCGAGATGATGCTGCTCGGCGAGCGCGTCCCCGCCGCGAAGGCGCTCGACTGGGGAATGATCCACAAGGTCGTCGCCGACGACGCGCTCGACGCCGAGGCGCTGGCGCTGGCGACGCGGCTCGCGGCGGGGCCGACGCGTGCGATCGGACTGATGCGACGTGCGCTCGGGCGGGCGCTGGAAAGCGATTATGCGAGCGCGCTCGCTGCCGAGGCGGATGCGCAGCGGCAGGCGCGCGGCTCGGCGGATTCGCACGAGGGCGGCATCGCCTTCCTCGAGAAGCGCAAGCCGGTCTTCACCGGCCGGTAGGGCGCGCGCATGTGTCCGCGCGGACATTCCGGCGACACACATTGCGACACAAAAAGGCTGGACGCCGCAGTGTGTTGGCCACACGATACGGCGATGGCCCGTGTTCCCGTCCTGTTGCTCGTGACCGCCGCGCTGGCCGGCTGTACCGTCGGCCCCGATTATCACCCGAAGAGCGCCGCGGATCTCGGCGTGCCCGATGCCTATTCGGTGCCGGCGCAGCAGACCGCCGAGGACCTTACCCGCTGGTGGTCGAACTTCGACGATCCGGTGCTCGGCCAGCTCGTCGACCAGGCACGGCTCGCCAATACCGATGTCGCGCAGGCGATCGCACGGCTGCGGCAGGCACGCGAATCGCTGGTGCAGAGCCGTGCCTCGCTGCTGCCGACGCTGTCCGGTTCGGCGGGCTATCAGCGTAACGAGAATCTGCGCGGCGGCGGCCGTTCGTTCACTTTGCCCGACGGCACCGTGGTCGACACCGGCGGCGGCGGCACCAACAGCTTCTCCGCCGGCCTGTCGGCGAGCTATCAGCTCGGCCTGTTCGGCGAGGTGCGCCGCACCGTCGAGGCGACGCGCGCGCAATATGAGGCGAGCGGCTTCGACTATGCGACGACGCTGCTCACCGTCGAAAGCGAGGTGGCGACCAATTACGTGCTCGCCCGCGCCTATCAGGCGCAGCTCGCCAATGCCCGCGCCAGCCTCGCCATTCAAGACGACAATCTGGAGATCGCTGGGTTTCGCGTCCAGGCCGGGCTGGTCTCGTCGGTCGACGTCGAGCAGGCGCGCAGCCAGCGCGCGCAGACTGCCGCCACCGTGCCGCAGATCGAGCAGCAATATGCCGCCGCGGTCGCGCGGCTCGGCGTGCTGACCGGGCAGGCGCCGGGTGCGCTGCGCAGCGCCCTGGCGGCGGCGAGGCCGATCCCGCGCGGCCCCGCGACGGTCGGCGTCGGCATCCCCGCCGATGCACTGCGCCGCCGGCCCGACGTGCGCGCGGCGGAGCGTTCGCTGGCGTCGGCGACCGCGCAGATCGGCGTCGCCAAGGCGCAGCTCTATCCGGCGCTGGCGATCAGCGGCAATATCAACACCAATGCGACCGGCATCGGCAGCCTCGGCGATGCAATCACCGGCAGCCTGTTCGCCGGGCTGACGCAGGCGATCTTCAACGGCGGCCGGCTGCGCAGCCAGGTCCGCTCGAACGAGGCGGCGGCCGACGCCGCGCTCGCTGCCTATCGCGGCACCGTGCTGACCGCGCTCGAGGATATCGAGAATGCGATCGTCGCGCTCGATGCCGCGCGCCAGCGCGAGACGCAGTTCCGCATCGCCTATGACGCCGCCAATGCCTCGGCGATCCTCGCGCGCAGCCAGTATCGCAGCCGCCTCACCGATTTCACGACGCTCAACCAGCAGGAGGCGGCGCTGCTCTCCGCGCAGAACGGCCTGACGTCGGCGCGATCCGATCAGGCGACCGCGCTGGTCTCGCTCTACAATGCGCTCGGCGGCGGCTGGGACGCGAGCGTCGTCCCGCAGGCGCCCGAGCGCGCATCCCGAACTCCCGTGTCAGAGACCCGCTGATGGCCGAACCGATCGACGACTTTCTCGGCGTAAAGCCGGTGCCGGCATGGCGGCGTTACATCAAATGGGTGTTCGTCGCGATCGGCGTGGTGCTGCTCGCGCTGCTGCTCAAGAGCTGCTTCGGGCCGAAGGCGGAAGCGGGCTATGCGACGCAGGCGGCCGAACGCGGCAACCTCACCGTCACCGTCTCGGCGACGGGCAAACTCGCGCCAACCAATCAGGTGACGGTCGGGTCGCAGCTTTCCGGGCTGGTCACCAAGGTGGTGGTCGACGTCAACGATCGCGTCAGCGCCGGCCAGCCGCTCGCGCTGATCGATCCGCAACAGATCGACGACCAGATCCGCCAGCAGCAGGCGCAGATCGCCGCCAACCAGGCGCAGGTCAATCAGGCGCAGGCGACCGTCGCCGAAAGCCGCGCGCAGCTCGCCCGGCTGGAGGAGGTCTACAAGCTGTCCAACGGCCGGGTGCCGTCGGGGACCGAGCTCCAGACCGGCCGCGCCGATTACCAGCGCAGCGTCGCCGCATTGAAGGTCGCGCAGGCGAACGTCGCCGCGGCGCAGGCGGCGCTGGCGCAGAACCAGACGCAGCGGGCGCGCGCAATCATCCGCTCGCCGGTCAACGGCGTCGTGCTCGCGCGCCAGATCGATCCGGGCGCGACCGTCGCCGCCTCGTTCAACACGCCGACGCTGTTCGTCATCGCCGAGGACCTCAGCAAGATGAAGCTCGAGGTCGCGATCGACGAGGCCGACGTCGGCGAGGTCAAGGTCGGGCAGAAGGCCAATTTCACCGTCGACGCCTTTCCCGGCCGCACCTTTCCGGCGACGATCACGCGCGTCGATCTCGGCTCGAACCTGACCGTCAGCTCGGCGAGTTCGACCTCGACGACGACGAGCACGACGTCGACGACCGGGCAGGTGGTGAGCTATGCCGCCGACCTGACCGTCGCCAATCCTTCGCTCCAGCTGCGTCCGGGGATGACCGCGACCGCCGATATCGTCACGTCGGACAGGCAGAACGTGCTGCTCGTCCCCAATGCGGCGCTGCGCTTCAAGCCTGCCGCGGCGGGTGCGGGCGGATCGAGCGGCGGTATCGCCGGCTCGCTGACCTTCCGCCCGCGCCGCGACCGGCCCGAGCGCACCGCGACGCTCGGCCGCGGGGCGTCGCAGACGATCTACGTCAAGGACGCCGAGGGCAAGCCGCAGCCCGTGCAGGTGACCACTGGCGACACCAACGGCACGATGACCGAGGTGCTGAGTGGCAATCTCAAGCCGGGTCAGCAGGTTATCACCGGTCAGTTGTCGAGCGGTAACGAGGGCGCGGGTGCGGGCAAGCGCAGCGGCGGCGGCCAGCGCCGGCAGGGTGGCGCGGGTGGCCAGTAACGCCCGCCCGGCGGGCGCGGAGCGGGGAGGGCATCGTGCCTGATCCGATCATCACGATGCGCGACGTCACCAAGGTCTATGGCACCGGGGCGACGCAGTTCCAGGCGTTGAAGGGCGTCGACCTCGATATCCAGGCGGGCGATTTCGTCGCTGTCATGGGGCCGTCGGGGTCGGGCAAGTCGACGACGATGAACATCCTCGGCTGTCTCGACGTGCCGTCGGCGGGCACCTTCCTGTTCCGCGGCCATCCCGTCCAGACGCTCGACCGCGACCAGCGGGCCTTGCTCCGCCGCCGCTACCTCGGCTTCGTGTTCCAGGGGTTCAATCTGCTCAGCCGGACCAGCGCGCTCGAGAATGTCGAGCTGCCGTTGCTCTATCGCGGCGAGGACAAGAAGACGCGGCGCGACCTAGGCATGGCGGCGCTCGAAAAGGTCGGGCTCGACCGCTGGTGGGACCATACGCCCGCCGAACTGTCCGGCGGCCAGCAGCAGCGCGTCGCGATCGCGCGCGCGATCGTCACCCAGCCCGACGTACTGCTCGCCGACGAGCCGACCGGCAATCTCGACAGCGAACGCTCGGTGGAGATCATGGAATTGCTCACCGATCTCAACCGGACGAGCAACATCACCGTGCTGATGGTGACGCACGAACCCGATATGGCCGCGTTCGCGCGGACGGTGATCCACTTCAAGGACGGGCTGGTCGAGAAGATCGAGGCGCAGCACCGGCAGGGCGCGGCGGTGGAGGCCTAGATGCTCGGCACCACGCTCATCCTCGCGCTGCGGTCGATCCGGCGGCATCTGCTGCGCTCGTTCCTGACCATCCTCGGCATCGTCATCGGCGTCGGCGCGGTCGTGACGATGGTGACGCTGGGCAAGGCGACCACCGCCGCGGTGCAGCAGCAGATTTCCGCGCTCGGCAGCAACATCCTCCAGATCCGTCCCGGCCAGGGCTTCGGCCGCGGCGGCGGCGGCCCGCAGCCGCCCAATTTCAAGCCCGAGGACGTCGAGGCGATCGCCAACCAGATCGCCGGCGTCACCGCGGTCGCGCCGCAGGCGAGCGCCTCGGCCACCGCGATCTACGAGGGCGCCAACTGGTCGACGACGATCAACGGCACCACCAGCGCCTTCCTCACCGTCCAGCCCTGGCCTTTGGTGTCGGGCCGCTACTGGACGCCGGCCGAACAGGAGGCGGGCAAGGCGGTGTGTCTGATCGGCAATACCGTGCGCCAGAACCTGTTCCGCGGTGGCGACCCGATCGGCGCGCGCATCCGCCTCGGCAACGTGAGCTGCGACGTGATCGGTGCGCTCAGCACGCGTGGGCAGGGCGGGTTCGGCGATCAGGACGATGTCGTCGTCATGCCGATCAAGACGGTGCAGCGCCGCTTCACCGGCAACCGCGACGTGCGGCTGATGCTGGTCGGCGTCGACACCGATTACCAGACGAGCAATGTCCAGAGCGCGATCACCGATCTGCTGCGCGAGCGGCGGCATATCACCGGGGCGCGCGACGACGATTTCAATATCTTCGACACCAAGCAGATTTCCGACACGCTGACCGGCACGACGACCTTGCTGACGCGCATCGTCGCGGCGGTGGCGGCGATCAGCCTCGTCGTCGGCGGCATCGGCATCATGAACATCATGCTGGTGTCGGTGACGGAGCGGACGCGCGAGATCGGCATCCGCCTCGCGATCGGCGCGGTCGCGCGCGAGGTGCTGCTCCAGTTCCTCGTCGAGGCGGTGGCGCTGTCGTGCCTCGGCGGGATCATCGGGCTGGTGATCGCGCAGGGGGTGATCCTCGCGCTGGTGCCGCTGATGCAGGTGCCGTGGACGTTCGATCCGCAGATCAACATCATCGCCTTCGCGATCTCGGCGGTGATCGGGGTGGTGTTCGGCTATTTTCCGGCGCGACGCGCGGCGGCGCTCAATCCGATCGATGCGCTGCGGCATGAATGACTTAGGCGCCGAACGTGGACAAGATGGACACCTGAATGGAAACGATCGTCTCCTATCGTTTCCGTTTTTGCACCGATGAGAAAGAGCGCGGATTCGGCGTCTAGCAGGGCCGCGGGGGTGTAGGACAGACTCCGACCGGGGCGATGTTCCGTCGGATGGCGAACGTGTCTGGTTGCCGCCCGATGCGGTGGGCGGTGACCTCCGACCCCTTTTCGTCATCCCCGCGAAGGCGGGGATCCATAGACGCTGACGCGGCGCAGGAGCCGCCCGGCCTGCGCGTATGGATCCCCGCCTGCGCGGGGATGACATAGGGGGGATGACGACGGGGCGGCGTCAGCCGACCGACTGACGGCCACGCCGGGTATAGGCTTCCGGTGCGCCGACCAGTTCGCGCAGGCGCTCCAGTTCCTCGGGCGTGTCGACGTCGATCAGCTCGGCGGGGGTCGTCACGACGTGTTTGCCCGCGCGCACCATCTCGCGCGCGCCGGCATCGCCCTCCAGCCCCACGAGGGCGTCGAACCGGCCCGCGCCGAACACCGCGGGCGGCTTGGGGGCGCGGCCGTCGCTCGACGCGACGATGGCATTCTCGTCGTCGGCGGCGTCGAGCAACTGATAGATGTGCGTCGCGGTCACCCGCGGCATGTCGGCGAGCGCCACCACCACCGCCTTGACGCCGCGCGCGCGCGCGCAGTCGACGCCGAGCGCCAGCGACCGGCTGAGCCCCTGATCGGGGTCGTCGTTGCGCACGATCGTGAAGCCGTGCGCGGCATAATCGCATTCGGCGCGGCCGACCACGGCGACGCGCTCGCGGAACGGCATGTCCTCGAGCGCCACCGCGACGTGCAGCCCGAGCGGGCGGCCGAGGAACGGCGCGTCGAGCTTGCTGCCGATATCGCCCATCCGGCGCGACCGCCCCGCGGCGAGCAGCACCAGGACGCAATCCTCAGCCGCGATCATGGAATGCCCCCACCATCGCCGCGGCGATCGACAGCGCGATCTCGGACGGGCCGATCGCGCCGATATCGATGCCGACCGGTGCGTCGATCCGGTCGATCTGCTCGGCGTTCAGGCCGGCGGCGGCGAGCCGTTCGCGCCGCGCCGCATGGCTGCGCCGGCTGCCGAGCGCGCCCACATACGGCGCGTTGGTCGCGAGCGCGGCGATCAGCGCGGGATCGTCGATCTTGATGTCGTGGCTGAGCGTCACGACCGCGGTGGCGGGGCCGGGTTTCAGCGCCTCGATCGCCTCGTCGGGCCAGCGGTCGTCGAGCGTCACGCCGGGGAAGCGCTCCTCGGTGAGGAAGCGCCCGCGCGGGTCGATCACCGTCGTGGCGATGCCGAGCGTGCGCGCCAGTTCGGCGAGCGCCTGCGCGATCTGCACCGCGCCGACGATCAGCAGCCGCCGTGCCGGATCGTAGCGGTTGGCGAAGACCTCACCGGTTTCCAGTGGCTTGAGGTCGCTGTGGCCGGTGGCGAGGTCGGTGGTGACGGTGAGCGCCTCGCCGCGCTCGCGCGCCTCGGCGATGCGGTCGAACAATTCGGGGTCGAACCCCGTCGCCGATACCGGTTGCACCATCACCGCGATCTCGCCGCCGCAGGGCAGCCCGACCTCCCATGCCGCATCGTCGGCGACGCCGTAGCGCTTGAGCTGGAAGGGGGCGCCGGCGATCACCTCGGCGGCGGTCTGGAGGATGTCGCTTTCGACGCAGCCGCCGGAGACGGAGCCCTCGAAGCGGCCGTCGGCGTGGACGAGCATATGGCTGCCGCGCGGGCGCGGCGCGCTGCCCCAGGTGGAGACCACCGTCGCGAGGGCGAGCGGTTCGCCCTGCCAGTGGCGGGCGGCGGTGAGGACGGAATCGTTTTCGGCCATGTCAGTCTTCCTTGGCACCCGCCGGGCATCACACCCGTTCGTGCTGAGCTTGTCGAAGTACGGTGAGTCTCAATGCCCTTCGACAAGCTCAGGGCGAACGGCGGAGGGCGGTGTTAGAGATCCGGCAATCCTGCCAGCAATTTGTCGAGCGTCACCGGGAAGTCGCGTACGCGCACGCCGCAGGCGTCGTGGATCGCATTGGCCACCGCCGCGCCCGCGCCCGAGATGCCGAGTTCGCCGACCCCCTTGGCGCCGACCGGGTTGGCGCTGTCGTCGATCTCCTCGACGAAATGCACTTCGATCTGCGGCACGTCGGCGTTCACCGCGACATGATATTCGCCGAAGTCGGGATTGACGAAATGGCCGTTGCGCGTGTCGACCACCGCTTCCTCGCCGAGCGCGTAGGACAGGCCCCAGACCATGCCGCCGACGAGCTGGTTCGCCGCGGTCTTCGCGTTGAGCACGCGGCCGACGTCGAACACGCCAAGCATCCGCCGCACCCGCACCTCGCCGGTGATCGCATTGACCGCGACCTCGACGAAATGCGCGCCGTGGCTCGCCTGGCTGGTCGCCTGCGTCTCCGCGCCGGGGCCGGTCTTGCCGGTGGCGACGATCGGTTCGCCGTGGAGCAGATCGGCGAGCGCGACGCTGCGCCCGCCCGCGACGACATAGCCGTCGTGCAGCGTCAGTTCCTCAGGGGATGCGTTCATGCGTAGCGCGAGCGCGGCGATGATGTCCTCGCAGGCGAGCACCACCGCCGAACAGGCGCTGCCCGCGCCGAACGAGCCGCCCGAGCCGGCGCTGGCGGGGAAATCGGTGTCGCCGATCCGCACCTCGACCGCGGGGACCGGCAGACCGAGCATCTCGCCCGCGGTCTGCGCGAGGATCGTATAGGTGCCGGTGCCGATATCGGTCATGTCGCAGGCGACCGTCGCGCGGCCGTCGGCGCCGAGCGTCACCCGCGCCTCCGCCTTGACGGTGAAATTGCCGCGCAGCGCCGCCGCCATGCCGTGGCCGATCAGCCAGTCGCCCTCGCGCCGCTTGCGCCGCTCCGCCCAGCCGAAGCGGCGCGCGCCTTCGTCGTAACAATCGAGCATTCGCCGCGTCGAGAAGCGCTTGCCGCTGACCGGATCGGCCTCGGGCTCGTTGCGGCGGCGCAGCTCGACCGGATCGAGGCCGAGCCGTTCGGCGAGTTCGTCCATCGCGCATTCGACCGCGAAGGTGCCGATCGCCTCGCCCGGTGCGCGTACCGCGCCGGTGGCGGGCAGGTCGACGCGGACCACATCGGTGCGGAAGCGCCGCGCCTCGCCGGCATAGAGCGGCAGCGAGCCGAACGGGATCGGTTCGAGGAAGCTGGCATCGTCGTTCTGCGATGCGACGCCTTCGTGCGCGAAGGCGGTGATGCGGCCGTCCTCGGTGGCGCCGATGCGGACGCGCTGCGTCGTCGCCGAACGGTGGTGGACGAGATAGGCGGTCTGCGCGCGCGGCAGCGCGATCTTGACCGGCCGGCCGACCGTTTCGGCGGCGATCGCGGCGAGGATCACCTCCGGCCCGACGCCGGTCTTGCCACCGAAGCCGCCGCCCACGTACGGCGCGAGCACGCGCACGTCCTCCCTGGCGAGGCCGAGCGCCTTGGCGATCGTGCCGCGGGCGCCGCCGATCACCTGATTGCTGGTGCGCACCAGCAGCTTGCCGTTCTCCCACGCGACGGTGCTGGCATGGGGTTCGAGCGCGGCGGGGAAATGCACCGGCGTCGTATAGCTGCGGTCGATCACCACCGGCGCGGCAGCGAGCGCGGCGTCGAGATCGCCGATGTCGACCGGTTTCAGGAAACCGATATCGTGGTCGCGCTGCACCGGCTGCGCCTCGCGGTCGAAGCGGCCGTCGCCGGCTTCGGCGTGGACGACGACCAGCGCGGCGGCGTCGCGCGCGATCGTCTGGTCCTCGGCGACGACGATCGCGACGGGCTGGCCGTAATGGAAGATTTGGTCGGTGCCGCTGTGCGCTTGTGCCTGCGAATTGCTGCCGCCGGTGACCATCCGCGAATCGCCGTGGATGACCGCGAGCACGCCGGGCAAGGCCTCGGCGGCGGCGGAGTCGACGCCGGTGATGCGGCCGCTGCCGACCGGCGCGCCGACGATCGCGGCATAGGCGGTGCCGGCCTCCGCGCCCTCATAGGCGTAGGTGGCGGTGCCGCTCACCTTCGCCGGCCCCTCGATCCGCGGGACGGACGCGCCGAGCAGGCCCTGCCGCGCCTGCGCCAGCCCGGCGGGCCGGTAGGCGCGATCCATCGTCATCTCGTTCATCGCGTCAATCCTCTCCCCCGGACGGGGTGGGGGTGATGTAGGATGCGGGGCAGGCAGGGTGAAGGGCGGATTACGCGTCACCCCGGCCTCGAGCCGGGGTGACGGGATGCCTCACATCGCCGGCAGGCCCTCCAGCAGCTTGTCGAGCGTCAGCGGAAAGTCGCGGACGCGCACGCCGGTGGCGTTGTAGATCGCATTGCCGATTGCGCCCGCCGCGCCGCAGATGCCGACCTCGCCGAGGCCCTTGGCGTGCAGCGGATTGGCCTCGATGTCGCGTTCGTACAGGAATTCGACCTCGAGCTGCGGCACGTCGGCATTCACCGGCAGGTGATATTCGCCGAGATCGCGGTTGACGATCTTGCCGTTGCGGGGATCGTGGACCAGCTCCTCGGTCAGCGCGCAGCCGATGCCGAAGGTCATGCCGCCGAGGCATTGCGAGCGCGCCGTCTTCTCGTTGAGGATACGCCCCGCCGCGAACACGCCGAGCATGCGCTTCACCCGCACCTCGCCGGTGACGACGTTGACCGCGACCTCGGCGAAATGCGCGCCATAGCTCGCCTGGTTGAACGTCTTCTCCTGCTTGCCGGGCGAGATTTCGCCGGTCGCCTCCATGCCTTCGCCGACCAGTTCGGCGAGCGGCACGCTGCGGTTGTCGGCGATCACGCGGCCGTCCTTCAGAGTCATCGCGCCTTCGTCGACGCCCATCGCCTTGGCGATCTGGCCGCGCAGCGCCTCGCAGGCGAGATAGACCGACGAGCCCGACGAGCTCGCGCCCCACGATCCGCCCGAGCCGGCGCCCGGCGGCGCATCGGTGTCGCCGAGATGGACGATGACATCCTCCAGCGGCAGGCCGAGGATCTCGGCGGCGATCTGGCCGAGGATCGTATAGGTGCCGGTGCCGATATCGGTCATGTCGGTTTCGACATGCGCCTTGCCCTGGCCGTCGATCGAGACCTTTGCCGCCGACTTGAGCAACTGGTTCGACCGTGCCGCCGAGGCGACGCCGATGCCGTACAGCCAGTCGCCGCGCCGGTCGGTGCCGGCGGGCTTGCGCCGCGACCAGCCGAACGATTCGGCGCCGCGCTCCAGACAGGGGATCAACGCGCGCGACGAATAGGGGATCTTCTTTTCCGGATCCTGCTCGGGCTCGTTGCGGCGGCGCAATTCGATCGGGTCGATCCCCATCTTCTCCGCCAGTTCGTCCATCGCGCCTTCCAGCGCGATCAGGCCGACCGCCTCGCCGGGCGCGCGCATCGATCCCGCCAGCATCCAGTCGAGCCGGACGATGTCGTGCGTGATCAGCCGGTTCTCGCCGTCGTAGAGGAAGTGCGTCGAGACGCCGGCGGGCTCGAAATAATCCTCGCCGGGCAGGTTCGACACGAGCGTTTCGTGGCCGATCGCGGTCAGCTTGCCCTCGGCGGTCGCGCCGAGGCGCATCCGCTGTTCGGTGTTCGAGCGGCGCACGGTCGCGTCGAACACCTGCTGGCGCGCCATCACCGCCTTGACGGGGCGGTTAAGGCGTTTGGCGGCGATCGCCGCGGCGACGCTCTCGGGCGCGATGCCGAGCTTCGAGCCGAAGCCGCCGCCGACATAAGCGGCGACGATCCGCACCTTGTCCGCCGAGACGCCGAGCGCCTTGGCGAGCTGCTGCTTGTCCGACGAGGGCATCTGGTACGAGCCGTACAGCGTCAGCGCGCCGTCTTCCCACACCGCGAGGCTGGCGTGGGGCTCCATCGCCGCCGAATTCTGGCTCGGCGTCGTATAGGTGACGTCGACCGCGAACGCGGCGTCGGCCATCGCCTTGTCGACGTCGCCCTGTTTGTGATGCGGCGGGATCTGTTGCGCGCTCGGCTTTTCCGCTTCCTCGCGATGCGCCAGGAAGCTGTAGCGCCCTTCGGCGGGGGCATAGTCGACCGTGATGCGCAGCGCCGCGTCGCGCGCGATCTCGTAGCTTTCGGCGACGACGATCGCGATGATCTCGCCGTGATAGGCGACGTCCTCGACGCCCTGCGTCGGCGCGCTGGTCTCGCCGCCCTGCTGCGGGTTGCGGATGAAGCTCGCATAATCGGTGATGACGTCGATCACGCCGGGCATCGCCTTGGCGCCATCGGCGTCGAGGTGCCTGATCTTGCCCGCGCCGACCGTGGCGCGCACCAGATAACCGTAGGCGACGTTGTCGAGCGCATATTCCGCCGCATAGGTCGCCTTGCCCGACACCTTCTTCGGGCCGTCGACGCGATCGAGCGGCTTGCCGATCACGTCCTGCACGCCGCGGTCGAGCAGGCTGTCCGGATGCGCCTTGTTCATCGTGAGCGAATTGGTGTCGCCCTTGCCGAAACCGAACATACTCATTCTCCCGTCAGGTCGCGCAGCGTGGCGATCAGGACCCGGCGCGTCAGCGGGATCTTGAAGTCGTTCGAGCCATAGCCCTTGGCATCGGCGAGCAGGATGTCGGCGGCTTCGTTGAACAGCGCGTCGGACGGCGCCTGGCCGACCAGTGCGGCCTCCACCGCCGGGTTGCGCCACGGCATCGGGCCGAGGCCGCCGAAGGCGAGCGCGGCCGTGGCGATCCTGCCGTCCTCGACGCTCACCACACCCGCCACCGAGACGAGCGCGAAGGCATAGGAAGCGCGGTCGCGCACTTTGCGATAGGTCTGCTTGCCCTTCGGCGGGGCGGGCAGTTCGACATGGGTGATGAGCTCGCCGGGCTCCAGCACCGTCTCGATATTCGGCGTATCGCCGGGCAGGCGGTAGAAATCGTGGATCGAGATCCGCCGCTTGTCGCCGTCCGCCTTGAGCGTGATGATCGTCGCGTCGAGCGCGCGCATCGCCACCGGCATGTCGCCGGGGTGCGTCGCGATACAATGGTCCGACGTGCCGAGCACCGCCAGCACGCGGTTGAACCCGCCGACCGCCGAACAGCCGGTGCCGGGCTCGCGCTTGTTGCACGCGGTTGCGGTGTCGTAGAAATAATAGCAGCGCGTCCGCTGGAGCAGATTGCCGCCGGTCGTCGCCTTGTTGCGCAACTGGCCCGAGGCACCGGCGAGCAAAGCGCGGCTGAGCACCTCATACTTTTCGATGACGCGCGGATCGGCGGCGAGGTCGGCGTTCGGCACCAGCGCGCCGATGGTCAGCCCGCCATCCTCGCGCTCTTCGATCTCGCCGAGCGGCAGCCGGCTGATATCGACGAGCTTCTCGGGCGTCTCGACCTGCAATTTCATCAGGTCGAGCAGGTTGGTGCCGCCGGCGATGAACTTGGCGCCGGAGACGTGCGCGTCGCGCACCGCGGTCTCGGCGTCGTCGGCCTTGGTATAGGTGAAGGTCTTCATGCGCCTGCCTCCACTTTCTGGCGAAGGGCGATATCGACCGCGCCGTCGGCTTCGGCGACCTCGCGGATCGCATCGACGATATTGGGATAGGCAGCGCAGCGGCAGATGTTGCCGCTCATCCGCTCGGAAATCTCATCGTCGTTGAAGCGCGGCGCATCGAGATCGCCGGTGACGTGGCTCGGCCAGCCCTTGCGGACCTCGTCGAGCATGCCGACCGCCGAGCAGATCTGCCCCGGCGTGCAATAGCCGCACTGATAGCCGTCGTGGCGGACGAACGCGGATTGCAGCGGATGCAGGTCCTCGGGCGTGCCGAGCCCCTCGATCGTGGTGATCTCGTCGTCCTGATGCATCACCGCGAGGCTGAGGCAGGAATTGATGCGACGGCCGTTGACCAGCATCGTGCAGGCGCCGCACTGGCCGTGGTCGCAGCCCTTCTTGCTACCGGTCAGGCCGAGATGTTCGCGGCACAGATCGAGCAGCGAGGTGCGGATATCCGGTTCGGCCTCGAACGACTGGCCGTTGATGGTGAAATGCATGCGCTGCCTCGCAGGGTCGGGGAGTCATATCCGTGAAGGATTGAGGCTCTAACGCGCTTACCCATGATGGTTTCCGGTTTGCGAATCGCTCTCACTGCCGTGCTGCTGGCGTCGGCTCCCGCGAACGGGCAGGATCGGCCGATGCCCAAGCCCTTCCCGACTCCGATCGTCATCGCGCACCGCGGTGCGAGCGGATCGCGTCCCGAACATACGCTCGCCGCCTATGAGCTGGCGATCGATCAGGGCGCCGATTTCATCGAGCCCGATCTGGTGCCGACGAAGGACGACGTGCTTGTCGCGCGCCACGAAAATGCGATCGCCGAGACGACCGATGTCGCTTCGCATCCCGAATTCGCCGACCGCCGTACGACCAAGACGATCGACGGCCAGACGATCACCGGCTGGTTCGTCGAGGATTTCACGCTCGCCGAACTCAAGACGCTGCGCGCGCGCGAACGGCTGCCCCAATTGCGCGCCGGCAATGCCGCCTATGACGGCCGGTTCGAGATTCCGACGCTCGCCGAGATCATCGACCTCGCCAAGCGGCGGACGCGGGAGACGGGGCGGACGATCGGCATCTATCCCGAGACCAAGCATCCGACCTATTTCGCGCGCATCGGCCACCCGACCGACGACCGGCTGGTGGCGGAACTGCGCAGGGCGGGCTGGGACAGCGCCGACGCGCCGGTGTTCATCCAGTCGTTCGAGGTGAAGAACCTTCAGCATCTCCACGGCATCACCAAGGTGCGGCTGATCCAGCTCATGGCGGGCGAGGGCGGTCCGGCCGATGGTGCGGTGCCGAGCTATGCGGCGATGCTGACCCCGGCGGGGCTGCGGCAGGTCGCGACCTATGCTTATGGTCTGGGACCGGACAAGGGGCAATTGTGGCAGGGCGACGCGCCGACGTCGCTGGTGGCCGACGCGCATGCGGTTGGGCTCAAGGTGCATCCCTGGACCTATCGGGCGGAGAACGTCTTCCTGCCGGCTCGCTTCCGCCACGGCGACGATCCCGCGACGCACGGCGATGTCGCGGGGGAAATCCGCCGCGCGCTCGGCCTTGGTATCGACGGATTCTTCACGGATTATCCGCTAATCGGCGTCGAAACCCGCAGTGCGGCCAAGGATCATCCGTAACATGCGTATCGCGTTCGTCGTTCTTCTCCCCTTGACGCTGGCGACCGGGGGCTGCGTCAGCACCGCGGCGTCGATCGTCAAGGCGCCGTTCCAGGTCGCCGGCAAGGCGGTCGACTGGACCACCACCAGCCAGGACGAGGCCGACCGCAACTATGGCCGCAAGATGCGCAAGCAGGAGGCCAAGGAGGGCCGCGAGCGTAAGAAGGCGGCCGAGCAATGCCGCAAGCATCCCGACGATCAGGATGCCTGCCGCTATTCGGGGTATCGCGCGGGATATTGAGGGGGGGGCGGCGTCGTCCCCTTCCTTACTGTCATCCCCGCGGAGGCGGGGATCCATAAACGCTGGCGCCGGTGAGTCTCACGAAGGTCCGCGCGTCTGGATCCCCGCCTGCGCGGGGATGACAGTAGGGGGTGTGTCCGTCCCGCCATCGCGGACGGATTAGAAGCGCCGTCCTGCCCCAACTTCGTCATCCCGGCGAACGCCGGGACCCATGGTTGCAGACCGTCAGCGTCGGCGCGTCGCCATCCGGCGCCCGTATCCATGGGTCCCGACTTTCGTCGGGATGACGAAGGGGGGAATCGCACCGTGCGCTCGCGACGGCGACCCCGTCACCGGTCCTGCACCACCGCGTCCTTCGCCAGCGCGCCGGCGATCGCGAGCAGCACCTCGGGGTGGATATGCACCCCCAGATGGCCGCTGCTCACCTCGACCGCTTCGGCGCTGGGGTCGTGGCAGATGAAGCCGTTGACGAAGCCGTCGCTGCGGCTCCAGATCGCGGTGCAGGGGACGGGCAGCGGCGCGGCGATCGCCTGGCTGCGCGCGATCACCGCGGGATCGTCGACGCGCTCGCCGGTCGCCCATTCGAACGCGCGCCAGACGTTGGTCGCGCGGCCGCCGCCGGCATAAGGCGAACTCACCGTGATCACCTTGGCGACCAGTTCGGGGCGGCGATGCGCCACCAGCCGCGCCATGATCCCGCCGAGGCTCACCCCGACCAACGTCACCGGCCCCGCCTCCGCGCACAGCGCCTCGACCCGCGCGATCAGCCGCTCCGCCTCGAGCCCGACGCTCTTGACGCCGAGGTTGCGGCCGAGGCCCCAGCCCTCGGCGCGATAGCCGAGTCGGGTCAGGAAATCGCGCAGCACGACGCTCGACCCGTCGGCGTCGAACAGGCCGGGCAGCACCATGACCGCGCCGCCGCGCCCCGCCGGCACCGCCGCCAGCGCCGCGGTGTAGCGCCAGCGCGTCGCCAGCATCCAGGCGACGCGCGGTACCTCGCTCGCCGCCAGCGCCTTGGGCGGCGGCGGTGGCGCGAGAAAGTCGGCACCGAAGCGCGCATGCGCGGGCGGCTCGGCACGCCAGCGCGCGAACCCCGCCTGCAACCGGTCTAGAACCATGCCGTCACCGTCAGCGGAAACGGCGTCCACCGCCCGATCCGTACGCCTGCCTGCCGCAAGGCGTCGCCCGTCCAGGCATTGCACGTCTGCACCGCGCTGTAATGGCCGCGCGCGGCGTAGAAGACGTCATTGGCGTCATAGCCGCGATAGCGCGTCCGTTCGGGCGCGAGGCTGGCGCGGATGTAGGCGGCGAGTCGCCGGTATTCGGCCGGGCGCAGCAACACGCTGCGCGACCGACCGCCGACGCGCGGCGCCGGGACGTGCTCGACGTGCATCAACGTCGCGTCGCTGCCGCGCGCCGCGGCGAGCACGGTGCCGAGCCGGACGTCCGCCCAGGTTGCCGTTTCGAGGAAGAAAGTGCGTTCGCCCCAGCCGATTGCAAGATGATCATAGCCTCCATAACGCGGATCGCGCAGGTCCGCTCCGGGCGCGATCCCGCGCCAATCCACCCCCGCCGCCACCTTCGGGACCACCAGCCCGACGTGCACGCCGTTCGATTCGACATAGATGCGCACGCCATCCGCCGGCGGCCGCCACCCGGCATTGGCGGGCAAGGCCCCGCCGATCAGCCCCGCGACGCCATAGCCGAACACGGGCCCGAACAACAGCAAGGCCACCCGTCCCGGCCAGCGCAACATTCTTGCCGAGACACGATGTCGTATCATCCGAAACCTTATGCTAGTCTGACCATATGGCAGATGAATCACACGTGACCGAAACGCCCCCGGCCGAGGCCGCCGCCGACTGGACGATCGCCCAGAACTGGCAGCATTATACCGCCGAGGAGCATGCGACCTGGGACACCTTGTTCGCGCGCCAGTCGCAATTGCTCCCCGGGCGCGCGTCCGACGCCTATCTGCGCGGGCTCGACGTGCTCAAACTGTCGAAGCCGGGCATACCCGATTTCGCCGAATTGTCCGAACGGCTGATGAAGCTGACCGGCTGGCAGGTCGTCGCGGTGCCGGGGCTGGTCCCCGACGACGTCTTCTTCGACCATATGGCCAACCGCCGCTTCGTCGCGGGCAATTTCATCCGTCGCCCCGACCAGCTCGACTATCTGCAGGAGCCCGACGTCTTTCACGACGTGTTCGGCCACGTGCCGATGCTCGCCGATCCGGTGTTCGCCGATTATCTCGAAGCCTATGGCCGCGGCGGGCAGCGCGCGCTGGGGCTCGATGCGCTGAAATATCTCGGGCGGCTCTATTGGTACACGGTCGAGTTCGGCTTGATCCAGGAGGGCGACGACCTGCGCATCTACGGCTCGGGCATCGTGTCGAGCTTCGCCGAAAGCCGCTTCGCGCTCGACGATCCGAGCCCCAACCGCATCGCCTTCGACATCGCGCGGGTGATGCGCACCGAATATCGGATCGATGATTTCCAGCAGAATTATTTCGTCATCCCGAGCTTCGAGGAATTGCTGCGCGTCACGGTCGAGACCGATTTCGCGCCCTTGTACGAGGAGCTGAAAGCGCAGGAGGATATCCCGGTCGCGGCGATCGTCGCCGGCGACCGCGTGCTGACTCAAGGCACGCAGCATTATGCGCGGAGCAAGGCGCGGGGGTAATCACGCCGTTGCTTCGAAGGGGGGGCGCGACGTCCGCCAAATTCACCGTCATGCCGGCCTTGATCCGGCATCCCGCTTGCCTCGCCGTCCGAAGAAGCGGGACCCCGGCGCAAGGCCGGGGTGACGGGGTGGAGGTGAGAGGTCGCGAGCCTCATCACCCGCCGCTGGGCCACACCTCCCCCCGTTGGCTCAGCACGAACGGAGGGGCTAAAGATCCAGCGCCCAGCCGTCGCGGCCGTTGGGATCGAACGGCGCGGTCGGGACGTAGCGGTCGGCGCCGGCGCGCAGACGCAGCACCGTCCAGTCGCCGCGCCGGTCGATCGCCTCCAGCGTGCAGCCGCACGCCGCATAGGCCGCGACCACGGTCTCGCGCTGCGTCTCGAGCAACCCGGCGAGCACGATGACCGCATCGGGCGCGGCGATCGCCGCGAGTTCGGGCGCCATCGACACCAGGGGGCCGGCGAGGATGTTGGCGATCACCAGATCATAGGGCGCGACCGCGTCGATATCCGGGTGCCGCGCGCCGTCGGCGACGAACAAGGCGACGCCCTCGACATCGTTGCGCTCGGCATTCTCGCGCGTCACGTCGATCGCCACCGGATCGATATCGGTCGCCACCACCGTCGCGTCGGGCCACAGATCGACCGCCGCGAAGGCGAGCAGCCCGGTCCCGGTCCCGACGTCGATCACCTTGGCGAAGTCGCGCCCGGCCTCCGCCAGCGTGTCGAGCATCGCGAGGCAGCCGCTCGTCGTGCCGTGATGGCCGGTCCCGAACGCCTGTCCCGCCTCGATCAGGAAGGCGCGGCCGCCGGCGGGCGGCGTCACCGGATGCGCGCTGGTGTGGACGACGAACCGCCCCTCGCGGATCGGCTCCAGCCCGGCCTGGCTCATCGCCACCCAATCCTGATCGGACAGTCTCTCGACCACCGGATCATGTCCGCTCGCGCTCGGCACCAACGCGTGCAGCGTCGCGAGCATCGCCGCATCGGGCTCCTGCTCCAGATAGGCGTCGAGCCGCCAGCGTTCGACATCGTCCTCGACCTCCTCGGTGGTCATCAGCACCGCTTCGATCGCCAGATCGGAGGCGCTGTCGATCGCCTCCGCCTCGGCGCGGGTGCAGGGCAGGCTGACCTTCCACGATTCAGCGGACATAGCTCGCCCCGTTCACGTCGAGCACCGCGCCGGTCATCGACGCGGGCGCCTCCAGCGCGCAGAAGCGCGCCACCGCCGCGACCTCCTGCGGATCGGCGACCCTGCCGAGCGGAATGTCGGCGAGCAATTTGTCGCCGCCGCGGCTGGCGAGATAGTCGTCCGCCATCCCGGTCATCGTGAAGCCGGGGCAGATCGCGAAGGCGAGGATGCCCTCCTTCGCATAGCCGCGCGCGATCGTCTTGGTCATCGCGACCATGCCCGCCTTGGCGGCGGCATAATGCCAGTGCGCCGGGCTGTCGCCGCGATAGGCAGCGCGGCTGGCGATGTTGACGATCCGGCCGCCGGTACCGGCCTGCTGCCAGTGGCGCACGGCGAGCCGGCACAATTCGGCGGCGGCGGTCAGGTTGATGCGCAGCGTCCGCTCCCAGTCGGCGACCCATGCGTCATCGTCGCGGTCGAGCGGGTTCGCCTCGAACACGCCGGCATTGTTGACCAGCACGTCGATCGTCCCGCCGCTTTGCGCCAGCGCCGCGTCCCACAGCGCGCGCGGCGCGGCGGGATCGGCGAAGTCGGCGGCGATGCCGCTGCGCGTGCCGTGTCCGATCACCTGCACGCCGGTCGCGGTGAGGGTGTCGAGGATCGCCGCGCCGATGCCGCGGCTCGATCCGGTCAGAAGGATAGCCATGCCGCGGCTTTAGGCGGCGGGGCAGGGGGCGGCAACCGGGGGGTGTGCTGCTATGGGGCTGCCGGCCTGTCCTCCCCTCCGGTCACGCCTCCGGCGCTCCTTGGCGGGCAGGGCTATCGCACATGAAGATGTGTGTGGGTCCGCCGTTTTCCAAACCCACCCCGTCACCCCGGACTCGTTCCGGGGTCCACCCTGCGGCGAGGAGAGAGGCTTGATCCGACACCATTCTCTCGCGGCCCGGTGGACCCCGGAACAAGTCCGGGGTGACGAATTTGATGAGGAAGCCGATCGAAACTCATTGCCGTAGCCATATGCGATTCCCCTGCCCTGGCGGGGGAGGACAGGGCGGGAGCGGCGTTACGTAGCCCCCCGCCGTCACCCCACGCTGGCCGAGAAGCTGTCCGCCGATTGCTGCAATTGCCCGAGCCGGTCGCCGACTTCGCCGAAGCCTTCGCCGAGCGAGTCGATCTCGCCGGCGACGGATTGCGTGTCGGTGCGGATCGCGGCGATCGTGCTCGACATCGAATCGGCGGCGAGCGCGGTCTCGTCGACCGCGGCGGTGATCGCGGTGACGGTGTGCGCCTGTGCCGCCATCGCGTCGCGGATGCGGTCGGCGGATTCCTGCACCTCGGAGACGGTCGCCTTGATCGAGGCGTTGGTCGCCACCGTCGTGCGCGTCGCATGCTGGATCGCGGCGATCTTGGCAGCGATGTCGTCGGTGGCACGCGCGGTCTGGTTGGCGAGGCTCTTCACCTCCTGCGCCACCACTGCGAAGCCGCGGCCGGCGTCGCCGGCGCGCGCCGCCTCGATCGTCGCGTTGAGCGCGAGCAGATTGGTCTGCCCGGCGATGGCGCGGATCAGGCCGAGGATCGATTCGATCGATTGCGCATGGTCGCTGAGCAGGCCGCTCGCCCGCACCGCCTCGCCGGCATGTTCGCTGGCGCGCAGCGCGATTCCGGCGGCCGAATCGACCTCGATGCGGGCGTCCTCGATCGCGCGGATCAGCCCGGCGGCGGTCTGTGCCGCCTCGCGCATCGCCACCGCCGATTCCTCGGCGGCGGCGGCGACCTCGCTCGCCTTGCCGAGCACCTCGCGCGTCGAGGCGGAGGCGGCGCTGGCCTGCACGCGGATGCGTGCGCCCAGCGTCGCGGCGCCCTCGATCGAGGTGGCGATGCTCTCGCGGAACGCGGCCGAGCGCGTCTGGCGCTCCTGCCGCGCCGCCTCGGCGCGTAGCGTCGCGAGTCGGCCGGTCATCAGATCCGATTCGACGAGTGCGATGCGCTGCACTGCGTCGCACAGGCGCAGCAGCCGCTTGGTGTCGCCCTCGCAATGCCGCTCGATCGTCTGCACGGTGAAACTGTGCGATTGGGCCAGCGCCGCCTGCAGGCTGGGAAGCGGGATGCCCGATTGTTCCGACCGTTCGGCATGGGTGATGGCGATCTCGCCCCATGTCTCGTCGAACGGCGCGTTGTATTTGAGGAAGGCATAATGCGCGCTTTCGCGCACCCGCCGGTCGAGCCGTTCGGGGGTGAACAGCGGCCGCAATGGCTGCGCGGCGGGCAGCGACAGATAATGGTCCCAGAAGCGGCTGGAAATCTCGCGATAATCCTCGGGCCGCAGCAGCGCCGAGATTTGGCGGCAGGATGCGGCGAGCGTCCCGTCCCAGTCATATTCGCCGAGATGCTCGACGATGCTGCGCCGCGCCTGCAGCGTCTCGCCCGTGATCTGATGCCGGCGGATCGGAGCGGAGACCATCTCAGGCGGCGACCTTGGCGACGAACTCGCCGGCGCTGGTCTTGAGCGAATTGAGCTGGCCGTCGAGCCGGTCGAAGCCGCGGCCGACGTCGTCGATCTCCGCCGCCACCGTCTCGGTATCGGTACGGATCGCGGCGATCGTGCTCGACATCGAATCGGCGGCGAGCGCGGTCTCGTCGACCGCAGCGGTGATCGCGGTGACGGTCTGCGCCTGCGCCTCCATCGCATAGCGGATGCGGTCGGCGCTCTCCTGCACCTCGGCGACGGTCGTCTTGATGCTGGCGTTGGTGTCGACCGTCGAGCGCGTCGCCGACTGGATCGAGGCGATCTTGGCGGCGATATCGTCGGTGGCGCGCGCGGTCTGGTTGGCGAGGCTCTTCACCTCCTGCGCCACCACCGCGAAGCCGCGGCCGGCGTCGCCGGCGCGCGCTGCCTCGATCGTCGCGTTGAGCGCGAGCAGATTGGTCTGCCCGGCGATGTCGCGGATCAGGCTGAGGATCGACTCGATCGACTTGGCGTGATCGCTCAGCGTCTCCGACATGCCGACCGCATTGGTCGCCTGTACGCTGGCGCGGCTGGCGATCTCGGCGGCGGCCTCGACCTCGGTTCGGGCGTCCTCGATCGCGCGGATCAGGCCGGCGGCGGTCTGCGCCGCCTCGCGCATCGCGACCGCGGATTGTTCGGCGGCGGCGGCGACCTCGCTCGTTTTGCCGAGCATGCCGCGCGCCGAGCCCGAGCTGCGCTGCGCCTGGTCGCGCAGCGCGCGGCCCTCGTCGGTCGCGGTCTCGACCGCGGAGGCGATGCCTTCGCGGAATTCGGAGGCCAGCCCCTCGCGGGCGAGGCGGGCGCCATGTTCGGCATAGCCGGCGAACAGTTCGACGGTCAGTTCGGTCTCCATGCCGAACAGGCGCATCAGCGCATCGACCAGCGCGCCCTGGCGCAAATCGTCGGCGGGAACGCGCGCCATCAGCGCCTGGAGCGCGGCGCGGTCGCTGGCGCAGGACATCGCCAGCACCTCCATCGTCGAGACGCCGGCGGCATAAGCCGCGGCGACCGACCGCTCGAGCGATTCGACCCAGGCGAGCCCGTCGAGGTGGCAGCAGCGGTTGCGCAGATAGGTGATGCCGGCGACGATGCGGCGTTCGGTTTCCAGCGGCGTCCATTCGGCGGCACCGGGGTGCGCACGCCGCCAATGCGACCAATAGGCCTCGACGATCGTCGGCGCATCGGGCTCGATGACCGTCCACAATTCCGCCGCGCGCGCCATCAGCGTATTCTCGCCGCCGTCGAAGGCGACGATGCGGCTGCGCAGGTCGATCGCGGCGGCGATGCTGGCCGGCTTGGGAAGGGCAATGTCGGGCAAGAGCGTCTCCGGCGATCAGCGGGGCGTGAACGATATTGTCCGAATTAGACATCACTGGTTAATGTGCGGTTAGAGGCGCGCATGGGGGTCGCCGGGAAAGCAGGCCGCGGCGGCGTCGGCGAGGTGAGCGAAGCGGCCGCTATGGGTTGCATCGCGGCATGGCGGGCCTAATAGGCACTGCATTGATCTTGCCCGAGGACCGTTCATGGCATCCCGCACTCCGGCGCGTCCGCGCAGCCCGCATCTCTTTTCGGGCTTTCTGAAGCTCCACTATAGCTGGGGGCCGCACATGCTGGTCTCCATCCTGCACCGCGCGACCGGCTCGGGCATGGCGACGGTCGGCACCGTGCTGCTCGTCTGGTGGCTCGCCGCGATCGCGAGCGGGGCGGAGGCCTATGCGAGCTTCCGCAACGTGTTCACCAACGATGCCGGCAATCTCAACATCGTCGGCTGGGTGGTCTTCGTCGGCATCACTTATGCCTTCTTCACGCACATGCTGAACGGCATCCGCCACCTCGTCATGGACGCGGGCGCCGCGTTCGAATTGAAGCGCAACAAGATGTTCAGCCTGATCGTGATGGCCGGCGGCTTCGTGCTGACCGCGGCCTTCTGGCTCTACCTGGGGGTCAAGTAATGGGTTCGGGTACGCATATCGGCCGCGTCCGCGGTCTCGGCAGCGCCAAGGAAGGCGCGCACCATTGGTGGCGCCAGCGCGTCACCGCCGGCTCGAACCTGTTCCTGACGCTCTGGTTCGTCTTCGCGATCCTGCGCATGCCGGGCTACGACTATGCCAGCGTGCATAGCTGGCTGCAGAACAGCTGGGCGGCGGTGCCGATGCTGCTGCTGATCGTCTCGGTCTTCTATCATTTCCGCCTGGGCCTCCAGGTCGTGATCGAGGATTACCAGCACGAGCAGAAGCGCGTCGCCGCGATCCTCGCGCTCAACTTCTTCACGGTCGCCACCGCCGCGATCGCCATCTTCGCGATCCTCAAGGTCGCCTTCGGAGCCGCCGCATAATGTCGGACGCGTACAAGATCATCGATCACACCTATGACGCGGTCGTCGTCGGCGCCGGCGGTTCGGGCCTGCGCGCCGTGATGGAATGCGCGCAGAACGGCCTCAAGACTGCCTGCATCACCAAGGTGTTCCCGACCCGCAGCCACACCGTCGCGGCGCAGGGCGGCATCGCCGCCAGCCTCGGCAACATGGGTCCGGATCACTGGACCTGGCATATGTTCGACACCGTCAAGGGTTCCGACTGGCTCGGCGACCAGGACGCGATCGAATATATGGTCCGCGAGGCGCCCGCCGCAGTCTACGAGCTCGAACATGCCGGCATGCCGTTCAGCCGCACTGACGAGGGCCGCATCTATCAGCGCCCGTTCGGTGGCATGATGCAGAACATGGGCGAAGGCCCGCCCGCGCAGCGCACCTGCGCCGCCGCGGACCGCACCGGCCATGCGATGCTGCACACGCTCTATCAGCAGAGCCTGCGCTACGACGCGGATTTCTACGTCGAATATTTCGCGCTCGATCTCATCATGGAGAACGGCCAGTGCCGCGGCGTCGTCGCGCTGTGCATGGAAGACGGCAGCATCCACCGTTTCCGCGCGCACAACACCGTGCTCGCGACCGGTGGCTACGGCCGCTGCTATTTCTCGGCGACCTCGGCGCATACCTGCACCGGTGACGGCGGCGGCATGGTGCTGCGCGCCGGCCTGCCGCTGCAGGACATGGAGTTCGTCCAGTTCCACCCGACCGGCATCTACGGCGCGGGCGTGCTCATCACCGAGGGCGCGCGCGGTGAGGGCGGCTATCTCACCAATTCCGAGGGCGAGCGCTTCATGGAGCGCTACGCGCCGTCGGCGAAGGACCTCGCCAGCCGCGACGTCGTGTCGCGGTCGATGGCGATGGAGATGCGGGAAGGCCGCGGCGTCGGCAAGAACGGCGACCATATCTTCCTGCACCTCGACCACATCGATCCCGCGGTGCTGCACGAGCGGCTGCCCGGCATCACCGAGACCGGCAAGATCTTCGCCGGCGTCGACCTGACCCGCCAGCCGCTGCCCGTTACGCCGACGGTCCATTACAACATGGGCGGCATCCCGACCAACTTCCACGGTGAGGTCGTCCACCTCAAGGACGGCAATCCCGATACCGTCGTCCCCGGCCTGTTCGCGGTCGGCGAGGCGGCGTGCGTCTCGGTCCATGGCGCCAACCGGCTCGGTTCGAACTCGCTGATCGATCTCGTCGTGTTCGGCCGCGCCACCGGCAAGCGGATCGCCGACATCTGCAAGCCCAACGGCACGCACAATCCGCTGCCCAAGGGCTCGGAAGAGCTGTCGCTGACCCGCCTCGACAAGTTCCGCAACGCCACCGGTAGCATCCCGACCGCGGAGATCCGCGGCCAGATGCAGCGGACGATGCAGAAGCATTGCGCGGTGTTCCGCGACAACGCCCTGCTCACCGAGGGCCAGGCGCTGATGAAGGACATCTACGGCCAGATTGCCGACGTCTCGGTCAACGACCGCAGCCTGATCTGGAACACCGACCTCATCGAGACGCTCGAGCTCGACAATCTCGCCGCACAGGCGGTGGTGACGATCGATTCGGCGGCGAACCGCAAGGAATCGCGCGGCGCCCACGTCAACGAGGATTATCCGGATCGCGACGACGGCGAGTGGATGAAGCACACGATCACCAGCTTCACCGGCTGGGGCGGCGTCGGCGGCGCCACCGCGATCGATTACCGTCCGGTGCACGATTATACGCTCACCGACGACGTCGACTACATCAAGCCGAAGAAGCGGGTGTATTGAGGCACCCGGCCTGATCTGGCGGCCCTTGGCCCCGGTGGTCCCGTTGGCGGGGCTGCCGGGGCCGAATCGGGTGTTGGAGGCGCCGTCGCGGCGTGACCGGCCAAGTCTCTGATCGGCCTCGCCTCCAGACCACCGTCAAAGATGCGCTGTCCTATTTGGAAAAGCCATGGTCCCCGTTTGCCTCGCAACGGCAAGGGAGTGCGCCATGACGATCCGGACCCTCATCGACCAGCTGATCGACCGCGAAGGCGGCTATGTCGATCATCCCGCCGACCGCGGCGGCCCGACGCGCTGGGGGATCACCGCCGCGGTCGCCCGCGCCAACGGTTATCACGGCGCGATCCGCGACCTGCCGCAGGCGGTGGCGGCGGACATCTACGAGCGCGTCTACTGGCAGGCGCCCGGCTTCGATCAGGTCGCGACGCGCGCGCCGGCGCTGGCGGCGGAATTGTTCGATACCGGCGTTAACATGGGGACGACCACCGCGATCGGCTTCCTCCAGCGCGCGCTCAACGCGCTCAACCGCGATGCGCGCGACTATCCCGATCTCGCGCTCGACCGAATGATCGGCGCGCGGACGCTCGCCGCGCTCGACGCGTTCCTCGCGCATCGCGGCCGGGCCGGTGAGGCGGTGCTGATCAAGGCGGTCGACGCCTTGCAGGGGGAACGCTACCTCTCGCTTGCCGAACGCCGGCCCGCCGACGAGGCGTTCCTGTACGGCTGGCTGGCGGGACGCGTCGCATGACCGCCGCCACGCCGCCCGATCGCTGGGTGACGCGGGCGCGGCCGGCGTTCCTGTACGTGATGTATGCGCTGCTGCTGTGGTCGATCCCGATGGGGATCGTCGCGGCGGTCCGTCCCGATGTCGCGGCGGCGATGGCGCGGGGGATGGGCGCCTATCTGTCGGCGATCCCCGAACCGCTCTACGCGCTCTTCGGGACGGGCTATCTCGGCTACACCGCGGCGCGGACGTGGGGGAAGGTGAGAGGGGTGGACCGATAGGCGCCCGGAGGCGCGAAGAAGGGGATGCGCGCAGAGGCGCAGAGGCGCGGAGAGGTTGCATGGGTGGCGCGGGGAGCACGCCCTCCTCATCGTACCTCGCTCCCCCGCCGTCATCCCGACGAAAGTCGGGACCCATGGATGCGCTGCCGGCAATGGCGCGCGCAACATCGGCCTCACCGCAACCATGGGTCCCGGCGTTCGCCGGGATGACGATGGGGGGCGAGGGCGCCGTGTCGGTGCGAGCATCGCCTCTGCGCCTCCCCGTCTCTGCGCGAACCATCTTCGCAATCTCAACCCGACGCCGTTCGACCGTGTGGTTGCCCCGCCGCAACTTCATCCTACATCGCCAACCATGAGCGATTCCCATTCCATGCCCGTCTGGCATGGCACCACCATCCTGTCGGTCCGGCGCAACGGCAAGGTCGTCGTCATCGGCGACGGCCAGGTCTCGATGGGCCAGACCGTGATGAAGCCCAACGCCAAGAAGGTCCGCCGCCTCGGCGCCGACGGACAGGTGATCGGCGGTTTCGCCGGCGCCACCGCCGACGCCTTCACATTGTTCGAGCGGCTCGAGGCGAAGCTGGAACGCCATCAGGGCAAGCTGATGCGCGCCGCGGTCGAGCTGGCCAAGGACTGGCGCACCGACAAGTATCTGCGCAACCTCGAGGCGATGATGATCGTCGCCGACAAGGACGTGACGCTGATCCTCACCGGCAACGGCGACGTGCTCGAACCGGAAAACGGCGTCGCCGCGATCGGCTCGGGCGGCAATTACGCGCTCGCCGCGGCGCGCGCGCTGGTCGATTATGAGGCCGATGCCGAGACCGTCTGCCGCAAGGCGATGGCGATCGCCGCCGAGGTCTGCGTCTACACCAACGATCGCACGACGATCGAGGTGATGGACAGCACGAGCTGATCCGTCGCCGTTCGGACCCCTGACTTTCCGTGACCTTTCCTTGATCCCAGGCCGTTATTTTGGCCTCGGGCAACCCGGCAGACCATGAACCAGAACCTCACCCCCAAGGCGATCGTCGCCGCCCTCGACGCCCATATCATCGGCCAGCGCGACGCCAAGCGTGCGGTCGCGGTGGCGATGCGCAACCGCTGGCGGCGCCAGCAGCTCTCCGCCGATCTGCGCGACGAGGTGACGCCCAAGAACATCCTGATGATCGGGCCGACCGGCTGCGGCAAGACCGAGATCAGCCGCCGGCTGGCGAAGCTCGCCGACGCGCCCTTCGTCAAGGTCGAGGCGACCAAGTTCACCGAGGTCGGCTATGTCGGTCGCGACGTCGAACAGATCGCCCGCGACCTCGTCGAGGAGGCGATCCGGCTGGAGAAAGAGCGCCGCCGCGTCGCGGTGAAGGACAAGGCCGAGGAGGCGGCGATGAAGCGCCTGCTCGATGCGCTGGTCGGCAAGGATTCGAGCGCGGCGACGCGCGAGAGCTTCAAGCAGCGCTTCGCCGACGGCCATCTCGACGCGACCGAGATCGAGATCGAGCTGGAACAGGCTGCGACGACGCCGTTCGAGGTACCCGGTGCCGGACCGCAGATGATCAACCTGTCGGAGATGATGAAGTCGTTCGGCGGCGGCCAGCCGCTCAAGCGCCGCAAGCTGTCGGTCCGCGCGGCATGGGACAAGCTCGTCGAGGAAGAGGCGGACAAGCGCCTCGACCAGGACGAGGTCAGCCGCACCGCGCTCGCCGACGCGGAGGCGAACGGCATCGTCTTCCTCGACGAGATCGACAAGATCGCGGTCAGCGACGTGCGCGGCGGTTCGGTCAGCCGCGAGGGCGTGCAACGCGACCTGCTGCCGCTGATCGAGGGCACAACGGTGGCGACCAAATACGGGCCGATGAAGACCGACCATATCCTCTTCATCGCCAGCGGCGCCTTCCACGTCGCTAAGCCGAGCGACCTGCTGCCGGAATTGCAGGGCCGCCTGCCGATCCGCGTCGAGCTGAAAGGGCTGACCGAGGAGGATTTCATCGCGATCCTGTCGGACACCAAGGCGTCGCTGCCCGCGCAATATAAGGCCTTGCTGGCGACCGAGGGCGCCGAGGTGAGCTTCACCGACGACGGCATCGCCGCGATCGCGCGCATCGCCGCCGAGGTGAACGGCCAGGTCGAGAATATCGGCGCGCGGCGGTTGCAGACGGTGATGGAGAAGCTGCTGGAGGAGGTGAGCTTCGACGCCGAGGATCGCAGCGAGCCGGTGACGGTGGATTCGGCCTATGTCGACAAGCAACTCGCCGGCATCGCCCGCAATACCGATCTCAGCCGGTTCGTGCTTTAATCGGCGCGGTCGCGGACCCGCTCACCGAGCCTGTCGAAGCATCCGTCACGCAGCGGCGGTCCCGTGTGCGGGATCGCCCTTCGACAGGCTCAGGGCAAACGGTGGGATGAAAGACCAGCCTCATCCCGTTCGTGCTGAGCCTGTCGAAACACAGAAAGCCGCGAGGCCCTTCACCAAGCTCGGGGCGAACGGTTCGGACGCTATTTTTTCACCCGCACATACGGGGTGAATTCGGTGAAGCGGCAATAGCCCGACGGGATCGTCATTCCCGGCGTGATCACGCGGAAGCGGTCGTTCTTGCACAATTGTCCGCCATAGACGTCGATCACCAGGGTGGTGAACGGTGCCAGCGACGGACAGGCGCCGACCGGGCCGGTCTTCCACACGCGCGCGCCCTGCGTGTAGAGGATCGTATGCGCGTCGACGATCGACGGCCCCTGCATCGACGTCAGGCTGATGCAATTGGCGGGGGCTTCCGCCACCCGCCCGGCGAGGGGATCGGACTTGGCGGCGAGCAGCGGCAGCGCCAGCGCGGCGATCAGCAGCGGGCGGATCATTTCCCGTCCCGGCTGTAGCGGACGAACGGCCCGAACGAGCAACTGCCGCTGAACGTGCGCGACGCCGAATCGACCGTCGTGGCGATGTCGCCCTGGCACAATTGGCCGGTGGGCGTGCGCGTAATGAGAATATCGCCGCGCGCGATGCGCTCGCAACCGCCGGCGGTATCGCTGCGGTATTTGACGCCGTTGCTGACGACATAGACGATCGTCGGACCATAGGCCTTGACCTGCGTGCTCGGAAACTGCGGCATGCAGGTGCCGGACCTGCCCGGCGTCAACCCGGCCAGTTCCTTGGCCAGATCGGTGGCGGCGGCGGCGCTCGCCTGCTCCGCCGCCGCGACCTGCTTCGGAGTCTGGGTGCAGCCCGCCGCACAGACGGCGAGCAACGCGACGAAAGGTCTCACGGTCATCATCAGCACGTCTCCTGCACCGCGACCGGAACGTTTCAGCCGCGGAAGTTATCCTTTGATTCGCGTAGCTTGGCGAACTCTCCGGCGTCGGTCGCACGCAGGAAAGGGTTGGTCGCCCGCTCCAGCGCGATCGTCGTCGGCACCGTCGCCTCACCCGCCGCCCGCGCCGCATCGACCGCGGTCATCCGCATCGCCAGCGCCGCATTGTCCGGCTCGACGGTCAGCGCGAAGCGGCCGTTCGACTGGGTATATTCGTGGCCGCAATAGACCTGCGTCGTGTCGGGCAGCGTCGCGTAGCGCTGCATGTTGGCGAACATCTCCGCCGGCGTGCCTTCGAACAATCGCCCGCAGCCGAGCGCGAACAGCGTATCGCCGGTGAAGATCGCGTCCGCCCCGGCGAGATGGAAGGCGATATGGCCGGCGGTATGGCCCGGCACGTGCCACACGTGCGCGACCTCGGTGCCGATCCGCACCGTGTCGCCCTCGCCGACGGTCGAATCGAGCGTCGGGATCTTGGCGGCCTCGGCGGCCGGACCGGTGATCCGCGCGCCCGCCGCCTGCAAAGCGGCGTTGCCGCCAATATGGTCGGGGTGCCAGTGCGTCGTCCACACCTGGTCGATCGTCCAGCCCCGCTCGGCGGCGGCGGCCTGTACCGGTGCCGCCTCGCCGGGATCGACCGCCACCGTCTCGCCGCTGACGGGATCGTGGATCAGCCAGGCATAATTGTCGGTCAGCACGGGGACGCGGACGATCGCCAGCGTCATGTCACCAGCTCCCGGTGTTCGGCATCGACGCCCAGGGCTCGGCGGGGGCGAGCGCTTCGCCCGCCTGCAGCAGCTCGATCGAGATACCGTCGGGGGTCTTCACGAACGCCATGTTGCCGTCGCGCGGCGGCCGGTTGATCGTCACGCCGGAGTCCATCAGCCGCTGGCAGCTGTCGTAGATATTATCGACGCGATAGGCGAGATGGCCGAAATTGCGGCCACCGCTATAGGTTTCCGGCGGCGTACCGTCCTCGGCGGGCCAATTGTAGGTCAGCTCGACCTCGGCGCGGCGATCGCCGATCTTGCGATCTTCGGCGGTGGCGAGGAAGATCAGCGTGAACCGCCCCGCCTCATTCTCGATCCGCCGCACTTCCTCGAGCCCGAGCACGCGGAAGAAGGCGATCGTCGCGTCGGGATCGCTGACGCGGATCATCGTGTGGAGATAGTGCATGCGTGGGTCCTGCGGTTGATGGTCCGGATTTAAGGCGCCAACGCACGGCGCACCAGAGGGTGTCCGGGCGAAGTCGCCGAACCCGCCGCCATCAGCGGTTACCGTCCCGCCGGCACCTTCGCCGACACCGGCGCGTCGCCGAATTGCGCCAGCGCGGCGCGCGCGTGCTGGCCCGCCGTCAAATTGGGGGCGAGCCGCGCCGCTTCCGCCCAGGCGGTACGCGCGCCTGCTTCGTCCTGCGTCGAGGCGGCGATATTGCCCGCTTCGAGCTGCACCGAGGCGTCGTCGGGCGAACGGCGCAGCGCCTCGGCGATGTCCGTCTTGGCCCGCGTCATATTGCCCATCCGCCGCGCCAGCGTCGCCGAGAGCAGCCAGGCGAGCGGATCGTCGCCCGCCCCGGCGAGCGCCAGATCGATGTCGCGTCGCGCCGCCGGCAGCTCGCCCGCGGCAACGAGGACACGCGCATGGTCGAGCTGCGCCTCGCCGAGCGCCAGCCCGTCCAGCGTTCCCGCGACCAGCGCGGTGTCGAGCGCCGCACGCGCGCCGGGCACGTCACCCGCCGCCAGCCGGGCGTTGCCCGCCTGCGCCCAATAATTGGCGGCGCGCTTGTCGCGCGCTGCGTCGGCGGCCTTGGCGGCGGCGGTGAATTCGGTCGCGGCAGCGGCGAACTCGCCCTGTTGCGCCAGCGCCAGCCCGGCGCATTGCCGGGCGAACCACGCGCCCCCGCTCGCCGCCCAGCGCGTCGCCTCGACGCGCGCCGCGGCGGGGTCGCTGACCGCGAGCTGGCGGCAGCGATCGTAGCGCGCGGCGCGCGGATCGACGTCGGGGACGGTCGCCTTCGGTGCGGGCGCGGTGGCGGCCTGCACCGCGGCAAGGATCAGGATCATCGCAACACATCCTCGGTCGCCCGGACGATCAGCGCGATATCGGACGCGCGCGACAGCCGGTGGTCGCCGTCCTTGATGAGCAGCGTCTGCACGTCGGCTGAACGGATCATCTCGCCGAGCCGCACGGTGCGATGCCACGGCACGTCCTTGTCCGCCTGGCCCTGCACCAGCCGCACCCGGCCATCGACGGGGATCGTCCCGAACATCAGGCGGTTGGCCTCGCCCGACTGGAAGAAGGCGCGGGTATAGACGGTCGGCGCCGGGCCATAGGGATTGGCGCGCTCGAGCCGTCCCTCTGTGAGGATCGCCATCTTTTCCTCGGTGGTGAAGCCCCAGTCGGTGAAGTCGGGTGCCGGCGCGATGCCGACCAGCCCGACCACCTGTTCGGCGCGCAGCTTGGCGACGAGCAGCATCAGCCAGCCGCCCAGCGACGAGCCGACCAGCACCACCGGCCCGGTCGCGACCTGATCGAGCATCGCCAGCACGTCGTCGCGCCAGCCGGCGAGCGTCTGCTCCTCGAACGTGCCCTCGCTCTGCCCGCAGCCGCCGTAATCGAAGCGCAGGAACGCGCGACCCTCGGCGCGCGCCCATGCCTCCAGCGCCAGCACCTTGGCGCCCTGCATGTCCGAGGCATAGCCCGGCAGGAAGACGATCGTCGGCCCGGCGCCGGGCGTGTGGTGGTAGGCGAGGCGGGGGCGGGGGTCTGTCATGGCCGCTGTGTATCGTGCGCGCGGTGGCGCGTCATCCTCGCTTGGGTGGGAGGCGGAGACGGGAGGTCACTAAGGCGGGAGCGAGGTTCAGGGTTGCGGATTTCCTCCCCCTGACGGGCAGGGCTACGGCAGCTGGACGCTCGTGCGAGCCCGTCGTCTTCCAAGCCCTTCCCGTCACCCCGGACTTGTTCCGGGGGCCACCCTGCGGCGAGGAGAAGCGCTTCATTCCACACCGTTCTCCCGCGGCCCGGTTGACCCCGGAACAAGTCCGGGGTGACGACTCTGATAGGGAAAGCGATCGAGCCTCATCACCGCAGCCGCATCCTATAGCCCTGCCTTGGCGGGGGAGGACTTCGGGGAGCCTAGAAGCGCCATTCCATCTTGTCGGTTTCGCCCGCGCAGATGCCGCGCAACGCCAGCCATTCGGCGGTGTCGATCGCCGGTACGTAATGCGCATCACCCGCCGCGCTGCGCCGGAAGCGCGCGGCGCGGTCGGCGGACAGCGGATGGTTGGCAATATAGGCGAACATCCGCTCGCCGCTCGCATTGCCCTTCGCCAGGCGATCGAAGAAGGCCGCGGTCGGCAAGGGCGACACGCGCGCGTCGGCGAGCAGCCGGATCGCATAGCCGTCCGCCCGTGCCTCCGCCCCGCGCGAATAAGCGGTGGCGAGCAATGCGTTGGTATAGCCGCCGACATGGCCCTCCATCCCGCCGAGCAGCACCGACAGGCCCAGTTGCCGCAGCAGCGATTCCATCACGTCGCGGCCGCGGACGTGGCCGATCTCGTGACCGATCACCCCCGCGACCTCGTCGGGCGAGCGGGCCGCCTGCAACAGCCCGTCGAAGATCACGATCCGACCGCCGGGCAAGGTCACCGCATTGACCATCGGCAATTTGACGACATGGACTTCGAGGGTGGGATCGTCGGGATCGATGCGGTTGGCGAGCTTCGCCAGCGCTGCGGTGCCGACCGGTTCGACGCAGCCCTTGCGCCCGAAGTCGCCGACCATCACCTCGCCGAGCCGCCGTTCGAGCGAGGCGGGCACCATCCGTGCAACCAGCGCCGGCGTCTGCAGCACCAGCGCCACCGCGACCGCCGCCAGCACCGCGAATGCCGCCGCCGCGCGCCACAGGCCGAAGCGATCGACCCAGCCGCCATAGCGCCGCGCCCGCGGCAGCCGCACGGCGATCTCCGCCGGCACCGGCCCGATGAAGCCGATCCGCCACCCCGGCTGCCCCTGCAACCCGAAGGTCCGCGCATTGCCGTCGCCATCCGCCGGGGTGAGCTGCGCGAAGGCCTGCCATGCGCCGGCGCGACCGTCCTCGTCGAGCCGGAAGCCGTCACCCTCGACGATCAGCCGTACCTGCCGGCGCAACGCGCTGCGGCCGTCGTAATGCCATGCCGCCGCGGCGGGCGCCCCGGCGTCCACGTCAGAAGGCGCCGACATCGAAGGCGTCGAGCATCCCTTCGCCCTGGCCCGGCGCCCGGGTGTGCGACTGGAGCAACGTGTCGAGCTCGACCTCGCCATAAGCGGCGAGATGGCGGATGAAGAACGTCCAGTTGCGATAGGGGAGGAAGATCGCGCCGACGCCGAAAGTGACGATCACCAACGCGAGGCTGCCGAGATAGAAGAGGACCCAGTCCCTGGTCGACGCCTCGAAGCCGAATTGCAGCGTGCCGAGCGACGTCGCGCCCACCGCCTCGCGGAAGAAGGCGGCGAAATAGGTCATCGCGACCAGCCCGAGCACGCCGAAGAAGAAGACGTAGAAGGCGAGCCCCGCGGCCACGATGGTGACGACGGTCTTCGCGGTCGGCACGCTGCCCGGTGTGTGATCGAGCACGCCATTGGTCGCCATGACCGCCGCCATGGCCCCGAAGGCGACGACCAGCGCGACGGGCAGCAAATAGAAGAGCAGAAAGCGACCGAACACCGGCTGCCAGCGCGCCGCGCTGCGGAACGACAGCGAGCCGAAGCTCATCGCGTTCCAGCGTTCGTTCCACAGCCGCGCCATCGACCAGGGCGTCATCAGGTAGATGGTGAGGAACGACACGAACGTCTTCCAGAAGTAGCTCCACCCGTAGGCGAACCCCTGCGCGTCGCTGCCGCCGCGGATGCCGTGCCACAGGGTGCGGCTGAGCCGGTAGCGCAGCGCGCGGAAGCGCGCGACGCCGATCAGGTAGAGGGCGGTCAGATACATCAGGATCGCGAGCAATCCCGCCGCGCCCGGATGGCCGTGCATCATCGCGCTCTGCAACCCGAGGTTGACCAGGCCGAACGGCAGCACGAACAGGAAGAAGGCGATGACATAGCCGATGAACAATTCGAGGCCGCTGCCCGTCCATTCCAGCCGATCGTCGATGAACCGCGTCCGGCTCCACAGATACCGGCGGGTTCGTGCCCGTGCCCAGAAGGTGTAGAGGCCGAGCGTCACGATCATCAGCAACAGGTTGGTGAAGGCGATCGGCGCATACGCCTGCCATGTCCCGGTGAACCGGAACGCACGCGTGTCCGCTGAAGTCTGATCGGTCATCTCTGTTCCCCCGCCGCAAATGGAGCCGAGCGAGAGGGGGCAGTCAACGCCCGAAGAGGGTTAACGCGTCGCTGGCGCTCGGCATCCGGCCGCAAGTCGTGCGCGTTCAATCAGATGACGCATGCGACCGATCGTCGCTCCGTCTCGTGGTCGTCACGGTCATGGGGTCGAGGAGAAAGTCATTGCTCCTTCGACGGGCTGACGAAAATGTCTTCGATCGCGAGGCCGAAGAGTTCGGCGATCTTGAACGCGAGCGGCAGCGACGGATCGTACCGGCCGGTCTCGATCGCATTGACGCTCTGCCGGCTGACCTCGAGCTGGTCGGCGAGATGCTGTTGCGACCAGCCGCGAGTCCCGCGCAGATCACGCAGGTGGTTGGTCACGCGGCGTCTCCCGCGGACCGTTCGATCGCGGCGTTGATGAAGCCGCCGATGCCGAGACCCCCGAACCAGACGATCGGCCAGGCATAGCCGACGAGGTGCGGCACCAGATCGAAATTCTCGAGGAAGCCCCAGAAGGTCGCGACGGTCATCGCGATCCCGGTCGCGATGATCGTCTGTCGCGCCATCAGCAGGCGCTGATATTCGTCCCGTTCCTCGGTGAAATAGATGCCGATGACGGCGAAGAAGCCCGATACCGGCAAGGCCGGCAATATGCCCAGCAGATAGGCGACGGGACCGCTGACGAGATGCCGGGCGAACAGCCAGCAGACCGGCAGCAGCACCGCGGCATAGATGAGCGACAGAATGATGATGCGCCGATTGTAGCGGCGCTGTGCAGGTGTTCCGGCCATGTACGTCCTCCCTCGAATCGTTGTGAAGGAGGCTTTACATGGAAAGCAGGCTTTACGTCAAGCGCGCTTGACAATCAGATGACGAATTCGACCGATCGTTGCTCCGTCTCGTGCGCGCGCTTGGCGACGATCTCGGCGTGGAGCGCGGTGATCGTACGGCTGCCGGTGGTAGTGAAGAGGAAGGGCAGCACGCCGTGGATCAGCGCGGCGACGCCGCCGCCGATCATGCGCAGCCCGAAGTGCGACGCGACGCCGAGATGCTCGGTATAGCTTTCGCCGACCGAGGCGGGATGCTGGGTGAAGAGCTTCATGACGCGTACCTCCTGCACGCCAGTCTAGCCCCGCGCGCGCAGCGACTCCAGCATCTCGGCGGCGAGCAGGCTCAGCGTGTCGTCGCGTGCGCCCATCACGACGATCCGGTCGCCTTCGCGCGCCTCGGCGACCAGCATCGCAGCCGCCGCCGCGCGATCGGCGACATGGCGCGCATCGCGGCCGGCGGCGGCGAGGTCGGCGACGATGTCCGCGCTGGTCACCTCGCGCGCGACGGTGCCGCCGTGATAGACCGGGTCGGGCAGTACCAGCACGTCGTCGGGCGCCAGCTTCTGGCCAAGCGTCTCGACCAATTCGCGGCGCATCACCTTGAGCGGGCCATAGCCGTGCGGCTGGAACAGCAGCAGCAGCCGGCCGGGAAAGGCGTGCAGCGTGTCGATCGTCGCGGCGATCTTGTCGGGGTTGTGACCGAAATCGTCGATCACCGCGACGCCGGCCGCCTCGCCGACGAGGTCGAAGCGGCGGCGCAGCCCGGTAAATCCGCCGATCGCATCGACCGCGACGGCGAGCGGCACGCCCGCGGCGACCGCTGCGGCGATCGCCGCAAGCGCGTTGGAGACGTTGTGCCGCCCCGGCACCTGCAGGCGCACCGGGATCGCCGCATTGCCCGCGGCGATCAGGTCGAAGCGCGCTGCAAATGGCGCCTCGACGATATTGCGCGCGGCGAAATCGGCGTCGCGGTCGAGGCCGAAGGTCGCGACATGCGTCGGCGGCAGCGCCGCGGCGAGCGCCGCCGCCTCGTCATTGTCGAGGTTGACGATCGCCGTCTCCGCCTTGGCGATGAAGCCGGCGAACAGGCTGCGCAATTCCTCCAGCCCCTTGTGGTCGAGGCTGACGTTGTTGAGCACCGCGATGCGCGGGCGATATTGCGCGATCGAGCCGTCGCTCTCGTCGACCTCGCTGACGAAGGGCTCGCCGTTGCCGACCAGCGCGCTGGCGAAGGGCGCTTGCGGATGCGCGAAATTCTTCATCACCGCGCCGTTCATCACCGTCGGGTCGCGGCCGGCAGCGTGGAGGATCCAGCCGATCATGCCGGTGACGGTCGACTTGCCGCTGGTCCCGGCGACGCCGATCGGCAGCGCGCTTTGGTTGAACAGGGTGCTGAGCAGTTCGGCGCGGCTCGCCCGCGTGCAGCCGAGCCGCGTCGCCGCGACGATGTCGGCGACGCTGTCCTCGACCGCGGCGGAGGCGACGACGATCTGCTCGGCAGACACCACGCCGCTGCCGTCCTGCGGGAACAGCGCGATGCCGCGGGCGCGCAACGCGTCGAACTTGGCCGGCACGCGCCCCTGGTCGAGTCCGCGGTCGGAACCGGCGACGATCGCGCCGCGCCCCGACAGGATCGTCGCCAATGGCATCATCCCCGATCCGCCGATGCCGACGAGGAAGAAGCGCTTGCCCGCTACCGGGCCGGAAAGATTGCCGTTCGCCATGACGCTGCGCTATCGACGCGGCCGCGCAGGGGCAAGGCTCTGTGGTGAGGCGGAGCGACGGGACGATGCGGATAGGGGTGGTGGCGCCGGCGAGCATCGGCAACAAGGATGCCGAGGCGCCGTTCATCGCCTTCGCCGCTCTGGCCTATCCCGAGGTCGATCTGGTCGTCCATCCACAATGCTGGGAGACCGCGGGCCATTTCGCCGGCGACGACGCGCGGCGCGCCTCGGCCTTCCTCGAATTCTCCAACGATCCCGGCTTCGACGCGATCTGGTTTTTGCGCGGAGGCTATGGCTCGAACCGCATCCTGCCGCTGGTGATGCCGCAGCTCGGCCCGGCGGCGCGGCACAAGAGCTATCTCGGCTATTCCGACATGGGGTTCCTGCTCGGCGCGCTCTATGCGCGGCGGATCGGCCGGCCCTGCCACGGCCCGATGGCGAGCGACATCCGCCGCAAGGGCGGGGACCAGACGGTCGCGCGGTCGCTCGGCTGGTTGGCGCGCGGCGACCGGCAGGGGCTGGAGCCGGGGCTGGACGGCCGGCCGGCGGCGGCGTTCAACCTGTCGATCCTCGGCGCGCTGATCGGCACGCCCTGGCTGCCCGACCTCACCGACCATGTCCTGATGATCGAGGAAGTGTCGGAGCCGATGTACAATATCGACCGGCTGCTGTTCCACATGGGCCATGCGACGCAGCTCAAGGGGATCGCCGGCGTCCGCCTCGGCGCGGTGACCGCGGTGCAGCCCAACGAGCCCGAATGGGGCGATACGCTGGAATATATGATCCGGCGCTGGTGCGGGGATCTTGGCGTGCCGTATCTCGGCCGGGCGGAGATCGGTCATACGCAGACCAATTGCGTGGTGCCGTTCGGTATCGCCTAAATCCTCCCCGGCACGGGGAGGGGGACCGCTCGGCGCAGCCGAGTGGTGGAGGGGGTTCGCCGCAGACGCTGCGCTCGGGGAGGCCCCCCTCCGTCACCGCTTCGCGGTGCCACCTCCCCGTGCCGGGGAGGAATCACAGCAACGCTTGCCTATATACCCCGCGCCGCTTTATTCGCGGCTCCCTCAACCAACCTGAAAGTCCATCATGTCCGCCATGTTCCGTATCACGCTGCCCGACGGTTCCGTCCGCGAGGTTGCGCCCGGGACTACCCCGGCGGACGTCGCCGCCGCGATCGGGCCCGGCCTCGCCAAGGCGGCGCTGGCCGCGCGGATCGATGGTCAGGTGCGCGATCTCAACCGGCCGTTCGAGGGCGACACCAATCTCGCGCTGGTCACCGCGAAGGACGAGGCCGACGCGCTCGAACTCGTCCGCCACGATCTCGCGCACGTCATGGCCGAGGCGGTGCAGCATCTGTTCCCCGGCACGCAGATCACCTTCGGCCCGGCGACCGACGACGGTTTCTATTACGACTTCGCGCCCAAGGATCGTCCCTTCACCGAGGAGGACCTGCCCGCGATCGAGGCGGAGATGTGCCGCATCATCGCCAAGAACGAGCCGTTCACGCGCGAAGTGTGGACGCGCGAACAGCTGATCGAGACCTGGACGCAGCAGGGCGAGACGTTCAAGGCCGAATGGGCCGCCGAACTGCCCGACAACGAGGAACTGACGATCTATCGTCAGGGTGCATGGCTCGACATGTGCCGCGGGCCGCATATGGCCTCGACCGGCAAGCTTGACCCACAAGCCTTCAAGCTGACGCGCGTGTCGGGCGCCTATTGGCGCGGCGACCAGAAGAACGCGATGCTTAGCCGCATCTACGGCACCGGCTGGCTCAACAAGAAGCAGCTCGACCAGCATCTCTTCATGCTGGAGGAGGCGGCGAAGCGCGACCATCGCAAGATCGGCCAAGAGATGGACCTGTTCCATCTCCAGTCGGAGGCGCAGGGGTCGGTCTTCTGGCACCCCAAGGGCTTCATCCTGTGGCGCCAGCTCGAAGCCTATATGCGCCGCCGGCTCGACGCCGCCGATTATGCCGAGGTGAAGACGCCGCAGTTGATGGACGCCAAACAGTGGGAGCAATCCGGCCACTGGGGCAAGTATCGCGAGAACATGTTCGTCGTCCCCGACGAGGTACCCAATACCGAGGATGAGGGCGCGGTGCTGTCGGGCGAGGGCGATCTGATGGCGCTCAAGCCGATGAACTGCCCGGCGCACGTGCTGATCTTCAAACAGGGGATCAAGAGCTATCGCGACCTGCCGATCCGCATGGCCGAATTCGGCTGCTGCCACCGCAACGAGCCGCACGGCGCGCTGCACGGCATCATGCGCGTCCGCCAATTCACGCAGGACGACGCGCATATCTTCGTGCGCGAGGACCAGCTCGTCGATGAGGTGCGCAAATTCTGCGAACTGCTCGACTCGGTCTACAAGCATCTCGGCTTCGACTCTTATGCGATCAAGCTGGCGCTGCGCCCCGAGAAGCGCTTCGGCTCCGAGGAAATGTGGGATTGGGCGGAACAGTCGCTGCGCGACGCGGTCGCCGCGACGGGCCGTGACACGCCTGAATATGGCTGGGAGGAACTGCCGGGTGAGGGCGCCTTCTATGCACCCAAGCTAGAATTCCACCTGACCGATGCGATCGGCCGGACGTGGCAGGTCGGCACGATCCAGACCGACACCGTGCTGCCCGAGCGACTCGATGCGAGCTACGTCGGCGAGGACGGCAACCGTCACCGCCCGATCATGCTCCACCGCGCGATCCTCGGCACGTTCGAGCGGTTCATCGGCATCCTGATCGAGCATCACGCCGGCCGTTTCCCGCTCTGGCTGTCGCCGGTGCAGGCGGTGGTCGCGACGATCGTCTCGGACGCCGACGGCTATGCCGAGCAGGTGGCGGCGACGTTGCGCAAGGCGGGCATCCGGGTCGAGACCGACCTCAGGAACGAGAAGATCAACTACAAGGTGCGCGAACATTCGGTGGCGAAGGTCCCGGTGCTGCTCGTCGTCGGCAAGCGCGAGGCGGAGGAGGGCAAGCTCGCCGTCCGCCGTCTCGGCAGCCAGGCGCAGCAGATCGTGACGGTCGACGAGGTGGTCGCTATGCTGCGCGAGGAGGCGACTCCGCCCGATCTGCGCTAACGCTTAGGTATCAGCCAGCCGTCGACTAATTCGTATCGGCCCGGGAGTCGCATCGCGTCCTCTGCGCTACCGGGCCAGCGAACAGGATGACCTCGGCATAACACGGCACATTGCGCATCGGTCAGGGGAAGGCGATGGCGTCGTCCCAAGCCGTGAGGCCGAGGCTTTCGGCCGTCAATGATGCATCATCTTGCACAGGCATCTTCCGCAAACGCTCCGGAAAGCTTATATCTAATTCAAACCACCACAGGAGCTATACCCATACGTCCTCCCATGATGCGCCGACCGAATCAGGCGCCGCCAATGAATGGCCCTCGTTTCAACGAGTGGATCGTCAGCCCCAAGGTTCGCGTGATCGACCATGAGGGCGAGAATCTCGGCGTGATGTACACGCGCGAGGCGATGGCGCAGGCGCAGGAACTCGGCCTGGATCTGGTCGAGGTGTCGCCGAACGCGGATCCGCCCGTCGCCAAGTTCCTCGATGTCGGCAAGTTCAAGTACGAGGCGCAGAAGAAGGCGAACCTCGCCCGCAAGTCGCAGAAGACGCAGGAGATCAAGGAGATCAAGATGCGTCCGAACATCGATGACCACGATTACGACACCAAGATGAAGAAGGTCGTCGAGTTCATCGAGGAGGGCGACAAGGTCAAGGTCACGATGCGCTTCCGTGGTCGCGAGCTGAGCCACGGCCAGCTCGGCATGGCGGTGCTGCAGCGCGTCGCCGAACAGGTCGCCGAGGTCGCCAAGGTCGAGGCCTATCCGCGTATGGAAGGCCGTCAGATGCTGATGGTGCTCGCGCCCAAGTAATTCCGGCCGATCCGGCGCTTTCCGTAGCGTCAGGCAGGTTTTTGAACACCGGGTCCGGCAACGGGCCCGGTGTTGCGTATGGGCGACAGTCCATTCGAAAATGCATACGGCAACGACAAATTACTAGACGCTCACGCCTGCGCGATCCTAGCCTCAAAAGAAAACCCGATATTCGAAAACCGAAATCGGAACAGGAGAGGATGACCATGCGCCTTACTGCGTATCTGCTGTCGGCTGCGACGATCGCGATTGCCTCGCCCGTCATGGCGCAGAACAATTCGCCCGAGCCGTCGAGCCCGGCGACCCAGACGACCTCGCCGACCGCGGCGGGGTCGGTCGCGCAGGACGAGGGCGATCAGGGCGATATCGTCATCACCGCGCAGGGCCGCGCCCAGGCGCTCGCCGACGTGCCGGTCGCGGTTTCGGCGATCACCGCGGAAACGCTGCAGAATTCCGGCGCCAGCGACATCCGCCAGCTCAACCAGCTCGCGCCGTCGCTGCTGGTGTCGTCGACCGGCTCGGAGGCGAACGGCTCGGCGCGCATCCGCGGCATCGGCACGGTGGGCGACAATCCCGGTCTCGAAAGCTCGGTCGCGGTGTTCATCGATGGCGTCTACCGCTCGCGGTCCGGTATCGGCCTCACCGAACTCGGCGAGATCGATCGCGTCGAGGTGCTGCGCGGCCCGCAGGGCACGCTCGGCGGCCGTAACTCCTCGGCCGGCCTCATCAGCATCATCAGCAAGGCGCCGTCGTTCCAGGGCTTCAGCGGCGGTGCCGAAGCGACCTACGGCAATTACGATTTCTACCGTTTCGCCGGCAATCTCAACCTGCCGCTCAGCAAGACGATCGCGGCGCGGGTCGACGGCGTCTACGTCAAGCGCGACGGTTTCTACCGCGACTATACGAACAACACCGACGTCAACAATCGCAACCGCTATTTCGTCCGCGGCCAGTTGCTGTTCGAGCCGAGCAGCGACATCCGCTTCCGCCTGATCGGCGACTATACGCATCGCGACGAGAAATGCTGCGCCGCCACCTATGTCGACCGCAGCGTCAACGAGGCGGTGGGCAACCTCAACAACCCCGTCGCGTCGGTCAACGCCGGCCTCGCGGCGGGCGCCAACGGCAACAACATCGTCAACGTCATCCGCGACCTCGGCCAGCCGCTCGGCCTCGTCACCAGCCCCGGCTATAGCCGCGACGTCTCGGTGAGCGCCGGCCGCAGCTTCGCTGGCATCACCAAGGACTGGGGCGTCTCCGGCCAGCTCGACTGGACGATCGGCACCACCAAGCTGACCTCGATCACCGCGTACCGCGATTACGATTCGGATCAGGGCTCGGACACCGACTATAGCCGCGTCGATATCCTCTATCGCGCCGCCAACGGCAATTCCGCGCGCCGCTTCCGCACCTTCACGCAGGAATTGCGGCTCAACGGTTCGCTGTTCGCCGACAAGCTCGATTGGTTGGTCGGCGGCTTCTTCGCCAACGAGGATCTGCGCGTCCTCGACAACCTGCGCTTCGGCAGCCAGTACGGCCGCTTCGCCACCTGCCGCCTCGTTTCGGGCAGCGCGCTCGCGCAATTCTACGCGCCCGGAAGCACCGGCTGTCTCAGCGCCACGGGCCGCGCGGTGCTCAGCGGCGGCGTCCCCGGCGTCGCCTCGCCCTTCGGTGCCGCGGGGCCGCTCATCGTCAACGCGATCGCCACGCTCGACGGTATCAACGACAAGGGGTCGACCCGCGACGTCTACAATCAGAACAGCCGCAACTGGGCGCTGTTCACCCACAATATCTTCCACGTCACCGACACCGTCGATCTGACGCTCGGCGCGCGCTACACCAACGAACGCAAGAAGTTCGACGCCAGCTTCACCAACGACAACACCGGCTGCACCGCCATCCAGACATCGCTGCGGTCGGTGCTCGCGAACCCCGCCCTGGCGCCGACCGCCGCAGGCATCATCGGCCTCGCCTGTCAGGGCAACAACACCGCCGAGCTCAACGGCGTGTCGATCAACAGCCGCCGCAAGGAAGACCGGTTCACCGGCACCGCGATCCTGTCGTGGAAGCCGATCGACGATCTGTTGCTCTACGGCAGCTATTCGCGCGGCTATAAGGCAGGCGGCTTCAACCTCGATCGTTCGGCGCTCAAGCAGCCGGTGCAGACCTTCGCCCAGCTCGGCGGCGCGCAGGCGCTCGCCAATTCGCTGCAATTCGCGCCCGAGACGGTCAATTCCTATGAAGTCGGCGCGAAATACGGCACCGGCCCGTTCACCTTGTCCGCGGCGGCGTTCATCCAGGATTTCAGCAATTTCCAGCTGAACACCTTCAACGGCACGGTCTTCCTCGTGCAGAATATCAACGGTTGTTCGTCGAGCCTCAACGGCGGCGACCGCGACCAGAGCAAATTCCCGGCGGCGAGCAACTACAATGCCGCGGCGACCAGCAGCGGCGTCTGCCCGTCGGGCGACGTCGGTTACGGCGTCCGTGCCAAGGGCGTCGAGCTGGAGGCCTCGCTGGTCCCGGCACGCGACTTCCGCGTCAGCCTCGGCCTGACCGTCACCGACACCAAATATCGCAGCCAGCTCGTCGGCAGTTCCTCGGGCGCGCCGCTCGACCAGGCGCTGCGCCTGCTGCCGGGGCGGACGCTGTCCAATTCGGCGGACATCGTCGCGACCTCGTCGGCCTCGTGGACGCCGCAGCTCGGCGGCGGCTATTCGGCGCTGTTCTACGTCGATACGCGCATGACCAGCGACTATAACACCGGCTCCGACCTGTTCCCGCAAAAGGCGCAGGACGGCTATGCGATCGTCAACGCCCGCATCGGGCTGCGCATGCCGGACGAGCGGATCAGCCTCGAATTCTGGGGGCAGAACCTGACCAACGTCGATTACGCGCAGGTCGCGTTCAACTCACCGTTCCAGGAAGGCGCGGCCAATGCGGCATTCCAGGACGCGCAATATCCCGGCGGCCGCCAGCTCTTCTCGCAATATCTCGCCGAGCCGCGCACCTATGGCGCGACGATCCGCGCGCGCTTCTGATCCGCAGCGGCAACGGGGACTGGCCCGTTGCCGCCGGCATTACCGGGGGAGGGGCCGGCCGCAGCGATGCGCGCCGGCCCTTTTTACGCCGCCATCTCGACCGTCTCACCGCTCGCCGCGGTGCGAAGCCGGCGTTCCAGCGTTTTCAGCCGCGCCGGTGCGGTGATCCGGTCGCCGGTGAGGTCGGTGACGTAGAAGGTGTCGACCGCGCGCTCGCCATAAGTGGCGACATGCGCCGAATGCAGCGTCACCTTCGACTGGAACAGCGCCTGCGCGAGCTGGTTGAGCAGCGCCGGCCGGTCGCGCGCATTGACCTCGATCACCGTGAAGCGGTTCGAGGCGTGATTGTCGATCAGCACATTGGGTTCGATCTCGAACGCATCCGCACGGGTGCGCGCCGCCGGCTTGGCGACGAGCCGGTCGGTGAGCTTGCCGCGATTCGCCAGCGCATCCTCGATCGCCATCTTGAGCCGTTTCAACTGGTCGAGATCGTCGAACGGCCGCCCGAACGGGTCCTGGACGAGGAAATTGTCGATCGCCATGCCGTCGCGCGTCGTGTGGATGCGCGCATCGATGATGTTGCCGCCCGCGACGTGGATCGCGCCGGCGATCCGGTAGAACAGGCCGGGATGGTCGGCGGCGTAGATCGTCACCAATGTCGCGCCGCGCGTCGCATAGACCTGCGCGTCGATCGATAATTGCGCGTCGCCGGCCGCCGCGATGAAGCGTGCGTTGTGCGCGAGCACGTCATCGGGCTCGGCGATCCAATAGGCCTCGGGGAAGCGACGCACGAAGGCGTCGAACCGCGCCGGTTCCCAGCCCAGCGTGGCCTGCAGCGTCTCCTGCCGCGTCGCGATCCGCTCGGCGCGCCCGCGCTGTTTGTGGCCGAGCCGCAGCACCTCCTCCGCCCCTTCGTAGAGGTCGGCGAGCAACTGGCGCTTCCAGCCGTTCCACGTACCCGGCCCGACCGCACGGATGTCGACGATGGTCAGCACCAGCAGCAGCCGCAGCCGTTCGGGGCTCTGCACGACCTCGCAGAAATCGAGGATCGTCTTGAAGTCCGACAGGTCGCGCTTGAACGCGGTCGCCGACATCAGCAGGTGCCAGCGCACCAGCCACGCCACCGTCTCGGTCTCCGCGGGCGACAGGCCGAAGCGCGGGCAGAGCCGTTCCGCCACCTCCGCGCCGAGGATCGAATGGTCGCCGTCGCGCCCCTTGGCGATATCGTGCAGCAGCACCGCGACATAGAGCACGCGCCGCGACACGATATGCTTGATGATCGCCGAGGCGAGCGGGTGATCGTCCTTGAGCTCGCCCTTGTCGATCCGCGCCAACAGCCCGATCGCGCGGATCGTATGCTCGTCCACCGTATAATGGTGGTACATGTCGAACTGCATCTGCGCGACGACGCGACCGAAGTCGGGCACGAAGCGGCCGAACACCCCCGCCTCGTTCATCCAGCGCAGCACCAGCTCGGGATCGCGTGGGGACGTCAGCACGTCGAGGAACAAGGCATTGGCACGCGGATCGCGGCGATGGCGCGCGATGAGCTTGGCGTCGCGCGCCGCGGCGCGCATCGCCAGCGGATGGATCTCGACGCCGTGCAGATCGGCCAGCTGGAAAATCTCGATCAGCCGCACCGGGTCTTCGCTGAAATAATCGTCGCGCGGCAGTGCGAGCCGGCCGCGGTCGAGCACGAAGCCGTGTAATTTATCCGGCCGCCGCCGGATCGTCGGCAGCCCGAACCGCCGCCCGCGCGCCGCGAACCGCTCGTCGAGATGCGCGAGGAACACGCCGGTGAGGTTGCCGACCGTCTTCGCCTGTAGGAAGTAATATTGCATGAAGCGCTCGACCGCCGGTTTGCCGGGCCGGTCGGAGAAGCGCATCCGCGTCGCGATCTCGCGCTGGACGTCGAAGGTCAGCCGATCCTCGGCGCGGCGGGTGACGCTGTGCAGGTGGCAGCGCACCGCCTGGAGGAAATTGTCGGCGCGGTGGAACAGGCGATATTCGGCCTTGGTCAGCAGGCCGACCTCAACGAGATCGGCGCCGCGCTGCACGTCGTGAATATATTTGCCGATCCAGAACAAGGTGTGGAGGTCGCGCAGGCCGCCCTTGCCCTCCTTGACGTTGGGTTCGACGACATAGCGCGTGTCGCCCATCTTGCGGTGGCGCGCGTCGCGCTCGGCAAGCTTGTCGGCGATGAACTGGCGCTCGGTGCCGTGCTGCACCTCCGCCTTGAAGCGTTTCGCCGCCTCGTCGTAGAGTGCCACGTCGCCGGTGACGTAGCGCGCTTCGAGCAAGGCGGTGCGGATCGTCACGTCGCCCTTCGCCTGCCGCACCATCTCGTCGAGCGAGCGGCTGGAATGACCGATCTTCAGCGCGAGGTCCCAGAGCGCATAGAGCATCGATTCGATGACCTGCTCGGCCCAGGGCGTCTGCTTGCCGGGGGTGAGGAAGCCGATGTCGACGTCGGAGAAGGGCGCCATCTCGGCGCGGCCGTAACCGCCGACCGCGATCAGCGTCAGCCGCTCGCCCGCGGTCGGGTTGTGGAGCGGGTGGAGCCGCTGCGTCGCGAGGTCGAACAGCACGCGCAACAACTGGTCGGTGAGATACGCCTGCGCGTTCGACGCCTCCAGCCCGCGCGACGGATGCGTGGCGAGCCGCCGCTGGATCTCGGCGCGACCCTCGGCGAGCGCCTCCTTGAGGATCGCGGTGGCCTGCGTGCGGAGCGCGATGCCGGTGGCGTCGATCGCTGCGATCTGTTCGGCGAGCGCGCGCCGATCGACGATCGCGCGGCGGTTGGGAAGGTGGTCGAAACGGCGCTGCATGGCGGCGGGGTATAGCGGCGCGAGGGTTAAGGGGACATGGGCTTTGGGTGGGGGGCATGATGAGGCTCGCAGCCGCAATTCCTCCCCCGCAAAGGGGAGGTGGCACGCCGAAGGCGTGACGGAGGGGGAGGACAGGGCGGGAGAGTAGCAATTAAGCTCCCGCCCCATCCTCCCCCTCCACCACTCGGCTGGCGCCGAGCGGTCCCCCTCCCCCTTGCGGGGGAGGACTTTGCGTTACCCCTCCCGCGCCAACGCCTTCAGCCGGTACAGCGTATCGAGCGCCTCGCGCGGGGTCAGCGCATCGACGTCGAGCGACTCGACCTCGGCGCGGATCGCGTCGCACGTCTCCTCCTCCGCCACCTGCGCGGCGGCGAACAGCGGCAGGTCGTCGAGCCCCGCCGCCAGCCCGCCGGTCTTCGCCCGGCCCGCCTCCAGCTTCGCCAGCACCGCCTTGGCGCGCGCCACCGTCGCCGGCGGCATTCCCGCGAGCCGCGCCACCGCCAACCCGTAGCTCCGGTCCGCCGGCCCGGTGCTCAGCTCGTGGAGCAGCACCAGCTCGCCCTTCCACTCGCGCGCGCGAACGTGGTGCAGCGTCAGCGCTTCACAGCGCTCCGCCAGCCGGGTCAGCTCGTGGTAATGCGTCGCGAACAGGCAGCGGCAGCGATTGTCCTCGTGGATCGCCTCGACCACCGCCCAGGCGATGGCGAGCCCGTCATAGGTCGAGGTGCCGCGGCCGACCTCGTCGAGGATGACGAAGCTGTTCGGCGTCGCCTGCGCGAGGATCGCCGCGGTCTCGACCATCTCGACCATGAAGGTCGAACGACCCCGCGCGAGATTGTCCGACGCACCGACGCGGCTGAACAACCGGTCGACCATGCCGAGCGTCGCCTTGGTGGCGGGAACGTAGCTGCCGGTCTGCGCGAGCACCGCGATCAGCGCATTCTGGCGCAGGAAGGTCGACTTGCCGCCCATGTTCGGCCCCGTCACCAGCCACAGCCGCGAATCGGGGGTGAGCGTACAATCGTTGGCGACGAACCGGTCGCCCGATTTCGCCACCGCCGCCTCGACCACCGGATGCCGCCCGCCGACGACGTCGAAACAGGGATGGTCGGCGAGCGCCGGCCGCGCCCATTGTCCCTCCGCCGCCCGCTCGGCGAGCGCCGCGGCGACGTCGATCCGGGCAAGCGCGTCGGCGGTGGCGGCGATCGCCTCGCGATGCGCGAGTGCGGCGGCGGTCAGCTCCTCGAGATGCGCGGCCTCGGCGGCGAGCGCATGCGCGCCGGCCTGCGACACGCGTGCGGCGACCTCGTGCAGCGCCGGCGTGTTGAAGCGAACGACGCCCGCCAGCGTCTGGCGATGGGTGAAGCCGCTGTCGGGCTTCATCAGCGGATCGGCGGATCGCGCCGGCACCTCGACGTGATAGCCGAGCACGTTGTTGTGGCGGATCTTCAGCGTGGCGATGCCGGTCGCCGCCTTCATCTCGGCCTCCAGCGCGGCGATGGCGCGACGGCCGCCGGCGCCGGTGTCGCGCAATTCGTCGAGCGCGACGTCATAGCCCGCGGCGATATAACCGCCGTCGCTCGCCTCGATCGGCGGCGAGGGGACGAGCGCGCGCTTGAGCAGGTCGATCAGCGCGCCATGGCCGCGCAGTCGCGGCGCGACGCGATCGAGCAGCGCGAGCGGCGCATCGATCTGCGCCAGCCGCTCGCCGAGATGCCATGCCCCGTCGAGCCCGTCGCGAAGCTGCCCCAGATCGCGCGGCGACCCGCGTCCCGCCGCCAGCCGCCCGAGCGCCCGGCCAATATCGGGCAGCGCCCGCAGCGCCGCGCGGACCTGTTCGCGCTGGCCGGTGGCGTCATGGAAATGCTGGACGAGATCGAGCCGCGCGTCGATCGCCGCTCTGTCCATCAGCGGGGCGCCGAGGTCGCTCGCCAGCAGCCGCGCGCCGGCGCCCGTCACCGTGCGGTCGATACAGTCGAGCAGGCTGCCCTTGCGCTGGCCGCCGGTGGTGCAGGTCAGTTCGAGGCTGTCGCGCGTCGCCGCGTCGATCGCCATCGTCTCGGCGGCCTGGCTGAGCCGCGGCGGGCGCAGGAAGGGCAGGGCGCCCTTGGCGGTATGTTCGAGATAGGCGATCAGCCCGCCCGCCGCGGCGAGCCCGGCGCGGCTGAACTGGCCGAAGCCGTCGAGCGTCGCGACGCCGAACAGCGTCTTCAGCCGCGTCTCGCCGCTGCCGCTGTCGAACGTCTGCTTCGGCCGCAGCGTCGTCGCGGCGGCGGCCTGGTCCGAGGCTTCGGACGCCACCACCTCCGCCGCGCCGAGCCGCGCCAGCTCGGCACCGAGCGCGTCGATGGAACAGTCGATCACCTCGAACCGCCCGGTGGAGACGTCGGCGGCGGCGAGTGCCACCGCGCCCGCCGCCTCGCCGATCGCGACGCACCAATTGTCGCTGCGCGCATCGAGCAGCGCCTCCTCGGTCAGCGTGCCGGCGGTGACGACGCGGACGATGCCGCGCGATACCAGCGCCTTGTAGCCGCCGCGCGCCTTGGCCTCGGCGGGCGTCTCGGTCTGTTCGGCGATCGCGACGCGATGCCCGGCCTTGATGAGCCGTTGCAGATAGGCGGTGGCGGCATGGACCGGCACGCCGCACATCGGGATCTTCTCGCCGTCATGCTCGCCGCGCGAGGTCAGCGCGATATCGAGCACGCCGCTGGCGATCCGCGCGTCGTCGAAGAACAGTTCGAAGAAATCGCCCATGCGATAGAAGAGGAGGCAATCCTCCGCCTCGGCCTTGAGCGCGAGATATTGCGCCATCATCGGGGTGGGGGTGGTCATCGGGGAAGGGTCAATCCAGAAGACGGGCGCCGTGGCGGACGGAAAGGATGTGAACGGCCTCGTCCACGACGTGATAGCGAATGATATACGGCGGTACCGAGGTCAGCTCCCGTAGGCCGTCGCCCATCGGTCGTCCCCGTCGAGGAAAATCAACCAGGCTTTGCCCGAGAGCGATCAGACGGCCACCGGTTTTCACGGCAGCGCTCGGATCGAAACCTTTGATGTAGACAATGATCGCATCAAGCTCATCGAGCGCCTCTTGGCGCCAGATGACGCTAGCCATCCTGCTGCGCAAGCCATTCCGCGAAAGGCACCTGGCCCGGTTCCCCCCAGGTTCGCAACCATTCGCCGACCACGACATGATCGACGCCGTATCCGGACGCATAGCCAGCCTTCGCCCGAACGAAGTCGTCGCGCGTCGGTCGGCGCGCATTACGGGGCGGTATCTGTGCCTCGGGCGTCATGCCAGCAACATAACCCCTACCGCCGCGGGTTGAAAGCCCGGCCCGAACCGGTCAAGAGCCGTAGCGTCAGCCCGTCAGCGAGGTCCCATGTCCGACGAAGCGTCCGTCCAATTCTCCGAGCGCGAGGCGCTCCTGTTCCATTCCGAGGGACGGCCCGGCAAGATCGAGATCATCGCGTCCAAGCCGATGGCGACGCAGCGCGACCTCGCGCTCGCCTATTCGCCCGGCGTCGCGGTGCCGGTGCAGGCGATCGCCGACGATCCGGCGATGGCCTATGACTATACCGCCAAGGGCAATCTGGTCGCCGTCATCTCGAACGGCACCGCGATCCTCGGCATGGGCAATCTCGGCGCGCTCGCGTCCAAGCCGGTGATGGAGGGCAAGGCGGTGCTCTTCAAGCGCTTCGCCGACGTCGATTCGATCGACATCGAATTGAAGACCGAGGACGTCAACCGCTTCATCGACGCGGTCGAGCTGATGGAGCCGACCTTCGGCGGCATCAACCTCGAGGATATCAAGGCGCCCGAATGTTTCATCATCGAGCAGACGCTGCGCGAGCGGATGAACATCCCGGTCTTCCATGACGACCAGCACGGCACCGCGATCATCGCCTCGGCGGGGCTCATCAACGCCTGCCTGCTCACCGGCCGCCGCCTGTCGGACGTCAAGCTCGTCGTCAACGGCGCGGGCGCGGCGGCGATCGCCTGCACCGAGCTGATGAAGGCGATGGGCGTGCGCCACGACAACGTCATCATGTGCGACAAGACCGGCGTCATCTATCAGGGTCGCGACGACGTGAACCAGTGGCAGTCGGCGCATGCCGCCAACACCACCAAGCGCACGCTGACCGAGGCGCTGGAGGGCGCGGACGTGTTCCTCGGCCTGTCCGCCGCGGGCGCGCTCAAGCCCGAGATGGTCGAGCATATGGCGCCGTCGCCGATCATCTTCGCGATGGCCAATCCCGAGCCCGAGATCCGCCCCGAGCTCGCCAAGGCGGCGCGCCCCGATGCGATCGTCGCCACCGGCCGGTCGGACTATCCGAACCAGGTCAACAATGTGATCTGCTTCCCCTTCATCTTCCGCGGCGCGCTCGACGTGCGGGCCACCGGCATCAACGATGCGATGAAGATCGCCGCCGCCAATGCGATCGCCGAGCTCGCCCGCCAGCGCGTGCCCGAGGAAGTGGCGGTCGCCTATGGCGTGCAGCACAGCTTCGGCCCCGAATATATCATCCCGTCGCCGTTCGATCCGCGGCTGATGGAGCTGGTGCCGTCGGCGGTGGCCAAGGCGGCGATGGATTCGGGGGTGGCGATCAAGCCGATCCTCGACATGGACGCCTATCGCCAGACGCTGCGCGCGCGGCTCAACCCGACCACTTCGGTGCTCAGCCTCGCTTATGAGGGCGCGCGGGCGCGGCCGAAGCGCGTGCTGTTCGCCGAGGGCGAGGAAGAGGTAGTGCTGCGCGCCGCCATCTCGTTCAAGGAAGGCGGCTATGGCACGCCGGTGCTGGTCGGCCGCGACGACGTCTACGACCGGTTGAAGGCGCTCGGCGTCGCCAATCCGCAGGAGTATGAGGTCCACAACAGCCGGCATTCGCCGCTCGTCCCGAAGATGGTCGATTTCGTTTACAGCCGGCTGCAGCGCCGCGGCTATCTGCGCCGCGACGTCGAGCGGATGATCAACCAGGATCGCAACGTCTTCGGTGCGGCCTTGCTGCAACTGGGCGAGGCAGACGTGATGATCACCGGCATCACCCGCACTTGGGCCGAATCGATGCGGCAGGTGAAGCGCGTGATCGATCCCGAGGCGGGCCGCACCCCGTTCGGCATCCACGTCCTCGTCGGCCAGAGCCACACCGTCTTCATCGCTGACACGACGGTGAACGAACGGCCGACCGGCGAACAGCTCGCCGATTTCGCCGAACAGACCGCGCAGGTCGCGCGCCGCATGGGCCACGAACCGCGCGTCGCGATGCTGAGTTATTCGACCTTCGGCAACCCGAAGGGCGCGTGGGTCGACAATATCCGCGAGGCGGTGTCGGTGCTCGACGGGCGCAACGTCGGCTTCGAATATGAAGGCGAGATGCCGCCCGACGTCGCGCTCAACCCGCGCCAGCTCGCCAATTATCCGTTCGCGCGCCTCTCGGGTCCGGCGAACATCCTCATCATGCCCGGCCTGCAATCGGCGCATATCTCCGCCAAATTGCTGCGCGAACTGGGTGGCGACAGCGTCATCGGGCCGATGCTGATCGGCATGGAGAAGCCGGTACAGATCGCACCGATGACCTCGACCGCGAGCGAGCTGGTGACGCTGGCGGTGCTCGCCGCTGGCGGCATCGCGCGGTAATTGCGGGGCGGGGTGCGGCTCGGCCTCACCCTTTGCCGCCTTCGGCGTCTTTTCCCTCTCCCGCCGGGAGAGGGAAGGGGGCGCGGAGCGCCGGGAGGGTGAGGGTGATGCGCGTTGGTCGCGCCTAAGCGTCGATGCTCGTCCCCAGCGCGGCATGGACCAGCCCGCCGTCGACGGTAATCGTCTCGCCCACCACATAATCGCCCGCGCGGCTGGCGAGATAGATCGCCGCGCCCGCCATATCCTCGTCCACCCCGATCCGGCCCGCCGGGATACCGCGCGCGATCGCGTCGCCATGGTCGCGGGCGGCTTTGTTCATGTCGCTCGGGAAAGCGCCGGGTGCGATTGAAGTGACGTTGATGCCGTCGCGCACCAGCCGCGCCGCCATCCGCTTGGTGAGGAAGATCAGCGCCGACTTCGACGCATGATAGCTGTACGTCTCCCACGCATTGAGCCGCTGGCCGTCGATCGAGGTGATGTTGATGACCTTAGCGGGCCGCGCGCGCGACCCCGCCGCCTTGAGCAGCCCGTGCAGCGCCTGGGTCAGGAAGAAGGGGGATTTGACGTTGAGGTCCATCACCTTGTCCCAGCCGGCCTCCGAAAACTCCTCGAACGGCACGCCCCAAGCCGCGCCGGCATTGTTGACGAGGATGTCGAGCCGCTCCTCGCGCTCGGCGAGCTGCGAGGCGAGTGCCTTGCAGCCGGCGACGGTGCTGACGTCCTGCGGCAGCGCGATGCAATTCGGCCCGAGCTCGTCGGCCGCCGCCTCGCATATGTCGGCCTTGCGCGAGGAGATATAGACTTTGGCGCCCTGCGCGACGAAGCCCGCCGCGATCATCTTGCCGATGCCGCGGCTGCCGCCGGTGACCAGCGCGATCCGGCCGTCGAGCCGGAAGAGGGTGTTGGTGTCCATATGTCTCTCTCCCAAATGGATCGTCCCCGCTTTGAGGTGACGATGATTGTGTCTGCCCAGCCCGGGCCTCTGTCATCCCCGCGCAGGCGGGGATCCATAAACGCTGACGGCCCGGCTCAAGCGGGGACCGCGCGTCTGGATCCCCGCCTGCGCGGGGATGACGATGGAGGGGAGGGCGCCGTGCCGCCTCACAAACCTCACCCGCCGCGCTTGATCGTCTCGCGGGCGATGATGACCTGCTGGATCTGGCTGGTGCCTTCGTAGATGCGGAACAGGCGCACGTCGCGATACAGCCGCTCGATACCGTAATCGGCGATATAACCGGCGCCGCCGTAGATCTGCACCGCCTTGTCGGCGACGCGGCCGACCATCTCGCTGGCGAAATATTTCGCCGCCGCCGATTCGAGCACGACGTCGTCGCCGCGATCCTTCGCCGCTGCGGTCTCCATCACCATCGCCCGCGCGACCAAAGCCTCGGTCTTCATGTCGGCGATCATGCCCTGGATGAGCTGGTGGCTGGCGATCGGCTGGCCGAATTGCGTGCGGCTGCCGGCATAAGCGACGCTGTCCGCGATCAGTCGCTCGGCGACGCCGACGCAGACCGCGCTGATATGCAGCCGGCCGCGGTCGAGCACGCGCATCGCGATCTTGAACCCCTCGCCCTCCGCACCGAGCCGGTTGGCGACGGGGACGGGGACGTCGTCGAAATGCACGTCGGCGACCTTCGCGCCCTTCTGCCCCATCTTCTTCTCGGGCTCGCCGATCGTGATCCCCGGCAGGTCCTTCGGCACGAGAAAGGCGGAGACGCCGCGGCCGCCCTTCTCCTCACCGGTGCGTGCCATCACGGTGAAGAGCTGCGCACGATCGGCATTGGTGATGTAGCGCTTCGTCCCGGATAGCCGGTAGACGTCGCCGTCGCGGACCGCGCGCGTCTTCACCGATCCCGAATCGCTGCCGACATCGGGTTCGGTGAGCGCGAAGCTGGTGACGATCTCGCCGCTGGCGATCTTCGGCAGCCATTCGGCCTTCTGTTCGGCGCTGCCCGCCATCACCAGCCCCTGGCTGCCGATGCCGACGTTGGTGCCGAACGCCGAGCGGAAGGCGGGCGTCGTCCGCCCCATCTCGATCGCGACGCGGCATTCCTCGACCATGTTGAGGCCGAGCCCGCCATAATCCTCGGCGATCGACAGGCCGAACAGGCCCATGTCCTTCATCTCGGCGACGATCCCCTCGGGGATCGCGTCCGCCGCCTCGACCTCCGCCTCGAGCGGGCGGAGCCGTTCGGCGACGAACCGCCGCACGGTGTCGATCAGCGCATCGAAGGTTTCGGGATCGAGAGCCATGTCGCTTCCACTGCCATTTCGTTGCCCGAGAGGTAATGCGGAGTGGCGGGCGCTGCAAACCCGAAATTCTAAAAAGTACGGTTGCGCTCTTGGGCGAGGCCATACTGGATTGGTCGCAAGGGAGCCAAGCCCACCCCGTCACCCCGGACTTGTTCCGGGGTCCACCTTGCGGCGAGGAGAATGGCAGGAAGGGCAGCCGTGACGCTTGCGGCCCGGTGGACCCGGAACAAGTCCAGGGTGACGGTGTCCATGCGGTGACGGACCGAGCCTCACGATCCCGGTCTATCGATCGTCACCGCCGCGACCGCGCCGATAAAGGGCAGGAAATCAGCCCGATTCCGCACGTTGGGGCCGTTCATCCGCCATAAAGCGACAGGCCTTCGGACGCATTCCGTCGTCTCATCGGCGCCGCAACACCGTTCGTCTCTTATGGTTCCTGCGGCCATTGGAGATTTTCAAACCCCCGGCTAGCGACATCCTCGACGAACGGGTTTTGACCGGGGGGTCAGCAAATGATTGTGAAGACGTTGGCAGCGCGTTTTGCGCTGGTGTTCTCCTGCGCCCTGATGACGGCGACCCCTGCGTTCGCGCAGTTCTGGCAGTGTGCGCCTTATGCCCGCGAGATCTCCGGCATCGACCTGCACGGCAACGCCAATACCTGGTGGGGCCAGGCCGCTGGCCGCTACGAACGTGGCCATGCGCCCAAGGTCGGCGCGGTGCTCGCCTTCCAGTCGACCCGCCGCATGCGCGTCGGTCACGTCGCGATGGTGTCGCAGGTCGTCAGCGACCGCGAAGTGCTGCTGACCCACGCCAATTGGTCGCGCCCCGGCGGCATCGAGCGCAACGTCCGCGCGATCGACGTCTCGGCGGCAGGCGATTGGAGCGAGGTCAAGGTCTGGTACGGTCCCAACGGCGGTCTCGGCACGTCGAGCTATCCGACCAACGGCTTCATCTATTCGGGCCATGCCCCCGCCATCGATACCGATGCCGCTCCTGCGAGCGACGCCGCCGTCGACACCAGCATCATCGCGACCGCCGCCGCCGTGCCGGTGGTTCCGGTCGCGGGCCGGTAAGCAGGAAGTACGGGGCAGAGGTTCGCTCTCCCCAAGAAAGCCGTCATCCCCGCGAAGGCGGGGATCCATATACGCTGACGTATCCGCTCAAGCGGGGACCCGCGCGTCTGGATCCCCGCCTCCGCGGGGATGACGGTATGAGAGGGGCCGGTGCGTCTCGTTCGCCGGGATGACGGCGGGTCGGTCGCCTCTCAGGCCGCCCGGAACGTCATCGCCACGCCGTTCATGCAATAGCGCTTCCCGGTCGGCTTCGGTCCGTCGTCGAAGACATGGCCCAGATGGCCGCCGCAGCGGCTGCAATGCACTTCGGTGCGCTGCATCATCAGCGAGCCGTCGACCCGCGTTCCCACCGCGCGCGGCAGCGGCGCGTAGAAGCTCGGCCAGCCGGTGCCGCTCTCGAACTTGGTCTTCGACGAAAAGGCGGGCTGCGCACAGCCCTTGCACGCGAAGATGCCGGCGCGATGCTCGTCGTTGAGCGGGCTGCTGAACGGCCGTTCGGTGCTTTCGTGACGCAGCACCGCCCAGGCCTGATCGCCGAGCTTCTTGCGCCACGCGGCATCGCTCATCGCGACGGGGAAGCGCTCGGCGGCGGCGGCGGGCGCGCTGCGGCAGCCCCATAGCGCCGCCCCGGCGATACCGGCGGCGGCGAGCGACAGAAGCGAGCGGCGGGAAGGATCGTGAACCATTACCGGGATATAGATACCCCCACGGCACCCCGCATCCCCCGCCGGAGCAGGAACGTCGCGGGGGCGCAGGTCCCGCTACCCACCCACTCCGTCACCCCGGACTTGTTCCGGGGTCCATTCCGCGGCGGGGAGAACGGCTTGAGGCTCCAGCGACGGCCCTGCGGCCCGGTGGACCCCGGAACAAGTCCGGGGTGACGGGTCTATCGGGGTGATCGCCCGAGCCTCGCAACGCTGCCGGACGCGTCATCCGCCGGGGCCGGATCAGGCGCCGAGGCCGAAGCTGCGCATCACGCCGATATGATCCGACAGCCGGTCGCCGTCGGCGAGCGTTCCGAAGCTGCGCGTCAGCCCCTCGGCGGCGATCGTGCCGCGATAGGCGACGACGGTCTTGGCATGCGCGAGCGTCGGCGTCGGCGCGATCGCCCGGCACGAGGCGCCGCAGGCGGTCTCCGACGCGGCGATCGTCAGGCCGTCGCCGCCGACCAGCGCCTGCGCCAGATAGGCCTGGCGTGCGGGATCGTTGCCGACGTTGAAGTCGCCGGCGAGCACCACCGAGGCGCCGTCGCCGCCGACCGAATCGATGAACGACCGCAGCGCATCGGCCTGGCGCTGATAGGCGAACAGGCTGCGGTCGCTGCCGACGCCCGAGGCGGCACGCGCGTTGAGATGCGTGTCGACCACCACCAGCGGCGCGGTACGGCCGGGCACGCGCAGCGCCACCGCCAGCATCCCCTTGTTGGCGAGACAGTCGTAGCCCGCGCAGGCGAAGCGCGGATAGGCGACGCGCTTGGCCCAGACGATCGGATAGTCGGAGAAGATGGCGAGCCCGCTGTCCTCGCGCGCGCCCTCGGTCTCGCCATGCCACAGGCTGGCCTTGGCGAGGAAGGCGCGTTCGGCCGGCGTCGTCGCGGGCGCGCCCGCTTCGTCGGCGCTCGGGCCATAGGCGACGTAGCGGTACCCCGCATTGGTGCCGATCGCTTTCTGCGCGTCGCCGAACGCCTCCTGCACCGCGACCACCTGCGGCCCGTCGCCGCGATCGTGCATCGCGCGCAGCGCGGCGGCGATCGACGCGGCGGCGGCGCCGCGGCCATGGGTCAGCGGCCAGGGCAGGCCTTCGACATTGTAGGACAGCAAGGTGACGGGCCCGGCGGCGGGGGCGGCGTGGAGCACGTTGCGCTCCACCGCCATCACCGACTTGGGCTCGGCGAGACCGGTGACCAGCAGCACCGCCGCCAACATCACGACCCCAGGTATCCGCCGCATCGTCCCACTCCCCTCACGCTGGAACCTTCTCTAGGCTCGCGCGTGTGACGCGGTGACGTAGGCGCGATGACAAGCGCGTCATCTGCGCGAATATCCTCGTCCCGGGCCGGTGGCAGCCCGCCCCGGGCGACGCGATCAGCCCGTCCGGCGCTTCCAGAACGGCTTGGCGCTGCCCGATTGCAGCACGCCGCGCCGGAACAACCGCGCGCCGAGCGTGATGAAGATCGTCACCCACAGCAATTGCCACGCGATCGCCGCGACATGCGGCCACCATTCCGGCGAGGTCGCGGCGCGGCCCGCCATCGCGAACGGCGACGACAGCGGGAAGAGCTGCGCCGCGGTGGCGACCCAGCTGTCCGGGCGGCTGGTACCGGCGAGCGCCAGCGCCAGCATCCCCATCTGCACGATCGAGATCGGCAGCGCGAGCATCTGGATCTCGCGCGGCGTCGACGCCTGCGCGCCGACCACGAGGAAGGCCGAGCCGAGCAGCAGATAGGCCATCGTGAAATAGACGAGGAACAGCGCGACGAACGCCGGCATGCCGACCGCCGCCTGGATCGCCAGCGACGACGCCACCTCGGGCGGCAGCAGCATGCCGAGCCGCGAGATGATCGTCCCCCAGAACACCACGAACAGCACCGCGACCCCGAACATGCCGAGCAGCTTGCCGAGGAACACGCTCTCCAGCGGCACCGCGGCGGCGAGCACCTCGATCACCTTGTTGTTGCGCTCCTCGGCCATCGTGCCGACCACCTGGCTGGCGAGGAACAGGTTGAGCAGGAACACGCCGAACACCGCGAACGAGGCGGACTGGCGGCGATTGCCGGCGGAGCCGCGCGGCCGCTCGGTCGGCGTCTTGGTCGCGGCGATCCGCGGCGCCGCGCCGCCCAGCCGGTCCGCCGCGATCGTCTCGGCGGCGAGCAGCGCGAGATAATCCGCCGCCCGCCCGCCGCGCGGCCCGTACAGCACCTGCGGCCGGTCGAGCGGACCGTAGAGCACCGCGCTCGCCTCGAACGCGTCGCTGGCGAAGGCGGCGCGCGCCTGTGCGGCGGGGTCGCGATCGGGCCGCTGGGTGACGAGCACCGGCGGCGCCTCGTCATCGCGGCGGAAGGCGGTGCGCAGCCGCGTGTCCGCCGCCGCCATCGTCCGCGCCGTCGTATCGGGCAGGATCGCGACGATCCGCGACTTGTCGGCGCGGCTGTCCGCGACGCTAGCCGCACCGATGCCGCCGATCGCCGAGAAGGAGCCGAGCAGCACCGGCGCGAGCAGGAACAGCAGGAAGACCGGCGTGAACACGGTCGCGACGAAATCGCGCCGGGCGATGGTCAGCGCCTGGCGGAAGGTGCGAACCGCGTTGCTCATGCCGCGTCTCCTGCGTCGGCGGCCTTGCCGACGATGCGGACGAAGGCGTCGTGCAGCCCGGGCCGTTCGATCGACAGCCCGCCGATGCCATAACCGCGGTCGATCAGCGTCACCAGCAACCCCTCGATCCCCTCTGCCGGCAGCTGGAAGCGCCAGCCGGCCCCGTCCGGCACCGCGTCATGCGGCAGCACGTCGGCGATGGCGGCATCGGGCCGCGTTGGCAGATAGCGCACCCGGCTCGGCAGCGTGCCACGCGCATCGTCCACCGTCCCCTCAAACCGCCGCTTGCCCCCGGCGATGATCGCCAGCCGGTCGCAGACGCGTTCGGCATGCGCCATGATATGCGTCGAGAACAGCACCGTCGCGCCGCGGTCGCGCTCGGTGAGGATCAGCGCCTCCAGCTTCTCCTGATTGACCGGGTCGAGCCCCGAAAAGGGTTCGTCGAGCACCAGCAGATCGGGGCGATGCACCACCGAGCCGAGCAATTGCACCAATTGCGCCATGCCCTTGGACAGTTTCTTGATCTTCTCGTCGACCGCATGGCCGAGTCCTGCCGCCTCCATCAGCTCGGCGGCGCGCGTGCGCCCGGTGCGCCGGTCGAGCCCGCGCAACGCGCCCATGAAGGCGATCGCGTCGCGCGCCTTCATCGACGGATACAGGCCGCGTTCCTCTGGCAGATAGCCGACGCGGTCGCTCGCCTCGCGCGGCGCGAAATGGCCGAGCACCGAACGGCGCCCCTCGTCGGGCTCGATAATCCCGAGCAAGGTGCGCAGCGTCGTCGTCTTGCCCGCGCCATTGGGGCCGAGCACGCCGTAGATCGCACCGCGCGGCACTGCGAGATCGATGCCGTCGACGACGCGCCGTTCGCCGAAGCGCTTCACCAGATGCTCGGCGAACACCGCCAGATCGTCAGCCAAACACCCGTCCCCCGTCCGCCCCAGGCTGCGCCACCCATCCCGAACGGGATGCGTGTGTTGCCGTGGCGCTTGTGGTAGCGGGCGGACGTGTCCCAACACAAGCAGCAAGCCGAAATCGAACACCGGATCAAGGCGAAGGCGGCCGAACTCGGCTTCGTCGCCTGCGGCTTCGCGCGCGCCGACGCGGCGCCGCGCACCGCCGGGCGGCTGCGCGAGTGGCTGGACGAAGGCCGTCACGGCGACATGATCTGGATGGAGGAGCGCGCGCATCATCGCGGCTCGCCCACCGGATTGTGGCCCGAGGTGCGCAGCATCGTCGCGCTCGGCATGAGCTACGCCCCGGCCGCCGATCCGCTGCGGCTGGCGGGGGAGGGGGAGCGCGGCCGCATCTCGGTCTATGCGCAGGGCGGCGATTACCACGACGTCGTCAAGAAGGCGCTGAAGGCGCTCGGCCGCTGGCTGGCGCAGGAGGCGGGCTGCGACCTCAAGGTGTTCGTCGACACCGCGCCGGTGATGGAGAAGCCGCTCAGCGAGGCGGCGGGGCTCGGCTGGCAGGGCAAACACACCAATCTGGTCAGCCGCGCGCATGGCAGCTGGCTGTTCCTCGGCGCGATCTACACGACGCTGGACCTGACGCCCGACGTGCCCGGCCGCGACAGTTGCGGTTCGTGCGACGCCTGCCAGCGCGCCTGCCCGACCGATGCCTTTCCCACGCCCTACCGGCTCGATGCGCGGCGGTGCATCTCCTATCTGACGATCGAGCATGCCGGCCCGATCCCGCATGAATTCCGCGCCGCGATCGGCAACCGCATCTACGGCTGCGACGATTGCCTCGCGGTCTGCCCGTGGAACAAGTTCGCGGCGACGGCGGCGGCCAACATGGCCTTCCAGCCTCGCGCGGAACTGACCGTACCCGCGCTCGCCGACCTGCTCGCGCTCGACGACGCCGACTTCCGCCAGGTCTTCGCCGGTTCGCCGATCAAACGCATCGGCCGCAACCGCATGGTCCGCAACGCCGCCATCGCGGCGGGCAACAGCGGTGCGCCGGCATTGCTGCCGGTGCTGGAGCGACTGCGCGACGATGCCGACCCGGTGGTGGCGGAGGCGGCGGGCTGGGCGGTGGATCGACTGCGATAATCGTCGGTCGATTACGATGGCCGTCTTGCCAGAATGACGCGAAACATGGCGACGCCCCGTACAGGGCGAACCGGTCATCTCGGCGTCGACGACAGCGACATTGTAACTGCCGCTGTCGGGAATAGTATCTATCGTCAGACTGGCATCCGGTCGAACAGCCTGCCGCGCGAGCGAGCAAGAGGTCGGGTAGGCCTACACAGATCAATGTGCTTTGGGAAATGCAGCCGTGCCCGCAGTCTGTCCGGGCGAAAGCAGCGCGCCCGGCAATGCAATCAACATGGTCCACCCGCCTCTCTGAATGAGGCGAGACGCGAGCATTGAAAAGGTCGTTACCAATCTTGCTCAGTCTCGAATTTGATCCGATATCAAGATACCTTTGAAAATCATGGTGTTGTGTCAGTGAGTTGACTCTCGTGGCACCAATGGATATTTCACTGTTGTTGCGTAGAGCGGGGCGGGCAAGTGCGTATCGGGCGGATAGTGCCGGTGCTGGTAACTTTGGCGCTCGTGAGCGGCGACGCCGCCGCGCAAGAGCTGCCGAAGCCGCTGGCGCCGAGCTCCAAGTGGCAGATCGACTATGCGTCCGGCGACTGCCGGCTGATCCGCAGTTTCGGTGAAGGCCGGCATCTGGTCACCCTGCAATTCGCCCGCGCCAACGATATCGACGAACTCGTGATGGCGCTCGGCGGCCGGGAAATGCCGACCACGCGGGAAGAGGTTCCCGTGGCGGTCGGTACCTCCACTGTCGCGCAGGTGCCGGGCATGCATGCGCGGGGTTTTGCCACGGACGATCACCTGCTTGGCAGCATCCGGTTCCACACGGACGTCGATCTTCCCAAGGCGCTGCGCAGCGACGTGAGCCAAGGCAAGCCGACGGTTCTGAGCGTAGCCTTCGTCCGCGGCTACCGGTTGGCGCTCGACCTTGGCATGATGAAGGCTCCGCTCGCGGCGCTCGACGCCTGCGCCGATGATCTGGTGAAGGGATGGGGCGTGGATCTTGCACAGATGCGGCGGCAGCGATCGGCGCCAGAACCGGCGAACGACGTCTCGCGCTGGTTCAGGTCGTCGGATTATCCCGAGAAGCAGGGACATCAAGGCGCCGGCGGCCTCGTCGGAATCCGGCTGGTCATCGGAGTCGATGGCGCGGTGACGAAGTGCGAGGTCTATATGTCCGGGGGAGACAAGACTTTCGAGGAGACCACCTGCCGGCTGGTGATGGAACGGGCCCGATTTCGGCCGGCGATCGGTGCGGACGGCCGTCCGATCGCCTCGCTATGGGCACGCCGGGTCAATTGGCGGCCGGGCGATCTATCCTTCACCGTGCAGTAACGACGGCCCGGGCAATTGCAATGATCCCGGCATAACTACTTGTTTACTAAAGGAAAAATGATCGCGCTGTCCTACATATGGTCGATACGGTAACAGGCGGGCAATCGACCCGCTCTGTCTCATTAGTGCAGAAACGGAAACGATAGGGGGTGATCGTTTCCATTAAGGTGTTCAACTTGTCCACGTTGAACGCATGCTGACCTATTTTCCGCCGTCGCGTCGGACCAGCGCGGCGACGCAGCTCGCGCGGTCGATCGTGCTGCCGTCGGGCTCGCGCGCGTCGAGATAGGTGACGCGCGGCGCCTCCGATCCCTTGGGATAGAGATAGGCGTCGAGCACGCAGATCGGCCCGGCGAACTGGAGCTTGCGCGCGGCGCCCTCGCGGATGTCGGCGTCGGGCTTGCCGAACAGCGTCACCAGCCCCGCTTCGTCCTGGCCGATCACGCGTTCCAGGCCGGCGCTGGTATAGGGGACGACCGGGCGGCTCGTCACCGCCGGCGCGACCGCGCCCGGCGCGGCGCAGGCGCCCGCCAACAGCGCCAGTGCCAATGCCGCCAGTGCCTTCATGCGCGCGTCCCCCGTCGCGACGCATGGAACAGATGCGTCGCCATCGCCGCGCCGAGGATCGGCGCGACCAGATTGACGAGCGGAACCACGAACAGCCCGGTGCCGACAAGCCCCAGCACGAACCGTTGCGCCCGCGTCGCCTCGCGCCAGCCCCGCATCGTCGCATCGTCCATATGGCGGCTCGCCACCATCTCGCCGAGGTCACGGCCGAGCAGCAGCGCGTTGACGAGGAAGAAGGCGATCGCCGGCCCGACCGCGGTGAACAGCAGCGCGAGATAGACGGGCACCATCAGCAGGTTGACCGCGACCGCCCGCCCCGCCGAGCCGAGCCCCATGCGCAGCGACCGGGCGAGGCGCACCGGGCGCGCGGCGGCGTGCGCGGCGGGATAATGGCGCGCCTCGACCGCGGCGACCACCTCGTCGCCGAACACGCCGAGCACCGCGACCGCAATGACCCGGAACAGCAGCCACGCGCCGAGCACGATCAGCACCACTGCCGCCGCGCCGGCAAGGCCGTCGCCCCATGCGCCGACCCATGCCGCAAGCAGCGCGCGCAGGCCGAGGTAGAGCGCGACGCCCAGCGCGGCGAAGATCGCCAGCGTCACCAGCAGCGACTTGCCGAGCACGCGCAGGATGGCGGGCTCGCCGAGCTGGCCGATCGAGAGGGTGAGGGCGCGCAGCATCGTGCCGGGTTGGCTTGCGGGGGCGGGCGCGTCAACCACCGCCACGTTGCGTGGGGGGCGTGCCGGCCCTAGGGACGGCCTTTACGTTTTCCCCGGAGCTATATCCTTGTCCCAGCCCAAATATGACGTGGTCGCGATCGGCAATGCGATCGTCGACGTGCTTTCCCAGGCCGACGACGCCTTCATCGAGTCGATCGGCGTCGCCAAGGGCTCGATGCAATTGATGTTCTCGCCCGAGGATGCCGATGCGCTCTACGCCAAGATGGGTCCGGGCCGCGAAGTGTCGGGCGGATCGGCGGCGAACACTGTCGCGGGGATCGCGGCGCTCGGTGGCCGCACGGCGTTCATCGGCCAGGTCGCCGACGACCAGCTCGGCGAGGTCTTCGCGCACGACATCCGCGCCGCCGGCGTCGATTTCGCCACCGCGGTCCGCCCCGGCCAGCCGACCACCGCACGCTGCCTGATCTTCGTGACGCCCGACGGCCAGAGGACGATGAACACCTATCTCGGCGCATCGCAATTCCTGCCCGAGGCGGCGCTCGACCTGTCGGTGATCGAGGATGCGGCGATCCTGTATCTCGAAGGCTATCTGTGGGACCCCGAGGAGCCCCGTGCGGCGATGCGCGCGGCGATCGAGGCGGCGCGCAAGGCGGCCCGCAAGGTCGCCTTCACGCTGTCCGACGTGTTCTGCATCGGCCGCCACGGCGGCGACTTCCGCCAACTCATCGCCGACGGCCTGATCGACATCCTGTTCGCCAATGAGGGCGAACTGACCGCACTCGCCGAGACCGAGGATTTCGACGCGGCGGTCGCCAAGCTGTCGGCGCAGGTGCCGACGCTGGTGGTGACGCGCGGCGCGCATGGCGCCTGCGCGATCCAGCACGGCAGCCGCGCCGAAGTCACCGCCGAGCCGATCGACAAGGTCGTCGACACGACCGGTGCGGGCGACCTGTTCGCGGCGGGCTTCCTCCACGGCCAGGCGCAGGGCAAGGGGCTGGAAGCATCGCTCAAGCTCGGCGCGATCTGCGCGGCGGAAATCATCAGCCACTTCGGCGCCCGCCCCAACGTCGACATGAAGGCGCTCGCCGCCGCCAAGCTCGGCTGAGCCACGTCCCCCTCTCCCGCCGGGAGAGGGGGTATTCCCGCCGCGGGGGCGATCCTCACCAGCATCAACGGTACGAGACGAACCCGCCCGACGCGCGACCTCTCCCCGAAGATGTGGTGGCCGCGGCGGCGGCCCGCTCCCATTCTGCCGTTTAGGAAAACGGGCCATGCGCCCCGGACGCGACCTCTTCGCGTCTTCGCGTCTTCGCGCGCACGAAAAAGGCCGGGGGATCGCTCCCCCGGCCCCATGAAAAGCCTGTACCCGGATCAGTCGAGCGGCTTCGCCCGCTCCGGCTGCATCGCCGGATCGTCGACGGTGTCGAAGATCCCGCGGCCGACGTACGACCGGCTGCGGCTGTAGCCGAAATAGATCACCAGCCCGATGAGGCCCCAGATGGGCAGCACCAGCTTTGCGGTCAGCGGCAGCGAGAGATAGAGGCCGACGCAGCCGATGATCGCGAGCGGCGCGACGATATAGACCGCCGGCGTGCGGAACGGCCGCTTGCGGCCCGGATCGGTCTTGCGGAGCACCATCACCGATACCGCCACCATGAAAAAGGCGAACAGCGTCCCCGCGTTGGAATAATCGGCGAGCTTGCCGACCGGCAACACCGCCGCCGCGATCGCCGCGGCGATGCCGGTGACGACCGTGACGACGTGCGGGGTCCGGAACTTCGGATGCACCGACGCCAGCTTCTCGGGAAGCAGGCCATCGCGTGCCATGGTGAAGAAGATGCGCGTTTGGCCGAACATCATCATCAAAACCACCGAGGGCAGCGCCAGCACCGCGGCGAGACCGACGAGACGGCCGATCGCCGGCCAGCCGATCGTGTCGAGGACGTGGACGAGCGCCTCCTTCGAACAGACCAGGGGTTCGGTGACGCCGGTGGCGACGATGCTGGCGCAGCGGCCGGCCATCTCCGCCGAGCCCGGTGCGAGCACCTGTCCGGCGGTGGTCACCGGCTGTGCGCCGATTGCGCCGATCGCGCCGCTGGCGACGAGCAGGTAGAAGATGGTGCAGATCACGAGGCTGCCGATCAGCCCGATCGGCACGTTGCGCTGCGGGTTCTTGGTCTCCTCGGCGGCGGTCGAGACCGCGTCGAAGCCGACATAGGCGAAGAAGATCGAGGCCGCCGCGCCGAACACGCCGACGCCGCCGGTCGGCAGGAATGGGTCGAAATTGGTCGCCTTGGCGACGGGGATGGTCAGCGCGACGAAGGCGGTGAGCGCGGCGATCTTGATGAGCACCAGCACCGAATTGACGCGCGCGCTCTCGGTCGTGCCGATGATGAGCAGCCAGGTGACGAAGCCGACGACGATCACCGCGGGGACGTTGACCCAGCCGCCGACCGCCATCGCGGTCTGCAGATCGACGTTCGGGGTTGCGCCGAAGGCGATCTGCATATGCGCCATCAGCGCATCGGCGTTGCTGATCGATGCGGGGAAGGCGACGCCGAGACCGCGCAGCAGCCCGACCGCATGGTTCGACCAGCCGACCGCGACCGCGCTCGCGCCGACCGCATATTCGAGGATCAATGCCCAGCCGACCATCCAGGCGAGGATCTCACCGACGACGGCATAGGAATAGGTATAGGCCGAGCCCGACACCGGCACCATCGAGGCCAGCTCGGAATAGCAGAGCGCCGCGACCGCGCAGACGAAGCCGGCGACGACGAACGACAGCAACATGCCCGGGCCGGCCTTCTGCGCGGCCTCGGAGGTGAGAACGAAGATGCCGGTGCCGATGACGGCGCCGATTCCCAACATGGTCAGCTGGAACGCGCCGAGCGAGCGGTGCAGCCCGCGTTTTTCGGCGGTGGCGAGAATGGCGTCGAGTGGTTTGACGCGCCCGAAAATCATGCAGCTCTTCCCCCCATATGCGCACGGTCGTTGATCGCCGCCGCATGGTGAAGCGACCGATGCTAACCCCAAATGGGACAGGTGCAATCCCTTATCTCGGAACGGCACCCGCATGACGTCCGTGGCGGGGACGCGCGCGCCGCGGAATCAACCCGCCAGCATCGGCCCCAACGGCCTGCCGCCGAACAGATGGACGTGGAGGTGCGGCACCTCCTGTCCCGCGTCGCCGCCGATATTGGCGAGCAACCGATAGCCTGGTGCGACGAGGCCATGCTCGCGTGCGACATGGCCGATCGCGCGGACGAAGCCGGCGATCTCCGCGTCCGACGCGCGCGCGCTGAAATCGTCCCACGACACATACGGCCCGCGCGGGATCACCAGGATGTGGACCGGCGCGACCGGCGCGATGTCGTGGAAGGCCACCGCATGATCGTCCTCGTACACCCGCTTCGACGGGATCTCGCCGCGCAGGATCTTGGCGAAAACGTTCTGGTCGTCATAAGGCAGGGTAGCGTCGATCGGCATGGATCCTCCTAGCGCGAGGCTTTCTCGTCATGGCCCGACACGCCTTCGCGGCGGGCGAGTTCGGCGCGGACGTCGTCCAGTCCCAGCCCGGCATCGGCGAGCAGCACGAGCAGGTGGAAGACGAGGTCGGCCGCCTCCGAGGCGAGCTTGTCCGGTTCGGCAAGCGCGGCGATGACCGTTTCGGTGGCCTCCTCGCCGACCTTCTGCGCGATCTTCGGCCGCCCCTTGGCGAACAGGCTGGCGACATAGGAGCTGCCGGGCTCGGCGGCGTCGCGGCGGGCGCGGATGGTGGCTTCCAGGCGGTCGAGCGGGTCCATGTCTCCGCTTGGCGCGGGACGTGGGGGCCGGTCAATCCTTCTTGATGAACCGCCGCCGCAACGCGCGCCGCACGAGCCAGACGCCGATCGCCGCGACGACGAACAATGCGAGGTCGGACCATTCGGGGCCGGTCTTGCGATGGACAACCCCCGAATGGCCGCCGGCGACCGACGAGGCGGTCGGCACGATCATGCTGCGGCGACCTCGCCGTCGCCCGCCACCAGCCAGTCGAGTGCCTCGCCGGCGGCGGCGAAGATGCGCAGATAGGGCTGGGTCATGAAGCGCTTGACCTGCAAGCGGGTGATCGCGCTGCCGGTGACGATCGCGATGCGGCTGGCACGCGGGAAATTGCCCAGCCGCCGGTTGATCGCCGCCGCCGCCTCTACCGGCTGGACGCTGCAACCGCTCATATCCATGCGCAGCCGATAGCCGATCCGGAAGCCTGCCTCGCGAAAGCGGCGCAGCAATTCGTCCGCATAGGCGTTGACCCCGGCCTCATCGAACAGGCCGGTCCAGCGGATATCAAGCAGATTGAGATCGTGGCGGAAGGTGATCGCGTACATGCCCCGATCATCGCCGCAAACCCTTGCGGAAGCCCTAAACTTTGACCGGTCGCCGCACCGGGATGCCCGCCGCCGCCAGCGCGTCGTGGGCATCGGCGACACTCGCCTCGCCGAAGTGGAAGATCGAGGCGGCGAGCACCGCGCTGGCGTGACCGTCGCGGATGCCGGCGACGAGATCGCCGAGCCCGCCGACGCCGCCACTCGCCACCACCGGCACGCTGACCCGGTCGGCGATCGCGCGGACCAGCTCGAGGTCGTAGCCGCTGCGGGTGCCGTCGCGATCCATCGAGGTCACCAGCAATTCGCCCGCGCCGAGTTCCGCGAGGTGGAGGGCGTGGTCGATCGCATCGAGCCCGGTTGGGCGGCGGCCGCCATGCGTGAACACCTCCCACCGCTCGCCGACGCGGCGCGCGTCGACCGAAGCGACGCAGCATTGGCTGCCGAACCGCTCGGCGATGTCGGCGACGACCTCGGGCCGGGCGACCGCGGCGGAGTTGACCGCGACCTTGTCCGCGCCGGCAAGGAGCAGCGCGCGCGCATCCTCGGCGCTGCGCACGCCGCCGCCGACGGTCAGCGGCATGAAGCATACCGCCGCGGTGCGCCGCACGACGTCGAGGATCGTGCCGCGATCCTCGTGGGAGGCGGTGATGTCAAGGAAACAGAGTTCATCCGCCCCGGCAGCGTCATAGGCGCGCGCCTGTTCGACCGGATCGCCGGCATCGCGCAGCTCGACGAAATTGACGCCCTTGACGACGCGGCCGTTGGCGACGTCGAGACAGGGGATCACGCGGGCGCGAACGGTCATGCCGGAACCCTTGAGCAGGTGAGTTCACACGAGCCCGCGAAGACGCGAAGAGGGCGTGCCCCAGGCAGACGCTGGCGGTCGGTAGACCATATCCCGCCTTCGGCGACGGCAGACCACGTCGTCCGCAGGCCAGACATCGTCGCGTCTTCGCGTCTTCGCGCGATCATCATTCCGCTCCCTGCGCGACGCTCAGCGCGGCGGCGAGGTCGAGCCGCCCGTCATACAGCGCGCGGCCGGTGATGACGCCCTCGACGCCGTCGCGGACGTGAAGCGCGAGGACGTGGATCTCGGCGATGCCCTTGACGCCGCCGCTGGCGATCACCGGGATCGACACCGCGCGGGCGAGATCGACCGTTGCCTCGACGTTGCACCCCTTCAGCAGCCCGTCGCGGCCGACGTCGGTGAACAGGAGCGACGCCACCCCCGCATCCTCGAAGCGGCGGGCGAGGTCGACGACGCTGGTGGTCGAGACGTCCGCCCAGCCCTTGGTCGCGACCATGCCGTCGCGCGCATCGACCGCGACGACGACGCCGCCGGGAAAGTCGCGCGCGGCACCGCGGACGAACTCGGGGTCCTCCAGCGCCGCGGTGCCGATCACGACGCGCGAGACGCCGAGGTCGAACCAGCGCTCGACGCTGGCGCGGTTGCGGATGCCGCCACCGAGCTGGACGTGGCCGGGAAAGCGCTCGACGATGCCGCGCACCGCCTCGCCGTTGACCGATTCACCGGCGAACGCGCCGTCGAGGTCGACGACGTGGAGATGCTGCGCACCGGCCTCGGCGAACAGCATTGCCTGCGCGGCGGGATCGTCGCCATAGACGGTGGCGCGATCCATATCGCCCTCGGCGAGGCGCACGACCTGACCGCCCTTGAGGTCGATGGCGGGAAAGACGATGAGGCTCATGGCCGCCACTCCAGGAATTTGGCAAGCATCGCCAGCCCGTAACGCTGGCTCTTTTCGGGGTGGAACTGCACGCCGAGCATCGTGTCGCGCGCGATCGCCGCGGTGACCGGGCCGGCATGGTCGCTGGTCGCGATCACGTCCTCGCCCTCATAGGCATAGCTGTGCAGGAAATAGGCCTCGCCCGCGGGCACCAGCGGATGCGCGCCGAGCGGGACGACGTCGTTCCAGCCCATATGCGGCACCTTGGCCTCCATCGTCCCGGGTTCGAGCCGGCGTACGCGACCACGTACCCAGCCGAGCCCGCGATGCTGGCCCATCTCTTCGCCGACATCGGCCATCAACTGCATGCCGACGCAGACGCCGAGGAAGGGCGCGCCCTCCTGCCGGACGCGGCGCTCCATCGCCTCCACCATCCCCGGCACGCCGCGCAACGCATTGGCGCAGGCGCCGAACGCGCCGACGCCCGGCAGCACGATACGGTCGGCCTTCGCCACCACATCGGCATCGGCGGTGACGGTCAGATCGGTCGCCCCCGCCGCCCGTAGCGCATTCTCGACCGAATGGAGATTGCCCGCGCCATAATCGATCAGCGCGATGGTCATGACAGCAGATCAGCGAGCGGCGTCGCCGCCATGCTCGCGGTGAAGGGGATGATCTCCGCCGTCGCCAGCCCACGCGACACGAACGGATCCTTGGCGATCAGCTCCTCGGTCACCTTCTTGCCGCCGATCGCGATGATGATGCCGCCGGTGCGCGGCTGCTTGCGGCCGGAGGCGAGCAGCAGCCCGTTGGCATAGGCATCCGACAGCCAGTCGACGTGATCGCTCATCGCCGCGTCGATCGCGTCGAGATCGTCGCCATAGGTCAGCGACACGACGCACATATTGGTGCCGGGGCGGACGAAGGGCTCGCTCATAGCACGCCCTTGGTCGAGGGTATGGCATCCGACTTGCGCGGGTCGATCTCGACCGCGGTGCGCAGCGCGCGGGCGAGGCCCTTGTACGCCGCCTCGACGATGTGATGGTTGTTGCTGCCGTACAGCGTCTCGACGTGGAGCGTGATACCGGCGGTCTGCGCGAAGCTGTGGAACCAATGTTCGATCAGTTCGGTGTCGAGCTCGCCGAGCCGCGAGACGGTGAAGGCGGTCTTCCACACCAGCCATGGCCGCCCCGAGATGTCGAGCGCGACGCGGGTCAGCGTCTCGTCCATCGGCGAGAGCGCGTCGCCGTAGCGGCGGATACCCCGCTTGTCGCCGAGCGCCTGCGCCACCGCCTGGCCGAGCGCCAGCGCCGAATCCTCGACGGTGTGGTGGCCGTCGATGTGGAGGTCGCCGTCGACCTTGAGGTCGATGTCGATCAGACCGTGGCGGCTGAGCTGTTCGACCATATGGTCGAGGAAGCCGATGCCGGTCTTGATCGAATAGACGCCGGTGCCGTCGAGGTTGACGGTGACGTCGATCCGCGTTTCGGCGGTGGAGCGGTTGATCGTGGCGATGCGCATGTCGGCTCGTCCCATAGGAGCGTGCGTTGTCACGCACAATCTTGACCCGACCGGGCGATACGCTACCCAAGGGGCATGACCGACGGCCTTCCCGATAGCCTTATCCCGTATGACGAGATCGTCCAGGAGGCGCTGCGTGCCGTGGTGGGCCGCGTGCTCGGCTCAGTCGCCGAATCGGGCGGGCTGCCCGGCGAGCATCATTTCTACATCACCTTCAAGACGCAGGCGCCCGGCGTCGACATCCCGCAGCGCTTGATCGAGCGCTTTCCGGACGAGATGACGATCGTGCTGCAGAACCGCTATTGGGACCTGCTGGTCGACGAGCGGAAGTTCTCGGTCGGGCTGAGTTTCAACCAGGTGCCGTCGAAGCTCGTGATCCCCTATTCGGCGATCACCGGCTTCCACGATCCGGCGGTCAATTTCGAGCTGCGCTTCCAGGCGACCGAGGATCCCGATGACGGTCCCGAACCGCATGACGAGGCCGAGAACGACGGCCCGACCGCCACGCCCGCGGCGGACGGTTCGAACGTCGTGAGCGTGGACTTCAAGCGGAAGAAGTAAGCGTGATCGAGGTCGTTGCCGCGCCCGGAGACTTGGAGCGCGACGCGATCCTTGCGCCACTGGTCGCATTCAACGACGCCGCGGTCGGTCCGACCGAACGACACCCGATCGCCATCTTGATCCGCGCCGACGATGGCGCGATCGTCGGCGGTTTGTGGGGCATGGTGAGCTATCGCTGGCTGTTCGTACAATATCTGGTGGTGCCCGCATCGATGCGGGGGCACGGGCACGGCAGCGCGTTGATGCTCGCCGCCGAGTGCGAGGCGAAGCGGCTGGATTGCGTCGGCCTGTGGCTCGACACGTTCAGTTTCCAGGCGCGCGGCTTCTACGAAAAGCTGGGTTACGGCTGCTTCGGCCGGATCGACGATTACCCGCCGGGCGAAGCGCGGTTCTTTCTTTCGAAGCGCATTTCCTGATTCCTGCGCGGGACTTTAATATCCGACGCCCGTCCCGCACTCTCGATATTGCGTCATTTCGGGTCCGGCGCCTTGATCCGCATCAGCGGCGTCGCACACGCATAGGCGATCTTGTAAGATTTGTCCCAGCAGCGGCTTAATCCCTCCAAGACGTTCATGTTAAGCGGCCATTTGACCGGCACCGGTTTGCCGTCCGGTCCCTCGAACGTGAAGTTCGCAGGTCGTGGCAGCGCCGCAAGCTTCGTTTTGGCAGCGTCGAATGCCGCATGGTCGCGCCGCAGGAAGGCGATCGTCCCGTCGACGTAGAAGTTCCAGCCCATTCCGTGATCCTGTTTCACGGATTTGTAGGATTGCCGAAACAGCGCGATTGCCTTCTCGGTCTGACCGAGGTCGGCGCGAAGCTGCCCTTCGTGCCAAAACAGAATGCTGTCCCTGGCGTTATGCGCGACCCGCCAGTCGCGCACGAGGTCTGCCGCCTCCGCCTCGCAGCCGTCCTCCTCGAGCTTGCGCCAGCCGCCGGTCATGTCCTGATCGAATGCGTTCTGATCCAGCGCCAAAAGACGTGCGCGATCGTACTGGCACGGGCTGGACGGGGCCGCCTGTGAGGCGAGGAGGGCGAGCCATAACATGATGCGGCATGCTGCCTTCGGGCAGGCCTTGAATCAAGTGGCGCCACATTTGATATTACGTCGCATGAGCACGCGCACCGAAACCGATTCGATCGGCCCGATCGACGTTCCCGCCGACGCCTATTGGGGCGCGCAGACCGAGCGTAGTCTCGAGAATTTCCCTTTCGGACCGCGCGAGCGGATGCCGGCCGAGATCGTCCACGCACTGGCGATCGTCAAACAGGCGGCGGCGCGGGTGAACCGGCGGCACGGGCTGGCCGCGGACAAGGCCGACGCGATCGAGGCCGCGGCTACAGAGATCGCCGCGGGGCAGCTCGACGATCAATTTCCGCTGGTCATCTGGCAGACCGGCAGCGGCACGCAGTCGAACATGAACGTCAACGAGGTGATCGCCGGCCGCGCCAACGAGCAGCTCGCCGGCACCCGTGGTGGCAAGACGCCGGTCCACCCCAATGACGACGTCAACCGCGGCCAGTCTTCGAACGATTCGTTCCCGACCGCGCTCCACGTCGCCGCGGCGCTGGCGGTGAAGCGGCAGCTCTATCCGGCGCTCGACCGGCTGCATGACGCGCTCGCCGACAAGGCGCGCGAATGGGACGATCTGGTCAAGATCGGCCGCACGCACCTTCAGGATGCGACGCCGCTGACGTTGGGGCAGGAATTTTCGGGCTACGTCCAGCAGCTCGCCAATGCGCGCCACCGGATCGCCGGCACGCTGGAACGCAACATCATGCCGCTCGCGCAGGGCGGCACCGCGGTCGGCACCGGGCTGAACGCACCCGAAGGCTTCGCCGAAGAGGTCGCGGCGGAGATCGCGACGCTCACCGGTCTGCCGTTCGTCACCGCGCCCAACAAGTTCGAGGCGCTGGCGTCGAACGACGGGTTGGTCGACCTGCACGGCGCGCTCAACGTGCTCGCGGTGGCGCTGACCAAAATCGCCAACGACATCCGCCTGCTCGGATCGGGGCCGCGCTCGGGGCTCGGCGAACTCGAACTGCCCGCCAACGAGCCGGGCAGCTCGATCATGCCGGGTAAGGTCAATCCGACGCAGGCCGAGATGCTGACGATGGTCGCCGCGCAGGTGATGGGCAACAATGTCGCGGTCACCGTCGGCGGCTTGCAGGGGCATATGGAGCTCAACGTCTTCAAGCCGCTGATCGGCGCCAACGTGCTGCGCTCGATCGCCTTGCTCAGCGTCGGGATGCAGAGTTTTGCCGAGCGGACCGTCGACGGGCTCAAGGCGAATCGCGATCGGATCGGGCAATTGGTCGAACAGTCGCTGATGCTCGTCACCGCGCTCGCGCCCGAGGTCGGCTATGACAATGCCGCGAAGATCGCGAAGCACGCGCATCAGAAGGGGCAGACGCTGAAACAGGCGGGGCTGGAACTGGGGCTGGTCGACGAGGCGACGTTCGATCGGCTGGTGCGGCCGGAGACGATGATCGGGCGCTGATCCCGCCGGGCGAAACGTTCCGGAACGGTCCCGTTACGAGGAACTTCCCCGCCGTTCGCGCGCTTCCATGGCCGCAACGCTAGGAGGGGACGGACGTGAGCACCACCACCACGGGCGCGCTGATCGGCGCCGCGATCGATTCGATTTCGGGCGACGACGATGGCGTCGCCGATGGCGCGATCATCGGTGCGGTGACTGCCAATGTGCTCAAGATCGTGCTGCCGCTCGCCGTGACCTATGCGGTCGGCTGGGCGGTGCTGCGCGGCGCGGCGGAACTCAAGGACCAGGTTTTCGGAAAGGTAGACTCATGATCGGCAAGATTATTGGTGCGCTCGTCGGGCGTGAAATGGACCGTCGCGATGGTCGTGGCGGCCTGAAGGGTGCGGCGATCGGCGCGCTGTCGATGGGCGCGATGCGGCGGATGGGGCCGCTCGGCCTGATCCTCGGCGGCGGCTATGTCGCCAAGAAGGCGTATGACCGCCGGCGCCAGTCGCGCGATATCTGATCGGACGATCCTCCCGCGCGCGGCGCGGGAGGATCGTCGCTTTCTCGACTTTTCAGCCGGCTGCGCTTGACGCCCGGCCCCGGCAGACGCCACTAGCGCGCATGCCGACCACCCATTCCGCCGACCCGCACCATTTCCGCCGTCGTGGCGTGCTGTTCGTGCTGTCCTCGCCATCCGGTGCGGGCAAGTCGACCATCGCGCGCAAACTGCTCGCCGACGAGCCCGAACTCGGCATGTCGGTGTCGGTGACGACGCGGCCGATGCGGCCGGGCGAGGTCGACGGCAAGGACTATCATTTCGTCGATCTCGAGGAATTCCGCCGCATGGTCGCGGCGGACGAGTTCCTCGAATGGGCGCACGTCTTCGACCATCGCTACGGCACGCCGCGGGCGCAGATCGAGACGATGCTCGCCGCGGGCAAGGACGTGCTGTTCGACATCGACTGGCAGGGCGCGCAGCAGCTGTTCCAGATCGCCGGCGGCGACGTGGTGCGGGTGTTCATCTTCCCGCCGTCGATGGAGGAACTGCGGGCGCGGCTGACCAACCGCAACACCGATTCGGCCCAGGTGATCGAGGCGCGGATGGCGCGTGCCGCCAATGAAGTAAGTCATTGGGATGGCTACGATTACGTCCTCGTCAACGACGACGTTGAGCAATGTTTCGCGGGGGTGAAGACGATCCTCGCCGCCGAGCGGCTCAAGCGCTCGCGTCAGACCGGGCTGATCGGCTTCATCCGCAAGCTCACGCGGACGGCCTGAGCGCAGCGAGGAAGGCGACCGCGGCGTCAAAGTCGCGGCGCTTGTTGGCGAGCGCCTGCACGGCCAGCGAATCGGCGCCCCAGAGTTCGGCCTGGAAATCCTCGTCGATGTTCGCCGCGGTCCATACCGTATCGGCGTCGCCGGCCCGTTCGATCAGCGCCAGCGCGAGGATCAGCGAGCCGGTGATCGTCACCACCGGCGACAGGCCGGCGAGTCCGAAGGGATCGAGCGCCGCCACCGCCTCGGCGAGTCGCGCCAGCGTCGCGGGGGGCTGCGCGCGATGCATGACCCCGGCGGTGGTCTCGAAATGTACGTCGTAGCGGGCGCGCGCCCAGTCGAGCCACGGATCCCACGCCGCCTGCTGCCGCGCGATCAGCAGATCGGGTGACAGCGCGCGATAATAGAGCAGGTCGCTCTCGCCGTACACCGAAAGGCCGGCGGCGAAGGCGGCGGGGTCGAGCGCGATCCGGTCGATCGCGGCATTGGCGAGGCCGGTCAGCGGCATCGCGCGCGGATCGATCGTTTCCGCCACCGCGCGCCATTCGTCGGCGACCGCCGCGGCGAGTGCATCGGTCGGCAGCGCGAGCGGCACGCGGCCGGGGGTGCGCACCGGTCGGCCGTCGAGCGTGACGACGCGGTCGGCGTCGATCGTCACCTCGGTCCAGAAGCGCTTCATGATCCGGGCGTCCGCCAGCGGTGGGCGAGGCTCGCCGGCACGATCGCGATCACCGCGAGCGCCGACAGCGTGATCGCGACGCCGAGCACCTTGACCGGCCAGTCGTGCGAGCGGGCGGCGAGGATCAGGCCGAACACCGCGCCGGCGCTGCCCGCCAGCCGGCTGCCGACGATCGCCAGCCAGCGCTTGCGCGCGCGCGTGTCGTCGGGGGTCATGCCAGGATCTCCAGCAACGCCGCGGTGCGCGTCGCGACGACCTGCGCGCCGCCGCGGACCAGATCGTGGACGTCGTGATAACCCCAGGCGACGCCGACCGCGCGCGCGCCCGCCGCCTTGGCCATCGCCATGTCGAAGCTGGTGTCGCCGATCATCGCGGTCTGCTCGGGTGTCGCGTCGACCTCCGCCATCGCGGCGAGCAGCATCGCCGGATCGGGTTTGGAGGGGTGGCGGTCGGCGGTCTGAAGGGTGACGAAGCGATCGGTCAGGCCGTGGTGGTCGAGCACGCGGGCGAGGCCGCGATCCGACTTGCCGGTCGCCACGCCGAGCTGCCAGCCGCGCGCGGCCAGCGTCTCGATCACCGCGGCGATGCCCTCGAACAAAGGCTCTTCGGTCATCGCACCGCTGGTGCGCAGCTCGAAGAACGCCTCCTTGTAATCGGCGGCCATCCTGCGGTGGAGCGCATCGTCCGCGTCGGGGAGCAAGGCGCGGACCGCCTCGACGAGGCTCAGTCCGACGATGCGGCGGATCGCCGCGCGCGGCGGCGCGGGCAGGTCGGCAATGCGGAACGTCGCCTCCATCGCCTGGCAGATATTGGCCTGGCTGTCGACGAGCGTGCCGTCGCAGTCGAATACGGCGAGTTTGGTCATCGTGTTGCCGTAGCGGGCGGCGCCGGAGCGGTGAAGAGGGTGTTGGACGACATGGACAACATGGACACCTTAACGGAAACGATCCGGTGGTATCGTTTCCGTTTTTGATATGATGGCTGTGCGGCGGCGAATGTGGAAGGGCGTCACGGGACCTGCGTACTGCCGCGCGGGCGGGACTATGGGGGCAGGCGGCGTGTGCATTGTTCGGTCATACACCGGTCGGCGGGGTGTAGGACAGACCTGCGCGTTCTCATGTTGGCGCGCCCGGGGAATACGGGACGGTGCCTGACCCACCCCGTCACCCCGGACTGGTTCCGGGGTCCACTCAGCGGCGAGGAGATCGGCTGGAGGCGGAAGCGCGCGCTTGCGGCGCGGTGGACCCCGGAACAAGTCCGGGGTGACGGGTAGTTTGGGGTGAAGGGGGCGCGCCTCGCCAGCCGCGCTCCCCCCAACTCAGTCGGGGCTGCCGCGGCGGCGGCGTTCGCCGCGATGTTCCTTGCGCATCGATTTGGCGTGCGCCTTGGCGCGCTGCTTGAGCACCGCCTTGGGGGGCGGGCCTTTCTTCGGTTCCTCGAACGGCATCGCGTCGCCCCTGGCGATGTCGAAGCCCAGCGTGGCGAGGCTTTCGGCGAAATGCGTCGGCAGGTCCGCGGTCTCGTCGATGCTGCCGCCGTCGGGGTGGTCGACGCGGATGCGGCGGCTGTGCAGGTGCATCTTGCGACTGACGCCGCCGGTCAGGAACGCCGCGGCGCCGCCATATTTGCCGTCGCCGACGATCGGATGACCGATAGCCGCCATATGGACGCGCAGCTGATGGGTGCGGCCGGTGAAGGGTTGCAGCTCGACCCAGGCGCAGCGATTGCCGGCGCGCTCGACGACGCGATAGCGGCTGCGCGCGGCCTGGCCATTCTCCTCGTCGACGTGCATCTTCTCGCCGCCGGTGCCGGGCTGCTTGCCGATCGGCAGGTCGACCATGCCGTCGTCGATCGAGGGGACGCCGACGACCAGCGCCCAATAGACCTTGCGCGCGGTGCGGCCCGAGAAGGCCTTGGCGAAGAAGGCGGCGGCGCGGCTGGTGCGCGCGACGAGCAGCGCCCCCGACGTATCCTTGTCGAGCCGGTGGACGAGCTTGGGCCGCCCCTCCGCATCATATTGCAGCGCGTCGAGCAGGCCGTCGACATGTTCGGAGGTCTTGGTGCCGCCCTGCGTCGCGAGGCCGGGCGGCTTGTTGAGCACGAGCGCCTGGAGGTCCTTGTGGATCACCATCTCGCGGGCATAGGCGATCTGGTCCTCGCTCAGCGGCGGGCGTTCGCGCTTGGGGCGGGGGGCGTCGGGGGTGTCCTCGATCACCGGTTCGGGGGGCGGTACGCGCAGCGTCTGGCCGGCCTTGATCCGGTCGCCCGGCGTGACGCGCGAGCCGTCGACGCGGAGCTGGCCGGTGCGCGCCCATTTGGCGACGGTGGTGAAGCTCGTCTCGGGCAGGTGGCGCTTGAACCAGCGGTCGAGGCGGATGCCGTCGTCGTCATAGCCGACGTTGAACTGGCGAACGCCGTCGCGGGTGTCGTTCTTGGCGTCGCTCATGCGCTGGCTCCGGCAAGCAGGGCGCGGGTGGCGGCGAGCCCGGCGAACAGCGCGGCGATCGAGCCGATCACCGACACCAGCACGTAGCCGAAGGCGGGGGCGAGTGCGCCGCGCTCGATCATCGCGACGGCGTCGAGGCTGAAGCTGGAGAAAGTGGTGAAGCCGCCGAGCACGCCGACGCCGAGGAACAGGCGCCACGGTTCGGCGAGGCTGCCGCTGCGGGCGAGGATGGCGGTGAGCACGCCCATCAGCAGCCCGCCGACGAGATTGACGGCGAGCGTGCCGTAGGGAAAGTCCGGCCCGAACGCGGCAAGCGCGGCGCGGCCGGTGAGATAACGCGCGGCGGAGCCGAGGGCACCGCCGATCATGACGAACAGAAGAGGCATGGTGCCAGCCCTAGAGGACTATTGGGTGCAAGGGAATGCGGGGGTTTGAGCTCGGTTGTTTGCCCCCCCTCCGTCACCCCGGACTTGTTCCGGGGTCCACCCCGCGGCGAGGAGAACGGCTTGTGATGATGCCGTCCCCTTGCGGCCCGGTGGACCCCGGAACGGGTCCGGGGTGACGGAGGGGGTGAGGATGCGTCGGTGCCAGGAACCAGGGAGCGCGGAACGCTTCCTCGCCCTCCACGTGTCCCCGCGCAGGCGGGGACCCAGGGTCAAGCAGAGCAACGTCTGTACCGAGTGGGACTCCTGGGCTCCTGCGTTCGCAGGAGCACTGGTGGGGTAACGCTATGCGTATTCCGGCTCGCGTCGGCGATAAGGTGGCGTCAAGCGGGGCCCCCTCGGCCATCAACCGGGGGAGCGTCCTAGCGCAGCAACCCGGCGGCGCGAAGTGCGTCGTTGATGACGCCGGCGACGCCGGTCGGTTCGCGCGTCGGCGTGGCGACCCGCGTCAGTCTGGCGGTGCCGCGCGACGGCGCGGCCAGCGCCGGGGCGATGCCCCAGAAGGCGGCGATGCGGCGCGTCGAGGACAGGCCGACGTCGAGCATGAACGGGCCGGGCGTGCCGCATGCCTCCGGGCCGTGCGCCGCGATCGGCGTGCCGTGGCCCATGCCGTGGATGCGATGATCCTCGATCACCACCCGGCCGGCGGCATCCTGCCAGCCGCGATAGGCGTGGTTGCCCTGCGCCGCCTCGACGTCGGGCCGCGCCGCGACCTGATGCAGCGCGCGCCATTGGGTCAGCAGCGCCTCGGCATTGGTCTGGTCGACCGTCGCGTCGGCGTCGCCGTGCCAGATCGACAGCGTCGGCCAAACGCCGCGATGCGCCGAGGCGTCGCGCGCCAGCGTGCCGAGCGCAGCGGCGTCGGGCATGTTGTGGCCGCGCATCCGGTCGAGCGCCTGAATCACCCCGCTCGCGGTGCCGTACGGCAGGCCGCCGAGGATCGCGCCGCCGGCGAACACTTCGGGATAGGTCGCCAGCATCACCGCGGTCATCGCGCCGCCCGCGGACAGGCCGTTGACGAAGACGCGGGCGGGATCGACGTCGTGCGCGTCGATCATCGCCGCGATCATCTCGCGGATCGAAAAGGCCTCGCCATGGTCGTGGCTGACGTCTTCGGGCGCGAACCAGTTTAAGCAGAGGTTGGGATTGTTGGCGCGCTGCTGCTCGGGGAAGAGCAGGACGAAGCCATGCTCGTCGGCGAGCCGCGACCAGCCGGCACCGGCATCATAGCCCTCGGCGGTTTGCGTACAGCCGTGCAGCACGACGACCAGCGCCGGCTTTGCCGTCACCGAATCGGGGACATAGGTGCGCGCGAGCAGATTGCCGGGATTGCGGCCGAAGCCGCTGAGCTGGCCGAGCCGATCGCTGCCGCCCGTCCAGGGCTGCTGCTGGCCCTGCGCCGCGGCGAGCCGGCTGATCGTGTCTGACAAACGTCGCATGCGCGCACTCCGAAAGGGACAGGACCGCCACCAAGCGTGTGATGCTGCATTGCACAATATGGTCCGGGGTGGTGGGATAGCAAGGCGGCGCGTCTTCCCACCTGCGGGCAAGGGAGATTTAGCGGACGATCAGGTCGACCTGGCTGCCGCCGGCGGGATCGGCGCTGACGTAGACGACGTAAGCCGCGTTGCCACGGGTGCCGCCGAGGACGTGCTGCGCGCCCGATGCCTGATGCTCGGCCGAATAGCCGGCGCGGGTGACGCGGGCGTTATACCAATCGAGGATGCGGCCGACCGGGGCGCTGCTCGCGAAGCTGACGACGCGCAGGCCGCAGGCGTCGTTGCCCGCCGCCTCGCGGACGCGGGCGTCCGGGTAGAGCGGCACCGCGGCGGGCAGGCGATTTGCCCAGCCGGCCGAATAGGTGACGCGCGCCGCGCAGGGGGCGCCGGCCGCCGATTGCCGGCTGGCGAGTTCGCCCAAGGTCAGCGCGCCGTCGGCCTTGCGGCAGGCGGGGCAGTCGCCTTTGGCGGCGGGGGTCGGCTTGAGGTCGGCCGCCGCGACGCGGTCGGGGGTGGCGATCACCGGTTCGGGTGGCGCGGACAGCGGATCGGGGCGGCTCGGCGGGCGGACGACGTTGGTGTTGGCGCTCTGCGTCAGCGCCGGATCGACCATGATCTGGTCGCGCAACGCCGCGGTCAGCGCGGGATCGCGCTGGTTGCCGGGGCCGGCGGCGGTGAGTTCCTGGTCGAGGCTGTCGAGATCCTGCTGCGAGGCAGGCTGCTTGCTGCACGCGGTCAGTGCCAGCGCGAGCAAGAGGAGGGGGCGAATCGCAGTCACCGCAATGAGATGGCGCAGCCACCGTTAAGACGCCACCGGTGAATCCGGTTAACACTACGTCACGTCGGCCCGGCTTGTCCCGTGCGGGGACGAAGGCCATATTCGGGCCATGCTCAACATCGTCTCCATCGCGATCGGCTTCGTCACTTTGGTGCTCGGGCTGGTCGCGTTCATTCCGCTGCTCGGCTGGATGAACTGGCTCGTCATTCCGATCGGCATCGTCGGCGCGGCATTCGGCGCGCTGTCGTCGTCGAACGGCGGGCGCAACCTCAATCTGGTGCTGATCGTGATCTTCGCGATCCGGCTGAGCCTGGGCGGCGGGATCTTCTGACCAGAGAATGCGTCCCTGGCCTTTCGCCAGGGACGCGCCGGGATCAGCCGAAGGTGGTGGCGAGCGTGATCTCGCAGGTCAGCACCTTGGAGACCGGGCAGCCGGCCTTGGCCTCGTTGGCGATCCGTTCGAATTCGGCCTGGTCGATGCCCTCGACATGGCCGGTGAGGGTCAGCGCCGATTTGGTGATGGTGAAGCCGTCGCCGTCCTTGTCGAGCGTGACCTTGGCGTCGGTCTTGAGATTGCCCTGGCTGTGGCCCGCTCCGGCCAGCGCGAAGGCGAGCGCCATCGTGAAGCAGCCGGCGTGCGCCGCGGCGATCAGTTCTTCCGGATTGGTGCCGGCGCCATCCTCGAAGCGGGTGTTGAAGCCATATTGCGTGTCGGACAGCACGCCCGACTGGGTCGTGATCTTGCCCTTGCCGTCCTTGCCGAGGCCTTCGTAGCTCGCCGAAGCGCTGCGCGTTACCATATCGTCGGTCTCCATCGTGGGATTGGTCCGAAGCGATACGCAAAAGGGGCGCCGCGAGTTGCCTCGCGACGCCCCCGTCGACCGAAAAAGGTCTCGGTTCAGCGGCAGCGACGCTTGCCGCCGCGGTCGATCTCGCGGCCGAGCAGGCCACCGGCGACCGCGCCACCGAGCGTGCCGACCGTGCGGTCGCCGCGGGTGTCGATCGTCCGGCCGAGCAGCGCGCCGCCGACCGCGCCGACCACGGCGCCGGTGGTGCCGTCGGGCTTGCGGCAGCGGATACGGCCGCGATCGTCGCGCCATTCGCGATACTTATGGCGCTGCGCATCGGCCTTCGACACCGGGACGATCATCGTCGCCGGCACCACCATCGCCGCACAGCCCATCGCAAGCATCAGATTTCGCATGGTAACACTCCCGTTTTTTGAAAATCGTGTTGCATCAACGTCATCCTGTTAGGCGCGGTTGCATGAACCTGAAACAACGTTCCGTTCAGGAAACGACCGGGGGGTCGGGGGGCTCATTTGCCTTCGCCGCGAGACGCTTGCGGTACCGATTGGCGAGCAGGGTCGCACCCAGCACGAAGCCGCCGGGCGCGAGCAGGACGACGGCGGCAAGACCGATCTGCTGTTTGGTGAAACGCATGGGGACGGTGGTAGCGGGACGGGATGAACGATCGATGAGGGGCGCGGTCGCGCGCCGTCAGAACGGCATCTTGAGGCGGAGCATTGCGCGTGGGGCGCTCTGGCCGTTCGGCAGGCTGCCTTGTTCCGCCTCGGCCGAGAGGCGGGTCTTGCCGAGCGTCGTGACGGCGCGGATCGGGCGTTCGGCGTAGCGGGTCTCGTCGAGCCGCGGCAGGCGGTCGGCGCCCGCCGCGCGGCCGCAGACGACGATGTCGCCGCGCCGGTCGGGGGTGCCGCAGGGCACCGTCGACGGCGCCGGCGCGGGTCTGATCGGGCGAAGTTCGGCTGGCAGCGGCGGTCCCGCCACCGGTGCCGCCTGCAACGCCATCATGATCGCCAGCCGCATCGTATCGCCTCCCGATGCGGCGAAGCTGCCGGCCAATTGCGGCAGCCGCATGACCGCTCAGCGATAGTTGAAGCTGATGCTGATCCGCTCGCCCTTGGCGGCATTGGGGACGACCTCGTGGCGCAGCCAGCTTTCCCACAGGAAGACGCTGCCCGGCTTCGGCTCGGCATAGACGAAGGTGGCGTGGCTCTCGTCGGCATCGGCGCGGCGGGTGGGGGCGGCCATCATCATCGGCAACCGCGGATCCTCGAGCCTGAGCGCGCCCGCGCCCGGCGGCGTCGCGACATAGAGGGTGCCGCTGACCGCGCTGTGCGGGTGGATATGGCCCGAATGATTGCCGCCGGGCTTCAGGACGTTGACCCACAAACTGTCGAGCTTGAGCTTGCGACCGCCGAGATCGAAGGCGCAGGCGTCGGCGAAGCGCGCGACATGTTTGTTGAGCAGTCTCACCAGATCGGCGAAGCGCGGGTCGCGCGATGGCAGGTCGTTGAGCGAGGCATAGGAGGTATAGCCGCGATAGCCGTGCGCCTTCGACCAGGCGACGCCGGCGCGATCCTCGCGCGCGAGGTCGAGGGAGGCGTCCTCCAGTTCCGCGAGCAGCGCGGCGTCGCCGAGATCGTCCTCGTAGAAGCGGGTGGCGAACAGGGTGCGGACGGTCATTGGGCGAGCCTTAGAGCGACGTCGTTCATGAAGCGGACGTCGTCGCCCGCGGCGAGCCATGGCGCCTCCGCCCCGATCGCGCCGAGCATGTCGGCGAGCGGATCGAGTTCGGTCTTGGCGTAATTGCCGAGGACGTAGCCGGTGACGCGGTCCTTGTGGCCGGGATGGCCGATGCCGATCCGGACGCGGCGAAAGTCGGGGCCGAGATGCTGGTCGGTCGAGCGCAGCCCGTTATGCCCGGCGGTGCCGCCGCCGCGCTTCACCTTCACCTTGAACGGCGCGAGGTCGAGCTCGTCGTGGAAGACGGTGAGCGCGTCGGGGCCGAGCTTGTAGAAGCGCAGCGCCTCGCCGATCGCGCGGCCGCTCTCGTTCATGAAGGTGGCGGGCTTGAGCAGCAGCACCTTCTCGCTGCCGACGCGGCCCTCCTGCGTCCAGCCCTGGAACTGCTTCCGGACCGGCGCGAAGCCGTGCATGTCGGCGATCAGGTCGATCGCCATGAAGCCGACATTGTGCCGGTGCATCGCATATTGCGGCCCCGGATTGCCGAGCCCGGCCCAGATCTGCATGACGTTCCTATTCTTCCTCGTCACCCCGGACTCGTTCCGGGGTCCACTCCGCGGCTGGGAGAACGGCTGGAGGCTCTGGTTCTGCTCCTAGCCGCCCGGTGGACCCCGGAACAAGTCCGGGGTGACGGGGTGGGTGGGATAGCGGCCCGGCCACGAAAAAGGGCAGGGGAGCGTTGCCGCTGCCCTGCCCCGGTTCCGACGCCGCCGTGGCGGCACCCAGCTTAGTTCTTCTGGGTGGTGATCTTGTCGTCGTCGTTGTCGTCGTCGTTCGGCTCGGCGTCGGCAGCAGCCTCGGCGGCCTGGGTCTCGGCGACCTCGGCGTCGAGCGCCTCGTCCTGCGCGGTCGGGACGGTCGGCGGCACGATCGTGGCGATCGCGAAGTCGCGGTCGTCGATCGCCGGCTTGGCGCCCTTGGGCAGCTTGACGTCGCTGATGTGGATCGAATCGCCGATCTCGAGGCCCTTCAGCGAGATGCTGATCTCGCTCGGGATGTCGGCGGCGTCGACGACCAGCTCGATCTCGTGGCGGGTGATGTTGAGCACGCCGTTACCGCGCTTGATGCCGGGGGCATCGTCTTCGTCGGTGAATACGATCGGCACCGCGACGGTGACTTCGGTGTGCTCGCCGATGCGCAGGAAATCGACGTGGATTGGGCGATCGGTGACGGGGTGGAAGGTCACGTCCTTGGCCAGCGTCCGCTGTCCGTCGATCATGATGACCGAGGTCATGAAGTGACCGGTCATCAGCGCCTTGGTCAGCGCCTTCTCTTCGAGGTGAACCGAGGTCGGTTCCTTGTTCTGGCCGTAGATCACGGCGGGGACGCGGCCGTCACGACGCAGCGCCCGGGAGGCTCCCTTGCCAACCCGGTCGCGCGTCTCGGCTGCGAGCGTAATGGTGTCGCTCATGCAGATAACCTTCCGAAACGTGCTAAAGTGTCTTTCCCGCGCCACGCCTCCAGGGATGACCATGGCCGGAAGCGGGGGCGCTTAGCCGATGGGGGGTGGAAAGACAAGGTGGGGTCCAGTCCTCCCTCGCGAAGCGGGGGAGGGGGACCGCCCGGCGTAGCCGGGTGGTGGAGGGGGCGTCGCCGCATACGACTAAGTTCGCCGTATCCTCCCCCTCCGTCGCCGCGTTGCGGCGCCACCTCCCCCTGGCGGGGGAGGACTTAAAACACTTAGTATTTCACCCGTTCGGCCTTTACGCCCAGCTTAGCCAAGTGCGCCTGCACCGACTCCGGTCCCGCGAGATGCCCGGCGCCGACCGCGACGAACACCGTCCCCGGCCGCGTCATGCGCTGCTTGATCCATGCCGCCCAGCGCGCGTTGCGGTCGGTGAGGAGGACCTTGGCGACCTCGGGCGAGCTTTTCAGCTCGTCGTTCATCTCGCGGGCGAGCGCGTCGGGATCGCCCTTCGCCCAATCGTCGACCATCGACGCCATCTGATCGTTCAGCTTCGGCAGTTCGTCGACCGTGCTGACGAGGAAGTCGAGCTGCGCCTTGTCCGACAGGCTGCCGAAGAAGCCGAGTTGCTGTTCGGGCGTCTCCAGCCCGGTCAGCGGCTTGTTCGCCTGTTTCGCCGCGGCGGTGATGACCTGTTCGGGGCCGTTGTCGCTGTCATAGCCGAGCTTCGACAAGGGCGCGACCGAGAGCTGCGTCGCCGCCAGCCATGGCTTGAACGTGTCGAGCGCGTTGGCGGGCAGGCCGAGGTCGGTCACCGCCTTGGTGAAGGCGGCGCGCTTGGCCTCGGGCAGGCGCTGGGTCAGCGGCGGCGTGCCGGGCGCGGCGACGCCGGTCGCCTGCACCAGCCCCTGCATCGCCGCGGCGTCGGGCATGACGATTTCCAGCTTGACCTCGTCCGACCGGTCGAACGCGGTCTTCACCGCCTCGTCGAACCAGGTGAGGCCCGGTTTGAGCACGTGGATCGTCCCGAACAGATACACCGTCGTATCCTTGTCCTTGACCACCCAGAGCGCGGGATCGGCGTCGTTGGCGGCGCGCGCCGGTGGGGCGGGCTGCTGCGCGCAGGCGGGGAGCGACAGGCAGAGCGCGAGCGCCGACAAAGCAGGCCGCAGGGCGGGCCGAAGGGTTCGTATCATGCGGGGACGCTATCCATCAGTAAGTCCTGCGCCATAGCTAATGCCGCGCCGCACCACTTGCTAGACGCGGCCTCATCGGCCAAAGCCTCGGGACGATGGCCGCCACACCGCTTTCCTTCCAGAAGATGATCCTGACGCTCCACGACTATTGGAGCGACCGGGGTTGCGTGATCCTCCAGCCCTACGACATGGAAATGGGCGCAGGCACGTTCCATCCGGCGACGACGCTGCGCGCGTTGGGGCCCGAGACGTGGAACGCCGCCTTCGTCCAGCCTTGCCGCCGGCCGACCGACGGCCGCTATGGCGAGAATCCCAACCGGCTGCAGCATTATTACCAATATCAGGTGATCCTGAAGCCGTCGCCGCCCGACCTGCAGGAGCTGTACCTCGGCAGCCTCGCGGCGATCGGCGTCGACATGACGCGCCACGACATCCGCTTCGTCGAGGACGATTGGGAATCGCCTACGCTGGGCGCCTGGGGGCTGGGCTGGGAGGTCTGGTGCGACGGCATGGAGGTGACGCAATTCACCTATTTCCAGCAGATGGGCGGGTTCGACATGAAGCCGGTCGCAGGCGAGCTGACCTACGGGCTCGAACGGCTGGCGATGTATATCCAGGACGTCGACAACGTCTACGACCTCGCGTTCAACGACAGCGGCGTCACTTATGGCGACGTCTTCCTCGAAAACGAGCGGCAGATGTCGACGTGGAATTTCGAGGTCGCCGATACCGCCAGCCTGTTCGACCTGTTCAGGAAGGCCGCGGCGGAATGCGAGAACAGCCTCGCCGCCGGGCTGCCGATCCCGGCGTACGAACAGGCGATCAAGGCGAGCCACACGTTCAACCTGTTGCAGGCGCGCGGCGTGATCTCGGTCGCCGAGCGGCAGGCCTATATCGGCCGCGTCCGCGACCTCGCCAAGGGCGCCTGCGCGGCGTGGATGGACAAGAACGGATGGGCGGCGTGAGCGGCGTCCGGCGGGAAGAAGGGTTGTTCGCGCAGAGGCGCAGAGGCGCAGAGAGGCTGCGCGCAGGCGACGCCTTCCGTGCGAATGCGATCGTGGAATGCCTGCGGCGCAAGGCGGTGCGCCTGCCGGTGGCGCGGCCCAACATCCTTCTTCTCTGCGCCTCCGCGCCTCTGCGCGAACCAACCCCTTCTTCTTTCGGCGCCGTACAATGACCGATTTCCTGCTCGAACTTCGCTCCGAAGAAATCCCTGCGCGGATGCAGGACAAGGCGCGCGACGATCTCGCGCGGCTGTTCGCTGCCGAGCTGGGCAAGGCGGGGCTCGCCGCCGGATCGCTCGTCACCTATGCGACGCCGCGGCGGCTGGTGCTGATCGCGCGCGACCTGCCCGCCGAGACGCAGGCGGTGTCCGAGGAGCTGAAAGGCCCCAAGGCGAGCGCGCCGCCGCAGGCGCTGGACGGCTTCCTGCGCAAGACGGGGCTGACCCGCGAGCAGCTCGTCGAGCGCGACGGGGTGCTCTATGCGGTGACCGACAAGCCCGGCCGGGCGACGACCGCGGTGCTCGCCGAGGCGATCCCGGCGATCATCCGCGGCTTTCCGTGGCCCAAGTCGATGCGCTGGGGGGCGGCCTCCGCCTCGACCGAGTCGCTGCGCTGGGTGCGGCCGCTGCACGGTATCGTCGCGCTGTTCGGCGAGGAACTGGTCGAGGTCGAGATCGCCGGCATCCGCTCCGGCTTCGCGACCTTCGGGCATCGCTTCCACCATCCGGGGCAGATCACGATCGGTTCGGCGGCGGATTACGTCGAGAAATTGCGCGCCTGCCACGTCATCGTCGATCAGGACGAGCGCCGCGCGCTGATCCGCGAACGCGCCACCGCGCTCGCCGCCGGGGCGGGGCTGGTGCTGGTCCAGGACGAGGGGCTGGTTGCGGAGAATGCCGGGCTGACCGAATGGCCGGTGCCGCTGCTCGGGCGGTTCGACGCCGATTTCCTCACCGTGCCGCCCGAGGTGATCCAGCTCACCGCGCGGGTGAACCAGAAATATTTCGTCTGCCGCGATGCGGACGGTGCATTGGCCAATGCCTTCGTCTGCACCGCCAATATCGAGGCAACCGACGGCGGCGCGCAGATCGTCGAGGGCAATCGCAAGGTGCTCGCGGCGCGGCTGTCCGATGCGCGCTTCTTCTACGAGACCGATCTCAAGACGCCGCTCGACGCGCAGGCGGCGAAGCTGGCGAACATCGTCTTCCACGAGAAGCTCGGCACGGTCGCTGACAAGGTCGATCGCGTGGCGAAGCTGGCGCGGTGGCTGGTCGAAGAGGGGATCGTCCAATCTCCCTCTCCCCTTGTGGGAGAGGGAAGGGGCCCGCTCGCGTCAGCGAGTGGGAAGGGTGAGGGGGATAGCGCATCCCTGACCACTCCCCCTCACCCTTCCGCGCCTTCGGCGCTCCCTCCCTCTCCCACAAGGGGAGAGGGAATGACGCTGGCCGATCGGGCGGAGCGGGCGGCGCGGCTCGCCAAGGCGGACCTCGTCACCGGCATGGTCGGCGAATTCCCCGAATTGCAGGGGCTGATCGGCGGCTATTACGCCGCCGCGCAGGGCGAGCCGCGGGAGGTCGCCGAGGCAGTGCGCGACCATTACAAGCCGGTCGGGCAGGGCGACGACGTGCCGACCGCGCCGGTGACGGTGGCTGTGTCGCTGGCGGACAAGCTCGACAGCATCACGCAATTCTTCGCCGCCGACCTGCGGCCGAGCGGGTCGAAGGATCCGTTCGCGCTGCGACGGTCGGCGCTCGGCGTGGTCGCGCTGATCCTCGACAATGGTCTGCGCTTCCCGCTCGGCCGGGTCGCGGATCGTGCGGTGCTCGACTTCTTTGCCGACCGCCTCAAGGTGCAGCAGCGGGAGGCCGGCGTCCGCCACGACCTGATCGATGCGGTGTTCGCGCTCGGCGGCGAGGATGATCTCGTCCGCCTGCTCGCCCGCGTCCACGCCTTGCAGGCGTTCGTCGCGACCGAGGACGGCGCCAACCTGCTCGCGGGCTACAAGCGCGCCGCCAATATCCTCAAGAAGGAGGGCCATGCGCCCGCCGGTGACGGCGCGGTGCAGGCGCTCGGCTATACCCCCGAACCCGCCGAGGCGGCGCTGATCGCCGCGCTCGACGCGGCCGAGCCCGCCGCCACCGCGGCGGTCGCGGCGGAGGATTTCGAGGGGGCGATGGCGGCGCTCGCGTCGTTGCGTGCGCCGATCGACGCCTTCTTCGAGGGCGTGATCGTCAACGATCCCGATTCCGCCAAGCGTGCCGCGCGGCTCGCGCTGCTGGACCGGGTGCGCGCGGCGGTGCATGCCGTCGCCGATTTCTCGAAGATCGAGGGATAGCGACACGTTTCTCAGGCGTACGATATGCTTACCATCCTCCCCGGGGCAGGCATCAGACCGTAGCTAAGGACCAGCGATGACCCAATACGTGTACCGTTTCGGTGGCGGCGTTTCGGACGGCGGGAAGGGCGACAAGAATCTGCTCGGCGGCAAGGGCTCGAACCTTGCCGAGATGGCGTCGATCGGCCTGCCCGTGCCGCCGGGCTTCACCATCTCGACCGCCATGTGCACGACCTATTACGACGAGGGCGAGCAATTCCCGCAAAGCCTGCGCGACGAGGTGGCGCAGGGGATCGCGCATATCGAGGGGATCACCGGCAAGAGCTTCGGCGATGCGGCCAATCCGCTGCTCGTCTCGGTGCGCTCGGGCGCGCGCGTGTCGATGCCGGGGATGATGGACACCGTCCTCAACCTCGGGCTCAACGATGCGACGGTCGAGGGGCTTGCCGCCAAGTCGGGTGACGAGCGGTTCGCGTGGGACAGCTATCGGCGCTTCATCCAGATGTATGCCGACGTGGTGCTCGAACTCGATCACGGCGCGTTTGAGGAAGCGCTGGAGATCGCCAAGGAAGACAACGGCTTCACGCTGGATACCGAGCTGAGCGCGACCGACCTCAAGGCGCTGGTCGCCGAATATAAGGGGCTGGTCGAAAAGGAATGGGGCAAGCCCTTTCCGCAGGACGTCCACGACCAATTGTGGGGCGCGGTCGGCGCAGTGTTCGGCTCGTGGCAGTCGGAGCGGGCGAAGGTCTATCGTCGCCTGAACGACATCCCCGCCGACTGGGGGACCGCGGTCAACGTCCAGGCGATGGTGTTCGGCAATATGGGTGAGACGTCGGCGACCGGCGTCGCCTTCACCCGCGATCCGTCGAAGGGCGACCGCGCCTATTATGGCGAATTCCTCATCAACGCGCAGGGCGAGGACGTCGTCGCCGGGATCCGCACGCCGCAATATCTGACCAAGGCGGCGCGCGAGGAGGCGGGCGCCAAGCCCGCGTCGATGGAAGAGGCGATGCCCGCGGTCTATGGCGAGCTGGCGGCGGTGTTCGACCGGCTCGAGACGCATTATCGAGACATGCAGGACATCGAGTTCACCGTCGAACAGGGCAAGCTCTGGATGCTCCAGACGCGCTCGGGCAAGCGGACCGCCAAGGCGGCGCTGAAGATCGCGGTCGACATGGCGAACGAGGGGCTCATCACCCGCAACGAGGCGATCCTGCGCGTCGATCCGATGGCGCTCGACCAGCTTCTCCACCCGACGCTCGATCCCGATGCGCCGCGCGACGTGATCGCCAAGGGCCTGCCCGCCTCTCCGGGTGCCGCATCGGGCACTGTCGTGTTCGACGCCGACACCGCGGAGAAGCGCAAGGCGGCGGGCGAGTCGGTCATCCTCGTGCGCGTCGAGACGTCGCCGGAAGACATTCATGGCATGCATGCCGCGACCGGTATCCTCACCGCGCGCGGCGGCATGACCAGTCACGCCGCGGTGGTGGCGCGCGGCATGGGCCGGCCGTGTGTTTCGGGTGCGGGGTCGCTGTCGATCTCGGCCAAGGACAAGGTGATGAAGGTCGCCGGGCGCGAGGTGCGCGAGGGCGATACGATCACCATCGACGGCACCAGCGGCGAGGTGATGTTCGGTTCGGTCGCGACGGTGCAGCCCGAGCTCGCCGGCGATTTCGGCGTGCTGATGGAATGGGCCGACGGCGTGCGCCGGCTCAAGGTCCGCGCCAATGCGGAGACGCCGCTCGACTGCCAGACCGCGCGCGATTTCGGTGCCGAGGGCGTCGGCCTGTGCCGTACCGAACATATGTTCTTCGACGCCGACCGGATCACCGCGGTGCGCCAGATGATCCTCGCGCAGGACGAGACGGGCCGCCGTGCCGCGCTCGAGAAACTGCTGCCGGCGCAGCGCAGTGACTTCACCGCGATCTTCGAGGTGATGGCCGGCCTGCCGGTGACGGTGCGGCTGCTCGACCCGCCGCTGCACGAGTTCCTGCCGCACGAGGAGAATGAATTCGCCGAGGTCGCCGCGGCGGCCGGCGTCGCTATCGACGAACTGAAGCGTCGCGCCACCGAGCTGCACGAATTCAACCCGATGCTCGGCCATCGCGGCTGCCGGTTGGGCGTGACCTATCCGGAGATCTACGAGACGCAGGCGCGGGCGATCTTCGAGGCGGCGCTCGACGTCGCGGAGAAGTCGGGGAAGGCGCCGATTCCGGAAGTGATGATCCCGCTGGTCGCGACCAAGCGCGAGCTCGACCTGATGAAGGCGGTGGTCGACAAGGCCGCGCAGGTGGTGTTCGCCGAGCGCGGCAAGACGATCGACTATCTGGTCGGCACGATGATCGAGCTGCCGCGCGCGGCGCTGAAGGCGGGCGAGATCGCCGAGACGGGCGAGTTCTTCTCGTTCGGGACCAACGACCTGACCCAGACGACTTTGGGCGTCAGCCGCGACGATGCGGCGCGTTTCCTCGGCGCCTATGTCGAACAGGGCATCTACGCCAAGGACCCGTTCGTCAGCCTCGATATCGAGGGCGTCGGCGAACTGGTGCAGATGGCGGCGGATCGCGGCCGTGCGACCCGGCCCGACATCAAGCTCGGTATCTGCGGCGAACATGGCGGCGATCCGGCGAGCATCGCCTTCTGCGAGAAGGTGGGCCTGGATTACGTCTCGGCCTCGCCGTACCGCGTGCCGATCGCGCGGCTGGCGGCGGCACAGGCGGCGCTGAAGTAAGCGTCAGTGCTCCTGCGAACGCAGGAGCCCAGGGTCGCGGGCGCTGCGCTTCTTGGCTCTGGGTTCCTGCGTGCGCAGGAACACGGGGTCTCGATTGACGCTGCGGCGCCCGTCCCGCTATCGCCGCGGCAAAGACAGGAGAGTCACGGGCGATGAACAAGCTCTATCCCGATGCGTCGGCGGCGCTCGACGGCCTGCTGCACGACGGCATGACGATCTGCGCGGGCGGCTTCGGCCTGTGCGGCATCCCCGAACGGCTGATCGACGCGATCCAGGCATCGGGCGTCACGGGCCTCACCATCGCCAGCAACAATGCCGGGATCGACGGCGAGGGGCTCGGCAAGCTGCTGCGCACGCGGCAGGTCAGGAAGATGATCTCCAGCTATGTCGGCGAGAACAAGGAGTTCGAGCGGCAATATCTGAGCGGCGAGCTGGAGGTGGAATTCTGCCCGCAGGGGACGCTCGCCGAACGCTGCCGCGCCGGCGGCGCGGGCATTCCCGGCTTCTATACGAAGACCGGCGTCGGCACGTTGGTGGCCGAGGGCAAGGAGGTGAAGAGCTTCGACGGCGAGGACTATATCCTCGAACGCGGCATCCGCGCCGACCTGAGCATCATCAAGGGCTGGAAGGCGGACGAGAGCGGCAACCTCATCTTCCGCAAGACCGCGCGCAACTTCAACCAGCCGATGGCGACCGCGGGCAAGGTGTGCGTCGCCGAGGTCGAGGAGGTGGTGCCGGTCGGCAGCCTCGATCCCGATCATATCCATCTGCCCGGCATCTATGTGAAGCGGCTGATCGTCGGCAGCCCCTACGACAAGAAGATCGAGTTCCGCACGGTGCGGGCGCGCGAGGCGGCGTGATGCGGCGGGCGGGGTTCGCGCTGGCGGCGGCGGCGCTGCTGGCGGGTTGCGGCGGCGAGCGCACGCCTGTCGCGACGCTGCCGGCGCCGGGCCAGACCTATACCGCCGACGGCAGGCTGGTGCGGATCACCGGGCTGACCGCGCTCCCGCCGCCGACCGGCGCGGTCGCGGGCGCTGCTGCGGATACGCGGGCGGTACCGCCGCAATTCCAGTATCTCTACGGTTCGGCGGAGGCGGCGGCGCTGAGCCGGCAGGGGTTCCGCGCGCTCGTCTCCTATGCCAGCTATCGCCGCGCGGCGGGCGACAGCGTCGTGCTCAGGCCGGGGGCGACGCTCGCCGCGCCGCAATGGCATGCGTGCGAGGGCAAGCCGCGCGCGGCGGTGTTCGACGCGGACGAAACGGTGGTGCTCAACCTCGGTATCGAGGCGCTGGCGGCGCGCGATCCCGCCGCGCCGTTCGATCCGGCGCAATGGGCGCGCTGGGAGCGGACCGGCGCCAAGGCGGTCGCGCCGGTGCCGGGCGCGGTCGAGGCGTTCGCCGCGCTGCGCGCCGCCAACATCATGGTCATCATTAACAGCAATCGCGGCGCCGCCACCGCCGCCGGCACGGTCGCCGGGCTGAAGGCGGCGGGGCTGGGCGACTTCACGCCCGGTACCGACCTGTTCCTGCGCGACGGGCCGAGCGGCAAGGACGCGCGCCGCAGCGCGATCGCCGCGCGCTATTGCGTCGTCGCGATGGCGGGCGACCAGCTCGGCGATTTCAGCGACCTGTTCAACGCGATCCCCTCCGCCGCCGAGCGCCGCCGTGTCGCCGACAGCGGCGCGATCGCCGATCTGTGGGGCAACGGCTGGTTCGTGCTGCCCAACCCGGTCTACGGCAGCGGGCTCAAGGGCGGGTTCGACGAGGTGTTTCCCCTCGACAAACGCTGGAGCGATACGCCGTGAAACCGTCGAAGCCGCGCGCCATCCCCTTGTCCGCCATCCCCAATCTCGGCGCCAGATCGGCCGAGGTCGCGCGGATCTGGATCACCGACCGGTCGGGCTCGACCGTGGTGATCGATGCCGGCGTGCTCGGCGACGCCGAGATGTTCGGCGTGCTGATGGCCGACACGATCGGCCACGCCGCCAAGGCGCATGCGCAGGCGCTCGGCATGGCCGAGGCGGAAGCCGCGGCGCTGATCTGGCGCGGCCTCGACGGCGCGCGCCCCGACCTCGATCCCGACGCCGTCGCGACGATCGCCAACCATCCCGGAGGACTGAACTGATGGCCACGCAAGCGAAGGGCTGGGACCGCAACCAGATGGCGGCGCGCGCCGCGCAGGAGCTGCGTGACGGCTATTACGTCAACCTCGGCATCGGCATCCCGACTTTGGTCGCCAACAATATCCCCGCCGGGATCACGGTGACCTTGCAGTCGGAGAACGGCATGCTCGGCATCGGCCCGTTTCCCTATGACGACGAGGTCGACCCCGACCTCATCAACGCCGGCAAGCAGACGATCAGCGAATTGCCGCAAAGCGCCTATTTCGGCAGCGAGCAGAGCTTCGCGATGATCCGCGGCGGGCATATCGACCTGACGGTGCTCGGCGCGATGGAGGTGAGCGAGGGCGGCGACATCGCCAACTGGATGATCCCCGGCAAGATGATCAAGGGGATGGGTGGCGCGATGGACCTCGTCGCCGGGGTCAAGCAGATCATCGTCGTGATGGATCACAATGCCAAGGACGGCAGCCCCAAGTTCATCCCCGCCTGCACGCTGCCGCTGACCGGCAAGAACGTGGTCGACATGATCGTCACCGACCTCGCGGTGTTCCGGCGGCCGGATCACCAATCGCCGTTCCGGCTGATCGAGCTGGCGCCGGGCGTGACCGCGGATGAGGTGGCGGCGAAGACGACGGCGCGGTTCGACCGGTAATGGATCTCGGCGCCCCCGATACGCCCCGCTGGGTGCAGCGGTTCGCCAATTTCGACGGGGCTTTGGTGTTGCTGCGGGAGGGCGTGGAGCTGCTCGACGGCGATGTTCACCCGATCGTGCAGGAGGGGGTTATCCAGCGGTTCGAATATACGTTCGAACTCGCCTGGAAGACGCTGAAGGACTTTCTGGTCTGGCGTAAGGTCACGCTGGAGCGCAGCGGACCCGGCGACGTGCTCCGCACGGCATTCGCCTTCGGCTATATCGAGGAAGGGCCGATCTGGATGGACGCGCTGGATGCGCGTAACGAAATGTCGCACGTCTACCGCCGGCAGGCGTTCGAGCGGGTGGTCGCTGATATCCGGGCGCGCTTCCTCGAGCGATTCGAAGATTTGCACCTGATGCTGATGCTCGAACGGGCAAAGCTTGGCTGACGCGGACGGCATCGTGATGTCGGAACGGGACCGGGCCATCGTACGGTCCGTGCTCGCGCCCTTCGCCGATCGGATCGATCGGGTCGGCGTGTTCGGATCGCGGGCGCTCGGGACTGCGCGTCCGGCGTCCGATATCGATCTCATATTATGGGGCGATATCGATGGCAGGACTTTGGCACGATTGGCGACATTGTTCGGTGAAAGCAGCCTCGCCGTATCGGTGGATGTGATCCTTTATGGTCCCGAACTGGCCGCAGCGTTGCGACGGCATATCGACCGGGTAGCCAAGACGCTTTTCATACGTGCCGATCTTCGGACCGAGGTCGTTCAGACCGGAATCAGGGGCTAGGCAGCAGCCGGTCGGACGATTCCCCGCTATGAATAGATAGTCGAGATGGGACCTGCAGCCATGGGTTACGTGCTGATCACCGCCAATCGCAATTATTCGAGCTGGTCGCTGCGGCCGTGGGCGTTGATGACGGCGCTCGGCATTCCGTTCGAGGATCGGATCGAACCCTTTACGGCGGCAAATAACTGGGAGGCGTTCCGCGCCTTTTCGCCGAGTGGGCAGGTGCCGGTGCTGGTCGACGGCGATCGCACGGTCTGGGACTCGCTCGGCATCACATTGTATCTCGCCGAACGGCACGACGGCGTCTGGCCGCGGGACGCGGCGGCGCGCGCCTGGGCGATGTGTGCGGTGACCGAAATGCATGGCGGCTTTTCGGCGCTGCGCAACGAGCGGATGATGAACATCGGCGTCCGCGCGGCTCCGCATCCGGCGTCGCCGGCGCTCGATCGCGATGTTGCGCGGGTCAAGGAATTATGGGCGGAAGGGCTCGATCGCTTCGGCGGTCCGTGGCTGGCGGGGGATCGCTTCACCGCGGTCGAGGCCTTTTACGCGCCGGTCGCGTTTCGCGTGCGGACCTTCGGGATCGACGTTGGCGATGCCGGAAGTCGCTGGTGCGAAAGCCTTTTCGCGCATCCCGCGATCAAGGCATGGGAAGCGGCGGCGCTGACGGAAACATGGCGCGAGCCGGCGCATGAAGACGAGATGCGCGCGTGCGGCACGATCTTCGAAGATCATCGCGCGCTTTAATATCACAGGCAACAATCTGTCGCACAGGCTTTCGCTCGCGCATCATTTCCGTTAACGGGCGCGCATCATGGCTTCCCGACCGCAAACGCTGTACGAAAAGATCTGGGCTGCTCATGTCGTCGAACGGCGCGACGACGGCACCTGCCTCATCTACATCGACCGGCACCTCGTCCATGAGGTGACCAGCCCGCAGGCGTTCGAGGGGCTTCGTGTCGCTGGCCGGCGCGTGCGGCGGCCCGAGCTGACGCTCGCGGTGCCCGATCACAACCTGCCGACGACGCCGCGCGTCGATGCCGCCGGGCGGATGCTGCCGATCGCCGATCCGGAAAGCGCGCAGCAGCTCGATGCACTGCGCCGCAATACCGCCGAATTCGGTGTCGACTATATCGATGCGACCGCGGCGGAGCAGGGCATCGTCCATGTCGTCGGGCCGGAACTGGGCTTCACGCTGCCCGGCACGACCCTGGTGTGCGGCGACAGCCATACCTCGACGCATGGCGCCTTGGGCGCATTGGCGTTCGGCATCGGCACCAGCGAGGTGGAGCATGTGCTCGCGACGCAGACGCTGCTGCTCAGCCAGTCGAAGACGATGGAGGTGCGCGTCGACGGCACGCTCGGCTTCGGCGTCAGCCCCAAGGACGTGATCCTCGCGATCATGGGCCGGATCGGAGCGGCGGGCGGAACCGGCCATGTCATCGAATATACCGGCGAGGTGATCCGCGCCATGTCGATCGAGGGGCGGATGACCGTCGCCAACATGTCGATCGAGGGCGGTGCGCGCGCCGGGCTGGTCGCGCCCGACGACGTGACCTTCGCCTATCTGAAGGGGCGACCGATGGCGCCGCAGGGCGAGGCGTGGGACAAGGCCGTCGCCTGGTGGCGCAGCCTCGCCACTGATCCCGCCGCGACCTACGACAAGAGCGTGCGGCTCGACGCGACCGATATCGCGCCGGCGCTGACCTGGGGAACGAGCCCCGAGGACGTCGTGCCGATCACCGGCGTCGTACCGGAGCCCGAGAGTTTCGCCGATCCCGCCAAGCGCGCGGCGGCGCAGCGCAGCCTCGATTATATGGGGCTGACGCCGGGGACGGCGATGCAGGACGTTCCCGTCCAGCACGTCTTCATCGGCAGCTGCACCAACAGCCGGATCGAGGATCTGCGCGCCGCCGCCGCGGTCGCCGAGGGGCGGCACGTCGCCGACGGCGTGCGCGCGATGGTCGTGCCGGGATCGGGGCTGGTCAAGCGGCAGGCGGAGGCCGAGGGGCTCGACCGGGTGTTCGTGCAGGCCGGGTTCGAATGGCGCGAGCCGGGCTGTTCGATGTGCCTCGCGATGAACCCCGACAAGGTGCCTGCGGGGGAGCGGTGCGCGTCCACGTCGAACCGGAATTTCGTGGGTCGACAGGGACCTGGCGCGCGCACACACCTGTTGTCGCCAGCCATGGCGGCGGCGGCGGCGGTGACCGGGCGGCTCGCCGACGTACGGGATCTGATGGGAGCGACGCGATGAAGAAGGTATTGGTATTGCTGGTGGCGGGCGCGATGATGAGCGGCGTCGCCGCCTATGTCGCGGGCGCGCGCGTGCTTGCGCATCCGGTCAAGACCGAACGCTAGAAGGCGCCGACATGCAGCCCGTCACGACCGTTACCGGCACCGCTTATCCCTGGGGTGCCAAGAACATCGACACCGACATCATCATCCCGGCGCATTGGCTCAAGACCATCACACGCTCGGGGCTGGCGCGCGGCGCGTTCGAGACGGTGCGCGCGCAGCCGGGCAACGTCTTCGACGATCCGCGCTATGCCGGTGCGCCGATCCTGATCGCCGGCGACAATTTCGGTTGCGGGTCGAGTCGCGAACATGCCGCCTGGGCGCTCGCCGACATGGGGGTGCGCGCGGTGATCGCACCGAGCTTTTCCGACATCTTCTCGGGCAATGCGTTCAAGAACGGCATCGTGCCGGTGGTGCTGCCGCAGGAGGCGGTGGATCGTCTCGTCGAGGTGGCGAAGGACCAGCCGGTCACCGTCGATCTCGAGACGATGACAGTGACGACGCCCTATCAGGACCGCTTCGCCTTCGACCTCGATCCGTTCCGCCGGCAATGCCTGATGGAGGGGCTGGACGAGATCGGCCTGACGATGGCAAGGGATACCGCGATTTCGAAATTCGAGGGCGCGGTGGATCAACATCGCCCCTGGATCGCGAGCAGGAGCGGTTATGCGGGCATTGCTGTCGACGGCGTCGGGCGGACCTGACACTCTAGAACTCACCGAGCTGCCCGATCCGGCACCGGCCAAGGGCCAGGTGCGGATCGCGGTCAAGGCCTGCGCGATCAACTATCCCGACGTCCTGATCATTGAGGACAAATATCAGTTCAAGCCGCCGCGCCCGTTCGCGCCGGGCGGCGAGATCGCCGGCGTGATCGACGCGCTCGGCGAGGGCGTCAGCGACTGGCAGGTCGGCGACCGCGTGATGGGGGTGATCGGCCATGGCGGCCTCGCCACCAGCATCGTCACCGAGCCGCAGCGGCTCTATCGCCTGCCCGTGGAGCGCGACTTCGCCGAGGGCGCGGCGCTGATCCTCACCTATGCGACGACGATCCATGCCTTGCTCGACCGCGGGCGGTTGCAGGCGGGCCAGTCGCTGCTGGTGCTCGGCGCGGCCGGTGGCGTCGGGCTGGCGGCGATCGAACTCGGCAAGGCCTATGGCGCGCGCGTCGTCGCGGCGGTGTCGTCGGATGAGAAAGCGGCGGCGGCGACCGCCGCGGGCGCGGACGAGACGATCGTCTACGGTCGCGCGCCGTTCGACAAGGAGGCGTCGAAGGCGCTCGCCGAACGGTTCAAGGCGGCCGGCGGGCGCGGCGGGTTCGATGTGATCTACGATCCGGTCGGCGGCGATTATGCCGAGCCGGCGCTGCGCGCGATCGGCTGGGAAGGGCGCTATCTCGTCGTCGGCTTTCCGGCCGGCATCCCGAAGCTGCCGCTCAATCTGACGCTGCTCAAGAGCTGCGATGTCTGCGGCGTGTTCTGGGGCGCTTTCGCGGCACGCGATCCACAGGCCAATGCGGCGCATGTCGCGCGGCTGTTCGAATTGTGGCGCGACGGGAAGATCGCGCCGAAGGTGACCGAGACCTTTCCGCTGGAGCGCGGCGGCGACGCGATCGCGAAGATGGCGGCGCGCGGCGCGATCGGGAAGCTGGTGGTCGCGGTCGGCTGACGGTCATCGGATCGCGAAGAAGATCGCGAGCATCAACGCCCAGAGCAACAGCGATATCGCCGATCCGACGACGATGCCGGTGAGCGGCGCGGCGCGGGTGGGCTGCGAATGGCCTCCGGCGGGGACGGGCCTCTTGATCATGATCCTTCTCCTGCGGTCGAGCGGGGTGCTCGCCCTCACATAGTTATCGCATCGTTAACTCTTTTGTTCCGAATGACTTATGTCCGGCACGGGGACTGCGGTTCCGGGCATCCGTTGCGCGTGCGCAGACGCGCCCCTATGTGCGGAGGAGCAAAAAACGGGGTGAGTGACGATGTCCATGTTCGACGACCGTGAGCGCGCCCATGAGGCGGCGTTCGCGCGTGAGGAGGAGATGGCGTTTCGCATCACCGCGCGCCGCAATCGCCTGCTCGGCCAATGGGCCGCGGCGCAGATGGGGCTGACCCCCGAAGAGACCGATTCCTATGCCAAGGCGGTGGTCCAGGCGGACTTCGAGGAATCGGGCGAGGAGGACGTCGTGCGCAAGCTGTTGGGCGACCTGACCGCCGCCGGTGTCGAGACCGACGATGCCGCGGTACGCCGCGCGCTCGCCGAGAAGATGATCGAGGCGCGGCGGCAGCTGATCCAGGCGGAGCAGGGCTGATGCCGATGGCCGCCGACGACATCGCCGCGCTGATCCGCGCCGCCATCCCCGACGCCGAGGTCGAGATTACCGACCTCGCCGGCGACGGCGATCATTATGCCGCCCGCGTCGTATCGGCGAGCTTCGCCGGTCTGCCGCTCCGCAAGCAACACCAAGCCGTATATGCGGCGCTCGGCCAGCGCATGGGCGGCGAACTCCACGCCCTGCAGCTCAAGACCGCCGCCGCCTGAGGATGATGACCATGACTGACGACACCAACGCCCGCATCGACGCCGTCGTGAAGAACAATGCCGTGGTATTGTTCATGAAAGGCAGTCCGCTGTTCCCGCAATGCGGCTTCTCCAGCCGCGCGGTCGCGATCCTCGACCATCTCAACGTCGACTATGAGAGCGTCGACGTGCTGCAGGACCAGGGCATCCGCCAGGGCATCAAGGCCTATTCGGACTGGCCGACGATCCCGCAGCTTTACGTCGGCGGCGAATTCGTCGGCGGATCGGACATCATGATGGAGATGTATGAGAGCGGCGAACTGGCGACGCTGTTGAAGGGCGATACGGCCGCAGCCTGACCGGTGCCGGGTGCGGGTGGGGTCGCGAGACGCGGAAAAGCGATGACCCCACCCTGCTGAAGCGTCGTGACGCTCGGCTGGCTCTCGATATGCAGACGCCGTGCCAATCGTGCGGAGCGGCGGATTTCCGCCGCTTATACGGTTAACGGCCGTCTCGTGCCGCACCGACCTGTAAGCGATCCCGACATCGCCGCATCCCTCTTGACTACGTCCGTAAACGGTACGATTACACCTGTAGTCCAACAGGAGCGTAGCCGTGGTCGAACGAATCAGCGATGCCGAACATGCGGTCATGGAGGTGCTGTGGGACGAGGCGCCGCTTACCGCGCAGGACGTGGCCGAACGCGTCGATCCCGCCCGCGGGTGGAGCGCCAACACCGTCAAGACGCTGCTTGGCCGGCTGCTCGCCAAGACCGCGATCGCGCATGAGGAGGACGGCCGCCGCTATCTCTATCGCCCGCTCGTCGCGCGTGGCGATTATGTGTCGGGCGAATCGAAGCGGCTGATCGACCGCCTGTTCGGCGGTAAATTGACGCCGCTGGTCGCGCATCTCGCCGAGCGCGACGAACTCACCGCGACCGACATCGCCGAGATCGAGGCGCTGTTGAAGGACCTCAAGCAGTGATCGGCTGGCTGGTCGAGGCGCTGATCGCCTCCACGCTCCTGATGGCGCTGGTCATGCTGGTGCGCGCGCCGGTGCGCAACGCCTTCGGGCCGCAGGTCGCTTATGCCCTGTGGGCGCTGCCGTTGCTGCGCCTGCTGCTGCCACCGCTGCCCGCGGCGTGGCAGGAGGTGGCGGCGACGCCGATCAGCCGCGCCAGCGACACGCTCACCATCCTGGTCGCCGATGGCGCGGCGAACGATACGGTGGCGCCGGTGGCGGTCGCCGCGCCGGCGATCGGCTGGATCGTCGGCCTGTTGTGGGCGGCTGGCGCGCTCGGCTTCCTCGTCTGGCACCTGACCAGCCATCGGCGCCACTGCCGCCGCCTGCTCGGCACCGCGGCGAGCATCGAGGAGGTGCGCGGCGTGCACATCATCGCCAGCGAGGCGGCGGCCGGGCCGCTCGCCTTCGGCGTGATGCGCCGCTACGTCGCCTTTCCACTCGATTTCGCCGACCGCTACGACGCCGACGAGCGGGAGCTGGCGCTGGAGCATGAGATCGGCCACCACCAGCGCGGCGACCTGATCGCCAATTGGATCGCGCTCGGCGTGCTGGCGCTGCACTGGTTCAATCCGGTCGCCTGGCGTGCGTTTCGCGCCTTCCGCGCCGATCAGGAACTCGCCAACGATGCTCGCGTCCTCGCCGGCCGATCGACGATCGACCGCCACGCTTATGCCTGCGCCATCGTCAAGGCGGCGCATGGCGGCGCGGTCTCTGCGGCCTGTCATCTGCACACCATCGACGATCTGAAAGGGAGACTCCGCATGCTGTCCACCTCGCCGCGTTCGCGCCGCCGCCTCGCTCTGGGTGGTGCGCTGGTCTCGACTGTCGTGCTCGGCGGGCTCGGCGTGACCGCCTCGGGCACCAGCGCCGCCGCGGCGATCAGCCATCGGGTCGGCAACACGATGGGGATCGACCTGCAGGCGACGTCGGCCGCCCTCGACATGCCCGAGATGCCGGAAACGCCGGAAACGCCGGAGATGCCGGCAATGCCGGCCATGCCGGCGATGGCGGATGCCGCGAAGCCGGCTCCGAGCGTCCGCCGCATCGTCGTCAAGCGGACCGCCACGGACAGCAGCACCCATAGCACGACGGAGAACGGGCACCCCGACGCTCGCGAGCTCCAGGCGATGGTCGACCGGTCGATGCGGACCGTGCCCGAGGTCAGCGAGCGCAATTGCAGCCTCGGCCGGGATGGCGAGGCGCAGCAATTCGTCGTGCAGGGCCGGAAGGGCGGGAAGCGGACGATGGTGATCTGCACCAACCGTATCCGCGTCGCGACTGCCGCCAGCGCTGCCGCCACGGTCAATGCCGCCGAAATCCGCCGCAACGCGATGGCGAGCGCGCTGGCGAGTGTCGAGGCCTCGCGGGCCAGCATCGCCGCCAACCAGCTCATCCCCGCCAGCGGGCGCAAGGAGGCGCTGGCCGAGATGGATTCGGCACTGGCGGAATTGCGCGCGGAGATGGCTTCGCCGGACAAGGATTGATGCGGCCCATCCGGTGTTCCCGCGAAAGCGGGAACCCGGGGCCAAGCAGAGCAACGTCCGATCGCGTACGGGACTCCTGGGCTCCCGCCTTCGCGGGAGCACCGGTGGAGTTCTCCACAGGTCTCGCCATCATCCGGGCGGACGGATTTGGCCGCCGCGTGGCGGCGCGTTCGGGACGACCGCCGCCGCCGGGTGCCACCCCCACCGGTCATCGCCTCTTGCGCTCCGCCGCGCATCGCGCCACATCCGACCCAATGGCCGAGCATCCGACCGGTATCCCGATCCAGCTCGAGCCGCTCGTCACCCGTGTGCTCGCGCCCAATCCGTCGCCGTATACCTATGGCGGTACGCAGACGCATGTCGTCGGCGGCCGCGACCTTGCGGTGATCGATCCGGGTCCCGACGACGCCGCGCACGTCGAGACGCTGCTGCGGGTGATCGCCGGGCGGCCGGTCCGTGCGATCGTCATCACCCATCATCATCGCGACCACAGTCCCGCCAGCCGGCCGCTCGCCGCCGCGACCGGCGCGCCGATCGTCGGTGCCGCGCCGGTGCATGTCGCCAGCGAGACGCCCGGACTGGATGCGGCGTTCGACGCGGCCTATGCGCCCGATCGCGTGCTGGACGAGGGCGAGAGCGTCGCCGGCGACGGCTGGACGCTGACCGCGCTGGCGACGCCGGGCCATACGTCGAACCATCTCGCCTTCGCGCTGCCCGAGACGAAGGCGCTGTTCTCCGGCGATCACGTAATGGGCTGGGCGACGAGCGTGATCTCGCCGCCCGACGGCGACATGGGGCAGTATATGGCGAGCCTCGACAAGCTGCTCGGCCGCGACGATCGTATCTATTATCCCGGCCATGGCGAGGCGGTGGACCAGCCGCAGCGGCTGGTGCGCGGCATGCTGGGGCATCGCAAGCAGCGCGAGGGGCAGATCCTGCGGCTGGTGCGCGAGGCGCCGCTGGCGCTGGAGGAGATGACGCGGCGGATGTACGTCGGGCTCGACCCGCGTTTGATCCCGGCGGCGCAACGATCGGTGCTCGCGCACCTCTATGATCTGCAAAGACGGCAACGGGTGAGCGAGGAGGGTGACGTATGGCGGAGCAGCGAATGAGCGATCCGATGCCCGACGCCCCCGCGACGCCGGCGGTCCGGTCGTCGACCGGTTCGTTCCTCGGCAAGGCGGCGGGGATCATCGTGCTGCTCGCGCTTGCCGTGCTGATCGGCCTGTGGGGCGTGCAGCGCTACGTCGAGCGCCGGCTGTCGCCCGATCCGACCACCGTCGCCAGCGCGAGCCTGCAAGGGCTGCGCGAACAGAACCGCCTGTCCGCCTTCGCCGCGCGCTTCGTCGCGGTGAGCACGTCGCGCCAGTCGCAGCTCGGCCTGTCGACCGAGAAGACGCTGATCATGCCCGGCCTGGTCCGCTACGAGGTCGATCTCGGCAAGCTGACCCAGCGCGACGTCGCCTGGGATCCCGACAGCCGGACGCTGTCGGTGCGGTTGCCGCCGATCGAACTCGACGGGCCGCAGGTCGATCTTACCGCGATCCGCGAATATGGCAGCGGCGGCATCCTATCGCGGCTGACCGACGCCGACACCGCGCTGGACACCGCGAATCGCCGCGCCGGACAGGCGGAGCTGGTGCGGCAGGCGCGCGATGCGACGCCGATGAAGCTGGCGCGCGACGCGACCCGGCGCGCGGTGGAGAACAGCTTCGTCATGCCGCTGCGCGCCGCCGGGATCGACGCCAGCGTCAAGGTGAGTTTCGCCGACGATCCCACGGCGGCGACCGAGCGGTGGGACGCGAGCCGGTCGCTGGCGGAAGTGCTTGGCAATTCTCGATGACGGCGGGCGTTGAGGGGCGGCGCGCAATCGCCTAACGAGGGCGTTATGGAACTGACCAACAGCTTCGCCGGACTCGACCTGCGCGCCGAGATCGAGCGCCTCCGCAAGGAGCGCAACGCGGTGATCCTCGCGCATTATTATCAGAAGCCGGAGTTGCAGGACCTCGCCGATTTCGTCGGCGACAGCCTCGACCTCAGCCGCAAGGCGCAGGCGACCGATGCCGACGTGATCGCCTTTTGCGGGGTGCGCTTCATGGCGGAGACCGCGAAGATCCTCAGCCCCGACAAGATCGTCGTGCTGCCCGACATGGATGCCGGTTGCAGCCTGGAGGACAGTTGCCCGCCCGACCAGTTCGCTGCGTTCCGCGCCGCGCATCCCGATCATATCGCGCTGACCTACATCAATTGCTCGACCGAGGTGAAGGCGCTGAGCGACGTCATCGTCACCTCGTCGTCGGCGGAGACGATCCTGGCGCAATTGCCGCGCGACCAGAAGATCATCTTCGGCCCCGACCGCAATCTCGGCGGCTATCTCCAGCGCAAGACCGGGCGCGAGCTGCTGCTGTGGCCGGGCGTGTGCATCGTCCACGAGGCGTTCAGCGAAACCGAGCTGATGAAGTTGAAGGCGCAGAACCCCGGTGCGCCGGTCGCCGCGCATCCCGAATGTCCGGCGGTGATCCTCGACCATGCCGATTACGTCGGATCGACGCGCGGCATCCTCGAATTCGCCAATGCCATGCCCGGCGAGACGCTGATCGTCGCGACCGAGCCGCACATCATCCACCAGATGGAGAAGGCGATGCCGCTGAAGAATTTCATCGGCGCGCCGGGGGCGGACGGCAACTGCAACTGCAACATCTGCCCGTATATGGCGCTCAACACGATGGAGAAGCTCTACGTCGCGCTGCGCGACCTGACGCCGCGCATCGAGATCGAGGAGGGCCTGCGCGTCAAGGCGAAGAAGAGCCTCGACGCGATGCTGTCGATGGCCTCGGCGACGGTCGGGCAGGGCGATCTCGGCCCGACGCCGTTCCGCGTGGTGCCGGTCACCGGCGACTGATCCGTCAGTGCGAGGTCGCGGTGGTCGGGGCGAGCAGGTGACGGGCTTCGTTGATGTGGATGCCGACCAGGATCAGCTCCAGCTCGTCCGCCTTCTGCAACGCGGCGGCGAGCAGCTGGTGGAGCTCCTCCAAGGCCTCGCGTTCGGTCATCGCCTTGCTTCCCCGTGATTCGGCGGCGGACCCATGACAATAGGGTCCGCGACGCCATATGACAGGATCGTATACGTATGACGCGCTTTACTCTAGACGGATTCGACCTCGACGGCTTCGTCGCCGCGACTTTGGCGGAAGATCTGGGCGACGGCGGCGACATCACCTCGGCGGCGGTGATTCCGGCGGAGGCGCGCTTCACCGGAGTGATGGACACGCGCGACGCGATCGTCGTCGCCGGACTCGGCATCGCGGAAGCGTTTTTCCGTGCACTCGACCCGGCGGTGCGGATCACCCGGCTGGTCGAGGATGGCGCCCGGGTGGCGGCGCACAGCGAGCTGATGCGGCTGGAGGGATCGGCGCGGGCGCTGCTCACCGCCGAGCGTTCGGCGCTCAACACGGTGCAGCATCTCTCGGGGATTGCGACGCTGACCCGCGCCTATGTCGATGCGATCGCGGATACCGGCGCGGTGCTGCTCGACACGCGCAAGACGATCCCTGGTCTGCGCCGGCTGGAGAAATATGCGACACGTACCGGCGGTGCGCAGAACCACCGGCTCGGCCTGTGGGATGCGGCGATGATCAAGGACAATCACATCGCGGTCGCCGGCGGCATCGCGCCGGCGGTGCAGCGGGCGGTCGCGGCGGGGATCGCGCGGATCATCGTCGAGGTCGACCGGCTCGACCAGATCGCGCCCGCGCTGGACGCGGGGGCGACGCATCTGCTGCTCGACAACATGCCGCCGGCGCTGCTGCGCGAGGCGGTGGCCTCGGTCGGCGGGCGCGTGCCGACCGAGGCCTCGGGCGGGGTGCGGCTCGACACGGTGCGGGCGATCGCGGAGAACGGCGTCACCTACGTCTCGGTCGGGCGGCTGACCCAATCGGCGCCCGCGGCGGATATCGGCCTCGATTTCACGGTGATATGAGCGGCGGCTTGCACGCCCCGCCGGGGCGGCTAGGCTGATATCGAGCAGCAAGGGGAGTTGTCGTGACCAAACCGCCATCCATCGTCCGGTTCGAGCAATTCTATTGGGCGTCGGTGATCCTCGGCCTGATCAATACCGGGCTGAACTGGCGCACGTCGCAGGCCGCTTTGGCCTCCAATCCGATGCTTGCGAGCATGTCGTGGCTGCTGCCGGCGATGCAGGTGCTCGGGCTCGCGATCACGGTGCTGATCTGGTTCTTCATCGTCCGCCGCCCGAGCGTGGTGGCGAAATGGGTGCAGGTGGTGTTCGCGGCGTTCGGCGTGTTCGCGGTCCTCTCGGCGATCGTGCTGATCGCGCTGGGCCGGTCGGCGATCAACGCGCAGCTCGCGCTCGGACTGGTCGCCAACATCCTCTACGTCGCCGCGGCGGTGATGCTGTTCAAGCCGGACGCCAAGGCGTGGTTCGGCGAGGGGCTGGACGAGGACGACGATCTCGACGTGGTCGAAACGCCGGACGCGCCGCGATGGTGATGGCGCGGTTCGCGCTCGTCGCGCTGCTCGCGGCGACCCCTGCCGCGGTGCAGGCGCAGGCCTATCAATGCGCCGCCCCGACGAGCATCGAACGGCCGCACCCGGACCTGCCGAGCGACAGCCAGCCGCGGCGATTGCTGCCGATCGGCGGCTATACGCTGGCGATCACCTGGGCGCCGCAATATTGCCGCGATCACGACCGCGACGGCGGCGCGCGCTTCCAGTGCGCGGCGGGCAACCGCTTCGGCTTCACGCTGCACGGGCTGTGGCCCGACGGCATCGGCAAGGACTGGCCGCAATATTGCCAGGCGACCCCCTTGCTGCCGCGTGCGGTGATCCAGAAGCATATCTGCAGCACGCCGTCGGCGCAGCTGATGCAGCACGAATGGTCGAAGCACGGCACCTGCATGGCCGGCTACAAGCCCGACCGCTATTTCGCCACCTCGACCCGCCTGTACGGCAGGCTGCGCTATCCCGACATGGATGCCTTGTCGCGCGGGCCGCTGACCGCCGGCGGGCTGGCGGCGGCGGTGTCGCGCAGCAATCCGGGGCTCGGGCCGGACATGATGCGGGTGACGGCGACCAAACAGGGCTGGCTCGACGAAATCTGGATCTGCCTCGACAAGGCGTTCCGGTATCAACGCTGTCCAGCGCACCAGGGCGGCCTGTCCGCCGATGCGACGGTGAAGATCTGGCGCGGCGGCCGCTGATCGTCAGCCGATGATCGTCGCCGTCGCCGGATGATGCTTGTCGAGGTGGCGGCGGATGATCCGCAGGTTGCGGGTGTTCGACCGGAAGAAGAAATCTGGGACCGCGCCGACGAAGGGGATGATGCCCAGCGCCCAGTCGATCCCGACGTTGCCGAACATCCGCGCCATCTGCAGCTTCGACATGCCGAGATTGCGGGCTTCCCATACCAGCCACGATCCGATCAGCGCGGCGATCGTGGTGCCGACGACCGGGACGAGATCGAGGATCACGTCGAGCCCGAGCTTGCGGTTGGTGCCGGGGATGGTGAACAGCCCTTCCATCACCCGCTCCATCGCTTCGAGCCGGATGCGGACCGAGGCTGCGTCACGGCCGACCGGCAAGGAGTCGAGCAGCGGACGCGCGTCCAGCGGGCGAGGGCGGGTGGTGGTCATCCCCCCTAATTGGTGTCGTCGCGCAGCCGGTTCAACGGGTGCCAGGCGCGGGCGTTGGGGCGCCATTGGCGCAGCCGCATCGCGACCAGCGACCAGCGCAGCGGCCGCGCGATCGGAATGAACGGCGTATCCGTCGCCAGCGCGGCATCGGCGACCGCGATCAGCCGCGAGCGTTCGGCGAGCGTCGGTGCCTCGCGGGCGGCGACCAGCGCGCCCTGTGCGGCCTCGCCACAGACGACGCAGGCATTGGCGAGATACCAGCGGGCGCTGTCATAGGGCGCGACCTGATCGACCAGCCGCAGTTCGGCATCGTCGTCGGGGCCGACGCGCTGCGGCGTGATGCCGACGGTGAGCAGCGACGCGGCGACCTGCGCATAGACCAGCGTCGCACCCGGCCCGCGCGGCAGCGCGATGCGCAGCACGACCGGCGCGCCATAGTCGGCGACGCGCGTCTGCGCGGCGGCGACGCGCTGTTCGGGGGTGAGCAGCGACCAGCCGGGCAGCGCCGGCGGCGCGGTCGAATCGAGCATGTCGGGCAGGAGGCGTTCGGCGGGTTCCCAATTGGGCATCACCGCGGCGGTGACCGCGGCGCGGTCGATCGCGCCGCTGAGTGCGGCGCGGTTGCCGGCGTCCGCGAGGAAGCCGTCGCGCTTGAGGATCGCGAAGCCGAACAGCCCGGCGGCGGGATCGAGACGGACGTTGGCGGGGGCGATCGACGCCAGGCCGATCAGCGGCCAGTCGAGGAAGGTGCCGCCGGCGACATAATCGGAGTCGCGCGCCGCGAAGCGGACGATGGCGCGGGCGGCGCGCTCGCCGATCAGGCGGACGTCCTGTTCGGGGCGCGTCCGGCGCTGATCGTCGGGATCGGCGCGGCCGGGATCGAAGGCGGGGCGAAGCAAGGGGCTGCGCGTGCCGCGGACGATGCGCATCGGTCCGGCGCCGCCGACGGTGCCGCTGCGCCACAGCGCCAGTTCAGGCTGGGCGAACAGCTTGAGCAGGTCGGGTCGCGGGCGCAACAGCCGCACCTCGATGACCTGCGGCGTCATCGTTACGATCTCGTCGACCGCCGTCAGGAAGGGCAGGAGCGGGTTGCGCGATCCCCGGGCGAGCTGGTGGCGCAATTGCGCGACGACCTGATCGGCATCGACCCTGCTGCCGTCGCTCCACTGCGCCTCGCGCAGCCGGAAGATGTAGCTCATCCCCTGATCGATCACGATCCAGCGTTCGGCGAGCCCGGGTTCGATCTGGCCGCTGCCGTCGAACCGCACCAGCCCCTCGGCCGTGGCATCGAGCAGCAGCCGCGACGGCGTGTCGAGCCGGGTCCGGGCGGGATCGGCGGGGCGTGGCGGTGCCCCGATCGCGCTGACGATCACCGGCCCCGAATCGGGGCGCTGATCGCAGCCGGCCAGCGCGGACGCTCCGATCCCGAGCAGCAACAGGATGGTGCGGACGGCGGGACTCGAACCCGCACTCCAAAGGAAGCCGATTTTAAGTCGGAAGCGTCTACCGATTTCGCCACGTCCGCACACGGTTGCACGACAAGCGCAACCAGCGCCGACCGTCAACCCGCTATGGGCGGGAAGCGCGGTCAGACGTTGAGGCGCGCGCGCATTTCCTTGCCGGGCTTGAAATAGGGGACGCGCTTGGCCTCGACCTCGACGGTCTCGCCGGTGCGCGGATTGCGGCCGATGCGGGCATCGCGGGCGCGGGTGGAAAAGGCGCCGAAGCCGCGCAGCTCGACGCGGCCGTTGGAGGCGAGGCGCCGTGCGATCTCGTCGAAGAAGGTCGAGACGATGGCGTCGACCTCGGCTCCCGACAGGTTCGGGTTCAGCTCACACAATTTTTGAACAAGTTCAGAACGGATCATCGCAAAACTCCCCCCCGGTTGATGCAACCGTGGCTTGATAGAGATCAATGGGGTCCGCGTATAGGGCCAAAATGAACTTAAACATAGAAACTTGGGCTGGACCGGTACGAAACCACTCCAGCCCGAGCCGTCTTACTTCTTGTCGGCGTCCGCGACGCGGGCCTTGAGGGCCTCGCCGAGGATGTTGCCGAGCGTCGCGCCCGAGTCGGACGAACCGTACTGCGCAACCGCCTGCTTCTCTTCGGAGATCTGCATCGCCTTGATCGAGAAGGTGGGCTTCTTCGACCGGTCGAAGCCGGTCACCATCGCGTCGAACTTCTGGCCGACCTGGAAACGCTCCGGACGCTGCTCGTCGCGGTCGCGACCCAGATCCGTGCGCTTGATGAAGCCGGTCGCGCCATCGTCGCCCTGCTGCACTTCGAGGCCCGCGTCGCGGACTTCGAGGACGGTCACGGTGACGATCGCGTTCTTGTTCAGGCGATCGCCCGATGCCGCGATGCCGCCGGCCGACGGGCCGCCGCGCTCGAGCTGCTTCATGCCGAGGCTGATGCGCTCCTTCTCGGCGTCGATGTCGAGCACCACCGCCTGCACGGTCTCGCCCTTGCGGTGCAGGTTGAGGGCATCCTCACCCGACACGCCCCAGGCGATGTCCGACATGTGGACCATGCCGTCGACGTCGTTGTCCAGACCGATGAACAGACCGAATTCGGTCGCGTTCTTGACTTCGCCCTCGACGGTCGAACCGATCGGATGGGCGGCGGCGAACGCTTCCCACGGATTGTTCTGCGCCTGCTTGAGGCCGAGGCTGATGCGACGCTTGTCCTCGTCGACCTCGAGCACGACGACATCGACTTCCTGCGAGGTCGAGACGATCTTGCCCGGATGGACGTTCTTCTTGGTCCAGGACATTTCCGAAACGTGGACGAGGCCTTCGATGCCCGCTTCCAGCTCGACGAACGCACCATATTCGGTGATGTTCGTGACGCGGCCCGACAGCTTGGCGCCGATCGGATACTTGGCCGATGCGCCGTCCCACGGATCCGACTCGAGCTGCTTCATGCCGAGGCTGATGCGCTGCGTGTCCTTGTTGATGCGGATGATCTGCACCTTCACCGTGTCGCCGATCGCGATCATCTCGGACGGATGATTGACGCGCTTGTAGCTGAGGTCGGTGACGTGGAGCAGGCCGTCGATGCCGCCGAGGTCGACGAACGCACCGTAATCGGTGATGTTCTTGACGACGCCGTCGATGATCTGACCCTCGGCGAGGCTCTGGATTAGGCCCGAACGCTGCTCGGCGCGGGTCTCTTCCAGCACCGCGCGACGCGACACCACGATGTTGCCGCGCTTGCGGTCCATCTTGAGGATCTGGAACGGCTGGGGGATGTCCATCAGCGGCGTGACGTCGCGGACGGGGCGGATATCGACCTGGCTGCCCGGCAGGAACGCGACGGCGCCCGACAGGTCGACGGTGAAGCCGCCCTTGACGCGGCCGAAGATCACGCCCTCGACGCGCGCGGTCTTGCTGAACTCGAGCTCGAGCTTGTCCCAGGCGGCTTCGCGGCGGGCGCGGTCGCGGCTGAGCATCGCTTCGCCATGCATGTTCTCGACGCGGTCGACATAGACCTCGACCTCATCGCCGACCTTCAGGTCGGCCTTCTGGCCCGGTGCGGCGAATTCGCGCAGCGGCACGCGGCCTTCGGACTTCAGGCCGACGTCGATGACGGCGAGATCGTTCTCGATGGCGGTGACGGTGCCGTGAACGACACGGCCCTCAAAGCTGTCGGCGCCGCCGAACATGTCATCGAGCATTGCGGCGAAATCGTCGCGGGTAGGAGTGGGCTGGGTAGCCATAGGGTTAGAGTGTCCTCGGGTTTATCTGTTTCCGGCCAAGCGGTTGGATCCGCTGGTCTTGGCTGAAAACGCCGCGGCGACCCCATGCCGGTCGCGGCATCCATTAAGCGTCGGCAGGCGGAGGAATGCGATGCGCTGCTTGCGAAAAGGGCGCGAACGGACCGGCCGGACGCGCCTACCTCCACGAACATCGGCTCGCAGGACCGGCGGGCCATAACCGAAAGCTCGCGTTTTGGCAAGGTAAGGGCACGGACGCGTCCGGCGGTGGGTCCTGGCGGGTCAGGCGGCCCGCGCGACATGGATGTGGACGGTAAGGCCCGCCGCCGTGGCGATGTTGACCAGCGCGTCGAGCGAGAATTTGGCCATCTTGCCCTGCAACAGGTCGTTGAGGCGCGGACGGGTGATGCCGAGCCGGGCGGCGGCGATGTCCTGCGCCACGTTCCAGGACCGGATATGGCTCTTCAACGTCGACAGCAGCTCGGATCGCGCCTGGAGATTCGCCGCTTCTGCCGGGGTATCGGCCAGTGCGTCGAACACACTGTCGAATGTCTGCGCTTCGATCATCATGACCTCCATAGGCTCAAGCGGTGTCTGGCAAGGTCGATATCGCGCTGCGGCGTTTTCTGGGTCTTTTTCCGAAAGGCGTGGAGGACGAGCACCGCATCCGGCAAGGTTGCAAGGTAGATCACGCGGAACGCACCCGATTCCTCACGTACCCGGATTTCACAGACGCCTTGGCCGATAGTCGTCATCGGCTTCCAGTCGTCTGGCAGGCGGCCCTGCTGTACTTGGTGAGGCTGGTGCCCCGCCGATGCCCGTGCGTCCTCCGGGAATTCCCGAAGACGATCGAGACTGTCGCCGACGAAGGTGATCGGTTTCACGGCGATGGTGTATCAGAAACGATACATGCCGGCAATGACGTCGGGACCGGGTTGCCGCGAGGAGTGCCGGCGTCGTCAGGCCGGGCTGGCGCCGGCGCTCGGCTGCTGGTGGGCGCGGGTGGCGGTGCGGGCGTCGACCATGGCGATCGCGCGGGCGATGCTCGCCTCGATCGTCATCTGGCTGGTGTCGAGCAAAGCGGCGTCGGCGGCCATGCTGAGCGGCGCGGTGGAGCGGGCGCTGTCGCGCGTGTCGCGGGCGCGGATGTCCATCAGCACCTTGACGAAGGTGACGTCGATGCCCTTGCCGAGCAATTCCTTGTGGCGGCGTTGCGCGCGGATCTGCGGGGTCGCCTTGACGAACAATTTGGCGTCGGCGTCGGGCGCGATCACCGTGCCGATGTCGCGACCGTCGAGCACCGCGCCGCCGGGCTGGCGGGCGAAGCGCTTCTGGCGCTGCAGCAGCGAGGCGCGCACCAGCGGGTGGACCGAGACGATCGAGGCGAGCTGGCCGATGTCGTCGGTGCGCAGCACGGGATCGTCGAGCAGCGCCTCGTCGAAATCGCAGGCGGCGACCGCATCGGCTTCCCTGGCGGGGTTGAGCTCCATCCGCTGCACGTTGAACGCCACGGCACGATAGAGCAGTCCGGTGTCGAGATGCGGGAGGCCGTAATGCTGCGCGAGCGCCCTGGCGATGGTGCCTTTGCCCGACGCTGCTGGGCCGTCCACTGCGATGATCATGCTTCCTCCGACACTTCGTCCAATGTCTTATAGAAGACGGGATAGCTGGTCGCCACCGGCGCGACGTCGTCGATCGTGACGGGACGTGCCGCATGCAGGCCGGCGACCGTCATACTCATCGCGATGCGGTGATCGAGCTGCGAGGCGATGCGGCCGCCGCCCGGGATGGCGTCGCCGCCGGTGCCGGTGATCGCGAGACCGTCCTCATATTCCTCGCACGGGACGCCGCAGGCCTCCAGCGCCGCCTTCATCGCGGCGATCCGGTCGGATTCCTTGACGCGCAGCTCGTGTGCGCCGCGCGCGACGGTGCGGCCCTTGGCGAAGGCGGCGGCGACGAACAGCACCGGATATTCGTCGATCATGCTCGGCGCGAGATCGGGCGGCACGTCGATCGCGGTGAGGGGGGCGTGGCGGACGCGCAGGTCGGCGACCGGCTCGCCGCCGACCTCACGCCGGTCGAGTTCGGTGATGTCCGCGCCCATCAGCCGCAGCGCCGCGACCAGTCCGGTGCGGGTGACGTTGAGCCCGACGTTGCGGACGACGAGGTCGGACCCGGGGACGATCGACGCCGCGACCAGCCAGAAGGCGGCGGAGGAGGGGTCGCCGGGGACGGTGATCGTCTGCGGCCTGAGTTCGGCCTCGCCGCGGATCGCAATGATGCGGCCGGCGTCGCTCTCTTCGATGGTGATGTCGGCGCCGAAGCCGCGCAGCATCCGCTCGCTGTGGTCGCGGGTCGCGACCGGCTCGACGACGCGGGTGATCCCGGGCGTGTTGAGCCCGGCGAGCAGCACCGCCGACTTGACCTGCGCCGAGGCGACCGGGAGCGTATAGGTGATCGGCACCGCCGGGCACAGGCCGCGCAGCATCAGCGGCAGCTTGCCGCCGGGGCTGGCGGTGACGTCGGCGCCCATCTGCGACAAAGGTTCGATGACGCGGCCCATCGGCCGCCCCGACAGCGAGGCGTCGCCGGTGAAGGTGGCGGTGATCGGATGGCTCGCGACGAGGCCCATCAGCAGCCGCGTCGAGGTGCCGCTGTTGCCCATCTCCAGCGCGGTCGCGGGTTGCAGCAGGCCGCCGACGCCGACGCCGTCGACGCGCCACGCGCCGTCGCCGGTCCGCTCGATCGTCGCGCCCATCGCGCGCAGCGCCGCGGCGGTGGCGAGCACGTCCTCGCCCTCGAGCAGGCCGGTGATGTGGCTGGTGCCGACCGCCAGCGCCGAGAACATCAGCGAGCGGTGGCTGATCGACTTGTCGCCGGGGACCTGGAGGGTGCCGGTGAGGGGCCCGCGCGGGGCCACGCTCAGTTCCTGGGGAAGGGAGTGCGCCATGGGTCGAGGGCTTTGACAGCCACCTTGCGCTATGGCAAGGCGCCCACCAAGTCACGGGCTGGGGCAACCTTTGCCTGCTACACCCAATTCCGAAAGGCACAACACGGCATGATCAAGCCGGAATGGGGCACGAAGCGTACGTGCCCGAAATGCGCCACGCGCTTCTACGACCTCGAGAAGGACGACCCCGTCACCTGCATCAATTGCGGTACGACGTGGAATCCGGAGCCGATCCTGAAGTCCAAGCAGCCGCTGCCGTTCGAGCAGGCCAAGCCCGACACCAAGGAAGCCGATCGCGACCTGGAAGGCGAGGACGAGGATCTGGAAGCGCTGGGCGAAGAGGAAGAGCCCTCGGCCGATGACGAGGTCGATCTCGGCGGCGACGACGATCTGGGCGTGGAAGCGCCGAACGACGAAGACGAACATTGATCTGAAAAAAGGCATGGCAGGCATCGATTCAGCGCTTGCCATGCCCCGGTGCCCCCGCTAGTGGGGCGCCTCCCGAAACGAATGGGGCCGTAGCTCAGCTGGGAGAGCGCTGCAATGGCATTGCAGAGGTCAGGGGTTCGATCCCCCTCGGCTCCACCATTCGTTTCGTTCTGCCGCTGCGGGCGGTAGAGTTCCCAAAGCATCGGGGCGACTCAGCGGCTGTCACTTCGGTGACGGGCGCTTTTCTGTTTGGGCTCTTCTTGTGCCGTACCGGTCGTTGCCGGCCTATATCGAGCCTTCGTCGTGGTTTCGACCTGTCGTCGTGGGGCAGCGGGCCGCGAGGGTGCGTCTCCTTTCCCGCTTGAACATCGCTGGAGAGGGCCCCGAGCCATGTTCGGGATGACGGAGCAGGTGACGTGACGGCCTTCTTGTGCCGCCGCGCGTTCGCCCGAACCAATAGCGGCTTCCCGGCGCTGCATGAACCGGAACGCTGCGACCACCAACGGCTATCCGGATCGCGCGGGTGGCGCTATCCGGCGGGGATGGTTGCCAATCTCTCGACCCCACCGACCGTCGTCCCGGTCGGCGACAATCCCGTGCCGATCTGGGGCATGACCAATGCCGAACGGCTGCGGCGGATGGCCGTCGCGCGCAAGCTGCCGTTCGGAGAGGCTGCCGGCGGCGACGTGCTGCTCGCCAATCTCGCCTTCGCCTTCGATCCGTCGTGGCTGCCGCATCTGCTCGGCCTGCCGGGGACGGTGATGACCCGCGCCGGCGTGCCGGTGCTCGCCCATGTCGCCGCCGATCAGGCCGAGCGGGTGCGGGCGGCGATGCTGGCCGACCGGCCGCTCGCGGCGGAGGGGCTGGCGGTGATCGAGGCGGAGGACGAGAACGGTATCTTCAACGAGGCCTTGCGCAAGCGCGAACGGCCGTTCGCCGAGCGGCTGACCCCGGCCAGCGTCCCCGCGATCGAACGCGCGAGCTATACCGGCGCCTACAAGGGCGTGACCGACCTCCTCACCAAATATCTCTGGCCCGAATGGGCGTTATGGCTGACCCGGCTGTGCGCGCGCGCCGGCATCTCGCCCAATCAGGTGACCGCGATCGGTTCGGTGCTGTGCATCATCGCGACGGTCGCCTTCTGGTACGGCTGGTTCTGGAGCGGGCTGGCGATCGGCCTCGTCTTCATGGTGCTCGACACCGTCGACGGCAAACTGGCGCGCTGCACGATCACCTCGTCCGCGCTGGGCAACGCCTGGGACCATGGCGTCGACCTCGTCCATCCGCCCTTCTGGTGGTGGGCCTGGGCGACGGGGTGCGTCGCTTATGGCCGGCCGCTCGATCATGACACGTTCGTCGCGGTGATCGCGGCGATGCTGTTCGGCTATGTCGCGCAACGGCTGATCGAGGGCGCGTTCATCGCCAAATTCGGGATGCACATTCACGTCTGGGAACGGTTCGACAGCCGCTTCCGGCTCGTCACCGCGCGGCGCAACCCGAATATGGTGATCCTGTTCGCCGGGCTGCTGATCGGGCGGCCCGACTGGGGGATCGTCGCGGTGGCGGTGTGGACGATGCTGTCGCTCGTCGTCCACCTCGTCCGGCTGGGGCAGGCGATGGCGGCGAAGGCGCGCGGGCGGAGGATCGTGAGCTGGCTGGCGTGAGTCCTGAAATACCGGATGCCGGGATCGAGGCGGGCATGTTCCCCGGCGGGCCGATGCGCGCGATCGCGCGCAACCTCGGCTGGATGCTGGCGAGCCGCGGCGTGCTCGCGGTGCTCAGCCTCGTCTATCTGGCGATCGTCACGCGCACGCTCGGCGTGTCGGGCTTCGGCCGCTTCGCGCTGATCACCGGCGCGAGCCAGGCGCTCGCCACCGTCGTCGGCTTCCAGACGTGGCAGATCATCGTCCGCTACGGCACCGAGCATCTCGCCCCCGGCGGCGAGACGCGGCTGGCGCGGCTGTTCAAGGCGTGCGGGCTGCTCGATCTCGCCAGCGCGATCCTCGGCGTGATCCTCGCCGCGGTCATCATCCGCATCTGGGGCGAGCCGCTCGGCGTGCGCCCGGTCCATATGCGCGCGACGATGCTGTTCACGATCGCCCAATTGCTGTCGATCCGCTCGACCCCGCTCGGCATCCTGCGGCTGCGCGACCGCTTCTCCTTCGCCGCCGCGGCGGACAGCGTGACGCCGGTGATGCGGCTGCTCGGCGCGGTCACCGCGGCGATCTTCGTTCCTTCGGTCAGTGGTTTCCTCGTCGCCTGGGGGCTGGCCGAGGTGCTGACCGCCGCGGCCTATTGGGCGGCGCTGGCGCGGACCGGCGACCTCAAACTGCTGTTCGCGCGTGGCGTCGGGGTGCGCGACGTCGTCGTCGACCATCCCGGCATCATCCGCTTCTCGCTCGCCACCAACGCCAGTTCGTCGCTCGGCCTGTCGAGCAAGCAGATCCCGCTGCTGCTCGTCGGCGGCACCGTCGGCACCGCCTCGGCGGGCGCGTTCCGGCTCGCGCTGCAACTGGCGCAGGCGCTGACCAAGGTGTCGCAATTGCTCGCCCGCGCCGCCTTTCCGGAAATCGTGCGCGCGGTCGCCGCGGGCGGACTCGCGCGGGTGCGGCGGATGATCCTGCGCTCGTTCCTGATGGCGACCATCGTCGGCGCGGTCGCCTTCCTGCTCGTCGTGCTGCTCGGCCATCCGGTGCTGACGCTGATGGGCGGCAAGGAGTTCGGCCGCGCCTATCCGATCCTGCTGTGGCTCGCCGCGGCGGGGTGTATCGATCTCGTCACCGTCGGCTTCGAGCCGCTGCTGCTCGCCGCCAACCGGATCGGCGCGACCTTCATCGCGCGCGTCGTCGGCATCGTCGCGCTGTTCGCGGTGAGCTTCTGGCTGAGCCCATCACTGGAGGTGATCGGCGTGTCGATCGCGGTGCTGGTCAACGCGCTGGTCGTCGCGATCCTGCTCGGGCTGGCGACGCAATCCCTGCTGCGAGTGAAACCAACCGATCGGGCGCGAGTTTGATCGCGACAGGCTGCCCGAGCGAAATACCGTAAATATCGGCTCAATTTCTTGTTGGGGCCGCAATCCTGCCCATTTCCTCTGTGACAGTTTGATGAAGAACTCGTGACGGAAGGGCGCAGGTTGGCGACTCGGATTGATGGACGATTGCCGGTCGGGCAGACGCTGGCGGGCCGCGTCGGCGACGTGCTGTGCCGCCGCAATGCGCTGGCGGATGCGCCGCGCACCGGTCGCCTGCCGACGCCCCGCGCGCCGGTCCCCGCGCCCGCGCCGCTGCGCGTCGGCGTGATCGCCAACGGGCGGAGCCATCGCAACCTCAAGCAGGGCATGCGGCTCGATCACTGGCCCGACGTCTCCTATGCCGCGCCCGACACGTTCGAGGCGCTGGAAGAGACGCTGCGCGATTATGCGGCGCGCGACATCGGGCTGCTGGTGGTCAATGGCGGCGACGGCACGTTGCGCGACGTGATGACCGCGGCGGCGCAGGTGTTCGAGACGCTGCCGGCGATGGCGATCATCCCGTCGGGCAAAACCAATGCGCTGGCGCTCGACCTCGGCATTCCCGACGACTGGACGGTGCGCGACGCGATCGCGGCGGCACGCGCCGGGCGCTTCGTGCAGCGGGCGCCGGTCGAGATCCTGCGGGGGCAGGACAAACGGCCCGCGGCGCGCGGTTTCCTGCTCGGCATGGGCGGCTTCGTCCGCGCCACCGAGCTGGCGCAGAGCACGCATCGCGTCGGCGCGTTCAACGGCGTCGCGGTGGCGCTGTCGCTCGGCTGGAGCATGGCGCAGACGATGTTCGGCGGTGCCGACAACGAATGGCGACGCGGCACGACGATCCGCATCGGCGAGGACGGTCGTGCGCCGGTGACGCGGCAGCTCTATCTGCTGCTCGCCTCGACGCTGGAGCGGATGCCGGTCGGGCTGAAGCCGTTCGGGCGGCCGCGGCCGGGGCTCAAGCTGCTGACGGTCGACGCGCCGCCGCGCCACCTGTTTAGGATGCTGTCGCCGATCCTGACCGGCACGACGGGCAGTCCGGCGGTCGCCAAGGGCTTCGCGCGCACCGATCCGCACCAGCTCCGCGTCACCGCGGACGAGGGCTTCATCCTCGACGGCGAGCTGTTCGCCGGCGGCGACCTGACCATCCGGGCGGGAGCGCCGATCCGGTTCGCCGCCCCGTGACGCAGACGCTGCTGTCGTTCGTCGCCGACGAGCTGGAGACAGCGGTGAGCGCGCCGATCGCCGCCGCCGCGCGCGAGGTGACGCGGCGGCTCGGCGGCGTCGCGGTGCTGTTCTACGGATCGGTGCTGCGCACCGGCGATCTGGACGGCGTGCTCGACTTCTACGTCCTGACCCCGCCGGCGCGCGGCTGGGGCCTGCGGGCCTGGGCGACGCGGACGCTGTGGCCCGACGTCAGCTTCCACGAGATCACGCTGGGCACGCGGGTGATCCGCGCCAAGGTGGCGGCGATGCCGCTCGACACCTTCTGCCGCGCGGTCGAGGGGCGGACGATCGACACGACGATCTGGACGCGCTTCGCGCAGCCTGCCGCGTTGGTCTGGGCGGCCGATCCGCTGGTGCAGGCGCGCGTGGTGCGCGCGGTGGCCTATGCGACGGCGACCGCGGCGCGATTCGCCGCGGTGCTCGGGCCGCGACACGGTCGGCCGGCCGATTTCTGGCTGGCGCTGTTCCGCCAGACCTATTCGGCCGAGCTGCGCGTCGAGGCGCCGGGGCGCGAGCGGCAGATCCTCGCCTTCGTGCCCGACCGGTTCGAGGCGCTGCTGCCGCTGGCGTGGCAGGGGGCGGGGATCGGCCATGAGCGGCGCGGCGGGGAATATGCGCCGCTCGTCGCCGAGCGCGACGTGCGCGCGACGCTCGCCGCCTGGTGGCTGCGCCAGCGGCTCGGCAAATGGCTCAACGTGGCGCGGCTGATGAAGGCCGCGTTCACCTTCGAGGGCGCGGGCCGGTACGGGCTGTGGAAGCTGCAGCGTCATACCGGCGTCGACCTGCCGCTGACGCGCTGGCGCGAGCGGCATCCCATTCTCGCTGCGCCCGGCGTGATGTGGCGGGTGTGGCAGACGCGCGCGTCATGAGCTTCAACGCCCTGGTACTGGCGGGATCGCGTGGCGGCGTCGATCCGCTGGCGGACTATGCCGGCGTGACGGACAAGGCGCTGATCCGGATCGGCGGCGCGACGATGCTGGAACGCGTGATCGTCGCGTTGCGCGCGGCGGGCGCGGCGCAGATCGCGGTGTCCGCCAATGCCCCGGCGGTGCGGGCGGAGGCGCTGCGGCTGGGCGCCGAGCCGATCGATGCGGCGGCGGGGCCGAGCCTCAGCACGTTGCAGGGGCTGCGCGCGCTCGGCGCGCCGTTGCTGGTCACCACCGCCGATCACGCACTGCTGCGGCCCGAATGGATCACCGACTTCCTCGCCGATGCGCCGGCCGACGCGGATGTCGCCGCGCTGCTCGCGCGCCGCGACACGGTCGAGCGGGACGCGCCGCCTACGCGCCGTACCTATCTGCGCTTCGCCGATGGCGGCTGGTCGGGGTGCAACCTGTTCCTGTTGCGCACTCCCGCGGCGGAGGCGGCGGTCGGCCTATGGATGTCGGTCGAGCGGGACCGCAAGCGACCTTGGCGGATCGTCTGGCGTCTGGGGCCGGGGACGCTGCTGCTCTATGTCACCGGGCGGCTAACGCTCGATGCGGCGCTGGCGCGGCTGGGCGCGCTGGTCGGGGTGCGGGCGGCGGCGGTGGCGGCGCGGCACGGGCTGGCCGCGGTCGACGTCGACAAGCCGGCGGACCTCGATCTGGTGCGCGGGCTGGTCGAGCGGAGCTGACGCTCAGTCGTTCCAGTCGACGATCCGCCAGCCGCGCTTCGCGGCGACGCGGCGCAGCGCTGCGTGCGGGTTGACCGCGATCGCCTCGTCCGCCCAGTCGAAGCTGGGCACGTCGGAGACATGGTCCGAATAGACGCGGACGTATGCGGCGGCGCGGTCGATGCCCTCCGCCGCCAGCCAGGCCTCGATCATCGCGCGCTTGGCGGGGCCGTAGCAATTGCCGCCCGCGATCCGCGGCAGCAGGTGGCCGCGCGCGTCGATCGCGGTGGCGGTGGCGATCAGCGCGTCGGCGGCGATGTCGCGCGCGATCGCCTCGGCATAGAAGCGATAGGCGGCGGTGGCGACGACGATGCGATAGCCGGCGGCGCGGTCGGCGGCGATCTGCGCGCGCGCCTTGCGGCGGATCTGCGCCGGACCGAAGCGGACGAGCCAGCCCGCCGCGAGCCGCTCCGCCCGCGCCGGTGACAGCGTGCCGAGCGCGGCGCGGTGCATTACCTGCTTCAACCGGTCGCGGTGGATCAGCCCTGCGCCCTTTAGCGCGGCGGCGCCGAGCACGACCGGCAGCAGCGCCAGCCGCCACAGCGCGTGACGCAGCACCGCATGGAGCAGGAACGGCGTCCAGGTCGGCGCGCGGGTGATCGTCCGGTCAAGGTCGTAGATCGCGATTCGTCGAAGCGTTTCAGGAGGGTAAGCTGTCGGCTGCATGACGTTGCGATGACAAGCGAAGGTGGCATTGGCATGGCGGCGCGGAAGCGGTTGCGGCGCGCCGATCCGCGCGCTACGCGCAGCGTCCCATGCGGTCCTATCAGCCTTCGTCGGACCGTCGCCGGGCAATTTCCCTCGCGCTGACGATCGCCGCGCATCTGCTGATCGCGTTCCTGCTGTGGCAGCTCGCGCCGGTGTTCGACCAGACCAAGGAGCCGGGGCGGTCGCTGACCGTCAACATGCTGCCGGTCGGCGACAATGAATCGACCGCGACCAAATCGACCAAAGCGCCCGCGCGCGCCGCCGCCAAGGCGAGCCGCCGCACCGCGCCCGAGCCGCCCGCCGCCCCCAAGACGCCCGCGCCCGACACGTCCGTGCCGCCGCCGGTCGATACGCCGTTCCCCGGCTATCTGGTGCTCAACAAGAACGATTTCGCCGCGTCGGATGTCGGCAAGCTGCCGTCGCGCAAATCGGGGGGCAGCGCGGGCAAGCAGCTCGCTGCGGCGGACGGCGCGGGTGACGGCGATGCGGGCGATTCGAGCGCGGCGGCGGGGGTCGGGCCGGGCGGCCAGCGGCTCTACAACGCCGAATGGTATGTCGAGCCGGCGCAGTCGCAGCTCTCGCCCTATCTGCCGCCCAACGTCCCCAAGGGCGCTTGGGCGGAGATCGCCTGCCGCACCGCCGCGCGATATGCGGTGGAGGATTGCGTCCAGCTCGGCGATTCGCAGCCGGGATCGGGGCTGGCGCGCAGCATCCGCGAGGCGGCGTGGCAGTTCAAGGTCCGCCCGCCGCGGATCAACGGCAAGCCGCAGATCGGCGCCTGGGTGCGCATCCGGATCAGCTTTACGAAATAGATCCTCCCTCGCGCAGCGGGGGAGGGGGACCGCCCGGCGCAGCCGGGTGGTGGAGGGGGCTTTGCCGCAAACGCGAAGCTTACCGTATCCTCCCCCTCCGTCAGTGCTTCGCACTGCCACCTCCCCCTGGCGGGGGAGGAATGGGTCAACCCCGCTCCCGCGCGCGGCGGTACGTCCCCAGCAGCCGCAGCCATTTGGAGTGGAAGCCCAGTTCCTCCAGCGCATTGTCGACCGCCGGATCGCCGGGCTTGCCCTCGATGTCCGCGTAGAATTCGGTCGCGGCGAACGTCCCCGATCGCTGGTAGCTTTCCAGCTTGGTCATGTTGACGCCGTTGGTCGCGAAGCCGCCCATCGCCTTGTACAGCGCGGCGGGGACGTTCTTCACCTCGAAGATCAGCGTCGTCATCCACGGGCCGTCGCCGACCGGCGGCTTGCCGCCGCGCGCCAGCACGACGAAGCGGGTCGTATTGTGGTCCGCGTCGGCGATGTCGACGCCGAGCAGGTTGAGCCCGTACAGCGCCGCCGCGCCCGGCGGCGCCAGCGCGGCGATGCGCGGGTCGCCGCGCTCGGCGACATAGGCCGCGGCGCCGGCGGTGTCGGGATAGGAGACCTGATGGATGCCGTGCGCCTTCAGCCAGTGACGGCACTGGCCGAGCGCCTGCGGATGGCTCATCGCCTCCTCGACCTCGTCGCGGCTGCCGGAGCCCATCAGCGCGTGGCGGATCGGCAGGAAATGCTCGCCGGTGATGACCAGCCCCGATTCCGGCAGTAGGAAATGGATGTCGGCGACGCGGCCGTGCAGCGAATTCTCGATCGGGATCATCGCGCAATCGGCGCGGCCGTCGCGCACCGCGTCGATCGCATCCTCGAAGGTGAAGCAGGGCAACGGCAGGCCGTCGGGGAAGGCCTCGGTGACCGCGACATGGCTGTTGGCGCCGGGCGCGCCCTGGAAGGCGACCGCGCGCTCGGGGGCGGCGGCGGCGGCGGCGGTCATCGCGGCGACGATCGGGCGGGCGGGGGCGGCGTAGGTCTCCATCGCGCCGAGCCGGTAAAGCCCCGGCCGCCGGCCAGCAAGCGCGCGCTTGCGGAGCAACCCGCCGTTTCCTATGGGATCACGGCGCATAGCAAAAAATAGGGGCAGCGTTAGGCAGATGGATAACCGCACCAACACGATCGCCGGGTGGACGCTGGCAGCCTGCGGGATTGCGCTCGGTCTGTCGATCGTCGGCGGCATGGCCTTCCACAGCGAACGCCCCGAAAAGCCCGGCTATGCCATCGAAGGCGTCGAAGCCGAGGGCGGGGCGGGCGGCGCTGCCGCCGAAGTGCCGATCGCCACGCTGCTGCCGACCGCCGACGTCGCCAAGGGTGCGGAAGTGTTCAAGAAGTGCGCGGCCTGTCACACCGTGACGCAGGGCGGCGCCAATGGCATCGGTCCGAACCTGTACGGTACGCTCGGCGAGGGCATCGGTCAGGGCAAGGGTGGCTTCGCCTTCTCCGACGCGCTGAAGGGCGTCGGCGGCAATTGGGACTTCGACAAGATGAACGCGTGGCTGACCAGCCCGCGCAAGTTCGCGCCTGGCACCAAGATGACCTTCGCCGGCCTCGGCAATCCGCAGGATCGCGCCAACGTGATCGCCTATCTCAATTCGCAGGGTTCGAACCTGCCGCTGCCCGCCGCGCCGGCGGCCGGGGCTGCCGCGGCCAAGCCCGATGCCAAGGCGCCGGAAGGCAAGGATTCGGTGACCAACACCGATGCGGTCAACAACCTCGGCAACACCGGCACGCCGGCATCGGGCGCGCCGTCGGTCGATCCCAACGCCGCCAAGGAAGGCGCCAAGGCAGGGAAGTAAGCGGGGTCATCGCTGATCCACCACGCGTTCCGACCCCGTCCTCACCCCGCGCCGGCTTCACCGTCTAGTCCCCTCTACCGCTGGGAGAAGGCGCGCGCAGCGGTGAGGGGTAAGGGTGGACGTCAAGACACCTATATCTAACAAGATCGTCATCCCCGCGAAGGCGGGGATCTATACACGCTGACGATGCGGCTCAAGCCCGACCCGCGCGTCTGGATCCCCGCCTTCGCGGTGATGACGTAGTGGGGGTAGGCGCCCCGCTTACCCGTCCTTCTTCGCCTGTTCCTCGTAGAAGGCGCGGACCACGTCCCATGCCTCTTCGGCGGTCTCGACATAGGTGAAGATGCCGAGGTCGCGCTGGCTGACGACGCCCTCGTCGACCAGCGCCTGGAAATTGACGACCTTTTCCCAGAACTCGCGGCCGAACAGCAGCACGGGAATCGGCTTGATCTTGCCGGTCTGGATCAGCGTCAGCAGTTCGAACAGCTCGTCGAACGTGCCGAAGCCGCCCGGGAACGCCGCGAGCGCGCGGGCGCGCAGCAGGAAGTGCATCTTGCGCAGCGCGAAATAGTGGAACTGGAAGCTCAGCGACGGCGTGACGTACGGATTGGGGGCCTGTTCGTGCGGCAATACGATGTTGAGGCCGATCGATTCGGCGCCGACGTCGGTCGCGCCGCGGTTGGCGGCCTCCATGATCGACGGGCCGCCGCCCGAGCAGACGACGAACTGACGCATGCCGTGCTGGTCGCGCGGCACGCGGCTGGCGATCTGCGCCAGTTCGCGCGCAACGTCGTAATAGCGGCTCTTGGCGACGAGGCGCTCGGCGATCGCGCGCGCGGTGTCGTCGCTGGCGATGTCGAGCATCGCCTGCGCCTTGGCCGGCTCGGGGATGCGCGCCGAGCCGTACATCACGAAGGTCGAGGCGATCTTCGCCTCCTCGAGCAGCAATTCGGGCTTGAGCAGCTCGAGCTGGAAGCGGACGGGACGCAAATCCTCGCGCAACAGGAAGTCCATGTCCTGGAAGGCGAGCTTGTAGGCGGGATGTTCTGTCTGCGGCGTCGAGATCGCCTGCTGCGCGCTGGCGGCGTCCTGGCTGGCGCGGGGGAAGACCCGTTCGGGAAGGCGTGTATCGGTCATCCGCGGGCGTTAGAGCAAAGCCCGAAGGGGCTCAACGCCCGATTCAGCGGCACATTCCGGCACGATCGTCCTCGAGGTGCAAGTGGTTGCGATGCGCCGCATTATAGGCCGGCGACAGCACCGTGCCGAAGCGCTTGCAGGCCGAGGCGTGGATCGTCGACAGGAAGCGCTGCACCTGCGGGTCGGGCGAGGTCCAGTCATTGAGGATCGTCACCCGCCGCCCGTCCTTGAGCGTGACGCCGCCGACGTCGACCGCATTGGCGATCGCATGGCCCGACCGCCGGTCGCCACCACGGCGCGTGCCGATGACGTTGCGGCATGCATAGCTGCCCATACCCTGCACGCTGGCGAGCTCGCTCCCGAGGATCTGATACGCCGCCGGCGCCAGCGCGTTGCGCACCCAGCCGGAAAAGGCACGCGCCTCGCCGCAGCGGATCGCGGTGATGCCGGTCACCGGCACGCCGATGTCGAGCAACTGCACCGCGCCCGACAGGCCGCAGCCGTTGCCGAAATCCTTGTCGGGCAGCGAACGATAGCCGACCCCCATCGTGCGCAGGTCGGCGAGGCATTGCGCGGTCTGCCGCGCGGAGACGGTGGCGATCGATTCGCGCGTCGGGGCGGGACGTTCGGTCCGGCCGCAGGCGGCGAGCAGGGTCAGGACCATCACGGTGCCGATGAGACGCAAATACTGGAACACAGCCGCGATCATGCGCCAGACGGTCCGCTACAAACAAGCCCGGCCCGGCACGATCCCGGCTTGCACGATGCACCGACCGTCTCTAGGGCGGTCGACGGGCCACGCCGCCCCAACGCGGCGCGTGCTCTCTGTGAGGAGAGATACATTGACGGATTCTGTTACCGCCCCCGACGTCCGGGGTGCGTCCAAGCCAGCCACGAAGCCGGCTCGTCCCTTTTTCAGCTCCGGTCCCTGCGCCAAGCCACCCGGCTGGGACGCGTCGCAGCTCGCCACCGACTCGCTCGGCCGCTCGCATCGCTCGAAGATCGGCAAGCAGCGCCTCCAATATGCCATTGACCTGATGCGCGAGACGCTCGGTCTGCCCGACACGCACCGGATCGGCATCGTCCCCGGCTCGGACACCGGCGCGTTTGAAATGGCGATGTGGACGATGCTGGGCGCACGGCCGGTCACGACGCTCGCCTGGGAGAGCTTCGGCGAGGGCTGGGTGACCGATGCGGTCAAGCAGCTCAAGATCGATCCCACCGTCATCCGCGCCGATTACGGCCAGCTCCCCGATTTGAACGCGGTCGACTGGTCGAACGACGTGCTGTTCACCTGGAACGGCACCACCAGCGGCGTGCGCGTACCCAATGCCGACTGGATTCCCGAGACCCGCGAGGGCCTGAGCTTCGCCGACGCGACCTCGGGCGTGTTCGCCTATGACATCGACTGGGCGAAGATCGACGTCGCGACCTTCAGCTGGCAGAAGGTGCTGGGCGGCGAGGGCGGCCATGGCGTGCTGATCCTCGGCCCGCGCGCGGTCGAGCGGCTGGAAAGCTATACGCCGGCCTGGCCGCTGCCGAAGGTGTTCCGCCTCGTCTCCAAGGGCAAGCTGACCGAGGGCGTGTTCAAGGGCGAGACGATCAACACGCCGTCGATGCTCGCGGTCGAGGACGTCATCGTCAGCCTCGAATGGGCGAAGTCGCTCGGCGAAAGCGGCCTGATCGGCCGCTCGGACGCCAATGCCGCGGCCCTGGATAAGATCGTGGCGGAGCGCGACTGGCTCGGCCATCTCGCCGCCGATCCGGCGACGCGGTCGAAGACCAGCGTCTGCCTCACCGTCGAAGGCGCCGACGAGGCGTTCATCAAGGCGATGGCGTCGGCGCTCGAGAAGGAAGGCGCGGCCTATGACGTCGCCGGCTATCGCGACGCGCCGCCGGGCCTGCGCATCTGGTGCGGCGCGACGGTCGACACCGCCGATATCGAGGCGCTCGGCCCGTGGCTCGACTGGGCCTACGCGACCGCCAAGGCGGCCTGACCCTTCTGCCGGTGCTCCTGCGAACGCAGGAGCCCAGAGCCCCAATCGATATCCCCTGTTACCCTGGGCTCCTGCGTGCGCAGGAGCACGGCTGTTTTGTAGGAATTACCCATGCCCAAAGTCCTTATCAGCGACAAGATGGACCCCAAGGCCGCGCAGATCTTCCGCGAGCGTGGCGTCGAAGTCGACGAGATCACCGGCAAGACCCCCGACGAGCTGATCGCGATCATCGGTCAGTATGACGGCCTCGCGATCCGCAGCTCGACCAAGGTGACCAAGGCGATCCTCGAACATGCGACCAATCTGAAGGTCGTCGGCCGCGCCGGCATCGGCGTCGACAACGTCGATATCCCCGCGGCATCCGCCAAGGGCGTGGTGGTGATGAACACGCCGTTCGGCAATTCGATCACCACCGCCGAACATGCCATCGCGCTGATGTTCGCGCTCGCCCGCCAGCTGCCCGAGGCCGATGCCTCGACCCAGGCGGGCAAGTGGGAGAAGAACCGCTTCATGGGCGTCGAGCTGACCGCCAAGACGCTCGGCCTGATCGGCGCGGGCAATATCGGCTCGATCGTCGCCGACCGCGCGCGCGGGCTCAAGATGAAGGTGGTGGCGTTCGATCCGTTCCTCACCCCCGAGCGCGCGGTGGAGATGGGCGTCGAGAAGGTAACGCTCGACGAATTGCTGGCGCGGGCGGACTTCATCACGCTGCACACGCCGCTGACCGATCAGACGCGCAACATCCTCTCCGCCGAGGCGCTGGCCAAGACGAAGAAGGGCGTGCGGATCATCAATTGCGCTCGCGGCGGCCTGATCGACGAGGCGGCGCTCAAGGCAGGGCTCGACAGCGGCCATATCGGCGGCGCCGCGCTCGACGTGTTCGTCGAGGAGCCGGCCAAGGCCTCGCCGCTGTTCGGCACGCCCAATTTCGTCAGCACGCCGCATCTCGGCGCGTCGACCACCGAGGCGCAGGTCAACGTCGCGATCCAGGTCGCCGAGCAGATGGCCGACTTCCTCGTCTCGGGCGGCGTCACCAACGCGCTCAACATGCCGAGCCTGTCGGCGGAGGAAGCGCCCAAGCTCAAGCCCTATATGGCGCTCGCCGAAAAGCTCGGGTCGCTCGTCGGTCAGCTTACCACCGGCGCGATCACGCGCATCTCGGTCCATACCGAGGGCGCGGCGGCGGAGCTCAATGCCAAGCCGATCACCAGCGCGGTGCTGGCCGGTTTCCTGCGCAACCAGACCGACACGGTCAACATGGTCAACGCGCCGCTGCTGGCGCGTGACCGCGGTGTCGAGGTGCGCGAGGTGCGCACCGAGCGCGAGGGCGATTACCACACGCTGCTGCGCGTCTCGGTGAAGACCGCCGACGGCGAGCGCTCGGTCGCCGGCACGCTGTTCGGCGATCAGGCGCCGCGCCTCGTCGAGCTGTTCGGCATCAAGGTCGAGGCCGATCTGGTCGGGCCGATGCTCTATGTCGTCAACGAGGACGCGCCGGGCTTCATCGGCCGGCTCGGCACCGCGCTGGGCGAGGCGGGGGTCAATATCGGCACCTTCCACCTCGGCCGCCGCTCGGCGGGCGGCGAGGCGGTGCTGCTGCTCTCGGTCGACGAGCCGGTGGACGGCGAACTCCTCGCCAAGGTCAAGGCGCTGCCGGGCGTGAAGACCGCGATGGGCCTGACGTTCTGATCGCTTCATGCTGACGGGGCAGGGGCGACGCCGTCGCGATACGGCGTTGCCCCCGTTCCCGCCCATGGATAGGGGGGGCGCACGATGACACCCCTGCTTCCTGAAGGCTTTCGCGACCGATTGCCGCCGCACGCCGATGCCGCCGCCGCCGTCGAGACGCGCGTGCTCGAAGCGGCGCGCCTCTACGGCTATGAGCGCGCCGATCCGCCGCTGGTCGAATATGCCGACGCCTTGGGCTCGCGGCTCAAGGACGGCGCGCTGACCGATGCGGTCCGCTACGTCGATCCGGTGTCGCAGCGCACGCTCGCGATCCGTCCCGACGTCACCGCGCAGATCGCGCGGATCGCGGCGACGCGCATGGGGCATCACCCGCGTCCGGTGCGATTGTCCTATGCCGGCCCGGTGCTCAAGCTGCGCAGCCCCGAACTCGCCCCCGCGCGCGAATGGCGGCAGATCGGCTGCGAGCTGATCGGCCTCGATTCGATCCCCGCCGCACAGGAGGTGGTCGCGGTGGCGGTCTCGGCGCTGGCTGCGGCGGGGGCGACCGGCCTCTCGATCGATTTCACCTTGCCCGATCTGGTGGATACGCTGGCGGCGGGGCCACTGCCCGTCGCCGTTGAGCGGATCGCGTTGCTGCAGGACCGGCTCGACGCCAAGGACGCCGGCGCGGTCGCGGCGATCGCGCCCGGCTATCTGCCGCTGATCGAGGCGGCGGGACCGTTCGACAGCGCGATCGCGCGATTGCGTGCCTTTGATACCGGGCAGGTGCTCGCCAGCCGGCTCGACGGGCTCGCTGCGATCGCCGCGGGCCTGGCGGAGGGCGTCGCGCTGACGCTCGACCCGACCGAGCGGCATGGCTTCGAATATCAATCGTGGCTCGGCTTCTCGCTGTTCATCGCCGGCGCGGCGCGCGAGGTCGGCCGCGGCGGCACCTATGCGGTGATGCACGAGGATGGCGCGGAAGAGGCGGCGACCGGTTTCTCGCTCTATGCCGATGCGATCCTCGCGACCGCTGGCGCCGTTGATCGCCGCCGGCTGTTCCTGCCGTTCGGCACGCCGCCCGAGGCGGGCACCGCGATGCGTGCCGCCGGCTGGGTCGCGGTCGCGGCCTTGACGCCCGCCGACACGCCCGAAGCGCAATTGTGCACGCATCTCTACGCCGAAGGCGAAGCACGCACGCTCTGATCGTTTCGCTGCCGTAATGACGATGACAGCGGTGCGGCCGGGCGATTACGCTGTCGGCGGCGGCGATCCTGCCGTCGATCCGATGGAGAGCATCATGTCGTTCGGCGACTTGTGCCTTTTCCTGGGGGCGTTGTCGGCTTCGGCACCCTTCTGTTGAAGGTTGTCGAGGTGGCACGTCACCGGTAGGCCACGGGCGGGGGCGCGTTGCCGCGCGTCCCCAAAAGAAAGAACCTCCGCCATTGCCGTGGCGGAGGTTCATCCAATGGCAAAGCCATGTCGTTTGGCATCACCCCTATATCGAATTCGCGCGGCGATGACAATCGCCCGGCGAACGGTTGACCCCGCGGGCGCACCCCGGTAGGCGCGCCTTCGCATCTCAGGACCGTTCGTGTGCCGAGTCCTGTCGAAGGGCGCACGGATCAAAGCCGGCAGGCGGAGACCTGTATCCATGGCCAATGTAGCAGTCATCGGCGCGCAATGGGGCGACGAAGGCAAGGGCAAGATCGTCGATTGGCTCGCCGAGCGCGCTGATATGGTGGTGCGTTTCCAGGGTGGGCATAATGCCGGCCACACGCTCGTCGTCGGCGACAACGTCTATAAATTGTCGCTTTTGCCCTCGGGCATCGTCCGCGGCACGCCGAGCGTGATCGGCAACGGCGTCGTGCTCGACCCCTGGGCGCTCAAGGCGGAAATCGAGCGGCTGGCGGCGCAGGGTGTCTCGGCGACGCCGGAGACTTTGCGCATCGCCGACAATTGCGCACTGATCCTGCCGCTGCACCGCGATCTCGACGGGTTGCGTGAGGATGCGTCGGGCGCCGGCAAGATCGGCACCACGCGGCGCGGCATCGGCCCCGCCTATGAGGACAAGGTCGGCCGCCGGGCGATCCGCGTCTGCGATCTCGCGCATCTCGACGATCTCGGGCCGCAGCTCGACCGGCTGCTCGCGCATCACGACGCGTTGCGCGCCGGCTTCGGCTCGCCCGCGATCGACCGCGAGGGCCTGATCGCCGAGCTGCGCGACATCGCCGGCTTCGTGTTGCCCTTCGCCAAGCCGGTGTGGCGCGACCTCAACGAAGCGCGGGCCGCGGGCAAGCGCATCCTGTTCGAGGGTGCGCAGGGCGTGTTGCTCGACGTCGATCACGGCACCTATCCGTTCGTCACCTCGTCCAACACGATCGCCGGCACCGCGGCGGGCGGGTCGGGCCTGGGGCCGGCGGCGGTGGGCTTCGTGCTCGGCATCGCCAAAGCCTATACCACCCGCGTCGGCTCGGGACCGTTCCCGACCGAGCTGGAGGATGAGACGGGCGAGCGGCTCGGCGTGCGCGGCCACGAATTCGGCACGGTGACCGGGCGCAAGCGGCGCTGCGGCTGGATCGACACGGTGCTGCTGCGCCAGTCGGCGGCGGTCGGCGGCATCACCGGGATCGCGCTGACCAAGATCGACGTGCTCGACGGCTTCGAGCAGGTGAAGATCTGCACCGGCTATCGCCTCCGCGGTCAGGAGCTCGACTATTTCCCGGCGCATGCCGCGGATCAGGCGGCGGTCGAGCCGATCTACGAAGTCATGGAAGGCTGGCAGGAATCGACCGCTGGCGCGCGCAGCTGGGCCGACCTGCCGGCGCAGGCGATCAAGTATATCCGCCGCGTCGAGGAGCTGATCCGCTGCCCGGTGGCGCTGGTCTCGACCAGTCCCGAGCGCGAGGACACGATCCTCGTCCGCGATCCCTTCGCCGACTGACGACAGACACGAAAAAGCCGGGCGGTGTGACCCGCCCGGCTTTTTCTTCATCGGTCAGGATGCTTATTGCGGCGTCGGGGTGCCGCCGGTGGTCGACCCGGTCGTGCCGCCCATCGTGCCGGTGGTCGAGGTGCCACCCATGGTGCCGGTCGTGCCGCCGCCCATCGTGCCGGTGGTCGAACCCGTGCCGGTGCCCGTGGTGCCGCCCATCGTGTCGGTCGAACCGCCCATCGTGGAGCCGCTGTCGGTGGTCGACGTCGAACCGGTGCCGGTCGAGCGGCCGCTACGGCTGCTGCGCGACTTCTTGGCCGAACGGCTCTGCGTCATGCTGCCCGACGTAGCCGACGAATCGGTCGGCGAGGTCGTCGTCTGACCGCCCATCGCGCCGCCCATCGTTCCCGTGGGGCTGCCGGACGTCGTGCCGCCCATCGTTCCGCCTGCGGTGCCACCCGTCGTCGTCTGTGCATAGGCTGCGGCGGGGATCAGCATGGCTGCTGCCATGATTGGAATGATCTTACGCATCGTTCTCTCCTGCAAATTCTTGCACGGCCCCAACGGGTTGGGTTAGAGAGTGTTCCATTTGGTTAACGATTAGCGTCCCGTCTGGCCCCGATGCAGCAACGCCTGGTCGGCCAGGACCAATGCCATCATCGCCTCGACCACGGGCACGCCGCGGATGCCGACGCAGGGGTCGTGGCGCCCCTTGGTAGCGATATCCGCGGCCTGGCCGGTGCGATCGATCGTCTCGACCGGGATCAGGATCGAACTCGTCGGCTTGAACGCGACGCGCAACCGGATCGGCTGGCCGGTGGTGATGCCGCCGGTGATGCCACCGGCATGGTTGGCGAGGAAATCGGGGCCGTCCGCGCCCGGACGCATCGCATCGGCATTGGCCTCGCCGGTCAGCGCCGCAGCGGCGAAGCCGTCGCCGATCTCGACGCCCTTGACCGCGTTGATCCCCATACAGGCGTGCGCCAGTTCGGCGTCGAGTTTGGCGTAGAGCGGCGCGCCCCATCCGGCGGGAACCCCCGTCGCCTCGCAGGCGACGACCGCGCCGAGCGACGATCCCGCCTTGCGTGCGCCGTCGACCAGCGCCTCCCAGCGCGCGGCGGCGGCGGGATCGGGGCAGAAAAAGGGATTGGCGTCGATCGCCGCATCGTCGAACGCGGCATAATCGATGGCGTCGCCGCCGATCGCCTCGACCCAGCCGCGGATGCGCACCTGCGGGATCACCGCGCGCGCCACCGCGCCCGCCGCGACGCGCGACGCGGTCTCGCGCGCCGACGAGCGTCCGCCGCCGCGATAGTCGCGGAAACCGTATTTGGCGTCATAGGCGTAATCGGCATGGCCGGGGCGATAGGCGAGCGCGACCTCCGAATAATCCTTCGAACGCTGGTCGACGTTCTCGATCATCAGGCTGATCGGCGTGCCCGTGGTGCGGCCCTCGAACACGCCCGACAGGATGCGCACCTGATCCGGCTCGCGCCGCTGCGTGGTGAAGCGCGACGTACCGGGGCGGCGCTTGTCGAGCCAAGGCTGGATATCCGCCTCGGCAAGTGCGATGCCCGGCGGGCAGCCGTCGACGACCGCGCCGATCGCAGGCCCGTGGCTCTCGCCCCAAGTGGTGAAGCGGAACAGATGGCCGAAACTGTTGATGCTCATGCAGCGTGATACCTGGGATCATTGTCGAGTATCGCCCGCAGCCGCGCGCGCTCGCGCTCCATGAAGGCGGGCGTGCCGAACCGTCCCGCCATTAATCCGCCGACGGTGTAATCCGCATCGAGGGCTTCCCAATGCAGGCCATAACCCAGGCCGTTGACCTCTACCGCCAGCAGATCTTGGTCGCTGGCGTTTTCCAGCCCCTGCAATCGCCGCGGCGGGAAAGCGAAGGTGCAGCCGTTGTAGAGTTCGACAACGGTCATGCCGGACTTGAGATCGTGACGGACCGCTTTGGCATGCGGCTCGGTTTCGAAGAGCGCGCGACCGCGCTCCCTGGCTGCCTCGAACTCTTCGTCGGTCAACTCAACCATGTATTCGCTTCCACGCTTCCAGCATTGCGTCGCGCCGCAACGATACCACGGCCAGCGCTTTCGCGACATCGGCCTTGGACAAATTACGCGTCTCCACGATTACGACATCGGGCTCGAGCTCGATCTTCGCCACCCCGCGGCCGGTGACATGGACGTGCGGTGGCGGATGATCGTCGACATACACCACGAAATTCAGGCCGTATTCGCGGTGGATCGTCGGCATTACGCCAGCGCGATATCCGGCGCGTCCTCGGCCTTCATGCCGATCACGTTATAGCCGGCGTCGACATGGTGGATCTCGCCGGTGACGCCGCTCGCCAGATCGCTCAGCATATACAGGCCGGCGCCGCCGACATCCTCGATCGTCACGGTGCGGCGCAGCGGCGCGTTCAGCTCGTTCCACTTGAGGATATAGTTGAAGTCGCCGATGCCGCGCGCCGCCAGCGTCTGGATCGGGCCGGCGGAGATCGCATTGATGCGGATATTGTCGGGGCCGAGGTCGACCGCGAGATATTTGACGCTGGTCTCCAGCGCCGCCTTGGCGACGCCCATCACGTTGTAATGCGGGATGACCTTCTCGGCGCCATAATAGGTCAGCGTCAGGATCGAGCCGCCCTCGGGCATCAGCTTGCGCGCGCGCTGCGCCACCGCGACCAGCGAATAGGCCGAGATGTTCATCGTCATCAGGAAATTGTCGAGCGTCGTGTCGTAATAGCGTCCGCGCAGCTGCGACTTGTCGGAGAAGCCGATCGCATGGACGACGAAGTCGATCGTCGGCCATTCCGCTTCCAGCGCCGCGAAGGTCGCGTCGAGCGCCGCCATGTCGGACACGTCGCAGTCGAACAGCCGCGCGACGCCCAGTTGCTCGGCAAGCGGGCGCACCCGCTTCTCCATCGCCGCGCCCTGATACGAAAAGGCGAGCTCGGCGCCATGTTCGGACAAGTGCTTCGCGATACCCCAGGCCAGCGACTTGTCGTTCGCCAGGCCCATGATAAGCCCGCGCTTGCCCGCCATCAAACCCGTCACGCCGTCTTCGCCTCCGCTGTCGTTGACGCCCCCTGTAGCGCCGGTTCGGGGGGTTCCGCCAGTGCCGCGTTGAGATGCGCGCCGAACACCAACCCCAGTCCGATCAAATAGAAGAACAGCAGCATGACGACGACGCCGGCAAGGCTGCCATAGGTCAGGTCGTAGCCGCCCAATTGCCCGAGCACCCAGGGCAGCAGCGTCGTCATGCCGACCCACCAGACGGTGGTGAAGGCCGCGCCGGGCCATTTGCGGCAATTGGAGTAACGGTATTTCGACGGCGTCACCGAATAGAAGAGCAGATAGAGCGCGCCGAACATCACCAGCCCGGGAATCACCCGCGACAGGCCGACCCAGCCCGCGACGCCCTCGGCGAAGGGCAGCAGGCGATAGATGAACTGTTCCGCCGCGGTCAGGATACCCTGAACGAGGAAGCTCATCAGCGCGATGATGACCGACAGGATGATGACCCCGGACGAGGACAGACGCGAGCGCCAGAACGGCACGCTCGCCTTCACGCCATAGGCACGGTGGAAGATGTCGCGGATCGTCTCGACGAAGCTGCCGACCGTCCACAGCCCGACCAGCCCGCCCAGCCACAGCAAGGATCCCGTCCGCGCGACGAGCACGTCGGCGATCGGCTTGCGCAGGATGTCGGCGACGTTGGGCGGCAGCACGTGCAGGAACGAGGCGACCGCACGCTGCGTCTCGGCGCTCTGGCCGAGCAGCGACAGCACCGCCGCGGCGGTGATGAAGAACGGGAACACCGTCATCAGCGCGAGATAGGCGAGGTTGCCGGCGTGGATGAAGCCGTCGTTGAACACCCCGAGCACGGCGCGCTTGGTGATCTCCCAGGCGGCCGGGCCGGGCTTCAGCTTGGCGAGCTGGTGGCGGGCGCCGTGGCGCTGATGCGCCCGGTCTTCGGGCGTAAGGGCTGCGGTTTCGGTCACGTCGGCGTCAGACGCCCATGGCCCCGCGCGGGTTCCGTGCATCGTTCCAACCGGCGACGAACTGTTGCAAGGCTGCATCATCCGCGGGCACGTCGATCATCAGCGTGACGAGCTGGTCGCCACGCGTACCATCCTTCTTGTGGAAGCCCTTGCCCTTCAGGCGCAGCGTCTTACCCGAACTGGTCCCCTTCGGGATCGTCAGCATCACCGGCTTGTCGACCGTCGGCGCGCGCACCGAGCCGCCCGCCACCGCTTCCTTGAGCGTGAGCGGCAGGTCGAGCCGGACGTCGTCGCCATCGCGGGTGAAGAAGCGGTGCGGCTGCACCTCGATCGAGACGATCGCATCGCCCGCGCCGCCGGGACCCGGCTCGCCCTTGCCGGCGAGCTTCATCTGCGTGCCGCTTTCGACGCCAGCGGGCAGCTTGAGGTCGATCGTCTTGCCGTCACCGAGCGTCACGCGCTGCGGCGCCAGCGTCGCTGCGTCGACGAAGGGCACCTGCAGCCGATAGGTGATGTTGGCGCCCTTGGGCTGCGGGCGCCGGCCGAAGCCGCTGGCGAAGCCGCCGCCGCCGCGCGTCTGGCCGCCGCCGAACAGGCCTTCGAAGATGTCGCTCATATCGGCGTCGCCGCCGGTGCCGAATTCATAGCCGGCGCTGCTGAACCCGCCGGGGCCGCCGCGTGCGGTGCCGGGCCGGGCGCCGCCATAGCCGAAGGGCGCGGCGGGATTGCCGTCGCCGTCGATCTCCCCGCGGTCGAAGCGGGCGCGCTTGTCCTTGTCGCTCAGCAGGTCGTAGGCATTGGTGACCTGGCTGAACCGCTCCGACGCCTTGGGATTGTCCTTGTTGCGGTCGGGATGCAGTTCCTTGGCAAGCTTGCGATACGCTTTCTTGATGTCCGCCTCGGACGCGCCGCGGGCGACGCCCAAGGTTTGATATGGATCGGCCATTGGTTCCCCATTGGTGTATTACGGACCTATGTGGGGGAGGGCGGCGCGCAACGCAATCACTCGCTGCATCGTTGGTGGAATCGCGCGTGATGATCGACGGTGGCTTTGCGGACGCGACGGCTTCGCGTCTTCGCGTCTTCGCGTGAACCCCGACCCATCCGCAAAGCAAAAGGACCGGCCGCACGGGGCGACCGGTCCTTCCTGCTTCAGCGCGCCGGCGTGGGTGCCGGGGCCGGTGCCGCGGCCGGAGCATTGGCCGCGGGCGGCGGCGGCGGCACGGCGCTACCGTTGGCGGGCGGCGGCGGGGGCGGCGGTGCGTCGCGACCGGCGCCCGGGGGCGGCGGGGGCGGCGGGGGCGGCGGCGTTCCGGCGGGACCGGCACCCGGCGGGGGCGGCGGCGGGCCGTCGGGGCGACCTGCGCCCGGCCCACCCGGGCCGCCGGGGCCACCCGGACCATGCGGACCGGGCCGCGGACCGACTTCGCTCACCTGACCCGAGGGGCCGACGAGGAAGTGCGCGCGCAACTGCCCCTCGTCATAGCGGCCCTGCACCAGCACCGCATTGCCGCGGGTGACGTTGGCGGTACCGTCGCGGCCCGCGTCAATCATCGCCCGGCCGCTGCCGTCCTGCACCACGAACCGGTCGCCGAACACCTCCGCGACACGGCCCTTCACCGTGACGATGCCGCCGCTGCTCGCCAGCTTGGCGATCGGCGTTGCGACCGTCGGGGCCATCTCGATGCTCGGGCGGGTGAGGGCGACTGCGCCCGCGCCGCCGGCGGCGCCGACCGCGACCAGCGCGGCTGCACCGAGTGCCAGGCGCTGGCGGGTGCCGATATGTAGTCTTGCCATCGATCGTCTCCTTCGTTTGTCGATGACCGGCTTCTAGGGTGATTCGTCCGACCCCCGCTGAACCGGGCGGTTCAGTTTCGGTTTAGTGGGGGAGGATAGGGCCACATCATGCGCATCTTGCTTGTCGAAGACGATTCCGACCTGGGCCCGGCGATCGCGCGCGCGCTGCGCGCCGAGCATTTCGCGGTCGACCTCGTCGCCCACGGCATCGACGCCGGCCATCTCGGCGAGACCGAAAGCTACGACGCCGCGGTGCTCGACCTCGGGCTGACCGGCAAGGACGGCATCGCCGTGCTGCGCGACTGGCGCGCGGCGGGGCGCGCGCTGCCGGTGCTGATCCTCACCGCGCGCGACGGCTGGTCGGACAAGGTGGCGGGCTTCAAGGCGGGCGCCGACGATTATCTGGTCAAGCCGTTCCGCGTCGAGGAACTGGTGATGCGGCTGCGCGCGCTGGTCCGCCGCGCCGCCGGCCATGCGCAGCCGGTGCTCGCCTGCGGGCGGCTGTCGTTCGATACGCAGATCGGCCATTTCGAGCTCGACGGCCTGCCGCTCAAGCTCACCGCGTTCGAATGGCGCGTGCTGTCGGCGCTGATGCTGCGGCGCGAGGCGGTGATCGAGCGGCTCGACCTGCTCGAACGTGTCTACGAAGGCGATGCCGATGTCGATTCGAACAGCCTCGAGGTGATCGTCGGCCGGCTGCGCCGCAAGATCGGCGCCGAGATGATCGAGACGATCCGCGGCCGCGGCTATCGCCTGACCTGCGGCGAGGGCTGAGACGATGCCCAGATCGATTCAGGGCCGCATGTTGCTGCTGTCGGCGGTGGCGATCCTCGCCGCGCTCGGCATCGCCGGCTGGGCGATCGGCGGCGTGCTCGAACGCGTCGTCACCGAGGGGATCGACCGCCGGCTCGATGCCGAGATCGCTTTGCTCGCCAGCACGGTCGATCGCGACGGCCGCGTCGATCGCGCGCAGCTGACCGCGCGGGCGGGGGCGCTGGAGGCGGGGCGCGGCTGGCATTGGCGGATCGAGGGGCCGGACGGCGCGATCGGCTCGACCGATACGCCGCGGCTGCATGGCGGGCCGGGGCCGGGCGACGGTCCGCTGCCGGGACCACCGGGGCCGCCGATGCTGCGCGACGAAGCCGATGCGCCGCAGGTGCTCGAAGGCGAGGATCGGGCCGGGCGCAGCGTCCATGCCCGTAGGCTGGTGATGCAGACCGGGCGCGGCGACGTATCGCTGCTCGCGGTCGCGCCGCGCGCCGTGATCGCACGGCCGTTGCGCGACGCACTGGTGCCGCTGCTCGCCGCGCTGGCAATCCTCGCCGGTCTCCTCGCGGTCGCGACGATCGTGCAGTTGCGGCTCGGCTTGCGTCCGCTCGCCCGGATGCGCGCGCAGGTCGCCGCGATCCGCGACGGCACGCGGACCGAGGTCGACGAGGACCAGCCGGTCGAGTTGCGCGGCCTCGCGACGGAACTCAACGCGCTCGCCGCCGATCGCGCCGCGGCGCTCGCCACCGCGCGCCAGTCCGCCGCCAATCTCGCCCATGCGCTCAAGACGCCGGTGGCGACGCTCGCGCTCGCGCTGCGCGACGATCCGGCCGCCGCGGCGCAGGTCGCGCGGATCGACGCCACGATCCGCCACCATCTGTCGCGTGCGCGCGCTGGCACCGGCGATACGCGCGCCAGCACCCGCGTCGCGCCGGCGGTCGCCGATCTCGCGGTGGCGATCGGCCGGCTCCACGCCGCGCGCGGCATCGCGGTGACGCATGCGGTCGCGGGCGATCCGGCCGCGGCGATGGATGCGCAGGATTTCGACGAACTGCTTGGCAACCTCCTCGATAATGCCGCGCGCCATGCCCGCGCGGAGGTGAGGGTCGAAGTGCGCGCGCAGTCCAGCGATGCGCGTCGTCTCGACCTGATCGTCGCCGACGACGGCCCCGGCATCCCCGCCGCCGAGCGCACCCGCGTCACCGAGCCGGGTGTGCGGCTCGACGAGCGTGGCGAGGGCCATGGCTTCGGCCTCGCCATCGTCCGCGAGCTCGCCGAACTGCACGGCGGCCGGCTGACGCTCGCCGAGCGCGACGGCGGCGGGCTGGAGGCACGCGTCAGCCTGCCCGCAAGGCACCAAACGGGCGCCGAAGCGTAACGCCTCCGTCCCCCACGCGAGGTCTCCATGTCTTCTGCCCTGTTCCAGCCGATCACCATCGGCAGCACAACCCTGTCCAACCGCATCGTCATCGCGCCGATGTGCCAATATTCCGCCGAGAACGGTCGGATGACCGACTGGCATCTGATCCACCTCGGCCATCTCGCTTTGTCCGGCGCCGGCCTGCTGACGATCGAGGCGACCGCGGTCGTCCCCGAGGGGCGGATCACCTATGGCGACGTCGGCCTGTGGGACGATGCGACCGAGGCGGCGATGGCCCGCGTGCTCGAATCGATCCGCCGCCATTCGGATATGCCGATCGCGATCCAGCTCGCCCATGCCGGCCGCAAGGCATCGACCGACCTGCCATGGAAGGGCGGCAAGCAGATCGCGCGCGACCACGCCGACGGCTGGCAGACGGTCGCACCGTCGCCGCTGCCCTTCGCCGAGGGCGAGAATCCGCCGACCGAACTGACCGAGGACGATCTTAAGCGGCTCGTCGACGCCTTCGCCGAATCGGCCCGCCGCGCCGCGCGGCTCGGCATCGACGCGGTGCAGCTCCATGGCGCGCACGGCTATCTGCTGCATCAGTTTCTCTCGCCGCTCTCCAACCGGCGCACCGACGATTATGGCGGCAGCCTCGATAACCGCATGCGCTTCCCGCTCGAAGTCCATGACGCCGTCCGCGCCGCTTTCCCCGCCGACAAGCCGGTGACGATGCGCGTCTCGGGCAGCGACTGGGTCGCGGGCGGCTGGGATGCCGAGCAGACCGTCGCTTTCGCCCGTGCGCTCGAGGCGCGCGGCTGCGCGGCGATCCACGTGTCGAGCGGCGGGCTCGACCCGCGCCAGCAGATTCCGACCGGCCCGAGCTATCAGGTGCCGCTCGCCCGCGCGGTCAAACAGGGCTGCGGCCTGCCGGTGGTCGCGGTCGGGCTCATCACCGATTACGAACAGGCGGAGGCGATCGTCGGCACCGGCGACGCCGATATGATCGCGCTCGCCCGCACCATCCTCTACGATCCGCGCTGGCCGTGGCATGCCGCCGCGCATCTCGGCGCGCACGTCAAGGCGCCCGACCAGTATCTGCGCTCGCAGCCGCGCCAGTATCGCGATCTGTTCGACATGGATTGAGCCCGCGCGCGGCTTTTGTCAGACTAGACGAAAGCCGCGCTTCGGTGGATGGAGCGCGCGACCCCAAGTGGAGAGGAATTGCGCGATGACCGATCACAATGTCCGTACCGTCCTGCCGGTGCAGGCGATCCTCGGCGAGGGCCCGGTCTGGGTGGCGCGCGAGCAGGCTTTGTGGTTCGTCGACATCAAGAGCCGCCACATCCACCGGTTCGACCCGGCGACGGGCGAGGCGCGGCGCTGGGATGCGCCCGATCAGGTCGGCTGGATGCTGCCGAGCGCCGACGGCGGGATGATCGCCGGCCTGCGCACCGGGCTGCACCGCTTCGATCCGGCGGACGGCAGCTTCACCTTCCTCGCCCGGCCGGAGGGCGATCCCGCCGGCAACCGGCTCAACGACGCCGCGACCGACGGCGCGGGGCGCATCTGGTTCGGCACGATGGACGATGCCGAGACCGACATGAGCGGCCGCGTCTACCGCCATGCTGCCGGCATCGTCACCGACAGCGGCCTCGCACCGGTGTGCATCACCAACGGCCCGGCGATCGCCGGCGACGGCACGACGCTCTACCACACCGACACGATCGGCAAGACGATCTGGCGCGCGACGATCGGTGCCGACGGCACGCTCGGCGCGGCCACGCCGTTCGTGACGATCGAGGAAGGCGCCGGCCATCCCGACGGTTCGGTGGTCGATGCCGAGGGGTGTCTCTGGGTCGCGCTATGGGGCGGCTGGGGCGTGCGGCGCTACGACCCGTCGGGCAAACTGATCGGCACGGTCAGATTGCCGGCATCGAACATCACCAAGATCGCCTTCGGCGGCCCCGATCTGCGCACCGCTTATGCGACGAGTGCGCGCAAGGGGCTCGACGAAGCGGCGCTGGCGGATCAGCCCGAGGCGGGCAATCTGTTCGCCTTCGATCCCGGCGTCGCGGGCGTGCCGGTGACGCCGGTCGCGCTGTAGGGCTACCCGTTCCGGGCGCGTCCAAGCGTCCGCCGGGTTCCTATCGGAGTGTTCCTGCGAACGCAGGAACCCAGGGCCAAGCAGAGCAACGGCTGACGGTGTGCGGAATCCTGGGCTCCTGCTTTCGCAGGAGCACGGGTGAGGGTTGCAGATGCCGCGGCTCTTTCTGGCGGTACGTCGGGGCGAGGGGAACGGCATGGGCCTCCAGCCGTACCCCAGCAGCCCGGTGGACCCCGGAACAAGTCCGGGGTGACGGGTGGGTGGGGAACGGGTGCAGCCCTACGCTACCGCCGATCCTCCCCCGCCTAAGCGAGGGAGGAGTCGGTCCGCCTTTACCGCGGGCTCGCCTCGCGCTTGCCGTCGAGGCGACGGGCGATACCCCAGCCATTGTCGTCGTGCAGCGCCTCGGGCAGCAGCGCCGGCGCGAGGTTCTGGAAGCAGACCGGACGCAGGAAGCGCGCGATCGCGAGCGTGCCGACCGACGTCGTCCGCCCGTCGCTCGTCGCCGGGAAGGGACCGCCGTGGACCATCGCCGGCGCCACCTCGACACCCGTCGGCCAGCCGTTCGCCAGGATGCGGCCGACGCGGCGCGCGATCACCGGCACCAGCTTCGCCGCCTCCGCCTCGTCGGCGGGATCGACCTGCAGCGTCGCGGTGAGCTGGCCTTCCAGCTTGGCGATCACCAAGGCGATCTCGGGAAGGTCGCGGCAGCGTACCAGCATCGACGACGAGCCGAACACCTCGTGCGAGAGCTTGACGTCGGCGAGGAACTGGTCGGCGGTCGTCTCGAAGAAGGCGCCGACCGCCTGGTTGACGCCCTCGCCGGACTTGCCGCGCGCGACGGTGCGCACCGCCTCATGGCCGGCGAGCGCCGCGACGCCCTGCTCGAAGCTGGCGTGGATACCGGGCGACAGCATCGTCGCCGGCGCGCTGTCGGTCAGGGCCGAACCCGCTGCCTCGACGAACGCGTCGAGATCGGGGCCGTCGACCGCCAGCACGAGGCCGGGGTTGGTGCAGAACTGGCCGGCGCCCATCGTCAGCGACCCGACGAACTCCTTGGCCAGCGCCGCCCCGCGTGCGGCGAGCGCGGCGGGGAAGAGGACGACCGGGTTGATGCTCGACATTTCGGCATAGACCGGGATCGGCTCATCGCGCTTGGCGGCGATGCGGACGAGGGCGAGGCCGCCGCCGCGCGAACCGGTGAAGCCCACCGCCTGGATGCGCGGATCGGCGACCAGCGCGCCGCCCAGCTCGTTGGTCTCGCCGGGCAGATAGGAGAAGACGCCTGCGGGCAGGCCGGCGTCCGCGACGGCCTTCTGGATCGCGCGCGCGACCAGCTCGCCGGTGCCGGGATGCGAGGGATGACCCTTCACCACCACCGGACAGCCGGCGGCGAGCGCCGAGGCGGTGTCGCCGCCCGCCACCGAGAACGCGAGCGGGAAGTTGGACGCGCCGAATACCGCGACCGGGCCGATCGCCAGATTGACGCGGCGCAGGTCGGGGCGCGGCAGCGGCGCGCGGTCGGGCAGCGCAGGGTCGATCGTCGCGTCGAGGAAGTCGCCCTGGCGCACGACGCCGGCGAACAGCTTGAGCTGGCCGACGGTGCGGCCGCGCTCGCCCTCGAGGCGGGCGCGCGGCAGGCCGCTCTCCGCCATCGCGCGCTCGATCAGTTCGTCGCCGATGTCGAGGATGTTCTGCGCGATGCCCTCGAGGAACGCGGCACGCGATTCGAGGTCGGTCGCGGCATAGGTCGCGAACGCGTCTTCGGCGAGCGTGCAGGCCTCGGCCACCGCATCGGCATTCGCCGACGAGAAGTCCGGGGTCAGCGTCTCGCCGCTTGCCGGATTCACCGCGGTGAACCGGTTCGCGGCCTGGCGTGCTTCGCCACCGATCAGCAGGGCGCCGTCGATCATGGAAATACCTCTCTCGGAAATTGTCAGAGTTATTCTAGGGACCCGATCGCTCCGCGACAATGGTGCACGTCGCGCCGGTCGCGCACCTGCGACGCAAGAGACGATAAGGCGCGGTCAGCGATCGGCGACGAACGTCACGTCATCCTCGGTGTTGTGCGGGTCGAGGTCCCAGTCCGCGGCGACCTCCTCGACCGCGCGGCGCGCGATTGCATCGAGCTCCTCGGGGCAGAAGGCCTGGACGTCCCAATTGTGGCCGGACGCGCCGTCCCAGGGATCGGCGAGCGTCGGCAGCATGAACTCGATCCTCGCGCCTTCGCTGTCGAGCGACAGGCGGAGCGCCGCCTGGTTGAGTTCGTCGCGCAGCGCCGACGCGCCGAGCACCGGCCGGCTCATCGCGACGCCCCCTGCGACACTGACGCGGGCGGGAGAGAATAAGGAACCGCCATGACCATCTCCTTCGAGTCCGCAGCAAGCGCAGCGCGACCGGGATCGTTCCCGATCCGCGTCGTCCTTGCAACGTCGATGTCACATACCGCGCAAGGTGGCCGGTACACCGCTCTGAATAAGCGAGGTTTGTCATTCTCCTCGGCGCCGGAAACCGCCAAGGGGGCGCGATGCGTCTTCTGCTTTCCACCGCCGTCCTGTTCGCCTCGGCGATCGCCGTCCCTGCGCTGGCGCAGGCCGATCCCGACGTCGCGCCCGATATCGTCGTCACCGGCCGCGGCCTGCCCGATTCGCCCGGCGAGCGCGCCTTCGACATCGTCACAATCGATCGCGACCGGCTTCAGGCCAATGCCAGCGCGCGGCTGGAAAGCGTGCTCGCCGATGTCGCCGGCTTGCAGCAGTTCCGCCGGTCCGACAGTCGCACCGCTAATCCCACCAGCCAGGGCATCACCCTGCGCGGGATCGGCGGCAATGCCTCCAGCCGTGCGCTGCTGATCCTCGACGGCGTGCCGCAGGCCGATCCGTTCGGCGGCTGGGTCGCATTTCCGGCCTATGCCACGGGGCGGCTGGGGCAGGTGCGGGTGACGCGCGGCGGCGGCAGCGGCTATTTCGGCCCCGGTGCGCTCGCCGGCACCGTCCAGCTCGACAGCGCCACCCCCGACCAGCTCGCGCCGCTCGACGCCAGCCTGTTCTACGGCAGCCGCGATTCGATCGAGGCGCAGGGCGCCGCGGCGCTGGTCCGCGACGGCGGCTTCGCGACGCTGTCGGGGGCTTATGCGCGCGGCGACGGCTTCGTGCCGACGGTCGCATCGAGCCGCGGCCCGGTCGACCGCGCCGCGCCCTACGAACAGGCATCGGGGGCGCTGCGTACCGTCGTGACCGTCGCGCCGTCGACCGAGGTGCAGGCCAACGTCAGCGCCTTCACCGACCGGCGCGACCGCGGCACGGCGTTCACCGCGAACCGGTCGGACGGCGCCGACGCCAGCCTGCGCCTCGTCGGCCGCGGCGCCTGGGGCTGGTCGGCGCTCGCCTATCTGCAGACCCGTGCCTTCGCCTCCAGCTTCGCCAGCATCAACGCGGCGCGGACGACCGTCAGCCAGTCGCTGAACCAATATAACACGCCCGCCACCGGGCTCGGCGCGCGGCTGGAGGTGCAGCCGCCGGTCGGCGAGGCGATCGACCTGCGGCTCGGCGCCGACATCCGCGACGTCTCCGGCAAGACGCAGGAACTGTTCACCTTCGTCAACGCCAGCCCGACCCGCCGCCGCGAGGCGGGCGGATCGACCCGCACCCAGGGTCTGTTCGCCGACGGCAGCGTCGCGCTCGGCGACCTGACGCTGACCGGGGCGGGGCGTATCGATTGGTGGCGGATCGACGGCGGCTTTCTTCGCGAGCGCCCGCTCGCCGGCGGTGCGGCGCTGACCGACAATCGCTTCGCCGATCGCGACGGCAGTGAATTCACTGGCCGGCTCGGCGCCGCGTGGCGCGCCGCCGCGGCGGTGACGGTGCGCGCGGCGGCCTATCGTGGCTGGCGGCTGCCGACGCTCAACGAACTCTATCGCCCCTTCCGCGTCGGCAATGACGTCACCGCCGCCAATGCCGGCCTCTCGCCCGAGCGGCTGACGGGGATCGAGGGCGGCGTGACGCTGACGCCCTTCGCCGACGCCAGCCTCGCCGCGACGCTGTTCCACAACCAGCTCGACGATGCGATCGCCAACGTGACGCTCGCCGCGACGCCGACCAGCGCCATGCGTGTCCGCCGCAACCTCGACGCGATCCGCTCGACCGGCGTCGAGGTCGATGCGCGCTATGCGACCGGGCCGTTCACCGCGCTCGCCTCGTGGAGCCATGTCGACGCACGCGTCCGCGCCTCGGGCGCGGCGGTGGCGCTCGACGGTCTGCGTCCGGCGCAGACGCCCCGTGACGCGATATCCGGGACGCTCGGCTGGCGGCAGCGGCGTGCGGCCGTCTCGGCGACGCTGCGTCACGTCGCGCGCCAGTTCGACGACGACCAGAACAGTCGCAGCCTCGCCCCCGCGACGACGCTCGACGGCTATGCCGCGCTGCCGGTGACGCGCGTGCTGACGATCGAGGCGCGGGCCGAGAACGTCTTCGACGCGCGCGTCGAGGCGGGGATCAGCGGCGCCAATATCGTCGAGCGCGCGACCCCCCGGACGCTGTGGATCGGGGTGCGCGCGCGGCTCGATTGAACCGGCGTGGCTCGACGCCGGCAGCCGGGGCGATTACACGCCCCGGCGTGACCGCTCCCCTCCGCCTCCGCCTCGACCGCCATGCCCTCGCCGACAATTGGCGCGCGCTCGACCGGATGAGCGGCACGGCGGCGTGCGGCGCGGCAATCAAGGCGGACGGCTACGGCCTCGGCGCGAGCGAGGTCGCAGGGCAGCTCGCCGCCGCCGGCTGCCGCGACTTCTTCGTCGCGAGCTGGGCCGAGGCGGCGCGGCTGGCGCCGCTCGGCCTGCCTTTGTCGGTGCTGCACGGCGTCCGCGCCGAGGACATGCCGCTGGCGCGGCAGGGCATCGCGCGCCCGGTGCTCAACAGCGAGACGCAGGTCGCGCGCTGGCGCGCGGCGGGCGGCGGTGCCTGCGACGTGATGGTCGACACCGGGATCAACCGGCTCGGCGTCTCGCCGGCGGCGGTGCGCGACGGCCTGCTCGACGGGCTGACGATCGAGACGCTGATCAGCCATCTCGCCTGCGCCGACGAGGACAGCGCGATGAACGATCGCCAGCGCGCCGCCTTCGCGGCGCTGGCGGGGGTGACGGGCGCGCGCCGGATGAGCCTCGCCAATTCCGCCGGTATCGCGCTCGGGGCGGGGTACGCCTTCGATCTCACCCGCCCGGGAATCGCGCTGTACGGCGGCATCGTCCGGCCGGAATTCGCGGGCACGATCCGCCAGGTGGCGACGCCCGAGGCGCAGGTGCTGCAACGCCGCACCGTCCCCGCCGGCGAGACGGTCGGCTACAACGCCACCTGGACCGCGCCGCGTGTGACCGAAGTGGCGATCCTTAACCTCGGCTATGCCGACGGCTATGTCCGCGGCTTCTCCGACCGCGGCCGGGCGGGCGGGGGGGCGCTGCCGGTGATCGGGCGGGTCTCGATGGACCTGATGGCGATCGACGTCACCGCCGCGCCGAATCTGGCGGAGGGCGACTGGATCACGCTCGACTTCGCGCTGCCGGCGGCGGCGGCAGCGAGCGGGATGTCGCAATATGAGCTGCTGACGCTGCTGGGGCAGCGGTATGCGCGGCAATGGGGGTGATCAGGCCGTTTCGGGGCCGGTCCATACGTCGAACGGCCGCGCCCGGATCCATCGCGTCGCCAGCCATTTGACGCCGCTGCGGACGGGCTCGCCGGCGTGGCGGGCGGTGGCCAACGGCCGGCCCTGCGCGTCGACATTGTCGAAGATGATCGCATCGCCCGCCTTCGGGCGGATGGTCAGGCCGTGGTCGGGGAACGTCGTCTCGCCGCCGCCGAAGCCGTCGTTGAGATAGACGAGGACCGTCGCGACGCGCTGGTTGCGCACCTGGGGCAGGACGTCGGCGTGGAGGCGGAACTGCTGGCCGGGGCGATAGCGCAGGACGGTCAACGCCTCGCCCTGCGCCACCTGGGTGTCGCTGAGCGCGGCGATCCGGACGTTGATCGCACGGATGACCGGGTCCTCGCGCAGCGGGCTCAGCACGCCCGCATCCGAGGTGCGGATTGGATGGGGCACGTGGCGGCCGGTCCGCGGGTCGACGACGACGGCGGGAGCCAGCAGGTCGCTGGCGGCATTGGCAATATGCGTGCACTCGGCGACGCTCAGCGCACCGCGCACTCGTCGCACGCTGCGGTCGTCGGTCAGTGGTTCGACGAGGAGCGGCGTGGTCGGATGGCCGTCGCCGTCGATCGCCATCGCCGACAGCAGCCCGTGCAGGTAGCGCGCGTGCGGGTCGCCCGCCGCGTTGGCGGCCGCAAGCAGTCGCATCGCAGCGGGCCAATCGGCGGCCGCACCGGTGCCGTTCGCCGCAAGCGTGATCTCGACGAGCCGCGCCTCGCCATGACCGCAATCCGCGGCCTGCCGCAACGCAAGTCGGGCAGCGGCCAGGTCGCGGGGCAGGGGGTGGCCCTGAAGCTGCCACAGCGCCTGTTGGAAAAGCGCGCCGCCATGCCCCGCCGCCGCGAGCCTTGCAACGGTCGCGGTGGCGTCGGCGACGCGGCCGCTTCGCAGCATCGCGTCTACGGCGCCCATCGGGTCGTTCTGCATCGGTGGAGACTGGACGAAAAAAGGGCCGGTGGAAACCACCGGCCCTCGATTTTCACGCTACGGCGTCGCTTAGAAGCGCGCGGTCACGCCCGCATACATGCGGCGTCCGATGTTGTCGAAGATGGCGCTGCCCGCACCGATGCCCGTCGCCCCCAGCGGCGGTAGACGATCGGTGAGATTGTCGACGCCGATGTAGAAGCTGGACCGTTCACCGACGTCGAAGCCGAGCTTCATGCCGATGTACAGCACGTCCGGATAATAAGGCGTGCTGAAATCGTCGAGGTTCTGCGGCGGACGGCCCTGGAAGGCGATGCGGTTCTCGATCGCGCCGACCGACTGCTTCGACAGGTAGCGGAACTGCGTATCCAACGTGACGATGCCGAAGTCCGCCCCCAGGTTCACCTGCACCTGATCCTTGGGATAGCCCAGCTCACCGACCGTCGTATCCGCGAACGACGGCTGCAACGGGTTGAGGAAGCTGCTGCTCTCCAGGATGTGGGTATAGATCACCTGACCCGAGAGACGCGTGTCGCCGAAGCTGCGCGCATAGCTCAGGTTGGCATCGATACCGCGCCGCTTCAGGCTCGCATAGTTGAGCGGATTGTCGGCAAGATTACCCTCGATGATACGGAACGGCTGTTCGCCGTTCGGTCCGGTCGCGCCGGCTGCGACGCGGTTGAACTGCGCGCAGAACTGATTGTTGGTCAGCGACGGCGAATCGTAGCAATTGTTCACGGTTGCTTGCGCGCCCGCATAATTGATGACGTTGTTCACCTTGATGTTGTAGTAATCGACCGACAGGATCAGCCCCGGCGTGAACGTCGGCGAAATCACCGCGCCGTAGGTGTAGGAGTCGGACTTCTCCGCCCGCAGGTCGGGGTTGCCGCCGCTCAGGATTTCCAAAGACTGGGCATATTGGAAGTTGTACGTCGTCGGAATGCCCGCCGCCGCGCAATTGGCCGCGCGGAACTGCGTACCACGGCCCAGATTGTCGGCCGAGCACGGATCGGCGAAACCGGGCGCGAAATTCTGGCCGGCCGATGCATACAGTTCGGTCAGGTTCGGTGCGCGGACCGAGCGACCGTAATTGGCACGGAAGCGCAGCCCTTCAACCGGCGCGTAGGTGCCGTTCAGGTTGTAGGTATAGACCGTGCCCGCCGAGCCCTTGTAGTCGGACACGCGCCCGGCGGCGCCGAAGGTCAGCTCCTTGATGAGCGTAATGTCCTTGAGCAGCGGGACGCGCAGCTCGCCGAACGCTTCCTTCACCTCGAACGAGGGCGGGTCGAACCTGGCGAGGGCATTGTAGAAGGTGTAGCCCGCCTCGACGTAGGGATCGGCCTGGAAGTAATTGGTCTCGCGGCGATATTCCGCACCGAGCGAGAAGCCGACGGCGCCGCCCGGAAGGTTGAAGAACTTCGAGGAGTCACCCGACACGTTGGCAAGCAGGTCGAGCTGCGTGATCTTGCCTTCCGAGACGGTGTTCCGCAGCACGTAGTTGCGCGTCGCCTCCGAGATATTGCCCTGGCCGAACGGATTGAGCGGCTGGCAATTGGCGATGTCGCTGGCCAGATTGGCGGCATTGCCGCCGATGTCGGTGCCGAATGCGAAGCGGCTGGCGTCCAACTGTGCGCCGCAGACGATCTGCCCGGCGGGATTGCGCACGGCGTCGAGCGCGAGGCTGAGACGCTGCACGTCGACGTTGCCGAGGACGCGCGTGCGCTCCTTGAACTCGCCGTAATTGGCCGACACTTCGTAGTTGAACGTCTCGGCGAAATCGCCGCGCACGCCGCCGACGAAGCGATAGGTCTCGCGGCGGGCATCCTCACGACGCGAACCCAGATCGGTCAGGTTCTTGCGCAGGATGAAGCGATACGAGCCGTCCGCGATTTGCGCGCGGAGGGTGGCCGCCTGGGCGGCGGTGATTGCCGCGCCACTGGTCGGGCTGATGCCCGAATTGACCGCCTGCAACGCCTGCGCCGCCAGCGTCGCCTGCGAGGACGCGCTGAGGAACGGATTGTCGAGACGAGGACGCTCGTAGAGCGCGTCGATCGTCGAGCCCGTGTAGAAGGCCGGACCCGAACCGCCGAGGCTGACCGAATCGACGCGGACGTATTTCGCCTCGAAGAATGGCACGAACGCGTCGGAGACCGCGAAATGGCCGAGCAGATTGGCCGAATAGCGGTCGAGTTGCGGCAGCAGCTGGACCAGCGTGCCCTCGCGGCGGGTGTTGCCGTTGCCGCCGACAAAGCCGCCGGTCGGGGTCGCGGTCGGCGCCGTTACCGAACCACCGGCGACGCCGACGCGGGTGCCCGTCTGCGAGACAAGCGAGCCGTCCTGCTGGAACAGATAGTTGCAGGTGAAGGCGCGACCCAGCGAGTCACGGCCGCACCGTGCGTTCGTGCCCGAGCCGGCGGGCGAACCTGCGAAAGCGACCAAGCCGCCGTCGAAGATGTTGGCGCCGCGGATATCGCGGAAGAACGTCGAGTCGGGGATGCCGTCGAAGTTCAGATTGCCGCTGACGCCGGCACCGGCCGCATCGACGTTGGTCGTCACGAAGGCATCGTTTTGACGGTAAGCCTTGCGGCCTGACGCGAACAGCGCCTCGGTGCGGGCATATTCCACGTTCATCGCGATGTTGCCGCGATCGTCAGCGAAATTCTTGCCGCCGGTCAGGCTGACGAAATAGCTGCCAGCGTCCTTCTCGTCGCTGACGCCGCCCTGCGCGCGGATCTGCAGGCCTTCGAAATTCTGCTTCAGGCGGAAATTGACGACGCCGGCGATGGCATCGGAACCATACACCGCCGAGTTGCCGCCGGTGACGATGTCGACACCGTCGATCAGGTCGGTGGGGATGGTATTGACGTCGACCGATACCGCGTTGTTCAGAATGTCGGACGCGACATGACGGCGGCCGTTGACCACAACCAGCGTGCGCTGGGTGCCGAGGCCGCGCAAATCGAGGAGATTGAGGCCACCGGTGCCGAGAAAGCGGGTCGAGTTCGACTGGCTATAGGTGCTCTGCAACTGCGGCAGATCGTTCAGCACGTCGCCGATTGAGGTGCGCGCGGTCTGTGTCAGTTCGGCGGCCGACACCGTGGTGATCGGTACGACCGAAACCGCATTGGGCGAACGGATGCGCGAACCGGTGATGACGATTTCCTCGCCCGGACGCGCTTCCGGCTCGTCCTGATCCGGCGCTGCCATCGACGTGCCAGCGGTGTTGCTGCCGGCCTGCGGCGCACCGGCTTCGGGCGCCGTCTGCGCAAAGGCGGTGGTGGCGAGCAACATCCCGCCCGCGAGCGCACTCGCGGAGAGCAACCAAGTCTTCATGTCAGTCCCCTGTTTTCAGGCTTTGCGCCTTGTCAGAAGACCTTGTTGGCGCAACCGGACCGAAGCGGACAAGCCGGTTTGCGACAGAAACAGTCGTAATCGAGCGGTTTGGTCAAAAGTGTCGCTAAAATGACACAAAAATTACAGCTTTTATGTCCGCATGTTGCGCATTCGTCAGCATGTGCGTCACCGCTCGACGCACATCGCGATCCCCATCCCGCCGCCGATGCACAAGGTCGCCAGCCCCTTCTTCGCATCGCGCTTTTCCATCTCGTAGAGCAGCGTGGTCAGCACGCGCGCGCCGCTGGCGCCGATCGGGTGGCCGATCGCGATCGCGCCGCCGTTGACGTTGACCTTGTCCGCATCCCAGCCGAGTTCTTTGCCGACCGACAGCGCCTGCGCCGCGAACGCCTCGTTCGCCTCGATCAGGTCGAGGTCGGCGAGCGTCCAGCCGGCCTTCTCCAGCGCCTTCCTCGATGCCGGCACCGGGCCGATGCCCATCACCGACGGATCGACGCCCGCGCTCGCCCAGCTCCGGATCGTCGCGAGCACCGGCGTGCCGCGCGCCTCGGCCTCGGCGCGGCTCATCAGCACCAGCGCCGCGGCGCCGTCGTTGAGGCCGCTCGCATTGGCGGCGGTGACGGTGCCGTCCTTCTTGAACGCCGGCCGTACGCCGCCGACGCTCTCGATCGTCGCGCCGGCGCGGATATATTCGTCGTCCGCCACGACGGTGTCGCCCTTGCGGCCCTTGATCGTCACCGGGGCGATCTCGTCCTTGAAGCGGCCGCTGCCGCGCGCGGCCTCCGCCTTGTTCTGGCTGGCGACCGAGAAGGCGTCCTGGTCGGCGCGCGTCACCTGATATTGCTCGGCGAGATTCTCCGCGGTGATCCCCATGTGATAGCCGTTGAACACGTCGGTGAGGCCGTCGACCACCATCGTGTCGACGAGGCTGACCGCGCCCATCTTGGTGCCGCCGCGCATCGTCTGCGCATGCGCGCTCATCGACATGCTCTCCTGTCCGCCGGCGACGACGATCGTCGCGTCGCCGGTCTGGATCGCCTGACAGGCGAGCGCGACCGCGCGCAGGCCCGAGCCGCACACCTGATTGACGCCCCAGGCCGGCACCTCCTTGGGGATGCCCGCCGCCATCGACGCCTGCCGCGCCGGATTCTGCCCCTGCGCCGCGGTGAGCACCTGGCCGAGGATCACCTCCGACACGTCGGCGCCGTCGACGCCGGCCTGGGCGAGCGCCGCCTCGATCGCGACGCGGCCCAGTTCGTGCGCGGGGGTGGTGGCGAAGGCGCCGAGGAAGCTGCCGACGGGGGTACGCTTGGCGGCGGTGATGACGATCTCGGTCATGATGGTCCTGCTCCTACTTTGGTGCGTGTCTACCCGGCGGCAGCGCCGCGATCCAGTGCGCGAGCGGCTCCCACAGCATCGTCCGCCCACGCCCGCCGACGATCATCCCGACATGGCCGAGGCCGAGGTCGCGCCGGTCGGCGAGCCCCGCGGCGGTGGCCGCCGGGACGATCCGGTCGGTGAGCGAGACGAACTCGACCGCGGGGCAGTCGAGCCGGGCCGGGGAGGCGGGGGCGTCGCGGACGATCCATCCGCCGGTGCCCGGCCGGTCGGCGGCGACGAACCCCTCGAACAGGTCGCGCGCCGCGGCGAGCGGCAGCGGCGCCCCGGCATTGGCCCAATCCTCCAGCCGGACGAAGGCGCGCGCCGCCGCACCCTCGGGGTCGAGCCGCCCGAACGATTCATATTTGGCGATCGTCCGCGCCGGATCGAGCCGCCAGAAGCCCGCCTGCAACACCTCCATCGGCAACACGCCGAGCGCCTCGGCGGTCGGCTTCGCCGCCTGCCACAGGTCGAGCATGCCGGGCGCGGATTCGCCATAGCCGGCGAAACGCCACGGCGCGGCGATCGTTGCGAGGCCCGCGACCGGGGTGGCGCCCGCCGCCGCCAGCGCCATCGTCCCGCCGAGGCAATAGCCGACCAGCACCGGCGGCTCGTCGAGCTGCTCGATCAGCGGCAGCAGCAGCGATTCGATATGGCCGGTCATGTCCATGTCGCGATCGGCGGCACCCGGCTCGCCCCAGTCGACCAACGCGACGCGGCAGCCCTGCGTCGCCATCCAGCGCGCCAGCGACGCCTCGCCGAGATCGAGGATCGCCGGCGGATTGATCAGCGACGGCACGAACACCACCATCCGGCCGCGTCCGCCATAATAACGCAGGCACGCGCGCCCGGCGGTGGCGAGTGCTGGCATCGGCGGCGGCGGGGCGGGGCGTGGCGCCTGCTGATAGGCGGCGAGCCCGGCGAGCGCCGCCGCGGTGCGCGCCGGATCTGCTGCGGTTTCGCTGCGCAGCATGTCGAGGAACAGCGGCAACGGTCGCGGGCTGTGTTGCGGTGCGAAAAATTGCGGCGTACCATCGGCATCAGTCACGGCAAAGGACCGTCGCGCGACAGGGGAGCGATATGAAGAAACAGGCCAGGGCCGACGGAATCGTCATCATCAAGAAATACGCCAATCGGCGCCTCTATAATACCGAGACCTCGTCCTACATCACGCTTGAGCATCTGGCGACGATGACCCGCGAGGGGCGCGACTTCAAGGTCGTCGACGCCAAGACCGACGACGATATCACCCATAACGTGCTGACCCAGATCATCATGGAAGAGGAAAGCCGCGGCCAGACGATGCTGCCGGTCAGTTTCCTGCGCCAGCTCATCTCCATGTACGGCGATTCGATGCAGGCGATGGTACCGGGCTATCTGGAAGCGTCGATGGACAGTTTCCGCCGCAACCAGGAACAGTTCAAGTCGGCGGTCGAGGGCGCCTTCGCGCACTCCCCCTTCGCCGAGATCGCCAAGCGCAACCTGCAGATGCTCGAGGTCGCCGCGCAGGCGTTCCAGACGCCGGGCGTCGCCCCGGTGACCCCGCCACCGACGCCCACGGCGAGCAAGGACGACCAGATCGCGGCGCTGAAGGCGGAGCTGACGCGGTTGCAGGACAAGGTCGAGAAGCTCGGCTGAGCGCGGGCGATGCCGGCGATGTTCTGGGCGGCGGGTGCGTCGGTGCTGCTCGCGCTTGCAGCGGCATTCGCCGATCGCCGCCGCCGGCTGCGCGTCGATCCCGACCGTGTCGGCTTCGTCGACTGGCGCACCGTCCAGATGGCGGCCCTGCTCGCGACGATCCTGCTGGTGAGCATCGGCCTGCACACGCAATAGGGCGTATGCCCTCCGCGAGTTGGCGCCGCTTTGCGGGCGGGAAGGCAGGATTGTTCGCGCGAAGACGCGAAGAGAAGAAGATATTGGTTCGCGCAGAGGCGCAGAGGCGCAGAGATGGTGCGCCCCGCGCGAAGCGCTATGCATCCACGATGAGGAGGACTGAAGGCCGCTGGCGCGGCCGGACCATCTCTGCGTCTCTGCGCCTCTGCGCGCAAATACCCTTCTTCTTCTCTTCGCGTCTTCGCGCCTTCGCGCGAACCAATCTTCTTCCGCCGACGTCCCCGCCTCAGTAGAATTGCCGCAAGGTCAGCGTCCGCACCGTCCCGTCGCAAAGGCCCAGCCGCACCGCCGTACCCGGCGCGCCGATCGCCCATTTCGCCAGCGCGCTCGTCGGATAGTCCGTGGTGACCGGCTGGTCGTTGATCCGGCAGATCGTCTCGCCGGGCTGCCACCCCGCCGCCGCCGCTGGCCCGCCGCGCATGACGTGCAGCACCTTGAGCCGGTCGCGCTCCAGCCCGACCAGCAATCCGCTGGTCGAGCGCAGCGGCGGGGCGTTCGCCTCCGGCCCCGGCTTGAGCACCATCCGTCCGGCGCCGGGGTCGAGCAGCACGCGGTAATTCTGGAGCAGACCCGACCCGATCCGCCCCGCCACGCCGATCGTCTCGGAAAAGCCGCCCGCCGGCTCGACCCGCGCCTCGACGTTGCGCACCACCTGCTGCCCCAGCGACACCGCGGGCAGGATGGCGAGCGTGCTCACCGTCTCGCCGGCGAGGCCGAAGGAGATCGTCGTCGTGGTCGGCAGCCGCGCGATCCCCGCCGTTCTGGCGGATGCGGCGGACAAGGTCAGCGCCGAGCCGTCGCCGGTGTCGACAATCATCGGCGCCAGCCGTCTGGTTGCGATCGTCGCGCTGCTTTCGTAGACGCGGCGGCCGGGCGAGATGGCCAGCGGCGCGATCGCCCCGACGAACGGCAGCCGGCCCGACGGCAGCAGGCGGAAGCGGTGGTTGGCGTAATCGATGTCGAGCGCCTGACCGCCGGTGACATCGCGCCCGATCAGCATATCGACCGCCTGCGCGCTGCCGGTGGCGAGCGCGGGCAGGTCGGCGACGGTGACGCCGCCGCCGGTGCGGGTGAGCCCGCCGATCGCCAGCCGCCGCGTCGCGAGCCAGCCGACCGCCACCGCGCCATTGCCGCCGCCACCGATCGCGGTCGCCTGGCCGTTGGCGGTGACCCGCGTCGGATCGGCGGCGGCAGACTTGGCGGCGAGCACCGAATAGCTCACCCCGGTATCGAGGATCGCGGTCACCGGCCGTTCGTCGAGCGTCAGCGTGAAGCGGATCTGGTTGCCCGGCGTCAGGTCGAACGACACCCATTGCGCCTCGCTGTCGGCGGCGAGCGTGACGACCCCCTCACGTCCCGCGGGCTGGGGCGAGGCGGCGAGCAGGACGAGGGGCAGGAGCAGATGCATCCGCCGACCCTAACGGTGGAACGCCGGCGCTGCCACAGGGGCGTGGGATGGTCGCTGAGGTTCGGGGCGTCGTTCCGGCCTACCCGTCACCCCGGACTTGTTCCGGGGTCCACCCCGCGGCGAGGGAAAACGCCCGAGGGAGAGCGCGCGCCTGCGGTCCGGTGGACCCCGGAACAAGTCCGGGGTGACGGGAGGTGCTTGGACAGGTTTTGCCCCAACGCAGGCGATCCTACAGGCACGCCTCCAGAAACGCCTGATCGAACCCGAATTGCTTCGCCTTGTCGAGCGTATAGGGCCGCAGCCCCATCGAGCGGTATTCGCCGATGATCTTGCCGTCGGCGCTCTCGTCGAGATATTCGAACTTGAACAATTCCTGCGTCACGATCACCGGCCCTTCCATGCCGATCACCTCGGTGACGTTGGTGACGCGGCGCGAGCCGTCGCGCAGGCGCTTCACCTGGATGATGAGCTCGACCGAATCGGCGATCTGGCGGCTGATCGCCTCCTTGGGCACCTTGATGTCCGACATCATCACCATATTCTCCATACGGGCGAGCGCCTCGCGCGGGGAATTGGCGTGCAGCGTGCACATCGAGCCGTCGTGACCGGTGTTCATCGCGGCGAGCATGTCGAAACACTCGCTGCCGCGGATTTCGCCGAGGATGATGCGGTCCGGGCGCATACGCAGCGCGTTCTTGACGAGGTCGCGGATGCTGATCTCGCCTTGCCCTTCCAGATTGGCCGGGCGCGTTTCCAGCGGCAGCCAGTGCGGCTGTTGCAGGCGAAGCTCGGCGGCGTCCTCGATCGTCAGCACGCGCTCGCCGGGGTCGATCATCTTCGACAAAGCGTTGAGCATCGTCGTCTTGCCCGAACCGGTGCCGCCCGAGATGACGACGTTGAACCGGCTCGCGCCCGCGATCTTGAGCGCGGTCGCCATCTTGGGACTCATGCTGCCGAAGCCCGCCATCATGTCGAGCGTGATCGGCTTGGCGGAGAATTTGCGGATCGAGATCGCGGTGCCGCGCAGCGACAGCGGCGGCACGATGACGTTGACGCGGCTGCCGTCCTTGAGGCGCGCGTCGGCGAGCGGCGTCGTTTGGTCGACGCGGCGGCCGACCGAATTGACGATCCGCTGCGCGATCTGGAACAGATGCTCCTCGTCGCGGAACTGGATCTGCGCCAGTTCGAGCTTGCCCTTGCGCTCGACATAGGTCTGGTCGGGACCGTTGACCATGATGTCGGTGATCGCCGGATCGGCGAGCAATTCCTCGAGCGGCCCCAGGCCGAGCAGCTCGTCGACCAGCACCTTTTCCAGCGCGAACTGTTCGCGGCGGTTGAGCGTCAGCTTGAGCTCGGCGAGCACCTCGCCGATGATCGGGCGGAATTCCTCGGCGAGCTCGTCCTTGCCGAGCGTCGCGGCGGCCTCGGGATCGACGCGTTCGAGCAGGCGCGGCAGCACCTGTTCCTTGATCTTGTGGATCGACGCCTCGAAGCCCTCGCCGCGGCTGCTGCCGGCGTCGCCGCTGGCATTCTGCCGGTCGGTGAGCCGCTGCATCGCGTCGAGCGTGCCGGCGGGCAGGCTGCCGGCGAGCGGGTCGTCGCCGGGCAGGCCGCCGGGCAGCGGCATCGTCTCGATCGGCGGGAACTGGCTGCCGGGTGCGGCTTCGTCGGCGCGCGGCGCCGGGCTGCCCTGCATCGGGCGCGCCACGCCGAACGCCGGCCGTGCCGGCTGTCCGTTACCCATTCCGTTGCGACGCCCGAACGCGCTCATACACCAATCCTCGACCTTCAGTGACGGCGGTAGGCATCAGAGTTTGAGATTTTCCTAACCAAACCAAAACGGTGCGGCCGGGGCCGATCGCCATGCTTGACAGCGGCGCGCCGAGGCCGTTCGGAAGGCGCGACATGCGCCGCCTCCTGCTCCTGCTTCTCGCCCTGCTTGGCGCCCCGTTCTGGGCGACGTCCGCCGCCGCCGACGACATCGGCGCGACCGCGCGCGGCGTCGTCCGCGTCGTCACCATCGCCGTCGTCGACGGGCAGGTGGTCGGCTTCGGCCACGGCAGCGGCGTCGCGATCGCACCCAATCGCATCGTCACCAACGCGCACGTCATGGAACTGGCGGAACGCTATCCCGACAATGTCGTGATCGGCGTGGTGCCGTCGGAAGGCGACAAGAGCTACCAGGGCCGCGTCGTCGCCTATGACGCGAAGCGCGACCTCGCGCTGATCGAATTCGCCGGCGCGCGGCTACCCGCGGCCGCGCTCTATACCGGGCCGGTGAGCGAGGGCGATCCGGTGGTCGCGCTCGGCTATCCCGGCAACGTCGATCTCGCGACCGCGCAGTCGGCCGCGGATTACATCCGCCCGACCTCGCCGGTCCGTTCGGAAGGCGTCTTCTCCGGTAGGCGCAGCCTGACCGGGATCGAGGTGCTGCTCCACACCGCCAGCATCGCGCGCGGCAATTCGGGCGGGCCGTTGCTCGACCGCTGTGGCCGGGTGATCGGCATCAATTCGGCGATCACCCGCGGCGAGGAGGGCGATGGCTCGTTCGGCTTCGCGATCGCCGATACCGAGCTGTCCGCCTTCCTGCGCGAGGCGAAACAGCCTTATGCCAGCGTCGGCACCGCCTGCACCTCGATCGAGGAACGGCTGCGCGACGACAGCGCAGCGGACGTGCGCGCGCGCAGCGATGCCCTGACCAGCCAGCGCGACGCCGCCACCCGCGCGGCGATGGGCCGCGAAGAGGCGCTCGCCCGCGCCCGCGAGACCGCGCAGACCCGGCGCGAGAACGTTATGGGGTTCGCCGGCCTGCTGCTGGTGCTGGGCGCGATGGGGATCGGCGCGGCCGGGCTGTTCGCAGTGCAGGGGCAGGGGCAGGGGCAGCGGCAGCGGCGGCGGACTATCTGGGCGGCGAGCCTCGGCGGCCTCGTCATGGTCGTCGCGATGCTCGTCTTCGTGCTGCGGCCAAAGGGCGAGCCCGCCGTTCCGCCGCCGCCCGCGGCGATCAGCCAGGTCGTGCCCAATGCGCCGCTCGGCAAGCTCACCTGCGTCTTCCAGCCCGAACGCAGCCGCGTCACCGTCTCGCCGACCAGCGACGTCGCGCTGCACTGGGGGCGCAGCGGGTGCGGCGGCGGCGTGCAATATCTGCCGACCGGCGACCGCTGGGAGCGCGTGGTGGTGCCCGACGGCGAGCAGACGGTGTCGGTCGTCGCCTTCGACCCGCTGACCCGCCGTTATACCGACACCCGCTACATGCTCGGCGCGCAGGCGATGGCGCAGGCGCGCAAGTTGCAGCAGGGGCAGGGCGCGGCATCCCGCTGCACCGTCGACCCCGCTGCGATCGAGCGCCTCGCCCAGCAGCAATCGGCGATCCGCACGACGCTGCCGCCGCTGCCCAACGAGAAGCTGGTCTATAGTTGTCGTACGGGCTGACAAACGTATCGAGCCCGGTCTAGATTGGGTCCGGGCATGTTGGGGGGCAGGACATGAATCGGTTGAAGTTGGCGGCGTGGCTGGTCGCGATGTGCTGCGCGCAGCCCGCGGCGGCGGAATGGTTCGAGGCGACTTCGAAGCATTTCATCGTCTACGCCAATGGGACCGCCGATTCGGTGCAGAAACGCGCCGAGCGGCTCGAACAGTTCGACAGCCTGGTCCGTTACTATAATTCGATACCCGCCAACGAGAGCGACGGTTCGAACAAGCTGACCGTCTACGTCGTCGCCAACGATGCGGCGGTCCGCAGGCTGTTTGGCCAGGGCGGCAAGAACGTCGCCGGCTTCTATCAGGGGCGCGCCAGCGGCTCGGTCGCTTTCACCCCGGCGCAAGGTGGCGATCCCAATGACGTCAACGCGCTCCAGCCGCAGATCGTGCTGTTCCACGAATATGCCCATCATCTCATGCTCGGCAATTTCGCGGTCGCGCTACCCGCCTGGTATGCGGAAGGTTATCCCGAATTCCTCTCCACCGCGCGGTTCGAAAAGGACGTCGTCTGGCTCGGCGCCCCGGCGCAGCATCGCGCCTACGACCTGCTGCTCGGCAACGAACTCACCGCGGAGCAGCTCTTCGCGCTCGATCCGTCGAAGAAGATGCGCGACGGGCAGGTGGCGTCGCTCTACGCGCGCGGCTGGTTGCTCACCCATTATCTGATGATCGACCCGAAGCGGTTCGCGCAGCTCAACGCCTATCTGGCGGCGATCAACGACGGCAAGCCGGGGGTCGAGGCGGCACGCGCGGCCTTCGGCGATCTCGATGTGCTCAACCGCGCGCTGTCGTCCTACCTGCACAAATCGACGATGTCGGCCTACAAGATCCCGCTCACCCGGCTGACCACGCCGGTCGTCACCGTCCGGCCGCTGTCGGCGGGCGAGCGCGAGATGATCACTTTGCGCATGCGCTCGGACCGCGGCGTCGATCGCGAGACCGCGCAGCCGATCCTCGCCGCCGCGCTGCCGATCGCCGACCGCTATCCCAAGGATGCGATGGTGCAGGGCTGGTTCGCCGAGATGGCACTCGACGCCGGCCGCAACGACCTCGCCGATGCCGCCGCCGACCGTGCGCTGGCGATCGATGCCAAATCGTCGCAGGCCCTGGTCTACAAGGCGCAGGTGCATCTGCGCCGCGCGCGCGAGGCGAAGGTGACCGATCCGCAGGTGTGGCGCGAGGCGCGCAGCTGGCTGCTCCGCGCGAACAAGCTCGACACCAACGACGCCTATGCGCTGACGCTCTTCTATTCGAGCTTCGGCATGGCGGGGACGCCGGCCACCGACAATGCCAAGGCCGCGCTGCGTCGCGCCCACGAGCTGGTGCCGCAGGACGAGGGCCTCGCTTATGCCTATGCGACGCAGCTGCTGGTCGACGACAAGCGCGACGAGGCCCGCGCGGCGCTACGTCCGCTCGCCTATTCGGCGCACAGCAATCCCGACAATGCCGCCGCCAGGCTCATCGCCGCGCTCGCGACCGGCAAGACCGGCCCGCAGGCGCTCGCCTCGCTCGGCGGGAACGCCGCCAAGGTGACGATCGAGAATTAGGCCGGCCGACATTCATCGGCGCCCGCGACGTCACCTTCGATCCGTCACCCCGGACTTGATCCGGGGTCCCGCTACGGCCTTCACGCTTGCCATCGGGGAGAAGCGGAACTTCGGGTCAAGCCCAAGGTGACGAAAGGGTGAAGGTGTCGCGCCTAGGCGCAGAGGTAACGCGGCCCTGTCATCGCAACGGAGCCGCAGATGCGACTAGCGCAACACGCTCTGCGCCTCTGCGCCTCTGCGCGAACCTGATACGTCTTCGGCGATCCGCAGCGGCCCGACTCACCCGCCCTCGCGCGCCAGCAGCGCGCGCTTGCGCTCGACGCCATAGGCATAGCCGCCGAGCCCGCCGTCGCTGCGCGTGACGCGGTGGCAGGGGACGACCACCGCCAGCGGGTTGCTGCCGCATGCCGTCCCCGCCGCGCGCACCGCGCCCGGCTGGCCGGCGAGCGCGGCCAGCTCGGCATAGCTGCGCGTCTCGCCCGCCGGGATCGTCTTCAGCGCCTGCCACACCGCTTCCTGAAAGGCGGTGCCGCGCACGTCGAGCGGCAGCGCGGCGTCGCGGCCGGGCGTCTCGACCAGCGCCACCACCGCCGCGGCAAGGCCGGCTAGCGCCGTGTCGCCCGGCGCGATCTCCGCCCGCGGGAAGCGCGCCGCCAGCGCCGCCGCATCCTCGTCGAACGCCACCCGGCACAGCCCCTTGTCGGTCGCCGCGACGAGCAGCGGCCCCAGCGACGTCGCGACCTGCGTCCAGCGGATCGTCGCGCCCGCACCGCCGCGCGCCCAGACCGACGGCGCCATGCCGAGCCGCCTGGCGCCATCGGCATAGAAGCGGCTCGCCGCGCCATAGCCCGCGTCGTAGATCGCATCGGTGACGCGGTCCGCCTGCTGCAACGCGTCCGCCGCGCGTCCGGCGCGCAGCGCGCGCGCATAAGCGGCGGGGCTGACCCCGGTCGCGCGGGTGAACAAGCGCTGGAAATGATGCGGCGCATAGCCGACCCGCGCGGCGAGCGCCGCCAGCCCGACCGGTTCCTCCGCCGCCGCGATCAGCGCGATCGCCTCGGCCACCGCCCGGCTGTCGCGGGCGACGTCGTCGGGTTTGCAGCGCAGGCAGGCGCGATAGCCCGCCGCGCGCGCCGCCGCGCCGTCGGCGAGGAAGCTGACGTTGTCGCGCCGCGGATGCCGCGCGGGGCAGCTCGGCTTGCAATAGATGCCCGTGGTGCGCACCGCGACGACGAACGCGCCGTCCTGCGTCCGGTCGCGGCGCTCGAAGGCGGCCCAGGCCGCGTCCTGATCGATGGTGCTCATGTCGCTCCGATAGCCGATCGCGCGCCGCGCCCCATCCCGCGGCTTGCTTTCAAAAGCCGCTGCCGGTCACCGGCGGCCGGCTACGCATCAGCGCGACGTCCTGCGCGCCCGCCGCCAGCGCGGTCACGCGCGCCAGCCCCTTGCTCACCTCGCCGCCGGCATAAGGCGCGAACAGCCGCGCGCGGGCATAGCGATCCGCCGCCTCGCGATACCGCCCGGCCGATTCCGCGCATAGCGCCAGATTGAACGCCGTCGCGCCATGGTCCGGCGCCATCCGGTCGACCTCGGCGAAGGCAGCGCAGGCGGCGGCGGGATCGTGCTTGGTCAGCTTCACCGCCTGTTTGAACCGCGCCGCGGCATCGGCGGGCAGGCCGTCGCGCGTCTCGATCACGCGGACGGTATAATCCTCCGCATGCGGGGCGAGATCGTGCTGCACCTCGGCGGCGACCGATTCGATCATGCCGCTCACCACGCCCTCGACATTGGTCGCGACACCGCGGTCTTCGCACCAGTCGCTGCGGTCGTCGCGCGTCTTGGCGACCGCATAGGGCAGCGCGCCGCTACGCCGCCGCACCTCCAGATCGGCGCGCAACGCCACCGTACGGCGGACGCAGGCGACGCTAAAGCGTTCCCTGCGCGTGCATTTGCCGTCCTTCTTCTCGGCGCAGCGCTCGCGCCCCTCGCGATAGTCGCTGCTCGCGACCTGCACCCCGGTGCGGCCGGTGAACAGCCCGTCGGGGCGCAAGGCCGGCGGGATCAGCCGCACGTGCGGCAGCCCGTCCGCGCCGAGCTTCGCCAGCCGCCGCTCGATCGCATCGGCGAGCTCCGCGCCGTCCGGCCCGGTGAACGGCCCGACGCCGATCGTCGGCAACAGGCTCGCCTCGCGTGCCTGCGCCGCGAAGACGCCCTCGACGCGCAGCGTTTCGGCGGCCGCGGGCAGGGCGAGCATCGCTCCGATCGCCACCGCCGCCCACCACCGCATCATCCTGTCTCCATCTGCCGGGAGTGGTCTTACCCGCACGATCCTGAACGAAAGCCCTAATTCCTCCCCCGCAAGGGGGAGGTGGCAGCGCGTAGCGCTGACGGAGGGGGAGGACAGGGTGGAAGCTTCGCTACAAAGCTCCCACCCTGTCCTCCCCCTCCACCATTCGGCTGCGCCGAACGGTCCCCCTCCCCCTTGCGGGGGAGGAATTCACCACCTCCAAACCCCCGCCGGCACACCACTTTGCGCGCTCGATACTTGCGCTAACCGCCCCCTCATGCTAGCCGCCCGCCACCCATAGCAGGCGTGCATCGCGCGCCCTCTTCCCCATGGGCCAACATTCGGCACGAGGACTTCAGCTCCGTGGAGACATCCATCGGTACTTCTGGCGGCGGTATTCAGGCGAGCCTGGGTGGGCGTTACGCGATCGCCCTGTTCGATCTCGCGCGCGACGCCAGGACGATCGACACCGTCGAATCCAGCCTCGCCAATGTGCGCGACGCGCTGAACGAAAGCGCCGATTTCCGCGCACTCACCGTCAGCCCGCTGGTCGCCCGCGGCGCCGCGGTGAAGGCGGTGCTCGCCACCGCCGATGCGCTCGGCGTCGACGCCACCACCAAGAATTTCCTCGGCGTCCTCGCCGAGAACCGCCGCCTCGGCCAGCTGCCCGCGATCATCCGCGCCTTCCGCCAGCTCGCCGCGCGCCACCGCGGCGAGATCGCCGCCGAGGTGACCAGCGCGCATCCGCTGAACGACGAGCAGGTCGTCGAGCTCAAGCAGCAGCTCCGCCAGCGCGTCGGCCGCGACGTCTCCGTCGACCTGTCGGTCGACCCCGATTTGCTCGGCGGCCTGGTCGTCCGCATCGGTTCACAGATGATCGATTCGTCGATCCGCACCCGTCTCAATACTCTCGCGCACGCGATGAAGGGCTAACTCACGATGGATATCCGCGCCGCAGAAATCTCCAAGGTCATCAAGGACCAGATCAGCAACTTCGGCACCGAAGCGCAGGTCACCGAAACCGGTCAGGTGCTGTCGGTCGGCGACGGCATCGCGCGCATCTACGGTCTCGACAACGTCCAGGCGGGCGAGATGGTCGAGTTCGCCAACGGCGTGCAGGGCATGGCGCTCAACCTCGAGGCCGACAACGTCGGCGTCGTGATCTTCGGTTCGGACTCGGAGATCCGCGAGGGCGATATCGTCAAGCGCACCGGCACGATCGTTGACGTCCCCGTCGGCAAGGGCCTGCTCGGCCGCGTCGTCGATGGCCTCGGCAACCCGATCGACGGCAAGGGCCCGATCGTCGCCGAGAAGCGCAGCCGCGTCGAGGTCAAGGCACCGGGCATCATCCCGCGCCAGTCGGTCAGCGAGCCGATGCAGTCGGGCCTCAAGGCGATCGACGCGCTCGTTCCCGTCGGCCGCGGCCAGCGCGAGCTGATCATCGGCGATCGCCAGACCGGCAAGTCGGCAGTCGCGATCGACACCTTCATCAACCAGAAGACGATCAACCAGTCGTCGGACGAGTCGAAGAAGCTCTATTGCGTCTATGTCGCGGTCGGCCAGAAGCGCTCGACCGTCGCGCAGCTCGTCAAGACGCTCGAAGAGAATGGCGCGATGGACTATTCCATCGTCGTCGCCGCGACCGCGTCGGAGCCGGCACCGCTCCAGTTCCTCGCGCCCTATACCGGCACCGCGATGGGCGAATATTTCCGTGACAACGGCATGCACGCGCTGATCGTGTTCGACGATCTGTCGAAGCAGGCGGTCGCCTATCGCCAGATGTCGTTGCTGCTGCGCCGTCCGCCGGGCCGCGAAGCCTATCCGGGCGACGTCTTCTATCTGCACAGCCGCCTGCTCGAGCGCGCCGCCAAGATGTCGGACGCCAACGGCGGCGGCTCGCTCACCGCGCTGCCGATCATCGAGACCCAGGCGGGCGACGTGTCGGCCTATATCCCGACCAACGTGATCTCGATCACCGACGGCCAGATCTTCCTCGAAACCGACCTGTTCTTCGCCGGCATCCGCCCCGCGATCAACGTCGGCCTGTCGGTCAGCCGCGTCGGCTCGGCCGCACAGACCAAGGCGATGAAGAAGGTGTCGGGCTCGATCAAGCTCGAGCTCGCCCAGTATCGCGAGATGGCGGCGTTCGCGCAGTTCGGGTCTGACCTCGACGCCTCGACGCAGCGCCTGCTCAACCGCGGCGCGCGCCTCACCGAGCTGCTCAAGCAGGCGCAATTCTCGCCGATGCCCTTCGAGGAGCAGACCGCGTCGATCTTCGCCGGCACCAACGGCTATCTCGACAAGGTCGCGGTGACCGACGTCGTCCGCTACGAGCAGGCGATGTTGCAGGATCTGCGCGCCAACCACGCCGGCGTCCTCACCAAGATCCGCGAGACGCGCGATCTCGGCGACGAGGCCAAGTCGGGGCTGAAGGCCGCGCTCGACCAGTTTGCGAAGACCTTCGCGTAACATCCGGTGCTCCTGCGCAAGCCGGAGCCCAGAGCCCAGAGCGGCTCGCTTGGTAACCCTGGGCTCCTGCCTGCGCAGGAGCACATGAAGGACAACAATGGCGTCGTTGAAGGCCCTCAAGATCCGGATCAACTCGGTCAAATCGACCCAGAAGATCACCAAGGCGATGAAGATGGTCGCCGCCGCCAAGCTGCGCCGCGCGCAGGAGGCGGCGCAGGCCGGCCGTCCCTATGCGGAGCGGCTGGAGGCGGTCGTCTCTAGCCTGTCGCGTCAGCTCGCCGGCGGGGCGACCGTGTCGCCGCTGCTGTCGGGCACCGGCAAGGACCAGGTGCATCTGCTCGTCGTCGCCACCTCCGAGCGTGGCCTCGCGGGCGCGTTCAACACCAACATCGTCCGCGCCGCCCGCCGCAAGGCGGAGGAGCTGGAGGCGCAGGGCAAGACCGTGCGCTTCTATCTCGCCGGCAAGAAGGGGCGGGTGCTCAGGCGCTTCTACCCGAACGCGATCCTCGCCGATCACGAGCTGGGCGGCCACAAGACGCTCGGCTTCCAGCAGGCCCGCGAAGTCGCCGACGACCTGCTCGCGCGCTATGCCGCCGGCGAGTTCGATGTCGCGCATCTGTTCTACGCCAAGTTCGTCTCGGCGCTGGTGCAGCTCCCCGTCGGTCGCCAGATCATCCCGGTCGCGGTCGACGAGACCAAGGCGGACGTGCCGGTCGCTTCGGCGGGCGCCGTGGTGGAATACGAGCCCGACGAGGAGCAGATCCTCGCCGACCTGTTGCCGCGCAACGTCGCGATCCAGGTGTTCCGCGCGATGCTCGAAAACGCCGCATCCGAGCAGGGCAGCCGCATGAACGCGATGGACAATGCCACCCGCAATGCGGGCGACATGATCAATCGCCTGTCGATCCAGTATAACCGCACGCGTCAGGCCGCGATCACGACCGAACTGGTCGAGATCATCTCCGGCGCCGAAGCGCTCTAACGAATCCGAAGCAGGAAGAACCGCCATGGCAACCGCCGCAGACGACATCCGCCCGACCCAGTCGACGGGCAGCAGCAACACCACCGGCACGATCGCCCAGGTCATCGGCGCCGTCGTCGACGTCCACTTCCCGGACAATCTGCCGGCGATCCTTTCGGCGCTCGAGACCGACAACAACGGCAACAAGCTGGTGCTCGAAGTCGCGCAGCATCTCGGCGAGAACACCGTCCGCACGATCGCGATGGACGCGACCGAGGGCCTGACCCGCGGCCAGACCGTCCGCGACACCGGCGCGCAGATCAGCGTTCCCGTCGGCCCGGCGACGCTCGGCCGCATCATGAACGTCATCGGCGAGCCGATCGACGAGCGCGGCCCGGTGCAGACCGACCTGCGCGCGCCGATCCATGCCGAGGCGCCGCTGTTCGTCGACCAGTCGACCGAGAACGCGATCCTCGTCACCGGCATCAAGGTCATCGACCTGCTCGCGCCCTACGCCAAGGGCGGCAAGATCGGCCTGTTCGGCGGCGCCGGCGTCGGCAAGACCGTGCTGATCCAGGAATTGATCAACAACATCGCCAAGGGCCACGGCGGCACCTCGGTGTTCGCCGGCGTCGGCGAGCGTACCCGCGAGGGCAACGACCTCTATCACGAATTCCTCGACGCGGGCGTCATCGCCAAGGATGCCGAGGGCAATCCGACCAGCGAGGGTTCGAAGGTCGCACTGGTGTTCGGCCAGATGAACGAGCCGCCGGGCGCCCGCGCCCGCGTCGCGCTGTCGGGCCTGACCATCGCGGAATATTTCCGCGACCAGGAAGGGCAGGACGTGCTCTTCTTCGTCGACAACATCTTCCGCTTCACCCAGGCGGGCGCGGAAGTGTCGGCACTGCTCGGCCGCATCCCGTCGGCGGTGGGCTATCAGCCGACGCTGTCGACCGACATGGGCGCGCTGCAGGAGCGCATCACCTCGACCAACAAGGGTTCGATCACCTCGGTGCAGGCCGTGTACGTCCCCGCGGACGATCTCACCGACCCGGCGCCGGCGACCTCGTTCGCCCATCTGGACGCGACGACCGTGCTCAACCGCGCGATTTCGGAACTCGGCATCTATCCGGCGGTCGATCCGCTCGATTCGACCAGCCGCGTGCTCGAACCGCGCGTCGTCGGCCAGGAGCATTACGACACCGCCCGCGCGGTCCAGTCGCTGCTCCAGCGCTACAAGTCGTTGCAGGACATCATCGCCATCCTCGGCATGGACGAATTGTCCGAAGAGGATAAGCTGACGGTGACGCGCGCGCGCAAGATCCAGAAGTTCCTCAGCCAGCCGTTCCACGTCGCCGAGGTCTTCACCGGCATCAGCGGCAAGTTCGTGCAGATCGAGGACACGGTCCGCTCGTTCAAGGCAGTCGTCGACGGCGAATACGACCATCTGCCCGAGGCGGCCTTCTACATGGTCGGCGGCATCGACGAGGTCGTCGCCAAGGCCGAGAAGCTCGCGCAGGAAGCGTAATCGACTTCGGCAGGAGGTTCGGTTAGGCTGGGTTCGTGAACGTCGATACGCTCTCGATCGCCCGGGACCTGAAGGCCACCGAACTTCCCGCCGCGCAGGCGGAGGCGATCGCTGCTGCCATCGGTCGGGCGGTAACGGACGGGGTTGCGACCAAGTCCGATATCCAGCTCATGGAAGAACGGCTCAGCGCGCGACTGGGAAGCGCGAAGACGCAGTTGCTGACCTGGCTGATGGGTCGTTATCGTCGCCACGGCTGGCATTCTGATCGCGGTGTTGAAGCTGTGATCGATCCATTCCGCGCGCGCGGAAATTGGGCGATCGCCCAATTCGTCGCCGCCATGTACATCATTGCCTGCATCACGGGCATCGCGCTCAGGACCTTGCGATAACATGCTCCATTTCGAACTCGTCACGCCTGAGAAGCTCGTCCGTTCCGAGGACGTCTATATGGTCGTCGTCCCCGGCACCGAGGGTGACTTCGGCGTGCTCGAAGGCCATGCGCCGCTGATGTCGACGGTGCGCGACGGTGCGCTGTCGGTCTATCGCACCGAGGGTGGCCAGCCCGAGACGATCGCGATCCAGGGCGGCTTCGCCGAGGTCAACGCCAAGGGCCTGACCGTGCTGGCCGAACGCGCCGCCTGAGGCCCGACTGGCCGCGCTGTCCTACACGGCGCGGCGCTGCTAGGGGAGGGCCGTACACCCGGCTCTTTCCCATCTGTGCAGAAACGGAAACGATCGGGAGGCGATCGTTTCCATTAAGGTGTCCATGTTGTCCATGTTCGCGCAGTAAACGCCTGGATCGACGGCATATTCGCGCGAGCCGGGCCTCATGCCGCGAACAGCGACGGCCCCTTCTTCACCACCGTCACGCCCTCCGAGTCGGTCACCGCATAGGTGAACCCCGGCAGCAGGCAGAAGGCGCCGACCTCGCCCTTTGGCGACAGCGCGAGAAAGCCGACCTGCGTCCCCTTGATCGCATCGCCGCGCAGCTTGGCGATATGTCGGACCACCTCCTCGCACGCCGCCTGCGGCGACAGGCCGGCGCGCATCGACGCCACCACGCGCGCACTGCCCGACACCCGCGTCACTTCCTCGCCGAGCCCGGTCGAGGTCGCCGCGCCGACGCCCGCCTCGACGTAAAGGCCCGCGCCGACCTGCGGCGAATCGCCGACCCGCCCACGCATCTTGAACGCCATGCCTGAGGTCGTGCACGCCCCCGCCATCCGCCCGTCTGCGGTCCGCGCAAGCAGACCGATCGTGTCATGGTCGAGCGCGCCGCCGCGCGGCCGGCGGTTCTCGATGTTCGCTTCCGGTCTGTATTGCGAGGTCTTGAGCCAGTCGCGCCACGCCTTCTCCGCTTCGGGGGTGAGCAGATTGACCTTGGGAAAGCCCTGGTCGCGGGCGAAGCGCGTCGCGCCCTCGCCGACGATGAAGGTGTGCGGCGTCTTCTCCATCACCCGCCGCGCGACCGAGATGGCGTGGACCGTATCCTCCAGCGCCGCCACCGCGCCGACACCGCCGCGGTCGTCCATGATGACCGCGTCGAGCGTGACATGGCCGTCGCGATCGGGATAGCCGCTGTAGCCGACCGAATGGTTGTTCGGGTCCGCCTCGGGCACCATGCCGCCCGCCTCGACCGCGTCGATCAGCGTGCCGCCCGCCTTGAGCCGCGCGAAGGCGGCGTCATTGGCCGCCGCGCCGAAATCCCAGGTCGAGACGATCATCGCGCCGCCGCCCGGCTGCGCCGCGCTGGCCAGTGATGCCACGCCCGCAGTCGCCGCCGCCCCGCCGAGAAATCCGCGCCGTGTCGTCATTCGCCACACCCCCTGTTGGACCTGAATTGGTCCGCTAAAGGAAGTTATACGGATCGACGTCCACCGTCACGCGTGCTTTTGCCGGCCAGTCGAGTGCGCCCAGCCAGTCGCGGATCACGTCCTGCACGTCGAGCGCACGGCGGGCATGGACGAGCAGCCGATAGCGGTGGCGGCCGCGCAGCATCGCCAGCGGCGCGGGGGCAGGGCCGTAGACCGCCATGCCGTCGACCTGCGGCGCCGAGCGCGCCACCAGCCGCGCGATCTCATTGGCGCAGGCCTGTTCCTCCGACGAAACGACGATCGCCGCATAGCGACCGAATGGCGGCGCACCGGCATCGCGCCGCGCCTCGGTCTCCGCCTCGTAGAAGGCGTCGGCATCGCCGGTGACCAGCGCCTGCATCACCTGCGCCTTGGGGCTGTGCGTCTGGATGAACACGTGCCCCGGCTTGGCGCCACGCCCGGCGCGTCCCGACACCTGGCGGATCTGCTGGAAGGTGCGCTCGGCGGCGCGCAAATCGCCGCCCTCCAGCCCGAGGTCGGCGTCGACCACCCCGACGAGCGTCAGGTTGGGGAAGTGATAGCCCTTGGTCACCAATTGCGTGCCGACGACGATGTCGATGTCGCCCGCCTCCATCCGCCCGACGAATTCCGCCGCCTTGGCCGGCGACCAGATCGTGTCGGAGGTGACGACTGCGGTCTTGGCTTCGGGGAACAGCGCGGTGACCTCGTCGGCGATCCGCTCGACGCCGGGACCGCAGGCGACGAGGCTGTCCTCCTCCTTGCATTCGGGGCAGGCGCGCGGCGTCGGCAGCACATGCCCGCAATGATGGCAGGCGAGCCGCCGCGTCAGCCGGTGCTCGACCATCCAGGCGGTGCAATTGGGGCATTGGAAGCGATGCCCGCAGGTCCGGCACAGCGTCAGCGGCGCATAGCCGCGGCGGTTGAGGAACAGCAGCGACTGTTCGCCCTTGGCCAGCGTCTCCTCCAGCGCGGTGACGAGCTTGGGCGCAAGCCAGCGGCCGCGTTCGGGCGGCTGCTGGATCAGGTCGATCGCCTCAATCGTCGGCATCTCCGCGGCGCCGTAGCGGCCGGGCAGCTTGAGCTCCGCATAGCGGCCGAGCGCGACCTGCTGCCGCGTCTCGATCGCCGGCGTGGCGCTGGCGAGGATCACCGGGCAGCCTTCGAACTTGCCGCGCATCACCGCGACGTCGCGGGCGTGGTAATGGACGCCCTCTTCCTGCTTGAAGCTCGTCTCATGCGCCTCGTCGACGACGATCAGGCCGAGGTTGCGATAGGGCAGGAACAGCGCCGAGCGCGCGCCGACCGTCACCAGCGCCTCGCCGTTCGCGATCGCCCGCCACGCGCGGCGGCGCTGGGTCGAGCGCAGCCCGGAATGCCACGCCACCGGCTCGCAGCCGAAACGGTCGTGGAAGCGCTTGAGGAACGGCTCGGTCAGCGCGATCTCGGGGAGCAGGACGAGACATTGCCGCCCCTGCCGGATCGCCTCGGCGACCGCCTCGAAATAGACCTCGGTCTTGCCCGAGCCGGTGACGCCGTCGAGCAACGTGGGGCGGAATGCGTGCGCGGCGACCCCCTCGACCAAAGTCGCCGCCGCCGCCTGCTGTTCGCCGGCGAGCTGCGGCGGACCGAAGGCGGGGTCGGGATGCGGATAGGGGCTGTCGATCGCCACTTCGACCGCCTCGATCGCGCCCGCCTTGACGAGGCCGCGGATCACCGCGTCGGAAACGTCGGCGGCGGTGGCGAGTTCGCGGATCAGGCCCTGCCGGTCGCCGATCCGCTCCAGCGCCTGTTCGCGCTGCGGCGTGAGGCGCGGCGGGACGATGCCGGTGGCGCGATATTCGGTGGCGGTGCGCGATCCCTCCAGCGCGGAGGTGGAGGCGAGCGTCATCCGCACCACCGCGGCGGGCGGCGCGAGATAATAATCTGCGGTCCACTCTACCAGCCGGCGCAGCGGCGCGGCGAGCGGCGGGACGTCGACCGTACCGAGCAGCGGCCGCAGCCGGTTGTCGCCGACCTCTGCATCCGAGGGCAGCCGCTCGGGTTCCCAGACGACGCCGAGCAGCTGACGCGGCCCCAAGGGCGCGATGACGACCGAGCCCGGCTCGACCGCCATGCCCGCCGGCACGCGATAATCGAGCGGACCGAGCGCGGAGTTGAGGACGAGGACGCGGGCACGCGAGGACATGACGCGCCCCATATGGGGGCTCGGCGACTCGTCGGAAAGCGTTAAGCGGCCTTGCGGACGTTCGCGCGCTGCGTCTGGCCGACGCGGGCGCGTTTTGCGGCATAGAGGACGACGTCCGCGCGGCGGGCGAAATCGCGCAGCGAATGGCAATCGGCGTCGAACGTCGCGAGCCCGACCGAACCGGCGCTCGTCATCGTGATGCCACCGCTCTCGACCGGGATGTGCAATGCCGCCTCGAGCCGATCACGTAGCCGGTCGGGGTCGGCAATCATCACCGGATCGGTGATCACCACCGCGAATTCGTCGCCGCCGATCCGCGCGGTGAAGCAATTGCGCAGCCACGGCTCGGTCAGCGCCGCACCGGTCAACCGCAGCACGTCGTCGCCGACGCCGTGGCCCAGCGCATCGTTGATGTCCTTGAACCCGTCGAGGTCGATCAGCGCCAGCATCAGCGGCGATCCGTCGATCCGCGCCCGCCGCATCGCGTGATCCAGCTCGCGGTCGAACGCCGCGCGATTGGGAATACCGGTCAGCGCGTCGGTATCCGCGGAATGGCGCAGCCGCGTTTCCAGCTCATGCTGTCCGGTGATGTCCTGAAACACGCCGACCAGCGCCTGGACGATGCCGTCGGACGCCTCGACCTCGGCGGCGGCACGCACCCGGCGGCGGCGGCCGTCGGCGGTGATCAGATCGGTGTCGAATTCGAACGGCTCGCCGGTCTCCAGCGCCTGGCGGATCGTATCGGCGACCATCATGCGGGCGTGCGGCGGATAGAAATCGAGCGCGCCGTCGAGCGGCGGCACCGCGCCGACCGGCAGGCCGTGGATGCGGAACACGTTCTCCGACCATTCGAGCGCCGCATCGGCGACCGACATGCGCCACGATCCGATCATCGCGATCCGCTCGGCCTGGCGGAAGATGCGCTCCTTGCGCTCGAGCCGGCGGACCAGCTCCTCGCCGGTGGTGGCGATGCGGATCGCCTCGATCGCGGTCCGCCGCGCCGCGATGAGCGCCTCGGCGAGGCTGGCGAGGTGCTCCAAGGCGGCATGGCCGGCGGCGTTGAGCGAGCGCGGACTGGTGTCGAGGACGCAGAGCGTGCCGATCGGCTGACGGACGCCGGCGCCGTCGGCGACATGGATCGCGGTCCCGGCATAGAAGCGAATGCCGGCATCGGTGACCAGCGGAAAGCTGTTGAACCGCGCGTCCTGCGTGAGATCGTCGACGATCAGCGGCCGATCCTGGCGGATCGTGCGATCGCAGAAGGCGACGTCGCGATCGAGCTCCCGTTCGCCGGGCACCGTGCTCGCCTTGATCCACAGCCGTTTTTGGTCGATCAGCGTCAGCAGCGCGATCGGGCAGCCGAGCAGCTCCGCCGCCAGCGCGACGAGCGCGTCGAACTCCTTCTCGGGTTCGCTGTCGAGCAGCGCCAGCGCATGCAGCGCGGCGAGCCGGCCGGCTTCGTCATAGGATGGATGGGACGACGACTGATGATCATTCATGGCCACTATGATGTTGTCCCAAAAGGGTTAAAATGTTCTTCTTGAGCCCCGCTACGGGTGCCGTGGCGGGGTCGCGATGAGCGCATCCGGGCCTCCCTTGTCGGTCCGCTGGGCGGCGCATCTCGCCCGCGACCGGCGGCGGTCGGCGCATACCGTCCGCGCCTATCAAGCGACCGCCGAGCGGCTCACCGCCTTTCTCCAGGCGCATTGGGGCGCACGTGCCGATGCGGCGGCGCTGGCGCAGGTGACGGCCGCGGACCTGCGCGCCTTCCTCGCCGCGCGCCGCGCGGAAGGGCTGGGCAATGCCTCCGCCGCGCGCGAGCTGTCGGCGGTGCGCGGCTTCCTCGCCTTTGCGGTGCCGGACGGCGTGGTGCCACGGTTACGTGGACCGCGGGTGAAGGTCGGGGTGCCGCGGCCGGTGTCGCCCGACGAGGCGCTGGCGCTCGCCGGTGCGGTGGCGGATGCGGCGGTCGAGCCATGGATCGGCGCGCGCGACTGGGCGGTGCTGCTGCTGCTCTACGGTGCCGGGCTGCGTATCGGCGAGGCGATCGCGCTGCCGGCGGCGGTGCTGCCGCTCGGCGAGACGCTGGCGGTGACCGGCAAGCGCGACAAGACGCGGATCGTCCCGTTGCTGCCGCAGGTCAGCGAAGCGATCGGGACCTATGTGGCGCAGCAGCCATGGGTGCTCGATTCGCAGGCGCCCTTGTTCCGCGGCGCCAAGGGCGGGCCGCTGTCGCCCGGCATGGTCCGCAAGGCGGTGCAGCGGGCACGGGGCCAGCTCGGGCTCGGCGAGCGGACGACCCCCCATGCGCTGCGACACAGTTTCGCGACGCATCTGCTCGGCCGGGGCGCGGACCTGCGCGCGTTGCAGGAGCTGCTGGGTCATGCCAGCCTGAGTTCGACCCAGGTCTATACCGCCGTGGACGCGGCGCATCTGCTCGACGTCTACCGCAACGCCCACCCGCATGGCTGAGGGATCGGTCGGACTATAATTCCTCCCGCTGGCGGGGGAAAAGCCGGGGCCGAAGCTATTGCCCCCGCGGCTTCCATGTCGCGACGCGCCAGATGTACGCGATCACGATCAGCACCATGATCGCCACCGCCAGCGGTCCGACATAATGGTCCAGCTCGGCGAAGCGCGCACCGAGGTACAGGCCGGCGCCGGCGAGAATGCTGTTCCAGATCAGGCTGCCCGCAAAGGTCCAGACGAGAAACCGCCACACCGGCATGCAGGTGATGCCGGCCGGCAGCGAGATGATCGTCCGGAAGGTCGGCATGAAGCGGAACACGAACACCACCCAGCCGCCGCGCCGGACAAAGAAGCGGTGCAGCGCCTCGACATCCTCCCATTCCATCGTCAGCCAGCGGCCGTGCCGCTCGACGAAGGGGCGGAAGCGGACGTAGCCGACGTGACGGCCGATATGATACCAGACGTAATTGCCCGCCGTCGTCCCCGCGGTGCCCCACAGGACGAGCGGCACCATCGCCATGTCGCCGCGCGCGACCGCCATGCCGCCGAGGCCCATGATCACCTCCGACGGGATCGGCGGGATGATATTCTCCAGCGCCATCAGCAGGAAGATGCCGATATAGCCGCCCCAGGCGATGCCGTTGAGGATGAACTCGGTCATGCCGGAGGGTAACGGCGGAGCCGTCAGCCGCGTTCCGACACCCTGCGCTCGATCGCATCCCAGATCAGGCCGGCGACGTCGGTGCCGTCGAACCGCTCGATCGCGACGATGCCGGTCGGCGAGGTGACGTTGATCTCGGTCAGCCATTCGCCGCCGATCACGTCGATGCCGACGAAGATCAGGCCGCGGCGCTTCAGCTCGGGGCCGAGCGCGTCGCAGATCTCGCGCTCGCGGTCGGTCAGCTCGGTCTTCACCGCCGAACCGCCGACCGCGAGGTTGGAGCGGATCTCGCCCTCGCCGGGCAGCCGGTTGATCGCACCGGCGACGACGCCGTCGACCAGCACGATACGCTTGTCGCCCTTCGCCACCGCCGGCAGGAACGCCTGGATCATATGTGGCTCGCGCCACGTCTGGTTGAACACCTCGATCAGCGCGGAGAGGTTGGCGCCGTCGCTGCCGACCTTGAAGATCGCCTTGCCGCCGTTGCCGTGGAGCGGCTTGACGACGATTTCGCCATGTTCGGCGAGGAAGGCGCGCGCTTCGTCGAGGCTGCGGGTGATCAGCGTCGGCGGCATGAAGCGCGCATAATCGAGCACGAACACCTTCTCGGGCGCGTTGCGGACGCTGACCGGGTCGTTGACCACCAGCGTCCGGTCGGCGATCCGCTCGAGCAGATGCGTCGCGGTGATATAGCCGAGGTCGAACGGCGGGTCCTGCCGCATCAGCACGACATCGGCCTGCTCGCCGAGGTCGAGGCTGACCGGGGGATCGAACCGGAAATGATCGCCGTCGACCCGCTGCACGGTGACGGGATGCGCCTTCGCCCAGACGCGGCCGTCGCGATAGTTGAGGTCTTCGGCGTCGTAGTGGAACAGGCGGTGGCCACGCGCCTGGCCGGCGAGCATCAGCGCGAAGGTCGAATCCCCCGCGATGGCGATGCTGTCGAGCGGGTCCATCTGGACGGCGACGGTGAGGGGCATCGGGACACTCGCGGGCTGTTGATCTCGGGCGGGACTTAGGGTGGCGGGGCCGGAATGTCACCGTCTGCGCAAGTCCCGCGCGGCTTCATCCGCCGATCCACGCATTCTCGATATGCCGCGGCCGGGTGCCGGGCGCGAGCAGGATCACGTCGATGCGGATGTCGTCGCCGGGACCGGCGTAGCGCGGCATCAGCAGCTCGGCGGCCGCCGCGACGCGGGCGAGGCGCCGTTCGTCGATGGCGAAGTCGAGTTCCGCGACGGTGCGGCGCATCTTGACCTCGACGAAGGCGATCAGGCCATCCTTGCGCGCGACGAGGTCGACCTCGCCTGCCGGCGTGCGGACGCGGCGATCGAGCACCGTCCAGCCCTTGAGCCGCAGCCACCAGCCGGCGAGCCGCTCGCCGCGACGACCCGCCGCCTCCGCAGTGCGACGCTCGGTGGTGGAGGCGCGGCGAGGGGGACGCATCGGCACAAGCTGCCGTACCCGTCGGCGTCGTGCAAGCCGCGGTCGTGTCCGATCGGTCTATAATGAACGACTGCAACCGTACCGGAGCGCGGGTGCGGGCATGGCCCGTCCAATCGAGAGTGAAGCGATGCTCGCAACCGACCAGCTGGAACGAGAGATCATTGCCGAACTTGGCCGTCAGGTCGGCAGGCGGTTGAACTCCGACGAGCTTTGCCGGCTCAGCTTGATGGTCTTCTTTGAGCAGCGCTTGCATGACGACCCCGGCCCGGTGGCGCAGATCCTGTTGCGCATCGCCCTCAAGGCGTCGCCCTATGCGGCCAACGTCGCGGAGGTCCGAAATGCCTATCGCGAAATCACCCGGCTGCGCGCGGCGCGCGACATGCCGGCGTTGATCGACTGGCTGTCGACCTGCGACCGCCATGCCCTGCCGCTGCCGGTGGTCATTTCGTGCGATAAATATCTCGGCAAGGCGCGGCACGTGTCGCGTGCGCTGACCGACCGCTATTTCGGCATCCCCCCGATCATCGTCACCGGCGGCGATACGTTGGACTTCGCGCAGGACGGGCGGATCCTGCGCCTGCCGGTCAGCGACGTCTATGAAGCGCTGCCGTTCAAGATCTTCGAGACCTTGGTGTTTCTGGACGCATTGGGCGCGTCTTACGGGGTCATAAAGATCGACGACGATCTGGACGTTGTCCCGCATGCGGCGCTGGATATCGACGCGGTGCGATCCGCTTTCGCAGGCGTCGACTATATGGGGCTGGCGCTGTCGTCGCTGCATCACGATCGCGCCTGGCATCAGGGGAAATGCGCGTCGGCGGTCGCGCCCGTCTACGGCAAGCCGTTCATCGCACCCTGGGCGCGAGGGGCGCTGTACTTCCTGTCAAAAACGACGATCGAGAAGCTTGCGGCGCAGTATCTGCGCTTTCCCGGCTGCCTCGCCGGTGAGCTCTACGAGGACAAAGCGGTCGGCGACGTGCTGAATGCGCTTGGTGTCCACGTGGCGGATCGTCCCCTCGAGGATCTGCTCGGCGTCCGCACCGACGCGCCGGAACGTACGGTCCTGGCGGCGGAGTGACCGCGGTGGCTAATTCACGACGCGGAAGGAATAGCTGTAGTCCGTACGCGGCGCACCAGTGATGCCGGCGATCGTCACCGTATAAGTGACGCCCGCCTGCAATCCGGCGACGCGCCATTGCACGTTGTTGGCGAGGCCATAGCCTTCGTTGTCGCTGGTCACGTCCGACACGGCGAGCGCGCCACCGGGGCCGGTGACGGTGATCGTCGCGCGATCGTAGCGGACGTTGGCGTTGGCGCCGAACGTGCCCGTCGTCCCCGCGACCACGCTGAAGGACAGGTAGCTCGACAGCGTGAAATAGCGCGCCGGATAGTCGCCCTGCGGGTAAGCGACATAAGCGGGTAGGCCGGTCGGCGCGGTGACGCCGCCGGCGAAGTTGAAGACGCGCATCGAGGCGGCGCTGGCGCGGCTGCCGTCGGGCAGGACGAGCGCGACGCGGCCATAGGAGGTCTTGCCGAGGAACGGATTGAGGATCCAGCGGCGGTGGCCGATCGACGCGCTGCCGCCCTCGGTCAGCCACAGGCCGAGATAGCTGTCCTCGCTGTCGAAACCGAGCCCGGTCCCCCAGCCGCCGATTAGGTTGCTCGCACCGGCCGCGGCGGCGCCGCTGGCGGTGTAGCAGGTCCAGCTCGTCGGCGGCGTGTGGCTGAGCTGCTTGTTGACCGCCATCATCAGCGACGAATCCGCCTCCGCCGCATCCTCCGCCTCCGCATAGGTCACTGCGGGAAGCTGGTGCAAGGCGCGGATCGCGTTGAGCTTGGCAAGGAAGTCGGCCTTGACGCTCGCCTTCAGCGTGCCGGCGCGGCAGGTCGCGGCATCGGGCTGGACGTCGTAGAGCGCGGCGGCGGCGCCGGCCCAGGTCGTCGGGGCAGGCGTGGGGGTCGGCGTCGGTGCCGGCGTGGGTGTGGGGCTGGGTGTGCCGGTCGGCGCCGGCGTCGGCGCGGGCGCAGAGACGACGGGCACCGCCGCCGAACCGCCGCTACCGTCGCCGCCGCCGCATCCCGCCAGGGCCATCAGGAGCGTCGAGGTGACGCCGGTCTTCCACATCTGCATGCGTCGACCATAGCCGTGGACTCATTGACAAGTCGTTGAAGTACGACGCTATTTACCGCCTTCACGGCACAGGTCGGCGTGCCGCTATTCGCCCTTCATCGCCAGCGCCCGGGCGTAGAGCGTCTTGCGGTCGAGCCCGAATGCCTTGGCCACCTCGCCGGCGGCCTTGGCGACGGGCAGGCGGGTCAGCGCCTCGACCAGCGCGGCGTCGGCATCCTGCGGATCGGGCGGCGGCGCCTCGCCGGGCGGCGCGACGACGATGACGATCTCGCCCTTCGGCGGCGCATCGGCATAGCGCGCGGCAAGGTGGGTGAGGGTGCCGGTGACCGCTTCCTCATAGCGTTTGGTGATCTCACGCGTCACCGCCGCGTCGCGGTCGCCGAGTCCCTCGGCCAGCGCGGCGAGGCAGGCCGACAGGCGCGGACCGGATTCGTAGAGGACGAGCGTGGCGCGGATCGTGGCGATTTCGGCGATCGCCGAGCTCCGCGCCTGCGCCTTGCTCGGCAGGAAGCCGGCGAACAGGAAGCGGTCGGTCGGCAGGCCGGCGAGCGTCAGCGCGGCGACCGCGGCGCAGGGGCCGGGGATGGTGACGACGTGCCGGCCGGCGGCGCGCGCGTCGCGGACCAGCTTGTAGCCGGGGTCGGAGATCAGCGGCGTGCCGGCGTCGGAGACGAGCGCGACCGCCTCGGTCGCCATGCGCGCGATCAGGCCGGGGCGCATCCCCTCGGCATTGTGGTCGTGATAGGGGAGCATCGGGCGCTTGACGCCGATATGGCGAAGCAGGCCGGCGGTGACGCGGCTGTCCTCGACCGCTATCACGTCGGCGCGGGTCAATATGTCGGCGGCGCGCGGCGACAGGTCAGCAAGATTGCCGATCGGCGTCGCGACGATGTAGAGCCCGGGTTCTAAAGGTTCGGATATGGCCACAGGGGACGTCATGGCAGAGGCAGCTACACTTGGACAGCCGGGAGCGCGACAGCCGTGGCTGCGGCGCGGCATCGCGCTGGTCGCCGCGGCGATGCTCGCCGCCTGTTCGACCGTGGTGCCGCGTGCGCCGGTGACCGCACCCGAGCGGGCGCCGCGCCCTGCCGCGAACCGGCCCGAGCCGGTCGAGGCGGGGCTGCCGCGCGACACCGCGCGCAATCGCGTCGCGCTGCTGGTGCCGCTGTCGGGCAGCAATGCGGGCGTCGGCCGCTCGATCGCCAATGCGACGATGCTCGCTGTGCTCGACACCGGCACCGACAAGGTGCGGATCACCAATTACGACACCGCGACGGGTGCGGCGGCGGCGGCGCAACGCGCGATCGCCGAGGGCGCGCAACTGATCCTCGGGCCGCTGCTGTCCGACGACGTGCGCGCCGTCGCGCCGATCGCCAAGGCGGCGGGCGTGCCGGTGCTGAGCTTCTCCAACGATGCGTCGGTGGCGGGCAACGGCACCTATCTGATGGGCTATGCGCCGGCGCAGTCGATCGACCGCGTCGTGCAATATGCCACCAGCCGCGGCGTGACGAGCTTCGCCGGGCTGATCCCCAACGGCCTGTACGGCGAGCGCGCCTCGACCGCCTTCCTGCGCTCGGTCGAGGGGGCGGGCGGCTCGGTCGTGTCGCTGCAGACCTATGGCCGGGTGGCGGGCGGCATCGCCGGCGCGGTGACGCGACTCAACGCCAAGGCGCCCTATGGCGCGGTGCTGATCGCCGACGGCGCGGCGAGCGCGGGCGTCGCGGCGCCATTGGTCAAGCGCGGCAGCGGCGCCTCGACGCGGCTGCTCGGCACCGAATTGTGGAATTCGGAAACGAGCCTCGCCACCAAGCCGGCGCTCAACGGCGCGTGGTTCGCAAGCGTGGGGAACACGCTCTACCGGCAATATGCGACCAAATATCGCGCGCGCTACAATGCGGCGCCGTACCGGCTGTCGAGCCTCGGCTATGACGCGGTGCTGCTGACGGTGCGCATCTCGCGCGACTGGCCGGTGGGGCGGCCGTTCCCCGAGGCGCGGCTGCGCGACGCGGACGGCTTCGCGGGGATCGACGGGGCGTTCCGCTTCGGCCGCGACGGCGTCGCCGAGCGGGCGCTGGAAGTGCAGGAGATCCAGAACGGCACGACCGTGACCGTGTCGCCGGCCCCGACCGGCTTCGGGCGGTAGGACCACATATTCCTCCCCCGGGCGGGGGAGGATTCAGGCGTCCTTCACCACCAGCGGCAGGATCGCGTCGAGCAGCAGCGTGCCCGCTTCGGTCACGCGCAATCGTCCCGGTTCGCGGGCGACGAGGCCCTGCGCCTCGAGCCGCTCCACCGCAGCCCAGTCGATCGGTGCGGTACCGCCGGCGAGCGTCGCGACGTGCGTCAGGTCGATGCCCTCGCGCAGGCGCAGGCCCATCACCAGCGCCTCGCTGGCGCGATCGTGTGCGACCAGCGACTCCTCGATCTGGAGGCCGTGGCCGTTGCGCGCGACGGCGGATAGCCAGTTCTCCGGCTTCTTGTGGCGCTGCGTCGCCAGCCCGTCGCGGCGGCCGTGCGCGCCCGGGCCGATCCCGGCATAATCGCGGTAGCGCCAATAGGTGAGGTTATGGCGGCTCTCCGCCCCGTGCCGCGCATGGTTCGAGGTCTCGTAGGCCGGCAGGCCCGCCGCGTCGGTCAGCGCGCGCGTGGCCTCGAACAGGTCGGCGGCGGTGTCGCCGTCGGGGATGGTGAGGCGGCCCTTGGCGGCCTCGGTCGCGAAGCGCGTGCCGGGCTCGATCGTCAATTGATAGAGCGAGAGATGCTCGGTGCCGAACGACAGCGCGCGTGTCAGCTCGGCCTCCCATGCGGGCAGGCGCTGATCGGGGAGCGCGTAGATCAGGTCGAAGCTGACCCGAGCGAAATGCCGCTGCGCGGTGGCGAGCGCGGCCAGCCCCTCGTCGACGCCATGCGCGCGGTCGAGGAAACGCAAGGCGCGATCATCCAGCGATTGCAGCCCGAGCGAGACGCGGTTGACCCCAGCCGCGGCGATATCGGCGAAGCGCGCCGCCTCGACCGAGGAGGGGTTGGCCTCGAGCGTGATCTCGATATCGGCGGTCGGCCGCCAGTGCGTCTGCGCGGCGGCGAGGATCGCGGCGACGGTGGCGGGCGGCATCAGCGACGGCGTGCCGCCGCCGAAGAAGATCGAGCCGAGCGTTCGGCCGGGCAGCGTGCGCGCCTCGTGCGCGAGGTCGGCGAGCAGCGCATCGCGCCACGCATCCTGATCGACCGTGTCGCGGACGTGGCTGTTGAAGTCGCAATAGGGGCATTTCGAGACGCAGAACGGCCAGTGGACGTAGAGCGCGAGCGGCGTCTTGTCGGAATCCATGATGCTGCCGATATGGCGGCAATGACATGGAAACGCCACTCATGGCTCGCAGCGGGCCTGCTCTTCGCCACCGGATGCACGCAGGGCCCCGAGCGCGTCGTCGAGCCGCGCGCGAGCGCCGCGCCGGCCCCGCGCGGGTCGGTGCTGCTGCGCGAGGCGATGCTGACCGGGCAGAATCGCGCCCGCGCCGATGTCGGCGTCGCGCCGCTGACGTGGAGCGAGCCGCTCGCCGCCTCGGCCCTCGCCTATGCGCAGGTGATGGCGCGCACCGGGCGGTTCGAACATGCGCCGCAGTCGCTGGGGATGGACCGCGAGGGCGAGAATCTGTGGACCGGCACGCGCGGCGCCTATCGTTTCGACGAGATGGTCGGCCATTGGGTGGCGGAGAAGAAGGACTTCGTAAACCTGCCGGTGCCGCAATCGAGCAAGACCGGACGCTGGGAGGACGTCGGCCATTACACGCAGATCGTCTGGCGCGGGACGACGCAGGTCGGCTGCGCGCTGGCGAGCAACGCGAAGGACGATTTCGTGGTGTGCCGCTATTCGCCACCGGGCAATGTCTGGGGGACGGTGGCGTATTGAGGGCGGAACGCCCACTCCTCCTCCTTGAGGGCAGGGCTATGGCATATGGCTTTGGTGATGAGGTGCATTCGGCTTCCTCATCGGATTCGTCACCCCGGCCCTGCGCCGGGGTCCCGCTTCCTCCAGTGGGACGAAGAAGCGGGATGCCGGATCGAGTCCGGCATGACGGGGATATAAAGGCCGCGCACCACTCCAAACGGTCATATACGATTGCCTTGCCCTTGCGGGGGCGGAATCAGGGGATCGTCGCCGTCGTATACGGCGCATAAACCCGCCAGCCGAGCGTCGCATAGAGCGCGGCGCCCATCGCGGTGGCCGTCAGCACTTGACGTGACGTCGACGTGCAATGCGCGCCCAGCGCCATCATCAATGCCCGTCCCAATCCGCGGCGGCGGTGCGCGTCCTCGACCACGATGCGGTCGTACACGAAGATGCCGTCCAGTTCCGCCGCATGGCCGCTCGCCGCAAGGACGCCATCGGGCGCGGCGATCGTCGCATGCGTGACGCCGCCGTCGCGAACCGTCGCCAGCCGATAGCCCGGCGGCACGACCGGCGGCGTCAGGGCAGCCCGCTCCGGCACCATCATGCAATTCGCGTCGGTGATCATCCAATGCGGCGGCAGCAGCGCGCGGAACGTGCCGGCGTCGGCGCAGAGCTTCACGAAAACGCCCGGCGTGTCGATCGTCGCGAGTAGGGCGGTCAGGCCCGGACCGACCTCGGCGAAGAGATGGCGGCGGCGTTCGACCGGTCCGCCGGTGTCGACGCGCCAGCCGCCATGGTCGGCGACCGGCGCGGGCAGGCCGCGCGAGAGCGAACGGGCGGCAAGCCAGCCCCGCACGAGGACCGGATCGACGCCCGTCATCGCCTCAGAGGACCGCGGCGACCAATTGCCGGAACGCGTCGGCGCGGTGGCTGATCGCGTGCTTGGCGGCGGCGTCCATTTCGCCGAACGTCTGAGGTCCGCCCTCGGGCAGGAACATCGCGTCATAGCCGAAGCCGTTGCCGCCGCGCGGTGGCCAAACGAGAGTGCCGTCGACGCGACCCTCGAACCATTCGACATGGCCGTCGGGCCAGGCGAGCGCGAGCGCGCAGACGAAATGCGCGCTGCGCGGCAGGTCGGGCTCTTCGTTGAGGCGATCCTCGACCAGCCGCATCGCGAGATCGAAGTCCTTCGACTCCCCCGCCCAGCGCGCGGAGAAGATGCCGGGGTCGCCGCCCAGCGCATCGACGCACAGGCCGCTGTCGTCGGCGAGCGCGGGCAGGCCGGACAGGTCCGCCGCCTGCAACGCCTTCAGCTCGGCGTTGGCGACGAAGGTGGTGCCGGTTTCCTCGGGCTCGGGCAGGTCGAGCTCGCCCGCCGAGACGGGCTCGATGCCATAGGGGCCGAGCAGCTCGGCGATCTCACGCACCTTGCCCGCATTGTGGCTGGCGATGACCAGCCGGCCGGGGGCGAGCTTGCGGATCGCCTGCGGCGTGTCGCCCTCGCCGCTCATCGGACGGCGCGATCCTGCGCGGCGAAGATCTCGGTGCAGCCGATCCGCGCGAGGCGGAGCAGGCGGAGCAGCGCCTCCTCGTCATAGGTGGCATGTTCGGCGGTCGCCTGCGCCTCGGCGATATTGCCGTTTTCGAGCAGGACGAAATTGCCGTCGGCATCCGCCGCCGAATCCTCGAGATAGTCGAGGTCGAGCACCGGCGTACCCTGATAGATGCCGCAGCTCACCGCGGCGACCTTCTGCCGGATCGGGTCGACGGTCAGCTTGCCGCTGGTGAGCAAAGTGTTGACCGCGAGGCGCAGCGCGACCCAGGCGCCCGAGATCGCGGCGGTGCGGGTGCCGCCGTCGGCCTGGAGGACGTCGCAGTCGAGCGTGATCTGGCGCTCGCCGAGCAGCTTCATGTCGACCACCGAGCGCAGCGAGCGGCCGATCAGCCGCTGGATCTCCTGCGTGCGACCCGACTGTTTGCCCTTGGCGGCCTCGCGGCTGCCGCGGGTGTGGGTGGCGCGGGGCAGCATGCCATATTCGGCGGTCACCCAGCCTTCGCCCTTGCCGCGCAGGAACGGCGGCACGCGCTCCTCGAGGCTGGCCGTGACGAGCACCTTGGTGTCGCCGAAGCCGACCAGCACCGATCCCTCGGCGTGGCGGGTGAAGTTCGGTTCGATGGTGATCGCCCGCATCTGGTCGGGGGCGCGGCCACTGGGGCGCATTCAACTCTCCTCAAGGTTCGATGGCGCAGCCCTAGACGGCACGGCTGGCACACGCCAGTGGTGAGCAAAGGGGAGAAGGGCATGCGTAAGCGGTTCGCGGGTCTGGCATTGGCGGCGATGAGCCTGTCAGCCTGTGTGGTGGTCGACGCATCGCGCGACGGGGCGACGTCGGCGGTGGCAAGCGAGACGATCCGTTACGAAACCGGCGCGTGCTTTGGCACCTGTCCGGTTTACGCGGTGACGATCGCGCCGGACGGCAAGGGCACGTTCGAGGGGCAGCGCTTCACCACGGTGACCGGGACGCGCAGCTTTCAGGCGTCGCCGGCGGCCTATCATCTGTTCGCGGCACGGCTGGCGCCATATCGTCCCCGCGGCGAGCGATCCTTGCGGGCGGGCGAGCCCGGCTGCACCCCGGCGGCGACCGACCAGTCGTCCGTCGACGTGCGGTGGACGGGCGGTGGCGCCGCGGCATCGCATCTCGACGCCTATTTCGGCTGCGACATGGCGCAGAATGCCGCGATGTTCCGCGCGTTGCGGGAGGCGCCGCAGGTGTTGCCGATCGGCGCCTTTATCGGCGACGGCGCGCGTCCTAGATAGAGCATATGGCACCACCGGTCACCGAGCTTACCGATCGCGCCCGCGACATCTTTCGTGCGGTGGTCGACGGCTATGTCGAAAACGGCATGCCGGTGGGGTCGAAGACGATCGCGATCGCCTCCGGCCTCAATCTGTCGCCGGCGTCGATCCGCGGGGTGATGCAGGAGCTGGAGGAACTGGGGCTGCTCGCCAGCCCGCATACCAGCGCCGGTCGCATCCCGACCGAACGCGGGCTGCGCCTGTTCGTCGACGGGATGATGCAGGCGCTCGAACCCTCCGCCGAGGAACGCGCGGCGATCGAGGCGCGCGCCGGGCATCGCGGTCCGGTTGAGGAGGCGCTGGCGGCAACGACCGCCGCGCTGTCCGGCCTGTCGGCCTGTGCGGGGCTGGTGATGGTGCCCAAGCGTGAGCTGGCGTTGCGCTCGATCGGCTTCGTCGCGCTGTCGCCCGATCAGGCGATGGCGGTGCTGGTCAGCGAGGACGGGTCGGTCGAGAACCGGGTGATCCAATTGCCCGCCGGGATGACGCCCTCGGCATTGGTCGAGGCGGGCAATTACATGACCGCGACGCTGTCCGGCCTGACGCTCGCTGAGGCGCGGGCCCGCGTCGGGCGGCAGATGGCGGAGGGCGAGGCGGCACTCGACGGCGCGGCGCGGGCGCTGGTCGAAGCCGGCCTTGCGGTGTGGAGCGAGGATGGCGCACGGCGGCCGGTGCTGATCGTGCGCGGCCAGGGGCGGCTGATCGACGCCGCCGCCGCTGCCGACCTCGACCGGGTGCGCGACCTGCTCGACGATCTCGAGGGCAAACAGGAAATCGCGCAATTGCTCGACAGCGCGAGCGCCGGCGACGCGACCCGCATCTTCATCGGTGCAGAGAACAAATTGTTCGCCTTGTCAGGGTCTTCGGTGATCGCGCGGCCGTTCCGCGGACCCGGCGGCAGGGTGGTCGGCGTGGTCGGGGTGATCGGGCCGACGCGGTTGAACTATGCGCGCGTCGTGCCCATGGTGGATTTCACGGCGGCAACGCTCGCCCGTTTGATGGGCTGACACTACAGGGACCTACATGACCGAAGAGACCAAGATCGACGTGGAAGCACTGCGCCAGGAGACGGCGGAGGCCGCTCCCGAAGTGGCGGAGCATGACGATGCGGCGGCGCGGATCGCCGACCTCGAGAACCAGCTCGCCGACGCCAAGCAGCAGACGCTCTATGCGCAGGCCGAAATCCAGAACGTCCGCCGCCGTACCGAGAAGGAAGTCGCCGACGCGCGCAACTATGCGACCACCTCGTTCGCGCGCGACATCCTGTCGGTCGCCGATAATCTGGCGCGCGGCCTGTCGGCGATCCCCGCCGACCTGCGCGGCGACGAGCGGCTGAAGGGCCTGGTCACCGGTCTGGAAGCGACGGGGCGCGAGCTGGACAGCGTGTTCACGCGCAACGGCATCACCAAGGTCGAGGCGATGGGCGCGATGCTCGATCCCAACAAGCATCAGGCGATGATGGAAGTGCCGAGCGATGCCGAGCCCGGCACGATCGTGCAGGAGATGCAGGCGGGCTATATGCTCAAGGATCGCCTGCTGCGCCCGGCGCTGGTCGGCGTGGCGAAGAAGCCGGATTGAGGTGCGCGGCGGCGCGGGATCAGACCTGCGCCGCCTTCAACACATCGTTGATCCGCGCCTGCCAGCCCGGACCGGTGGCGCGGAACTTGTCGATCACGTCGGGATCGAGGCGTAGCGTCACCAGCTTCTTGGTCGGCGTTGCCTGGGCGCCACGTCGGCGCAGGCGCTTACGCCGTTCCGCCAGCGCCTGTTGCAGCGCTTCTTCGGTGACGTCGAAATCCTCAGGATCGTCAGGATCCGCCGGAATGGCGATGATATCCGCGAGCTTCTGCATCGTTGCTTTTCCTTACCGATATGAACCGGGTCGTCTGGTCGCGTTCGACATACACTGCCGTCCATAGACGGTCGCCGACCCTGCCGACCGCTTTCCAACGCTCCTCGCCATCCTCCGGTCGCGCCGACGGGATCAGAAGCACATTGCCGTCAGCGAATATCCATTCGCCAAAAGCCAGCGGCACGCCATGTTTGGCACGATTGATCACGTCCTTCGCCGGATCGAACGTGATGTCCATAGCTAATCGTAACTACGATCTGCACTTCAATCAAGTGGACGCTATGCCGTTGGCAAGGCTAGTATCGTCGCCATGAACCCCAATCTAACCACCGATCGCCCGACCTTCGTCACGCATCTCGAATGCTCGCTGACCGGCGAGCGCTACGAGGCGGACCGGCTGCATGGCCTGTCGCGTGCCGGGCGGCCGTTGCTAGTGCGCTACGACCTCGACGCGGTGAAGACGACCCTGTCGCGCGACGCGCTGGCGGCACGGCAGACCGACATGTGGCGGTGGCGCGAGCTGCTACCGGTGCGGCGGACCGAGGACGTGGTCAGCCTCGGCGAGATCGAGACGCCGCTGATCCCGATCCCGAGAAGCGCGGGCAGTGCCAACGTGTGGGTCAAGGACGAGGGGCGGTTGCCGACCGGCAGCTTCAAGGCGCGCGGGCTGGTGATGGCGGTGGCGATGGCCAAGGAGCTTGGCGTCACCCGCATCGCGATGCCGACCAACGGCAATGCCGGGGCGGCGCTTGCCGCTTATGCGACCCGGGTGGGGATCGAGACGATCGTCTTCTGTCCCGAGGATACGCCCGAGGTGAACGTGCGCGAGATCGCGATGCAGGGCGCGCGGGTGTGGCGGGTCAACGGCCTGATCGACGATTGCGGCGCGATCGTCGGCAAGGGCGCCGCCGAGGGACGCTGGTTCGATTTCTCGACGCTCAAGGAGCCCTATCGGATCGAGGGCAAGAAGACGATGGGGCTGGAGCTCGCCGCGCAATTCGGCTGGGAGCTGCCCGATGCGATCTTCTACCCGACCGGCGGCGGCACCGGCCTGATCGGCATGTGGAAGGCGTTCGACGAACTGGAGGCGCTCGGCTGGATCGGCGCCAAGCGGCCGCGCATGTATGCGGTGCAGGCGTCGGGGTGCGCGCCGATCGTCCGCGCCTTCGAGGACGGCGTCGAACATGCGGAACGCTGGGAGGACGCGCATACCGTCGCCGCGGGCATCCGCGTGCCCAAGGCGGTGGGCGATTTCCTGATCCTGCGCGCGGTGCGCGCGAGCGGCGGCAAGGCGCTGGGGGTCGGCGATCCGGCGATCCTCAAGGCGGTCGACGAGGCCGCGCGCAAGGACGGGCTGCTGCTGTGTCCGGAAGGCGGCGCGACGCTCGCCGCCTATCGCGAGGCGCTGCGCACCGGCGAGGTCGACGAGGACGAGCGGGTGGTGCTGTTCAACTGCGCGACCGGGCTCAAATATCCGATGCCCGAGGCGCCGCGCACGCTCGACCGGCATGGCGCGATCGACTTCGACATGCTGTAAATCATCCCCCGTTGGCCCTGAGCCTGTCGAAGGGGCATTGAGACTCACCCACCTTTCGACAGGCTCAGGGCGAACGGAAGGTCTTGCGGCGGGCGCTCAGCCGAACGGCAGCAGGGTCTCATATTGCGCGAGGCTCGGCGCGCCGGGTACGCGCGCGCCGTGGCGGAGCAGGAAGGCGTGACGGACGATCTCGCCCTGTTGCTCGATGCCGTAGCGGTGGAGCGGCTGGCCGGGCTTGATCGCATAATCGTAGCGACACCAAGGGTGGCGCGCGAGCGGCAGGAAGATGCCGCGCTGATGCTGCCAGATGTGGACCATCTCGTGGATGAACAGCCCCTGGTCGGTGAGCGCAGCGGCGGCGAAATCGTCGCGCCAGCCCTGCCCCTTGGGGTGGAAGTGAATGCAGCCGCGCGGCGCCATCACCGTGTCGCGCGGCTGGAAGAACGCCCATTTGGTCCGCGACAGGTGCACCGCGTCATAGTCGATCGTGTCGCGGAAGACCGACGCCGCGAGCGCGCGTTCGCCTGCGGTTAGGGGGCGGCGTGCATCCGCCATCAGAAATCCGGTGCCGGCGCGGCCGCGCCCACCGTCATCGCGTCGACGTACAGCCGGCCGCCATTGCCGAAATTGAGCGTCAGCTTGTAGATCTTGCCCGCCTTCGCCTTGGAATTGATGTTGAACAGCATGACGTGGCGGCCGCCCGGAGTGAAGGCGACCTTGGTTTTCGCCGGCACGGCCACTTGGGCGAGCGGCTTCATCGCGGCCATGCCGTTCCGGCCGGTCATGCTCTCGTGCATCTCGGCGCGCACCGCGATGTTGGCGGTGACGTCGATCAGCGTCGCGTCGGACCGCCCGCCGTGCAGCGTGAAATAGGCCGCACCCGGCCGGCCCGGCACCGCCGGCAGGCGGATCCAGGCGTCGTCCACCTCGACCCGGTCGGGTCCGCCGCAGCCGGCCAGTGCAGCGGCGAGCACCAGCATCGTTCCCACTCGCGTCCGGCGCATCGTCGCTCCTCTTCCCGCACATGCGATCATTTCTGTCACAGCCCTATGGTCGCCACCGTCTTGCGGCAAGCGGAACCCCACCTATATCGCCGCCATACACAGGAGCTTTCGCTGCCGTAACGGGGCAAAAGTTCCCTGCGTCCGGCAATGAATTTTGCCATCGTTTCGTATGTGAGGGGCTCAGTAAGCACACATGGCTAAAGTAATCGGTATCGACCTCGGCACGACCAACAGCTGCGTCGCAGTGATGGAGGGCGGCAAGCCCAAGGTGATCGAGAATGCGGAAGGCGCGCGCACCACGCCGTCGATCGTCGCCTTCGCCAAGGACGGCGAGCGGCTGGTCGGCCAGCCGGCGAAGCGTCAGGCCGTCACCAACGGCGACAACACGATCTTCGCGGTGAAGCGCCTGATCGGCCGCCGGTTCGACGATCCGATCACCAAGAAGGACACCGAGCTGGTTCCGTACCACATCGTGCGCGGCCAGAACGGCGACGCCTGGGTGCAGGCCGGCGGCAAGGATTATTCGCCGTCGCAGATCAGCGCCTTCACGCTGCAGAAGATGAAGGAAACCGCCGAGAGCTATCTCGGCGAGACGGTGACGCAGGCGGTCATCACGGTTCCGGCCTATTTCAACGACGCGCAGCGTCAGGCGACCAAGGACGCCGGCCAGATTGCCGGCCTCGAGGTGCTGCGCATCATCAACGAGCCGACCGCGGCGGCGCTCGCTTATGGCCTCGAGAAGCAGGACGGCAAGACGATCGCGGTCTATGATCTCGGCGGCGGCACGTTCGACGTCTCGATCCTCGAGATCGGCGACGGCGTGTTCGAAGTGAAGGCGACCAACGGCGACACCTTCCTCGGCGGTGAGGATTTCGACAACAAGCTGGTCGAATATCTCGCCGAAGGCTTCAAGAAGGACGAGGGCATCGACCTCGCCAAGGACAAGCTGGCGCTCCAGCGTCTGAAGGAAGCCGCCGAGAAGGCGAAGATCGAGCTGTCGTCGGCGGCGTCGACCGAGGTGAACCTGCCGTTCATCACCGCCGACCAGAACGGCCCGAAGCATCTCGTCAAGACGATCAGCCGCGCCGATCTGGAGCGTCTCGTCGACGACCTGATCAAGCGGACGATCGAGCCGATGAAGAAGGCGCTCGCCGATGCCGGCGTGAAGACCGACGACATCAGCGAGGTCGTCCTCGTCGGCGGCATGACGCGCATGCCGAAGGTCCGCGAGGCGGTGAAGAATTTCTTCGGCAAGGAGCCGCACACCGGCGTCAACCCGGACGAGGTCGTCGCGATGGGCGCCGCGATCCAGGCGGGCGTGCTGCAGGGTGACGTCAAGGACGTGCTGCTGCTCGACGTGACGCCGCTGTCGCTCGGCATCGAGACGCTGGGTGGCGTGTTCACCCGGATGATCGACCGCAACACGACGATCCCGACCAAAAAGTCGCAGACCTATTCGACTGCGGACGACAACCAGGGCGCGGTGACGATCCGCGTGTTCCAGGGTGAGCGCGAGATGGCGGCGGACAACAAGCTGCTCGGCCAGTTCGATCTGGTCGGCATCCCGCCGGCGCCGCGCGGCGTGCCGCAGATCGAGGTCACGTTCGACATCGACGCCAACGGCATCGTCAACGTCTCGGCCAAGGACAAGGGCACCGGCAAGGAGCAGCAGATCCGCATTCAGGCATCTGGTGGTCTGTCGGACAACGACATCGAGCAGATGGTCCGCGACGCGGAGAAGTTCGCCGAGGAGGACAAGAAGCGTCGGGCCGGCGCCGAGGCGAAGAACAACGCCGAATCGCTGATCCACACCACCGAGCGCCAGCTCGCCGACAATGGCGACAAGGTCGACGAGGCGCTGAAGGGCGAAATCCAGTCGGCGATCGACGCCGCCAAGGCGGCGGTCGAGACCGGGGATGCCGATCAGATGACCGAGAAGAGCCAGGCGCTCGCGCAGGTCGCGATGAAGCTCGGCCAGGCGATCTACGAGAAGCAGGCCCAGGCCGATGCCTCGCCCGAAGGCGGTGCCGGTGAGGCATCGAAGGACGATGTGGTCGATGCCGAATTCTCGGAAGTCGACGACCACAAGGCGTAACATCCATGATCTCCACCGTCATGCCTGCGGCGGTCCCGGCGAAGCGATGCTTCGCCGGTGGCCTGCGCGCCGGCAGCTCCCGTCATCGGGGAGGCCCCGGCATGCGCCGGGGTGACGGCCGGGGGGCGGCGAGGCGATCATGAGCAGCACAGTCGATTATTACGAATTGCTCGAATGCGAGCGCGGCGCGGACGGCGCGACGATCAAGTCGTCCTATCGCAAGCTCGCGATGAAATATCACCCGGACAAGAATGCCGGGTGCAAGGACAGCGAAGCCAAGTTCAAGGCGGTCAGCGAAGCCTATGAGGTCCTGAAGGACCCCCAGAAGCGCGCGGCCTATGATCGCTACGGTCATGCCGCGTTCCAGAACGGCGGCGGCGGTGGCGGCGCGCAGGACTTCGGCGGCTTCTCCGACATCTTCGAATCGGTGTTCGGCGAGTTCATGGGCGGTGCGCGCGGCGGTGGCCGGGCGCAGCAGCGCCGTGGCGCCGACCTGCGCTACGACATGGAAGTCAGCCTCGAAGAGGCGTTCCATGGCAAGGCGACCGAGATCACCGTCGACGTCTCGGCGCAATGCGACACGTGCCACGGCTCGGGCGCCAAGCCGGGGACGCATGCCTCGACCTGCCGCCAGTGCAACGGCCACGGCAAGGTGCGCGCGCAGCAGGGCTTCTTCGTCGTCGAGCGTGCCTGTCCGGTGTGTCAGGGCGCGGGCGAGATCATCGCCGATCCCTGCCCGGACTGCCGCGGCGAGGGTCGGGTCGAGAAGACCAAGACGCTGAGCGTCAACGTGCCGCCCGGCGTGGACGAAGGCACGCGCATCCGTTTGTCCGGCGAGGGCGAGGCGGGGCCGCGCGGCGCGCCGGCGGGCGACCTGTACATCTTCCTGCACGTCAAGCGGCATCCGATCTTCGAGCGCGAGGGCACGACTTTGTTCGCGCGCGCGCCGATCAGCTTCACGACCGCAGCGCTCGGTGGCGCATTGTCGATCCCCGGGCTCGACGGGCGGACGCACGAGATCAAGATCCCGGCCGGGATCCAGTCGGGCAAGCAACTGCGCCAGCGCGGTGCCGGCATGCCGGTGTTGCAGGGGCGCGGGCAGGGCGATCTCGTCGTGCAGATCGAGGTCGAGACGCCGACCAAATTGTCGGTGCGACAGCGCGAGTTGCTCGAACTGTTTCGCGAGACCGAGACGGGCGACGAATGCCCCGACAGTCAGGGCTTCTTCGCCAAATTGAAGGGCGTATTCGCGGCGGAGTGATTTGGGGCCGAGACGGTCTCCAAGCCCGTCCGTCATGCCGGACGTGATCCGGCATCCCGCTTCCTTCAGCCCTCAAAAGCGTCACCCCGGCGCAAGGCCGGGGTGACGGGTGATGGACTGATGTCGGCTCTGGTCCCACGCCATCTTGCGCCCACGCCGCGGATGCGGATGATGTGCGCGTCATAGATCGGGGGACATGCATGCGCGGACAGGTGTTGGGGGTGGATCAGCGGACCGGCGAGGGGCTGGTCGCCGGCGACGACGGTCGGCGCTATCGCTTCACCCCTGAAGATTGGGCGCAGCGCGGCGAACCGGCGATCGGCCTCCAGGTCGATTTCGAGGCCGAAGGCGATCGTGCGCTCAGCGTCTTTCCGATGCCATCTGCCCGCGGTGTCGCCACGGCGCCGCCGCCGCCCGCATCGCGCGAGCCGGTGACCGACCGCAACAAGATCGTCGCGGCGGTGCTCGCTTTCTTTCTCGGGACGCTCGGTATCCACCGTTTCTATCTGGGGCGGACCGGATCGGGGATCGTGATGCTGGTGATGACGATCACCGTCGTCGGAATGCTCGTCACCGCGCCATGGGCATTCATCGACATGATCCGCTATCTCGTCATGCCCGATCGGGAGTTCGCGGCGCGTTATGCGCGTCGTTGAATCTGCGGCCCCAAGCCGCGCCCTCTCGGCCGATAAGGAAAAGGGGGCGGGCGGGCCGATGGGTCAAAGGGTGGAAATGATCATCCCGACCACCAGCGCCTGAGCCGCGATCGCCAGCACGCTGCTGGCTGCGGTTTCGAACATGCGCATGGAAGGTCTCCGATACCGGAGGAATATCCGGTAAGCGCGAGATGGCGATAATTGCTTGATATCGCAATATTGTTGCTTGCATGCCCAAGTGCGTTTCACGCAACTGCAACATTTGCTTGGGGCCGTCCGGCTTGTCAGGCGGCGGCGCGATAGGTCACACTGCCGTCTTTCCGTCAGGAGATCCGGATGCCTCGTCTATCCTTCGCTGCCGCACTCGCCATTGCCGCACTTACGCTACCTGCCGCCGTCGATGCGCGCGTTGCCGCACCGCGGGTGGGAGCGACGAGCTTCGAGCAATTGTCGCAGCCTTTGCCCTTACCCTATGACGGCAATGCCGATGCCAAGGCAGCGGTCGCCGCGGCCAAGGCGCGTGCGCTCAAAGGGCACAAGAAGCTGCTGATCGATCTCGGCGGCAATTGGTGTCTCGACTGCCGGTTGCTCGCCGGAGTGATGGAGCTGCCGACGATGCGTGGCTTCGTCGCGCGCCATTACGAGGTGGTGACGGTGGATATCGGCCGGTTCGACAAGAACCTCGACATTCCGGCCCGCTACGGGATCAAGGGGCGGCTGGCCGGCGTGCCGGCGCTGCTGATCGTCGATCCCAAGACCGACAAATTGGTCAACGCCGGGCGCGAGACCGCGCTGGCGGATGCGCGCTCGCTGTCGCCACAGGGGCTCGCCGACTGGCTGGCGCAATGGGTGTGAGGTGATGCAATCCTCCCCCGCAAGGGGGAGGACTTTGCCTTACCCGAACACGCGCGCGAAGATCGTGTCGACGTGCTTGAGGTGATAGCCGAGGTCGAACTTCTCCTCGAGCTGCGCCGGCGACAGCGTCGCAGTGACCTCGGGGTCGGCCTTGAGCAATTCGAGCAGCGAGAGCCGGCCGTCCGATTCCCACACCTTCATCGCGTTGCGCTGGACGAGGCGATACGAATCCTCGCGGCTGACGCCCGCCTGGGTGAGCGCAAGCAGCACGCGCTGCGAATGGACGAGCCCGCCCATCTTGTTGAGATTCTTGTCCATCCGCTCGGGGTAGACGAGCAGCTTGTCGATCACGCCGGTCAGGCGCGCCAATGCGAAGTCGAGCGTGATCGTCGCGTCGGGGCCGATATAACGCTCGACCGACGAGTGCGAGATGTCGCGCTCGTGCCACAGCGCGACATTCTCCAGCGCCGGCGTGACATAGCCGCGCACCATCCGCGCGAGGCCGGTGAGGTTCTCGGTCAGCACCGGATTGCGCTTGTGCGGCATCGCCGACGAGCCCTTCTGGCCGGGCGAGAAATATTCCTCCGCCTCGAGCACTTCGGTGCGCTGGAGGTGGCGGACCTCGGTGGCGAGCCGCTCGATCGACGAGGCGATGACGCCCAGCGTGGCGAAGAACATCGCATGGCGGTCGCGCGGGATGACCTGTGTCGAGACCGGCTCGACCGACAGGCCGAGCTTCGCGGCGACATGCTCCTCCACCGACGGATCGATATTGGCGAAGGTGCCGACCGCGCCCGAGATCGCGCAGGTGGCGATATCGGCGCGCGCCGCGATCAGCCGGGTCTTACAGCGGTCGAACTCGGCATAGGCCTGCGCCAGCTTGAGGCCGAAGGTGACCGGCTCGGCGTGGATGCCGTGGCTGCGGCCGATCGTCGGCGTCATCTTGTGCTCGACCGCGCGACGCTTGAGCACCGCAAGCAAGGCGTCGAGGTCGGCGAGCAGGATGTCGGCGGCCCGCGCCAGCTGCACCGCGAGGCAGGTGTCGAGAACGTCCGACGACGTCATGCCCTGGTGCATGAAGCGCGCCTGATCGCCGACATTGTCCGCCACCCAGGTGAGGAAGGCGATGACGTCATGCTTGGTGACCGCCTCGATCGCGTCGATCGCGGGCACGTCGATGGCGGGGTCGGTGCGCCACCACGCCCACAGCGCCTCGGCGGCTTCCTTCGGCACGACGCCGAGATCGGCGAGCGCGTCGGTGGCATGCGCCTCGATCTCGAACCAGATGCGGAAGCGCGCCTCCGGGGTCCAGATCGCGGTCATCTCGGGGCGGGAATAACGGGGGACCATGGTGTTCCTTCGTCCTGACGGGAGCACGGCTCGTCGCGGCCATTTCGGCCCGACTCGCGGATTTCTGCGGCGCAGTAGCAGCGTGCGCGGTCCGGGACAAACCTCCCGATCCGGAACCATTGTATCGGCGGAATCATTTCCCACATCAAGTATGCGATGCGGTCGGCACAGTCGATCGTCGCATGCTTCATGTAGAACGATGGGAGACAGATAATGCTGAAATATGCTCTTCTCGCCGGAGTGATCACGCTCTCCGCGCCGGCTCTGGCGCAAACGCAGACGAATACTGCACCGACGCAGGCGGCACCGGGACAAACTGTGCCGGGATCGGGATCTGTTGAGGCGCAGCCGCAATCGACGGCGCCAGCGGATACGACGACTGCCGCCGACGGCGCGCAGGCGGCGGCGACGCAGCCCGCAGCGGGTGCCGATCAGGTCGCGACCGTGGTGCAGACCGAATTCCCGACCTATGACGCCAATCAGGACGGCAAGCTCGAAAAGGCGGAATTCGCCAGCTGGATGGTCAAGCTGAAGCAGGCGAGCGATCCCAAGGCGAGCGCCGAAAGCGCCGCGACCAAGAAATGGGTAAGCGCCGCCTTTGCCCAGGCCGACACCGACAAGAGCCAGTCGATCTCGCAACCCGAACTGATCGGCTTCTTGAGCAAGGCGCAATCATAACCGTGCCGCCAGTACCGGCGCGATGACGAGAACGAGGCCGCCGGTGCGAACCGGCGGCCTTTTTCGTCATGCCGGCGAGCGCCTCAGATCAGACCCTGCGCCTTCAGGCTGACATGGCCGTTGACGCCGATGATGATGTGGTCGTGCAACACGATGCCCATCGCCGCGCCGGCGTTGGCGATGGTGCGGGTGATGGCGATGTCGGCGCGGCTGGGGGCGGGGTCGCCCGAGGGATGGTTGTGGACGAGGATGATCGCCGCCGAGCCCAGGTCGATCGCGCGGCGGATCACCTCGCGGACATGGACCGCCGCCTGATCGATCGAGCCCTCGCTCATCACTTCGTCGCGGATCAGTATGTTGCGCGTGTTGAGGTGGAGGACGCGGAACCGCTCGATGCCTCGATGCGCCATGTCGGCGCGCAGATAATCGAGCAGCGCCTGCCAATTGCTCAGGATCGGGCGATCGGTCGCTTCCGCCCGGAGCAACCGGATCGCGATCGCGTGCGCGATCTTGATCGCGGCGGCGGCGGAGGGGCCGACGCCCCTGACGCGGCCGAGCGCCTCGACGTCGGCGGCGAGCAGCCCGCCGATACCGCCGAATTCGCGCAGCAGCGCCTTGGCGATCGGCTTGGTGTCGATCCGCGGGATGGCGAGCATCAGCAGATATTCGATCAGCTCATGGTCGAGCAACGCGTCGCCGCCACCGGCGAGCAGCCGCCCGCGCAGCCGTTCGCGGTGGCCGGCGGTGTCACCCGGCGGGGAAGGGGGAGCGGCCATCGTGGCGGAGGCTATCGTCGGTCCGGCATGGGCGCAATTGCGCGGATGCATCGCCCCCGCCTATGAGGGGCGACGATGGGCGAGGGCGTGGACGAGTTGAACGATGCGCCCGCGCGGCAACGCCGCTTCGCGTCGTGGAGCCGACGGCGGCGGATCGCGCTCGGTGCCGCGCTCGTCGTCCTCGTCGCGCTGATCGGTCTGTGGGTCGAGCGCAAGCCGATCGCCAGCCGGGTCATCGACGGCGAACTCGCCAGGCGCGGCGTCGTCGCGCGCTACGACGTGCGCGATCTGGGGTTCGGGCGGCAGCGGCTGACCAACGTGGTGATCGGCGATCCCCGCGATCCCGATCTCGTCGCCGACTGGCTGGAGACGCGGACGCGGATCGGCTTTGGCGGCGCCAGCCTCGCCGCGGTGCGCGCCGGACACGTGCGGTTGCGCGGGCGGATGATCGACGGACGGCTGTCGCTGGGCGAGATCGACAAATTGATCCCGCCGTCGTCGGGCAAGGCCTTCGCGCTGCCGGCGCTGGATGTCGACATCGCGGATGCACGGATGCGGCTGGAGACGCCGTTCGGCGTCGCGGGGCTGCGGATCGCCGGGCGCGGACGGCTGGACGGCGGCTTTGTCGGCACCGCGGCGGTGGTGAGCGATCGGCTGGCGCAGGGCGGCTGCGGCGCGGACGGGCTGCGCGCGGTGCTCAGGGTGGCGGTGACCGCCGGTGCGCCGCGATTGCGGGGGCCGGTTCAGGTCGCCGCTGGGCGTTGCGCTGGCGTCGACGTGCGGCGCGGCGGGGCGGATATCGACGTGGTGCTGACGCCGGCGCTGGACGGCTGGCGCGGCAGCGCGCGGCTGGCGAGCGGGCCGGTGCGCGGTGCCGGCGCCCGGGTCGCCGGGCTGCGTGGCGACGTGACCTTCGACGGGGCGGCGCAGGCGACCGGCGGGACCGCGGACCTCACCGCCAGCAATGTGGCGATCGCCGGCGCGTCCGCGGGGACGTTGGGGATCGCGGGACGCTATCGGATCGGTGCGGCACAGGCCTTCGCCGGCACCGTCCGCGTCGCCGACGCGCGCATCGCGGCCGATCGGCTGCCGAGCATCGGTGCCGCGACGGGCGCGGGAACACCGGCCGCGCCGCTGATCGCCGCCGTGTCGCAGGCGGTGCGGGGCGCGGCGAACGGGTTCGGCGGGTCGGCGGCGCTGGCGGTCCGGCAGAGCGGCGGCGCGGGGCAGGCGCGCATCACCGCCGCGTCGCTGCAATCGACGAGCGGCGCCCGGCTGCGGATCGCTGGCGGTACGGGGCTGACCTTCGGCTGGCCCGGTACGCGGCTGCGCATCGATACGCGGCTCGCCATGGCCGGCGGGGGGTTGCCCGACGCGCAGGTCGCGCTGGCGCAGGCCCGCGCCGGCGCCCCGATCACCGGTCGCGCGACGATCGCACCCTATGCCGCCGGCGGCGCACGGCTGGCGCTGGCGCCGGTCGTCTTCACCGCGACACCGGGGGGAGCGACGCGGATCGCCACGCGGGTCGCGCTGTCGGGGCCGCTCGGCGACGGGCGGGTCGATGGCCTGGCGCTGCCGGTCGATCTGCGCTGGAACGGGCGCGGGACGCTGGTCGCCAATCCCGCATGTACCCCGGTCGCGATCCAGCGGCTGGCGGTGGCGGGGCTGGTGCTCGATCCGCTGCGCACGACGCTCTGCCCGATCGCCGGCGCGATGGTGACGCTGGCGGATGGACGACTGGCCGGCGGCGCACGGCTGCCGGCGGTGCGACTGGCGGGGCGGCTCGGACAGACGCCGCTGACCGTTGCGGCAAGCGGCGCCCAATTGCGGCTTGGCGATGGCGGCTTCGTGCTCGACAGCGTCGCTGCGCGGCTGGGCAGTCCTGAACGCATCACCCGCATCGATCTCGCGCAACTGACCGGCCGGATCGCCGGCGGCGGCGTCGCCGGCACGTTCGGCGGCGGCGCGGGCCAGATCGCCAACGTGCCGCTGCTGCTCGGCGCGGCGGCAGGCGACTGGTCGCTGCGCGGCGGCGCGCTGCGGCTGACGGCGACGATGACGGTCGACGATGCCGCGCCCGATCCGCGCTTCCGGACGCTGGCGGCGCGCGACGTGACGCTCGACCTCGTCAATGGCGCGATCGCCGCGCGCGGGACGCTCTACGAGCCGACGAAGAACGTGAAGGTCGCCGATGTCGCGATCGGCCATACGCTGGCGAGCGGCCGCGGCACCGCCGATCTGACCGTGCCGGGGATCGCCTTCACCAAGGACTTCCAGCCCGAATTGCTCACCCGGCTGACCTTCGGCGTCGTCGCCGACGTCCGCGGCAGCGTCACCGGCGATGGCCATATCGCGTGGAGCCCCGACGGCGTCGGCTCGACCGGCACGTTCGCGACGAAGGACACCGATCTCGCTGCCGCCTTTGGCCCGGTCACCGGGATCAGCACGACGCTGCGCTTCACCGATCTGCTCGGGCTGGCGAGCGCACCGGCGCAGGTGGCGACGATCAAGACGGTCAATCCCGGCATCGCGGTGACCGACGGCACGATCGTCTATCAATTGCTCCCCGATCTGCGCGTGCGGATCGACAGCGGCCGCTGGCCATTCGCGGGCGGCACGATGACGCTGCTGCCGACGACGCTCGACTTCACCGAGGCCGCGGCGCGGCGGATGACCTTCCGCATCGACGGCGCGGCGGCGGACCAGTTCCTCGAACAGTTCGACTTCAAGAACCTGTCCGCGACCGGCGTCTTCGATGGCGAACTGCCGATGATCTTCGACGTGCAGGGCGGCCGGATCGAGGGCGGGCGGCTTGCGGTGCGGCAGGGCGGCGGCAGCCTCGCCTATGTTGGCGACCTGTCGCAGAAGGATCTGGGGCTGTGGGGCAATATCGCCTTCCAGGCGCTCAAATCGCTGCGCTATCGCAATCTGACGATCGGCATGAACGGGCCGCTCGCCGGCGAGATGGTGACCGAGGTGCGCTTCGCCGGCGTGACGCAGGGGCAGGGGGCGAAGAGCAACTTCCTCGTCCGCCGGCTGCAGCGGCTGCCGTTCGTGTTCAACATCCGGATCAAGGCGCCCTTCCGCGGGCTGCTCGATTCGGCGCAGTCCTTCTACGACCCCAGCCGGCTGATCCAGCGCAACCTGCCCGCGCTGCTCGAACGGCAGCAGCAGAAGCGCCAGAGCGCCCCCATTCAGCCCCCCGCAAGCGGACTCGTGCCATGACCGAAACAGGATTGAAGATGGAGCAGCGAATCACGACCTTGAGACGCATGACGGGGCTGGCCGGGATCGGTCTGGCGGCGACGACGCTTGGTGGCTGCATCAACGTCTCGGCGCCCGACAAGCCGATCGAGATCAACCTCAACATCAGCGTCACGCAGGAGGTCGTCTATCGTCTCGATGGCGAGGCGAAGTCGCTGATCCAGCAGAATCCGGGGATATTCTGATATGAAGACGAAGCTTTTGATCGTTGCCGGTGCGGTGGCCCTGCTGGGGCTGTCGACGATGGCGATGGCGCAGCGCGACCCGGCCTATGCCGCCGCGCGCGAGGCGAAGCAGGTCGGCGAACAGCCCGACGGCTATCTCGGCGTGGTGAGCGGCGGCGCGTCGGTGCAGGCGCTGGTCCGCGACATCAACATCAAGCGCAAGGCCGCCTATACCGCCAGCGCGCAGGCGAGCGGCGCGACGGTGGAGCAATTCGCCTTCACCAGCGGCTGCAATCTGGTGGCGAAGGTCGGCCAGGGCGAGATGTACAAGACGCCGTCCGGCCAGTGGAAGGAAAACACCGGCACCCCCGAACTCGACCCACGCTGCAAGTAAGGTAAGTCCTCCCCCTGGCGGGGAGGACTTATGCCTCGCCAAACCCATCGGGGAACCAGACGGTTGACACCCCGGCACCCCCCACCTAAACGGGCCACGCCTTGGCGGGATCGCTCGCCCCGCGCGTTTTCTCCCCCGGCTGGCATTAACAGGCGAGGGTATGCGCGTGGCGGAAGACGAGACCGGGCGAGACTTCACCAGCGCGGACGATCCGCGGCTTTCCGCGCTCGACGAGCGGCTGAAGGAAGCCCGGCATGCCGAAGCGTTGCGGACGGGGCAGGGGGCGCCGACGGCCGATGCGGGATATTCGCTCGGCAATCGCGTGCTCGCGGCCCTGATCGGAAGCCTCGTCGGCAGTGCGCTGATCGGCTGGTGTATCGACCGCTGGTTTGGCACGACCCCATGGGCGCTGATCGTGATGCTGTTCCTCGGAATCGCCGTCGCGTTCAGGCAGATCATTCGGATTGCAGGCGAACGCCCGGAATAACCGGGCGTTTGTCGTATTAGGGAGCGAACGGGCCAAGTGGCGGCAGAATCGGGCAGCAAGATCGATCCGATGCACCAGTTCCTGATCGAACCTTTGTTCGGTCGGCATTGGGTCGTCGCGGGATACGACATCTCGTTCACCAACTCGGCGTTGTGGATGGTGATCACGCTCGCCAGCCTGTGGCTGTTCATGCTGGGCGGAATGAAGCGCGAGCTCGTCCCCGGCCGCTGGCAGGCCGCGGTCGAGGGCTTCACCGGCTTCGTCTCGAACATGCTGACGTCGAATATCGGGCCGCAGGGCAAGCGTTTCGTCCCCTACGTCTTCTCGTTGTTCATGTTCATCCTCTTCGCCAACATCTGGGGCCTGACCCCGGTCGGCATCGTGCCGGGCTGGCATCCGTTCACCATCACCAGCCACCTCACCGTCACCGGTGTGCTTGCGGTGATCAGCTTCGCGATCGTGTTGATCGTCGGCTTCGGCAAGCACGGCTTCCACTTTTTCAGCCTGTTCGTGCCGCACGGCACGCCGAAGCTGATGATCCCGCTGATCTTCGTCGTCGAGCTGATGAGCTTCCTGGTGCGCCCCTTCTCGCTGGGTCTGCGACTGTTCGTCGCGATGACCGCGGGGCATATCCTGCTCAAGGTGCTCGCCGCGTTCGTCATCAGCGGTCTCAACCTCGGCGCCGGCTATGGCCTGCTGATCTCGCTGCCCAGCTTCCTGCTGATGATCGGCATCACGCTGCTCGAGCTGCTGGTCGCCGCCATCCAGGCGTATGTCTTTGCGCTGCTGACTAGCGTCTATCTCAACGACGCCGTCAACCTGCACTGAGTTTTTCGTTCCAACCTTTAGATTTGATACGGGAGTTTTGACATGGACGCAGAAGCCGCCAAGATGATCGGTGCCGGTCTGGCCGCGATCGGCATGGGTCTCGCCTCGCTCGGCGTGGGCAACGTGTTCGCCAAGTTCCTCGAGGGTGCGCTGCGCAACCCGGGTGCCGCGGACAGCCAGCAGGGCCGTCTGTTCATCGGTTTCGCGGGCGCCGAGCTGCTCGGCCTGCTCGCCTTCGTGACGATGATCATCCTGCTCTTCGTCGCCTAACATCGAACCTGTCCGCCGGGCGTCCGCGCCCGGCGGTTTTCGAGGTCGCGCAAAAGGTCTTCAATGCCTCAGATTTCGCAGATCGCCGCCACCTACGCCTCGCAGATCTTCTGGCTGCTCGTCACCTTCGGCATCCTGTACTTCGGGATCGGCAAGATGATGGTGCCACGGGTCATCGCGACCGTGGACGCGCGTGAAGGCCAGATCGCGGCCGACCTTGCCGCGGCCGAACAGGCCCGTCTCGCCGCCGACCAGGTCGAGGCGGCATGGCGCCTGAAGATGGACGAGGCGCGCGCCGCGGCGCTCGCCGAGACCAGCGCCGCCAAGGCGCAGGCCGCCAAGGCGGCCGAAAGCCAGATCCGGTCCGCCGATGCGGAACTCGCCGAGCGACTCGCGCATCACGACCTCGCTGTCGGCAATGCCAAGGCGCAGGCGATGCTCAACCTCCAGTCGGTCGCGGCGGATGTCGCGCAGGAGCTGGTCGCCAAGGTTTCGGGTCTGACCGTCAGCATCGATGCCGCCGCGGATGCGGTGCGCCGGAGCAATGCGCATGGCTAATTCCGCCAGCAATCTCGTCGCCGCCAATCTGTCCGACGCGGCATCCGCCGAAGCGATGCAGCCGCAGAACGTCCGCGACGGCAGCCAGTTGACCGCCAACGTTTCCGAACCGGGCGCGGAGCATGCCGTCGAGGCGACTGCGCTGGGCTTCAACACCACCGGCTGGGTCGGCATCGCCGCGCTCGTCGTGCTGATCGGCATGCTGGTCGTGAAGGTCCCGGCGAAGATCGCCGCCAGTCTCGACAAGCAGATCGCCGCGGTCCGCCAGCAGCTCGACGAGGCCAAGACGCTGCGTGCCGAGGCCGAGGTGCTGCGCAACGAATATGCGGCCAAGGCCAAGGCGGCCGAGGCGGATGCGGTGACCATGCGTCATCACGCGCAGCAGGAAGCCAATCAGATCATCGCCAAGGCGAAGCATGATGCGGAGGAGCTGATGGCCCGCCGCACCAAGCGCGCCGAAGACAAGATCGCCGCCGCCGAGCGGACCGCGATTGCCGAGGTCCGCGCTCTGGCTGCGGAGACGGCATCGAAGGCGGCGGCGGTGCTGATCGCCGAGCAGCTCGACGCGCAGGCCGACCGCGCGATGATCGATCGCTCGATCGCCGGGCTCAGCCGGGTGAACTAAACAAAAGCCCTCCCCGTTCGCGGGGAGGGGGACCTCCCGCGCCAGCGGATGGTGGAGGGGGCTCCCCACGCACGGAGCGTTTGTGGAAATCCCCCTCCGTCAGCGCTGACGCGCTGCCACCTCCCCGTGCCGGGGAGGATCTACACTTTCGACGCGCGTCTCTTCCCGGGTTTCCGGCGCCGTCCTGCATCCACGAGCCCGTACAGGAGTAACATCCATGTCGTGGCTCATCCTGGGCGTCGCCGTGTTCACCGAAATCTGCTGGGCGCTCAGCCTGAAATGGGCGGCGACGCTCGCGACGTGGCAAGCGTCGAGCGTTCCGATCATTTTGTCCTTCGTCAACATGGGGCTGCTTGCGCTCGCGATGCGCGGCCTGCCCGCCGGTACGGCCTATGCGGTGTGGACCGGCTGCGGCGCGGTCGGCGTCATCATCGGCGGCGTGCTGCTGTTCGACGACAAGGTCGGCATGGTGCAGGCGTGTTTCATGGCATTGACCGTGATCGGCATCGTCGGCACCAAGATGTTCGCGCAGGCCTGACCCTTTCGCACCAGCGCGGGGCTGCTACAACGGGGTACGGCGCGCCCTTGCGCGGCCGGATCGAGGTGGCCCGATGTCGATGCTTCTGTTCGCCGCGCTGATGCTGGCGCAATCCTCGCAGGCTGCGCAGGCGGCGGACAAATTCGCGCTCGACCTGCCGGTCGACGAGACGGTGACCGCGCCGGCGGCGCCTGCCGCGCCGGTCGCACCCGTTGCTGCGGCGACCCCGGCCGCCCCGGCGGCGGGCGGCTATTCGCTCGATACGCCGATCGCGGACCTGATCGCCGAGCCGCGCGCGAAGGCGATCCTCGATCGCGACGTGCCGGGGATGAGCGACGACCCCAATCTTCCGAAGTTCCAGTCGCTGTCGCTGCGCAAGCTCGCACCGCTCAGCGGCGGGCAGATGACGCCGGCGCTGCTCGCGAAGGTGGCGGCGGATCTGGCGGCGATCGAGGAGCCGTCGGCGCCGGCCAAAAAAGTCCAGAGCCGCCGCGCGCTGCCATCGGGGCGGTAACCGCCGTTCCTTGCATTCGCGGGGGAGGAATTACCCGCGTCGTCGCAAGCCTCTAGCCCCGCACCGCCGCGACTCCTACATGCCGCTCATGTCCGGTTACGGTCCTCCCGATCGATTCAACGAAGAACGCGCCACCTTCACCGTCCGCGGATCCGATACGCCGGATCTCGACGCGGGGATCGCCGCGATCCGCAACGTCCTCGCCACGCTGCCGAGCCGCTCCGGCGTGTATCGCATGCACGATGCCAAGGGCGACGTCCTCTATGTCGGCAAGGCGCGCTCGCTCAAGCAGCGCGTCGCCAATTACACGCAGGTCAAGGGGCTGACCAAGCGGCTGCAGCGGATGATCGCGCAGACGCGGTCGATGACGATCGTCACCACCAACAACGAGGCGGAGGCGCTGCTGCTCGAGGCGCAGCTCATCAAACGCTATCGTCCCGCCTACAACGTGCTGCTGCGCGACGATAAGTCGTTCCCGTTCATCCTGCTGCGCGGCGATCACGATTTTCCGCGCGTCCAGAAGCATCGCGGCGCGCGCCGCGCGCCGGGCAATTACTACGGCCCCTTCGCCAGCGCGGGCAGCGTCAACAACACGCTCAACGCCTTGCAGAAACTGTTCTTGTTGCGCTCCTGCACCGACGGCTTCTTCAAGACGCGCGACCGGCCGTGCCTGCTCTACCAGATCAAGCGCTGCTCGGCGCCGTGCGTCGGCCGCGTCGGCAAGGACGAATATCAGGAGCTGGTCGACGATTGCCGCGACTTCCTCGCCGGCAAGTCGACCAAGGTGCAGGCCAAGCTCGGTGCGCAAATGCAGGCCGCCGCGGAGAACATGGATTTCGAGCTGGCCGCGCTGATCCGCGACCGGCTGAAGGCGCTCACCTTCGTCCAGGGATCGCAGGCGATCAACGCCGAGGGGGTCGGGGACGCCGACGTCTTCGCGCTCGCCTGCCGCGACGGGACGATGGGCATCCAGGCGTTCTTCATCCGCGGCGGCCAGAATTGGGGGCATCGCAGCTTCTTCCCGCAGCATACCAACGAGGTGCCCGAGGACGAGGTGCTGGCGAGCTTCCTCACCCAATTCTACGAGGAGGTGCCGCCGCCCAAGACGATCCTGCTCGACCGCGATCTGACCGAGGGTGCGTTGCTCGGCGAGGCGCTCGGCGAGCGTGCGGGCTACAAGGTCGCGCTGTCGGTGCCGCAGCGCGGCGACCGGCGGCGGCTGATGGATCAGGCCAAGCGCAACGCGATCGAGGCGCTCGAACGGCGGCTGGCGGAGAGCACGACGCAGGCGCGGCTGCTGCGCGAGGTGGCGGACCTGTTCGACCTGCCCGAGCCGCCCGACCGGATCGAGGTCTACGACAACAGCCATATCCAGGGGACGAACGCGCTGGGTGCGATGGTCGTCGCCGGGCCGGAGGGCTTCCGTAAGGGCCAGTATCGCAAGTTCAACATCAAGGGTAACGAGGCGGCGACCGACAGCGACGTCGGCATGATGCGCGAGGTGTTCCGCCGCCGCTTCGCGCGCCAGCTCGACGAGGCCCCCGATCGCGACGACGGCACGTGGCCCGATCTGGTGCTGATCGACGGCGGCAAACCACAGCTCCATGCCGCCAAGGCGGTGCTCGAGGATCTCGGCATCGAAGACGTGTGCATGGTCGGCGTCGCCAAGGGGCCGCATCACGGCCGCGACGGGCGCGAGGTGTTCCACATGCTCGACGGGCGCGAGTTCCAGTTGCCGGTCAACGCGCCGGTGCTCTTCTACCTCCAGCGCCTGCGCGACGAGGTTCACCGGTTCGCGATCGGCGCGCATCGCGACAAGCGCTCGAAGGCGATCGGTGCGAGCCCGCTCGACGAGGTGCCGGGCATCGGCCCCGCGCGCAAGAAGGCGCTGCTGATGCATTTCGGCACCGGCCGCGCGGTGCGCAACGCCAGCCTCGAGGATCTCAAGAAGGCGCCGGGCGTGTCGGCGGGCGTCGCGCAGCAGGTGTACGACTTCTACCACGCACGGTGATGGCCCTACCAATTGTTCATGTCCCTGCCGTATGGCCGGGCCATGGTGACCCGCGTCTTCCTCACGATCGACACCGAATTCGCCTGGCGGCATCACGCCGCCGGGCTCGACGTCGAGACGATCTATGCGCGGTCGATCGAACCCGCCGGGGTGGGGCTGAGCTATCAGCTCGATCTGCTCGCCGAGCACGGGCTGAAGGCATGTTTCTTCGTCGATCCGATGCCGGCGCTGATCTTCGGCCTCGCGCCGGTCAAGCGGATGGTCGATACCATTCTCGCGGCGGGGCAGGAGGTGCAGCTTCATCTCCATCCAAATTGGACCGCGGCGCGGGTCGGCGATCGTGGCGCGCATTACGCCCGCTTCCAGCTTCACGAATATACGTTGGCCGAGCAGCGCGACCTGCTGCGCGGCGCGGTCGAACTGCTGGTCGCCGCCGGCGCGCCGGCGCCGATCGCGTTTCGCGCCGGCGGCTATGCGGCGAACGAGGATACACTGATCGCGCTCGCCGAGCTCGGTTTCGCTTATGACAGCAGCCACAATGGCGCCGAGGCGGCGGAAAGCCGGATCGCGCTGCCGCCCGCGCAGATCGCGCCGATCGACCATCATCTGATCGAGGTGCCGGTGACGGTGATCGAGGATGCGCCGGGCATGTGGCGCACCTTCCAATTATGCGCGCTGTCGGGGGCGGAGACCGCGGCGGCGCTGGATCACGCCGCGGCGGAGGGCCATGCCGCAGTGACGATCGTCAGCCATGGCTTCGAGCTCGCCAACCGGCTCGGCACGCGCGCCAATGGCGTGCACGTCCGGCGTTTCGATACCTTGTGCCGGCTGCTGGCATTGCGCACCGACGCGCTGCCGACGGCGCATTTCACCGACCGTCCCGCGCTGGCGCTGGGGCAGGACGATCGCCCGCTCGGCGCCAATGCGCTCCGCCGGCGGTTGCGGCAGGCCGAGCAACTGTGGTCGAATTGGGTCGCGGAACGCGGCGTATGACGGTGGTGGCGCTCAAGTTCCAGATCGGGGCGCGGACCGTGGCAGCGGTGCGGCGACGGCTGGTGCGGGTGGCGCTGTCGCTCGACGAGGTGCTGGCGGGGCAGGTGCCGATGCTGCCGGAGACCGATGGCGACGGCTATCTGATCACCTCGTTGCCTGCATCGCTCGCCGCGGCGGTGGAGCGTGGCGGCCGTGTCGCGACGGTGCGCCAGCGCTATACGCGTTTCTATACCGATCTGGGCATCGGCCATGCGGCGTGGCTCGCGGGCCTGTCGGGCTCGGCGCGGTCGACGCTGAAGCGCAAGACGCGGAAGATCGAGGCGGCGGGGCTGGAGATTCACGCCTATCGAACCGCGGCAGAGTTCGCCGCTTTCTACCCGCTGGCGCGGGCCGTGTCGGCGACGACCTATCAGGAACGCCTGCTCGACGCCGGCCTGCCCGAGGATCCGGCGGCGGTGGCGCATCTGTCGGCGCTGGCGGCGGCGGACGGGCTGCGTGCGTGGCTGCTGCTGATCGGCGGGGTGCCGGCGGCCTATCTGTGTTGTACCGCGCAGGGGTCTGCGTTGCGTTACGATCATGTCGGCCATGATCCGGCGTGGGGCGAGCTGTCGCCCGGTACGGTGCTGCATGCGGCGGCGATGCGCGATCTGTTCGACGACCGGTTCGCGCGCTTCGACTTCACCGAGGGTGAGGGCCAGCACAAGCGGCAATTCGCCACGGACGGTGTGCCTTGCGTCGACCTGTTGCTGCTGCGTCCGACGCTGGCGAACCGGACGACGCTGGCGGCGCTGGCGGGGTTCGATGGAGCAATGGCGTGGGCGAAACGGGCGGCGCGGCATCCGCGGGTGGCGGCGCTAGCGAAGCGAGTGCGGCGGTAGCGTGCCGCCCGTCCTGCCTCTGGCGGGAAAGGGCCGCGGGGCTATATCCCCTTGATGCATCTGCGTGCCGAAGCCATCGTTCTCGCGATCCGCGCGCACGGCGAGCACGGCGCGGTGGTGCGCGCGCTGACCCGCTGCGACGGCGTCCAGCCGGGCTATGTCCGCGGCGGCCGGTCGCGGCATCTGCGCCCCGTGTTGCAGCCGGCCAATGCGATCGCCGGCGAATGGCGTGCGCGCACCGGCGAACAGCTCGCCGCGCTCACCGTCGAGCCGCTGCACAGCCGCGCCGCGCTGCACGGCGAGCCCTTGCCCGCCGCCGCGCTCGCCTGGGTCACCGCCTTGACCGCCGCGGCGCTGCCCGAGGCGCAGCCCTATCCGCGGCTCTACGACGCGCTCGGCGCGGTGCTCGACGCGGTCGAGGCGGCGCCGGCGGCGCGCGGCTGGGCGACCGCGCTCGTCCGTTACGAATTGCTGCTGCTCGCCGAACTGGGCTTCGGCCTCGATCTCACCGCCTGCGTCGTCACTGGCGGCGAGGAGGATCTCGGCTTCGTCTCGCCACGCAGCGGCGGCGCGGTCAGCCGCGGCGCGGCCTATGGCTATGAGGCGCGGCTGTTCGCGCTGCCCGCCTTCCTCACCGAAAGCGGCGCGGCGGACTGGCCCGATATCCTTGCCGGCCTTGCCATCACCGGCCATTTCCTCGCGCGCGATCTGCTCACCGATCGCCGCGCCGATCCGCTCGTCGCGCGCGAACGGCTGGTCGCGATGCTGAAAAGGGCCGTTGCGTGAAGCCCGGCGCCGCGGCTAGGCAGCGGCCATGGCATTGATCGCACTCCTGCCGGGCGACGGCATCGGCCCCGAAGTCATCACCCAGGCGCGCCGCGTGCTCGACGCGCTCGATCTCGACCTGACCTATGAGGAGGCGCCGGTCGGCGGCGTCGCCTATCACAGCGTCGGCCATCCGCTGCCCGAGGCGACGCTCGACGTCGCGCGGCGTGCGGATGCACTGCTGTTCGGGGCGGTCGGCGATCCGACCTGCGATTCGCTCGAACGCGCGCTGCGCCCCGAACAGGCGATCCTCGGGCTGCGCAAGCATCTGTCGCTCTTCTCGAACCTGCGCCCGGCGACGCTGTTCGAGGGGCTGGAGGACGCCTCGGCGCTGAAGCCCGACGTCGCGCGCCAGATCGACCTCGTCATCGTCCGCGAACTCAACGGCGACGTCTATTTCGGCGAGAAGGGCCGCCGTACGACGGCCGCGGGTCATCGCGAAGGCTATGACATCATGAGCTACGACGAAACCGAGGTGCGGCGCATCGCCCGCGTCGGGTTCGAGACGGCGCGCAAGCGGCGCGGCCAGCTCTGCTCGGTCGACAAGGCCAACGTGCTCGAAACCTCGCAATTGTGGCGCGACGTGGTGATCGAGGTCGCCGCCGACTATCCCGACGTCACGCTGACCCATATGTACGTCGACAATGCCGCGATGCAGCTCGTGCGCAATCCCGGCCAGTTCGACGTGATCGTCACCGGCAATCTGTTCGGCGACATCCTGTCGGATCAGGCGTCGATGTGCGCCGGCTCGATCGGCATGCTGCCCTCGGCGAGCCTGGATGATGCGGGCAAGGGGCTGTACGAGCCGATCCACGGCTCGGCCCCCGATATCGCCGGACAGGGCAAGGCCAACCCCTGCGCCGCGATCCTGTCGGCGGCGATGATGCTGCGCCATTCGCTCGGGAACGGCGCGGCGGCGGACCGGATAGAGGCGGCGGTGGCACAGGCGATCCGTAACGGCGCGCGCACCGCCGATCTCGGCGGGACGATGAGCACGTCGGCAATGGGGGACGCCGTCCTCGCCGTCCTGTGAGCGCGCTGCTCGAGATCGCGGTCGTCATCCCGACGTTCAACGAACGCGCCAACGTGCCGACGCTGATCGCCAGGCTCGACGAGGCGCTGGCCGGGCGGCGCTGGGAAGCGATCTTCGTCGACGACGACAGCCCCGATGGCACTGCCGAGGCGGCGCGCGAGCTGGGGCGGGTCGATACGCGGGTGCGGGTGATCCATCGCATCGGCCGGCGCGGGCTATCGTCCGCCTGTATCGAGGGGATGTGCGCGACCGCCGCGCCGGTGGTCGCGGTGATCGACGGCGATCTGCAGCATGACGAGACGTTGCTGCCGAAGATGCTCGACCTGCTGCAGGCCGATGCCGATCTCGACGTCGTCGTCGGTTCGCGCTTCGTCGACGGCGGCGGGACCGGCGACTGGGACCGTGACCGTGTCGCCAAATCGGCGTTCGCGACCCGGCTGTCGCGCAAGGTGCTCAAGGGCGACCTCAGCGATCCGATGAGCGGCTTCTTCGCGATCCGCACCGCGCATGCGCGACGGCTCGCCCCCGAATTGTCGGCGATCGGCTTCAAGATCCTGCTCGACCTGATGACCGCCAGCGCCGAACCGCTGCGCTTCGCCGAACTGCCCTATACCTTCCGGGTGCGGACCGAGGGCGAGTCGAAACTCGATCACGTCGTCGCGATGGAATATCTGATCGCGCTCTACGACCGGATGTTCGGGCGGTTCGTGCCGGTACGCTTCGCGATGTTCTCGTGCATCGGCGTGCTCGGCGTCGGCGTGCATATGGGCGTGCTCGGCGTCGCGATGCTGTTCGGCGCGGCCTTCCTCGGCGCGCAGATCCTCGGCGCGCTGGCGGCGATGACGTTCAATTTCGCGCTCAACAACGCGCTGACCTATCGCGACCGGCGGCTGAAGGGCGTGCGGCAGTGGCTGGACGGCTGGGTGTCATTCTGCGTCGTCTGCTCGGTCGGGCTGGTCGCGAACGTCGGCATCGCCGCCTTCGTCCACGACGTCCACAACGAGGGCGCGGCGGCGTCCGCGCTCCTCGGAATTCTGGTGGGCGCGGTGTGGAATTACGCGCTGTCGTCGAAATTCGTATGGGGTCGGTACTGACGCGTTCGTCCGTTCGCCCTGAGTCTGTCGAAGGGCAGGTGAGTCTCACCGTGCTTCGACAGGCTCAGCACGAACGGTTTCGTCAGACCCAGCTCTTCAGCCACATCCAGCCATGGAACGATCCCGGCCCGCGCAGCGCCGCGGCGGACAGGATCGGGTGGAAGTGGACGAACAGCACCGCGCTCGCGGCGAGGAACGCCTCGTCCCAATAGCGCAGGCGCACCCGCCAGTGATCGAAGGCCGCGGCGATCGCCATCGCCAGCCAGATGCTCGACAGATAGTAATAATAATAGAAGCCCAACGACTTGGGGATGAGCGCCCACATCGCGACGCTGGCGATCCACAGCAAGGCGACACCGCCGGTCCGCGCGTCGCCGTCGCGCACCCACGCCGCGATCCCGGCGACCACCGCGACCAGCCCGCCCCACATCACCACCGGATTGCCGAGCATCAGAATGCCGCGCTGCGCGCCGTCCGCCGGCTCGTAGAAATACCAGACCGGCCGCCAGTCGAACGGCCACGTCCACCAGCTCGACTGATAGGTGTGCGGCGGCAGCACCTGCGTCTGCTGGCGGTACATGTCGAGCTGGAAGGGGAGCAGTCGCGCGAACGTCAACGGCTGGTCGGCATAGAGGAAGGCGGGCCAGAAGGTGGCGAAATAGGCGAGCATCGCCACGCCGCCGAGCAGCGGCAACGCGACCAGCGGATGCAGGCCCGGCCAGAGGTCCGGCCGCCGCCAGCGCGCGATCAGATAGGTCGCGCCGGCAAGGCCCAGATACGGCAGCGCGGTCCATTTCGTCCCCACCGCCAGCCCGAGCAGCAGCGCGCCGAGCAGCCACCGCCACCACACCGCCGCACCCCGCGCGCGCATCGCCCATAGCAGCGCGGCCAGTCCGGTGACGACGAAGGCCGCCATGAACCCGTCGAGCATCGCGATCCGCGCCTGCACGAAGACGGTGAAGTTGAGCAGCGTCAGCACCGCACCGATGCTCGCGGTGCGCACCCGCCCGAAGATCAGCCAGAGGATCGCGAACACACCCGTCACCACCGCGCTCGCCGCGACGGTCGATAGCGCGCGCCAGCCGAGCGGGCCGTCGCCGAAGATCGTCATCCCCAGCGCGATCAGCGTCTTGCCGAGCAAGGGATGCTCGATGTTCACCGGCCCGACCAGTCCGCGCAGCATCCGCGCCGCGGGGACGTAATGGACCTCGTCGAAGACGAGCACGTGCGGCGTGGTCAGCCGCCAGCAGAACAATATTTGCGCGACAAGGCCGATGGCGAGCGCGGCGGGCAGGGGGCGGGAGAAGAGGCGCACGTCGGTCTTGTCCTCGTGGAGGGGCGGCTTGGCAAGATCAACTCTCCGGATGCGGGAGGAGCAGGAAACCCGCAACGCTTGCGCCGCCCGCACCCGTCCGGCTAAGCGCATCGCATGAAGCGCAAGGCAGGACAGGACCGCTCGATCACCGCCAACTGGCGTCCGGCGACGCTCGCCATCCGTGGCGGCACGGCGCGCAGCGAATATGGCGAGACCAGCGAGGCGCTGTTCCTCACCTCGGGCTATACCTACGACAAGGCGGCCGATGCCGCGGCGCGTTTCGCCGGCGAGCAGGAGGGGATGACCTATTCCCGCCTCCAGAACCCGACTGTCGAGATGCTCGAACAGCGGATCGCGCTGCTCGAAGGTGCCGAGGCGTGCCGGACGATGGCGACCGGCATGGCGGCGATGACCGCGGCGCTGCTCTGCCAGTTGCAGGCCGGCGACCATCTTGTCGGTGGCCGCGCCGCCTTCGGCTCGTGCCGCTGGCTGACCGACACGTTGCTGCCCAAGTTCGGCATCGCGACGACGGTGGTCGATGCGCGCGACCCGCAGGCGTTCCTCGACGCGGTGCGGCCCGAGACGAAGGTCTTCTTCTTCGAAACGCCCGCCAATCCGACGATGGACGTCGTCGATCTGCGCGCCGTCTGCGGCATCGCGCGCGAGCGCGGCATCGTCAGCGTCGTCGACAATGCCTTCGCCACCCCGGCGCTCCAGCGGCCGATGGACTTCGGCGCCGACGTCACCGCTTATTCGGCGACCAAGATGATGGATGGGCAGGGCCGCGTGCTCGCCGGCGCGGTGTGCGGCAGCAAGGATTTCATCGACAACACCCTGCTGCCCTTCACCCGCAACACCGGTCCGACGCTGTCACCGTTCAACGCCTGGGTGGTGCTCAAGGGGCTCGAGACGCTCGACCTGCGCATCCAGCGCCAGTCGCAGAGCGCGATCACCGTCGGCCGCTTCCTCGAAGGCCGCGTGCCGCGCATCCTCCATCCCGGCCTGCCCAGCCATCCGCAGCACGACCTGGCGATGAGCCAGATGTCGGCGACCGGCCCGATCTTCGCGTTCGAGGTCGCCGATCGCGCGCAGGCGCACGGGCTGCTCGACGCGCTGGCGCTGATCGACATCTCTAACAACATCGGCGATTCGCGCTCGCTGATGACACACCCCGCCTCGACCACGCATGCCGGCGTCGCCGAGGACAAGCGGATCGAGATGGGGATCAACGAGGGCATGCTGCGCCTCAACGTCGGGCTGGAAGACCCGCAGGACCTGATCGACGATCTCGACCAGGCGCTGCGGCAGGTCGGTCTGTGAAGGAATTCTTCCCGCATGCCGCGACCACCGACGGGGTGACGGTACGCGTGGCGGTAAGCTATCTGCCCGAACAGTCCGAGCCGCGTCGTGGCCGCTGGTTCTGGGCCTATCACATCCGCATCGAGAATGAGTCGGCGCGGGCGGTGCAGTTGCTGACCCGTCATTGGGTGATCATCGACGGACGCGGTGCCCGCCATTCGGTGGAGGGCGAGGGTGTCGTCGGCGAGCAGCCGCTGATCGCGCCCGGCGCAAGCTTCGACTATGTCTCGGGCTGCCCGTTGCAGACGCCGAGCGGGGTGATGCAGGGCAGCTATCGGATGATCGACGAGGACGGTGCCTGCTTCGATGCGGCGATCCCCAAATTCGCGCTGCTCGCGTCGGCGGTCGAATCGTGAAGCGGACGCATCTGCCGCTCAACGGGCTGCGTGTGCTCGACGCCGCGGCGCGCCACCTGAGCTTCACCCGCGCCGCCGACGAGCTGGCGGTGACTCCCGCCGCGGTCGGCCAGCAGATCCGCGCGCTGGAGGATACGCTGGGTGTGGTCCTGTTCCGCCGCACTACGCGGGGGTTGGAGCTGACGCCCGAGGCAGACGCCGGGCTGGGTGCGCTGCGCGACGGCTTCCTCCAGTTCGAGGAGGCGGTCCGCGCGATGCAGGCCGGTCAATCGTCCAAATCGCTGACCATCGCCGCACCGCGCGACCTGACCGAGAAATGGCTGATGCCGCGGCTCGCCGAGGTCGCGCAGCGCGACGGCGAGTTGCGCTTCGTGCTGATCGCGGCGGACGATGCCGTCGATTTCACCGAAGCGAACCTCGACCTGGCGATCCGCTGGGGCGAAGGGCCGGGCGAGCATGAGGGCGAGGCGCTCGAGTCGGAGGGCATGGTGACGATCGCCGCGCCCGGCGCGGCGGAGACGCTGATCGCCTGGCCGGGCTGCCCCGGTGGCGACGGCCATGCGCTGGTCCGCGTCGCCGATGCGGGTCTTGCGATCGATGCGGCGGTGGCGGGGCTCGGCCGTGCGACGGTGTCCGAACTGCTCGCGGCGCGCGACATCGCCAACGGCAAGGTCGCGGTCGTCGGCGATCCGCAGCCGTCGCGCTGCGGCTATTGGCTGGTCGCGCCGCTGCCGCAATGGCGGCAGGCGAAGGTCCGGGCGCTGGTCGACGCGCTGACCGGGTGAGCGATACGCCGACGCTGACGACGGCGCGGCTGACGCTGCGGCCGTTGGCGCCGGACGACGCCGAGGCGCTGTTTCCCGCCATGGCGGACCCCGAGGTGATGCATTGGTGGTCGCGCGGACCGTTCGCGTCGGTCGAGGAGTTGCGCGCCTATTTCGCGGACATGCGACTAGGGCAGCGCGCCTGGGCGGCGGTGCGGGCGGGCGAGACGGCGGCGATCGGCTTCGTCTATGTCGGGGAGAGGCGGCCCGGGGTCAGCGAGATCGGCTATCTGTTCGCACGGGCGACGTGGGGCAGCGGCGTGGCGCGCGAATCGGTGAGCGCGGTGATCGCGCAGCTGTTCGGCGAGGGCACGCGGCGCCTGTTCGCCGATATCGATCCCGACGCGGTCGCCTCCGCACGGCTGCTGGAGCGGATCGGCTTCACGTGCGAGGGACGGCTGCGCGCCGAATGGCAGACGCATATCGGGGTGCGCGATACGTTGATCTACGCGATGTTGCGCAGCGAGTGGCTGGCGCGCGACGCCGCCATGTCAGGACGCCAATAGCCCCAGCGCGCGCGTGACCAGCGCCATCAGCCGGGGCTCGTCGACCGCGCCGTCGGCGCTGTGCCAGCTCGCGCAGATCGCATACCAGCGGCCGGTCCTCGTCTGCGCCAGCAGGTTGAGCGCGATGACGCCGGGTTCTGAGCCGCCCTTGAAGCCGACATAGGCGAAGCGCGTCGCGGTCGCGGGATCCACGCCGTGGTTGATCGACAGGATGTCGCGCACCACCGGGCCGGCATCGCGGAGATCGGCGAGCAGGCGTGCCATGTCGCGCGGGGCGGCGAACCATTCGACGGTCTCGCTGGCCAGCGGACCCGAGGAGAACATCAGCGGGTCGAGACGGGCGGCGTCGAGCCGCGTCGCTTCGGTCGCCAGCAGCGCGCGCCGACCCGCGGCGTCCGCCGCGGTCCAGGCGGCGGTGAGTGCGGGGTTGGCCTTGATCGCGAAGGCTTCGCGGGTGGTCAGGACCGGGCCGGTGGCGCCGTATCGCTTCGCCATCGCATCCACCTCGCCGCGGCCGAGCAGGCGGACCAGCGTGTCGGTGGCGGTGTTGTCGCTGATCGAGATCATCAGCGTCGCCAGTGTCTGGAGCGTCACCGGCGTGGTTCGCGGCCAGTTTTGGAGGATGCCGGAGGGGAGCGACGGCGGCCCGACCGTCACGACGTCGTCCCAGTGGCGCGTCCCCGCCGCGACCTGCCGCGCCGCCTCGGCGAGGACCCAGAGCTTGAACGCCGAGCCGAGCGGGGCGGGGGTGTCGGCGCGGGTTTCGGCGAGCGGCGCAGGTTGCGGGCCGTCGAGCGCGTAGATGCCGACCTGCGCGATGCCGGGCAAGGCGGCGAGGTCGGCCTGCACCTTGGCGGGCGTGTCGCCGCGCAAGTCGGTGCCGGTGATCAGCAGGCCGGCGATCGCATGCGGCGCGGCGGGATCGAGCGACAGGCGCAGCGTCGCGGTGCCGCGGTCATAGTCGATCACCGCCGTCGCCGCCCAGCGGCCGGCGGGATCGAGGCGGGCGACGCGGCGCGGCTCGCCGAGCGTGGCGCGCAATTGCGCGGCGAGGGCGGTCCATTGCGCGGACGGTACCGCCTGGCGGAAGGCGGCGGTGAAGAGGGTGTCATAGCCGGGGCGGCCGGCGAGCACCGGGATCAGCGCGGTGGCGCGGGTGCGGACCGCTGGGTCTGCCACGGGGGCAGCCGCGGCGGCGGGGGGCGTCTGTGCCGATGCCGCCAGCGGCGTCAGGGCGAGCAGTGCCATCGCCGTCAGCGCGATCAGTTCTTGAGCTTCCAGCCTCGCTTGAGCAGCTGATAGCATAAGACCCCCAGTGCGATGTCCACCGCGAGGATCGCGATGCTGCCGACCATGATGGGCGAATCGGCGGTGCCGAGGAAGCCGTATCGGAAGCCGGAGATGATGTAGAAGAAGGGATTGGCGTGGCTGAACGCGCGGAAGGCGGGGGCGAGCCGGTCGACCGAGTAGAAGGTGCCCGACAGCAGCGACAGCGGCGCGATGACGAAATTGGTTACCGCGGCGGCATGGTCGAACTTTTCCGCCCAGATCGAGGTCAGCACGCCGAGGAACGACAGGAAGGCGGCGCCGAGCAGGCCGAACCACAGGATCGCCAGCGGATGCGTCGGCGTGACGTGGACGCCGGGGTAGAGCGCCATTGCGCACCAGCAGATGAAGCCGACGATGAACGCCCGCGTCATCGCGCCCCCGACCAGCGCGGCGAGCAATTCCCACGTCGACAGAGGCGGTTGCAGGTAATCGACGATCGTCCCCTGGATCTTGCCGACGAGCAGCGAGAAGCTGGCGTTGGCGAAGGCGGGGCCCATCATCCCCTGGCTGATGATGAGGCCGGGGGCGATGAAATCGGCGAAGGGGACGGTGATGCCGCCGACCACGACCGGGCTTTTCGCGCCGGTGGCGATGGTGAAGACGATCAGGAACAGCAACGTGGTGATCGATGGCGCCCACACCGTCTGGAGGTGGACCTTGAAGAACCGGCGCACCTCCTTCACATAGAGGGTCTTCAGGCCGCCCCAGTTCACGTTCCGGATGACCGGAACGCCGGGTGCGGACCGGATTGCCGATTGGATCTCGCCGATTGGGGGCTGGCTGCTCATGGCCGAAGCGGGTAACCGCAGCCGCAGCCGCCCGCAACCCGGCGCAAGTGTAAGGAACGTGATAATGTCCTGGACCGACGAGCGGATCGACACGCTCAAGACGATGTGGGAGGCGGGGCAGACCGCCAGCCAGATCGCCGAGGCGCTGGGCGGCGTCAGTCGCAACGCGGTGATCGGCAAGGCCCACCGCCTGGGCCTCCAGTCGCGCCCGTCGCCGGTGAAGCCGAACGAGCCGGTCGCCGCGGCGCCGGTGCCCGACGTGCCGCTGCCCGAGGCCGAGCCCGAACCCGCGCCGCCACCGGTGGTCGCGGCGCCCCCGGCCCCCCCGCGTCCGGCGCCGGAGCCGGTCGTCGCGGCCGATGCCGACGAGGACGAGGATGACGTCGTCGAGGACGATGCGGACGAGGAGGAGGACGAAGAGGTCGTCGCCGCCCCCAAGCGCGAGCCGCAGCCGATCCTGCGCTCGGTCGGTCCCGGCGGGTTCGTCCGCCAGTCGCCCGGCGAGCAGCAGCCGCCCTCCACTCCGGCGCCGCCGCGCCGGCTGGTGCCCGCCAAGCCGTCGCCCGAGATCGCCGGCAAGACGACGCTGCTCGATCTCAACGACCGGATCTGCAAATGGCCGCTCGGCCATCCCGGCGAACCGGACTTCCACTTCTGCGGCGACAAGGTGAACCCCGGTTTCCCGTATTGCGTCGCGCATTGCGGCCACGCCTATCAGGCGCAGCTGCCGCGCCGCGACCGGCGTCCGCCGCCGCCGCTGCCGTTCGGTGGCCCGCGCGTGCGTTGAGCCATCGCGATTTGGGTGTGAAGGAGGCCGCTTCCCGCGAGGGGGCGGCCTTTTTCTTTGCTGGTGGTGGCGTGGGCTTGAATCGCCGGGGGAAATCCACTTGGCACTTGCTGACGGGGGAGGACTTCACTCCGGCCGCTGGATGTCGATCCGCCTAAAAAATGCTGTCGTCCCTTTCTCGTGTTCCCGCGAAGGCGGGAACCCAGGGCCAAGCGAAACAACATCTTATAGCGTGCGTAACTCCTGGGCTCCCGCCTGCGCGGGAGCACTGGGGGAGGTTTGCGGCGGTGCCGCGAAGCTTGGGGTCCGGTTAGGATAAAGCGTCGTAAGTTATTCCAAAGCTTCGCCCGACTGGGCCCCGGCCTACGCCGGGGTACTCGCTCGGGGTGTCGGGGACCGACCTTCGCATAGGGCTTGCGGGAGGCCGAGGGACCACGTCCATGTTGGACGACATGGACAACATGGACACCTTAACGGAAACGATCGGCTTCCATCGTTTCCAAATCTGTCATGATCGTGGTGCGGCGATGAGAAAGAGCGTCGTCGCGGGAGATATCACGTGCCCGGCGTGTAGGACAGACCGCGGTCCGCCGACGTGATGCACGCAGCGAAAAGGGACCGGCTTCCCGCGAAGCCGATCCCTTTCGAACGGGCGTGACGATCGCGCTTAGAAGCGGAAGGCCGCCGTCGCGCGCAGCGAATGCCAGCGGAACTTCTCGTCCGAGCGACGGAAGTCGGTCGTGGTGCCGCCGACGACGAACGGGTTGGTCGCGGGCGCGCTGCCCTGCGCCACGCGGACGCGGGCGTCGTCGTCGTTATACTGGTGGTAGGTGTATTCCATACCGACCGAGAAATGCTCGCCGAGCTTCTGCTCGATGCCGCCGCCGCCGACGATGCCGAACTGCTTGCGCTTGCCCGACTGGGTGAAGGCGTTCGCAGTGTTGGTCGAGGTGAAGCTGCGGTCGATATTGGCATAGCCCGGACCGAAGGTGCCGTAGAACAGCGTCGTGCCGGGCGCATAGCCGACGCGGCCGCGGATGCTCGCTTCCCACTTCACGTCGCGGGTCATCACGTAATTGGCCGGCGTGGTCGAGAAGCCGCTGACGCTGTCGGTGATCTCGGTCTTGCCGAACTCGCCGAGCGCACCGATCACGATGTTGCCGGTCTGCGAGTCCATGCCGATACGGCCATAATAGGACCAGCCGTCCTTGTCGTTGGCGCAGCCGGCGGGCAGCGGCGTCGCGGCGCGGGCGCGGCCGTTGCAGAAACCCGGAGTGAAGGCGTTGCCGCCGTTCGCGATCACCGTGTCGCCGAAGCTGCCGTTCGAGCCGCGGTCAAACAGGATCGTCGAACCGGTGTCGTTGGGCTGGACGTCATAGCCGCCGGCGGCGCCGACATAGATGCCCGAGAACGGCGCCGGATCGCCGGCGTCCTGCGCCTGGGCGGCGGTGGCGAAGGTGACGGCGGCGAGGGCGCCGAGCAGAAGGGTGGTACGCATAGTCTCTCCCGGAGTGTTTGCAGCAGCTCAGGAACGTGCGGGATGCCGTTGATATGCATCAGCATTTTGATTCACTTAAAGTGTGGCTTTCATGCATCAGCATAGACATATTCGAGCAACATGAGGCGGCTGCATCGCTATTGCCCGGCGCTGGTATCGGCGGCGATGTTCCCTTATGGTTCCCGGTAATGGCCAAAGACCTTTTTGCGTCCGCCGCGGCGCCCGAGAGCAATTACGACGCATCTTCGATCGAGGTGCTGGAGGGACTTGAACCCGTCCGCCGTCGCCCCGGCATGTACGTCGGCGGCACCGACGAGCGCGCGCTGCACCATCTCGCCGCCGAAGTGCTCGACAATGCGATGGACGAGGCGGTCGCCGGCCATGCGACGCGGATCGAGGTGACGCTGGAGCCGGGCAACCGCCTGACGATCACCGACAATGGCCGCGGCATTCCGGTCGATCCGCACCCCAAGTTTCCCGACAAGAGCGCGCTCGAGGTGATCCTGTCGACGCTGCACTCGGGCGGCAAGTTCGCCGGCAAGGCCTATGCGACCAGCGGCGGCCTGCACGGCGTCGGCGTATCCGTGGTCAACGCGCTGTCGTCGGACACGCTGGTCGAGGTGGCGCGCGAGCGGCAGCTCTACCGCCAGCGGTTCAGCCGCGGCGTGACGCAGGGGCCGCTGGAGCATGTCGGCGCGGCGCCCAACCGGCGCGGCACCTCGGTCGCCTTCACCCCCGATACCGAGATCTTCGGGCCGGAGCTCGCGTTCAAGCCCAAGCGCCTCTACCAGCTCGCGCGGTCGAAGGCCTATCTGTTCGCCGGCGTCGAGATCCGCTGGCATTGCGCGCCCGAGCTGGTCGAGGGGACCGACACCCCGGCCGAGGCGGTGTTCCAATTCCCCGGCGGCCTCGCCGACCACCTCAAGGAACAGGTCGGCGGGCGCGAGTGCGCGACGTCGGACTTTTTCGCGGGCAATCAGGATTTCCCCGGCGCACAAGGCCGTGTCGAATGGGCGGTCGCCTGGCCGTTGTGGAGCGACGGCAGCTACAGCTGGTATTGCAACACGATCCCGACCCCCGACGGCGGCACGCACGAACAGGGGCTGCGCCAGGCGCTGGTGCGCGGCCTGCGCGCCTTCGGCGAGCTGATCCACCAGAAGAAGGCCAAGGAGATCACCGCCGACGACGTGATGGTCGGCAGCGAGCTGATGCTCAGCGTCTTCATCCGCGATCCGCAATTCCAGAGCCAGACCAAGGACCGCCTCACCAGCCCGGAGGCGGCGGGGCTGGTCGAAAAGGCGGTGCGCGACCATTTCGACCATTGGCTCGGCCACAATATGGACCGCGGCAAGGCGCTGCTCGGCTATGTCCTCGAACGGATGGACGAGCGGCTGCGCCGCAAGCAGGAGCGCGAGGTCAAGCGCAAGACCGCGACCAGCGCGCGCAAGCTGCGCCTGCCCGGCAAGCTGACCGACTGCGCCAACGACGGCAACGAGGGCACCGAGCTGTTCATCGTCGAGGGCGATTCGGCGGGCGGCTCGGCGAAACAGGCGCGCGACCGCAAGACGCAGGCGATCCTGCCGATCCGCGGAAAGATCCTCAACGTCGCCAGTGCGACGAGCGCCAAGATCGTCGCCAATCAGGAGATCGCCGACCTGATCCAGGCGCTGGGCTGCGGGACGCGCAAGGAGTGCGACGCGAGTCAACTGCGCTACGAGCGCGTCGTCATCATGACCGACGCCGACGTCGACGGTGCGCATATCGCGACGTTGCTGATGACCTTCTTCTTCCAGGAGATGCCCGATCTGGTGCGGCGCGGGCATCTGTATCTGGCGCAGCCGCCGCTCTACCGGCTGACGGTCGGCGCCAAGTCGCTGTACGCGCGCGACGATGCGCATCGCGCCGAGCTGGAGAAGACCGCGTTCAAGGGCAAGAAGGTCGAGGTGGCGCGGTTCAAGGGGCTCGGCGAGATGAATCCGGGGCAGCTTCGCGAGACGACGATGGACCCCAAGACGCGCGGCATGATCCGCATCACCCTGCCGCAGGAATATGAGGAGCGCGCCGGGGTGAAGGACCTCGTCGACCGGCTGATGGGCAACAATCCGGCGCACCGCTTCGCCTTCATCCAGGAGAATGCGGCGCGGCTGGACGAGGAGGCGATCGACGCGTGATCGGGTTGTGGTTGCTTATGGTCGTTTGTGTTTGACCTGACCTTGCCTAGCTCATCCCGTCACCCCGGACTGGTTCCGGGGTCTACTCTGCGGCGAGGAGAAAGGCTTGAGGTGATACCCTGCTCTTGCGGACCGGTGGCCCCCGGAACAAGTCCGGGGTGACGGCTTCAAAGTGGTGATTGCTCGAACCTCGGTAGTCCCATCGGTCGCGTGGGATGACGCGCCGTCAGCGCTGGGCGGCGCCATCCCGGGTTTCGCATTCCGCTTTGTGGAGCAAATGGATCGTCTCGTCCTCCTCGCACACGACGAAGCCGATGTCCTCGAGCGCAAGCTTGAGGTGGATGCGCGTGAGGTGATCCCCCTCCTCGAAGGCGAAGACAGAGTCGGCAGGATCGATCATCCGCGTCCAACTCCACCCATTTGTCGCCGTTCCACCCATTAACCACTTAAATAGGTTAAATAAGACGAACGGATAACCTCAATGTGGCGGCCATTGCGGCGGCGGCGAGGGCATATCGCGCGCCTGGAGCCGGCCGTGCGAGAAGCCGGCGTGCCAGGCGGCGAGGATCAGCACCGAGCTGTGATCGAACGGGCAATCGCGCGCGCTGCCGTCGACGCCGGAGAGGCGGCCGTCCTCGAAGGCGGTCTGCAGGTCGGCGAGATGGCCGGGGGCGGGGGGCTGGGTCATGCTTCCCGATCCGCCTAGCGCCGCACCGGGCCGGGGCGGAAGGTGCGCGGATCGGCGGGGGCCTCGGTCCCGTCGGGCGTGTCGAACAGATGTTCGAGCATCGCCGCCATCGCGGTATAGCCCTTGCCGGTCAGCCGGACGCGGACGCGGCGATGATCGGTCGGGTCGGGGTGGCGCGACAGCAGTTCGGCCTCCTGCAACCGGTCGATGCGGCGCATCGCGCTGGTCGTGCTCTCGCCGGACATCAGCGTCAGGTCCTTGACGTACAGCCGCTCGCCGGTGCCGGCGGCGACGAACAGGTCGATCATCATGTCCCAGGCGGGATCGACAAGCAGGTCGCGCGGCAGGAAGTGGCTCATCCGCGCCCGCAGCTGACGGGCCTGACGTGCGCGGGCGAGCAGCACGGGCGAGAAGGTCGCGGTGGCGTCACCGCCATCGAGCGGGGTGGCGCCGGCGAGGGCGGCGTGGTCGAGGGGCGGGCTCATCGTTCGCGCAGCGCCTCCTGCGCACGGTTGAGGGGTTTGAGCAGATATTGCAGCACGGTCTTGCTGCCGGTGTGGATGTCGACGGTGGCGACCATGCCGGGGGTAATCGGAAAGCGGCGGCCGGCCTTGTTGGTCAGCGAATCCGATTTGGTGCGGACGAAGACGCGGTAATAGAGCACGTCGGGCTTCACCTCGTCGCGGATCGTGTCGGGCGAGATGGTGGTGACGACGCCGTCGAGGCCGCCGTAGATCGAATAGTCATAGGCCGTGACCTTGACCTTGGCGGCCTGGCCGGGACGGATGAAGGCGATGTCGCGCGGCTGGATGCGCGCCTCGATCAGCAGGCGTTCGTCGAGCGGCACGATCTCCATGACCTTGCCGTTGGGCGGAATGACGCCGCCGATCGTCGACACCTCGATGTTCTTGACCACGCCGCGCACGGGCGAGCGCAGCGTGAGGCGGCTCAGCGTGTCGGAGCGGCCGCGGACGACGGGGCCGAGCGAGTCGACCTGTTCCATGACCTTGGCGAGGTCCTGCCGCGCCTCGACCATATATTGCGAGCGCAGGTCGGCCTTCTTGAGTTCGAGCTCGGCGCGCTGGCGTTGCAGGCGCAGCACCTCGACGTTGCTCGCCGCGCCGACGGTGATCAGCGACTGGCCGATCGACACTTCGCGGCCGATCAGCGCGAGGCTCTGGTCGATCAACTGGATCGAGGATTGCAGGCTGCGGCGGCGGGTCTCGTAGAGGCTGGTTTCCGCCGCCTTGAGCTCGGGAAAGCGGTCGAGTTCGGGGGAGAAGCGCAGCGGCGTATCGTTGGCCTCGGCTTGCAGCCGGCCGGCGCTGGCGAGCGCGGCGCGGTATTTCGCGGCGCTTTCCTCGACGGTGGAGCCCGCCTGCGTCGGGTCGAGCTGCGCGAGCAACTGGCCGGGTTTGACGATATCGTCCTGATGGACGAGCAATTTGGCGAGGATGCCGCCCTCGAGCGATTGCAGCACCTGTTCGCGGCTGGTCGGCACGACGCGCGCCTCGCCGGTCGCGACCTCGTCGAGGCTGGCGAACCAGGCCCAGCCGAGCGCGGCGACGAACAGGGCGGCGAGCAGCCAGATCAGGCGGGTCGCGGTGAGGCGCGCGGCCTCGCCGTCGCCGCCGAACAGATGGTCGTCGTCGGCGGTGATGCTGGTCATGCCGCTGCACTCCTTGTGCCACGCATCGTGGCGAGGATCTGGTCGCGCGGGCCGTCGAGGATGACGCCGCCCTGGTCGATGATGATGATGCGGTCGACGATATCGAGCATCCGCATCCGGTGGGTGGCGACGACGAGCGTCCGGTCGCGGCCCCATTCGCCGAGTCGCTGGATGAAGTGGCGTTCGGTGGCCTCGTCCATCGCCGCGGTCGGCTCGTCGAGCAGCGCGACCATCGGCTGGCGGAGCAGCAGCCGGGCGAGCAGCAGCGCCTGCACCTGCCCGCCCGACAGGCCACGCCCGCCCTCCTGCACGACATGGCCGAGGCCGTCGCGCATCCGGCGGAGCATCGCGTCGGCCCCGACCATGGCGAGCACCGCCATGATCTCGGTATCGGATACCGACGGGGCGCCGAGGGTCAGGTTCTCCCGCAGCGTGCCGTGGAACAGCCGGCTCGACTGGGTGAGCAGTCCGACGTCGCGGCGGACGTCGGCGGGATCGATCTGGTGCAGCGCGAGTCCGTCGAGCAGCACCTCGCCCGAGACGGGTTGCAGCATGCCCGACAGGCCCTGGAGCAGGGTCGACTTGCCGGCACCGTTGCGGCCGAGCAGCGCGATCCGTTCGCCCGCGGCGATCTCCAGCCCGGCGACGGTGAGTGCGGGCGGCGCGTTGGGATCGGCATAGGTGAACACCGCCGAACGCAGGGTGAAGGCGCCGGTGACCGCGGGCAGCGGGATGCGGTGGTCGGCGTCGGCGCTATCGACCGGCAGGGCCATGATCTGGTTGAGGCTGCCCATCGCAACCTTGGCGTGCTGCCAGCGGCCGAGCAATTGCGTCACCTGTGCCATCGGCGCCATCATCCGCGAGCCGAGGATCGAGGTGGCGACGAGCACGCCGGTGGTAATGCTGCCCGAGATCACCAGCGGCGCGCCGACGAAGATGATCGCGGCATAGACGCCGTTCTGCACGCTTTGCGTCCACACCGACAGGCCGTTGGTGAGGCCACGCAGGCGCAATTGCGCTTCGCCGGCGACGGCATTGTAGTGGTTCCACTGCTGGTGGAAGCGGTCCTCCGCCTGGAGCGCCTTGATGTCCTCGATGCCCTGTACCGCCTCGACCAGCATCGCATTGCGCAGCGAGGATTCGCGCATCGACTCGGTCGCCAGCATGCGCAGCCGGCGCTGGGCGAGCAGGCCGGGAAGCAGGAGCAGGACGAGCGCGACGACCGGCACCAGCGCGAGCAGGCCGCCGATGTACCAGAGCAAGCCGAGGAACATCAGGAAGAAAGGAAGGTCGGCGACGGTGGCGATCGTCGTCGAGGTGAGCATGTCGCGGACCTGGTCGAGGTCGCGGAGCTGGGCGATGAAGGTGCCGGTCGAGGCCGGGCGCGACTGGTTGCGGACGCGCAGCGCGTGGCCAAAGACCCGGTCGGAGATGCGCAGATCGGCACGCTTGCCGAGCACGTCGACGATGTTGGTGCGCAGCCGCCGCAAGGCGAAGTCGAAGGCGATCGAGACGAGCACGCCGACGAACAGGATGGTCAGCGTCGGGATCGACGCCGCGGGCACGACGCGGTCGTAGACCTGCATCGAGAACAGCACGCCGGCGAGGCCGAGCAGGTTGGTGACGACCGAAGCGACCATGACATGGCCGTAGGCGGGGGCGTCGCGCATCAGGATCTGGCGCAGCCAGTGATCCTCGAACGGGCGGATATAGGTGTCGACGCGCGCGTCGGGCGAGGAGCGCGACGGTCGTGGCACGACGAAGCCGGTGGCGGCGGCGCGCAGCTCGGCCAGCGACAGGCGGGTCTGGCCGCCGCGGTCGCCGGGCAGCACCAGCCGCGCCTGATCGTCGCCGTCGATGCCGTCGATCAGGGCGATCTCGCCATCGGCGAGGCGGACGATCATCGGCAGGCGCCAGCCGCTGAGCTTGACCTCCTGCGGCGTCGAGAAGCGGACGGTGAGACCGGTGGCGCGGGCGAGCGCGAGGATGCGCGCGTCCTCGTCGCCGCCGAGATCCCATTGCGCGGCAAGGCGCGCACGCTGTTCGGAGACAGGCAGGCGATAGTGGCGGGCGACGCGGGCGAGCAGTTCGAGCCAGCCGTCGACGGCGACGGGCGCCGCCGGAGCGATCGCGGCGGTCACAGCGTCACCCCACGCACCGAGGTGCCCGAGAGGCCGAAGGCGTCGCGCATCCGGCCCGAGACGTAGAGGCAGTCGATCTGCAGGCGGCGCAGGTTCTGGGTGGTGTTGACCGCGTCGAAGCGCACCTGTTGCAGCTCCTGTTCGGCGTTGAGCAGATCGACCAAGGTGCGGGTTCCCATTTCGAGATACTGAATGCGGTAGAGGCGGCCGGTCTCGCGCATATTGTCCTCGCGCGAGGCCAGCGTGGTGGCGAGGCGGGAGAGGCTGTCGATCTGCTGCTGCGCCTCGGCGAGCTGCTGGCTGCTCTCGTTGCGGACGCGCCGCGCGCTCGCCTCGGCGGCGTCGAGGCGATAGGCGGCGCTGCGCACCCGCGCCTTGGTGAGGCCGCCGGCGAAGATGTTGCTCGTGACGCGCAGGCCGAAATTGTAGATGCTGCGGTCGCCGAACGGCGAATTGACGTCGGTCGAGGCATCGCCGCCGAACGACAGCGTCGGATAGCGGTCGGCGCGGCTGCGGCGCAGGTTGGCGGCGGCGCGCTCGGTCTCGGCATCGGCGGCGGCGACCGCGGGCACGCTCTGCCACGACGGCGCGGGGCCGGCGCAGCCCTGCATCAGCCAGCCGGGTACGTCGGCGGCGACGCCGGCGGGCGCGGGATGGCCGAGCAGGAAGGCGAGGTTGCTGGTCCAGCGCCGCTCCTCCGCCTCGACCTGGGTGAGGCTGGCCTCGGCCGCCTCGACGCGGGCCTGCGCCTGCAAGGCGTCCGACCGGGTAGCGGCGCCCATCGTCGAGCGCTGGCCGACGAGTGCGCTGATCTGGCGGATGCGATCGGCCTGATCGCGGGCGATGGCCCGCTGCGCGGTGGCCCGCTGCAGTTCGATGATCGCATAAGCGGTGTCGCGGACCAATGTGTCGACCGCGAGCAGCATCTCGGCGCGGCTGGCGCGGGTGCCGGCGCGGGCGGCGGCGACGTCGCTCGACACCTTGCCGAAGTCGTAGAGCATCTGCGACGCGCTGAATTGCGGGCGTGGCGACCAGGTGCCCGACACGCGGCTGTCATAGCCGCTGCCGAGCCCGGCGCTGACCGTCGGCAGATAGCCGGCGCGTGCCGCGGCGACCTCCTCGCCGCTGGCGGCAAGCGTGCCGGCGGCCTCGATCACCGAGGGATGCCAGGCGACGGCGTCGCGCGCGGCGCTTTCCAGCGTGACCGGGACGGGCGCATCCGCGGCCATGCCGCTGCCTGCGAGGGCGACGGTCATCACCGCGCCCGTCGCAGCCAATAGTCTGGGTAACCGTCTCGGGAAACGCATCGCAACCGGGTCCTCTCTTGCCGTGCAAAAGAGGCCCGGTTGCTTAACAAAGAGTAGAATTCAGCCCTTTGTCATCAATACTTTAGATGCAGTTTGAGGTGCTTAAACAACATGATTGACAGTAGTTGCATGATGCGTCTGATCATCCAGCGTCGCGAGATAGTCGAGCGGGTCGGCGACGACCGCGGCGGCGACCGGTACCACTGCCGCGCTGTGATCGGCGCCCGACGCATCGGCGTGGATGCCATTCTGCTGCGTGGCGAGATAGTGCGAGAGCACATCTTCCAGTTCGCCGCGCCCTTCGAACAGTTCGTAGGTGGCGAGCCCGATCGCCGCGCCATCGCCCGTCGCGGCGACCGCGGGTGCGGTGGCGAGATGGGCATCGGCGGTCACCGCGTGCGTATCCAGTGAAACCACATCGGGTTCGATACTGTAGACGGGTGCGACCGCATAATGGACCATCGCCGAGGCATTGTCGCCCGGCACGTCGATCGTGACGGTCAGAGTCGTGGTCGCGGCGACTCCATTGGGCTGCACCAACTGGTAGGTGAACGAGTCGGTCAGGTCGGTGGTCGAATAGGCCAGCGTCGTACTCGGCTGGTAGACGTAATGGCCGACCTCATCGACGGTCAGCGTGCCGTGCGTGCCGTTGATGACGAGCGGGGTATTGCCGACCTCCGTAAAGGTGCTGCCGGTGGCGACGCGGACCGCGACGAAGCTCGAATGGGCGTCGTCGTTGGCGAGCAGGCTGCCCTCCACCGCTGCCGGGCTGACGACGACATGGCGGTCGAGCAGCGTCGTCGTGCGGTCCAGCGTGACGCTGGTGTCGAACCGCGTGCCGACCAGCGCGTCGGCGGCGAGCGTATAACGGTAATTGCCCGCCGGCAGGTCGTTGAGCGTGAAGCTGGTGCTGGCGCTGCCGACGCCGGCCAGCGCCAGGTTGGTGATCGTCTGGGTGGTGCCGGCGGTGAGATTGGTCAGCGTCAGCGTATAGGTAGGGGCGACGCTGAGCAGGCCTACCGTGGAGGCGCGGATGGTGATGTCCGCATCGGTGTTGGGCGCGATCGAGAACGTATCGGTCCGCTCGCCGTGCGAGCCGACCGCGACCGGCAACAGCGGCACCTGCACCGCGGGGGTCGCGGTGAAGCTGTAGGTGATCGGCGCCGCCGCCTCGACGACGTTGGCATAAGTGACCGGCGCCACCGCGACATCGGCGACGCCGACCGGCGCGCCGGTGATCGCGCCGCTGCCGACGGTGATCGACAGATTGGCGCGCTCCACCTCATTGTCGCTAGGGTCGATGATCGCATAGCTGAAGACGTCGGTACGGCCGATCGCCGCCGCATTCGCATCGGGCGTGTAGCTGTAGCTGCCGTCGAGGTTGATCACCAGCGTGCCCCATTCGCCGTCGACGACGGTGCCGTCCGCGGTGACGGCGACGGTCGCGCCGGTGACGGTGTTGGTGACGCTGGTCACGTGCGTGCCGGGCGAGACCACGTCGACCGCGCCGCCGACGCCGGGGTCGGTGATGACGTTGCCGGTCGCCGCGACCGGGCGCACCCCGCCGACATCGGTATAGTCGATATCGGTGCCGCTGACCGCGAGGCTGCCGAGCAGACCGACGCCGACGCCGAGCCCGCTTTGATAGGTGAGGAAGGCGCGATATTCGCCGGGCGTGAGCGTCTGGCTGGCGGTGAGGTTGCCGTTCAGCAGGCCGAGTTCGAGCAGAGAGCCGCCCGGAGCGCCGTTGACTGCAACCCATTGCGTGCCGTCGAAGCGCTGGACGACGACGCTATAGCCGCTGGTGACGCCGATGTTGAGCGTCGCGTCATAGGTGAAGCTGGCGGCGAGGTTGTGGCCGTCCTGCACGGTGAAGCGGACGCTGGGCGTGCCGAGCACCTGCGCCTGCAGGTTGAGCACGCCGGCGGAGACCAAGGCGAGGTAGTTGGCGCTGCCGATCGCGGTGGGCGCGGCGGCGACGACGGGGAGGAGGTCGATCGTCGCCGTCGCGGCGTTGCCGAACGCCTGGATATCGAACGGCGCGACGACCGTCGCGGCGCCCGAGACGTTGCCGGCCGCATCGGCCAGGGTCACCGCCAGCGTCGCGCCGGCGACCTGCGGCGTGGTCAGCGTGACGGTGAAGCTGCCGTCGGCGCCGACGACGCCGTTGCCGAGGACGCTCGTGCCGCTGCGCACCTCGACGCGGGCGCCGGCCTCGCCGGTGCCGGTGAGCGTCGTGCCGGTCGGGTTGACCGCCAGCGCGGCGGGCGCCGCGGGCGCGGTGATGTCGGGCGCGACGACGGTGATCCCGGCCGAGACGTTGCGCGCCGCGTCGGTCTGCACCGCGGTCAGCGTCTCGCCGTTGCGCTGCGGCGTGGCGAGGGTGACCAGATAGCTGCCCGAGGTGGTGACCAGCGCGGTGCCGAGGTCGACGCCGCCGGCACGGATCGTCACGGTCGCGCCGGGCTCGCCGGTGCCGGTCACCTGACTGCCGGCGGCGATCACCGTGGCGGTCGGCGCGGCGGGCGCGGTGATGTCGGGAGCGAGCGCCAGGACCGACGTGGCGGGGCCGTTGGCGACTGCCTGCACGACGGTGAGCGTCTCGCCGTTGCGCTGCGGGGTGGACAGGCCGATCGTGTAGGTGCCGTCGCCGGCCGCGGTGACCGTGCCGAGCGCGGTGCCGTTGAGCGTGACGGTGATCGCGGCGCCGGCGGCACCTGTGCCGGTCACGGTGGTGCCGTCGGGCGATACGGTGGCGGTGAGCGGGGCCGGTCCGGCCAGCAGCGGTGCGCCGGCGGTGGTGGGGATCGAGACGTTGCCGCTGGTGTCGCTCTGCGTGACGGTCAGCGTCTGGCCGCCGGTCTGCGGCTGGGTGAGCTGGACCGTATAGCTGCGATCCGGGTCGACCACCGCGGTGCCGAGCGGCACGTTGCCGGCGCCGAGGACGGTCACGGTGGCGCCGGGCTCGCCGGTGCCGGTGACCAGGACGCCGTCCGCCGTCACCGTCGCGACCGGCGCGGCGGGGGGCGTGGTATCGGGGGCGATCGTAGCGGTGACCGGCGAAACGCCGCCGCCGTCGCTCTGGCGGACGCCGAGCAGCTCGCCGTTGGTCTGCGCAGTGGCGAGCGCCACGGTGTAGCTGCCGTCGGCGGCGGCGACGGTACGGCCCAGTTCGGTGCCACCCGGAGCGGTGACGACGATGGTCGCGCCGGCTTCGCCGAAGCCGCTGACGCTGGCGCCGCCGGCCGCGACGGTCGCGGTGGGGGCGGCGGGGGCGACGAGGTCCGGCGCGGTGAGCGCGAAGCCCGGCGACGTGTTGCCGGTGGGGTCGGCCTGCCGGATGGTGAGCGGTTCGCCGTCGATCTGCGCGGTGGCGAGCGGGATCGTGAAGCTGCCGTCCGCCGCGACCACCGCGGTGCCGAGCACCGTGCCGGCGGCGCCGGTGGCGGTGACGGTCGCGCCGGCCTCGCCGAAGCCGGTGATGCTCGCGCCGTCGCCGGCGACCGTGCCGGTGGGGGCAAGCGGTGCGGTGGTGTCGGGGGCGGTCGCGGTCGCGACGGGGGAGGCGTTGCCGCCGCCGTCGACCTGGATCGCGGTGAAGCCTTCGCCGTTCAGCCGTGCCGGCGAGAGCGGGACGCTGAAATTGCCCGCGGCGTCCGCCGTCACGGTGGCGACGAAGCCGCCGGGGCCGGTGACGGTGACGGTCGCATTGGCCTCGCCGATGCCACTGGCGAGCGTGCCGTCGCCGGCGATGGCGAGCGTCGGCGCGGCGGGCGGCGTGATGTCGGGGGCGAGCGCCGCGATCGGCGGCGAGACGTTGCCGCCGCCGTCGGTCTGGGTGGCGAGCAGCCGCTCGCCATTGGCCTGCGAGGTGGAGAGGGTGACGGCGTAGCTGCCGTCGGCGGCGACGACGGTGACGCCGATCGGCGCACCGGCGGGATCGGTGACGACGATCCGCGCGCCGGCCTCGCCGGTGCCGGTGACGGTGGTGCCGTCGGGCGAGACGGTCGCGGACGGCGCGGCCGGCGCGATCAGGTCGGGCGCGGTGACGGTGCCGGGAAGCGAGACGTTGCTTGCGGCATCCGCCTGCGTCGCGGTCAGCGTTCCGCCGTTGTTCTGCTGTGGGGTAAGCGTGACGGTGAAGCTGCCGTCCGCCGCGACCGTCGCGGTGCCGAGCGCGACGCCGGCGGCATTAGTGATCGTCACCACCGCGCCGGCCTCGCCGGTTCCGGTCACGACGGTGCCGTCGCCGTTGATGGCGAGCGTCGGCGCGGCGGGGGCGGTGAAATCGGGCGCGGTGACGGTGACGGTCGGCGAGACGTTGCCGGTCGCGTCGGTGAGCGTCACGCGGATGCTCTCGCCGTCGATCAGCGCGGTGGCGAGCGGCACGTTGAAGCCGCCGGTGGTGTCGACGGTGCCGGTGCCGAGCAGCGTGCCGGCGGCATCGCGGACCATGGCGATCGTTCCGGGCTCGCCGGTGCCGCTGACGAAGGTGCCGTCGACGGCGACGCTGGCGACCGGGGCGAGCGGTGCGGTGAAGTCCGGCGCGACCAGCGGAATCGCGGGCGAGACGTTGCCGGCGCGGTCCGCCTGGGTGACGGCGAGCACCTGGCCGTCGACCTGTGGCGCGGAAAGCGTGACCGCATAGCTGCCGGCGGTGGTGACGATGGCAGTGCCGAGCGACGTGCCGTTGAGGTCGCGCACGACGATCGTCGCGCCGGCCTCGCCGGTGCCGGTGACGACGGCGCCGCTCGGATCGAGCGTCGCGGTGGGTGCCGCCGGGGCGGTGAGGTCGGGCGCGATCGCCGTGGTCGGCGGCGAGGCGCCGATCGCGTCGCTCTGGGTGACGAAGACGGTCTCGCCGTTGACGCGCGGGGTGGCGAGGGCGACGTTGTAGCTGCCGTCGGCCGCGGCGACGCCGGTGGCGATGACGGTGCCGGTGGCGCTGTAGACGGTGATCGTCGCGGCACCCATCGCGCGTCCGGTCACCGCGGTGCCGTCGCCGGTCACCGTCGCCGACGGCGGCATCGGGACGACGCCGGGGGCGAGGTCCGGCGCGATGGCGCTGACCACCGGCGACACGTTGTTCGCCGGGTCGGTCTGGCGGACGGTGAGCACCTCGCCATCGACCTGCGCCGACGACAGCGTCGCGGTGTAGCTGCCGTCGGCAGCGACGATGGCGGTGCCGATCTCGAGCCCGACAGGATTGCGGATCGAGATGGTCGCGCCGGCCTCGCCGGTGCCGGTGACCGACAGGCCGTCGCCGCCGACCGTCGCGGTGGGGGCGAGCGGTGCGGTGATGTCGGGCGCGGTCAGCGCGACGGTGGGCGAGGCGTTGCCGGCGGCGTCGCTCTGGCCGACGACGAGCGTCTGGCGGTCGACCTGCGGGGTGGCGAGCGTGACCGAATAATTGCCCTGCGCGGTGACGATCGCGGTGCCGAGCAGCGCACCCGCGCCGTCGCGGACGCTGACCGTCGCGCCGATCTCGCCGGTGCCGGTGACGATGCTGCCGCTGGCGTCGAGCGTCGCGGCGGGGGCCGCCGGCGGGGTGAGGTCGGGTGCGGTGAAGGCGAGCGGGGGCGAGGCGTTGCCGGCCGGATCGGTCTGGACGACGGTGAGCGCCTCGCCGTTCGCCTGCGGGGTGGCGAGCGTGACGGCATAGCCACCGTTGGCGGCGACGGTGTCGCTGCCGAGCACGGTGCCGTCGGCGGCGGTGACGGTGACGGTCGCGCCGGGTTCGCCGACGCCGATCACGGTGCTGCCGCCGGCGGCGACGGATGCGGTCGGTGCGCCGGGCGCGGTGAAGTCGGGTGCGGTGATCGTCGTCGCGGGCGAGGCGTTGCCGGTCGGATCCGCCTGAGTGACGGTGACGGTCTGGCCGTCGCCCTGCTGCGCGGTCAGCGTGACGGTGTAGCTGCCGTCCGGCGCGACGAGCGCGGTGCCGAGCGGATTGCCGGTTTCGTCGCGGACGGTGACGGTCGCACCGGCCTCGCCGATGCCGGTGACGCTGTTGCCGTCGGGCGCGACGGTGGCGGAGGGCGCGACGGGCGCGGTGGTGTCGGGGGCGGCGATGCCGGTCGCGGCCGATACATTGCCCGCGCCGTCCGCCTGGGTGACGGCGAGCGTGCCGCCGTTCGCCTGCGGCGTGGCGAGCTGTACGGCATATTCGCCGGACGCATTGGCGGTGGCGGTGCCGATCGCGGCGCCGCCGGCGTCGCGGACGGTGACGGTCGCGCCCGCCTCGGCGGTGCCGGTGACGATCTGGCCGGTGGCGTCGATCGTCGCGCTCGGCGCGGCGGGGGCGGTGAGATCGGGGGCGATCGCGGTCGCGGGCGGCGACACCGCACCGGTGGCGTCCGCCTGGGTGACGCGGATCGTCTCGCCGTCGAGCCGCGCCGGGGTCAGCGCGACGCTGTAGCTGCCGTCGGCAGCGGCGGTGCCGGTGCCGATCGCGACGCCGTTGGCGTCATAGAGCGTGATCGTCGCGCCGCCGGCGGCGAGGCCGGTGACCGCGGTGCCGTCGCCGGTCACCGCCGCGGTCGGCGCGGCGGGCGGGACGTCGACGACCAGATCGGGCGCGGTCGCGGTGGCGACGGGCGACAGGTTGCCGGCGGCATCGGCCTGACGGACGCTCAGCACCTCGCCGTCGATCTGGGGCGTGGACAAGGTGGCGGCATAGGTACCGTCGGCGGCGACGGTGGCGGTGGCGATCACCGCGCCGAGCGGATCGCGGATGGTGACCGCGGCGCCCGGCTCGCCGACGCCGCTGACGCTCGCGCCGTCGGCGGCGATCGTGATGGTCGGCGCGGCGGGCGCGGTGAGGTCGGGCGCGGTGAGCGGCGTCGCTGGTGAGGCGTTGCCGGCAGCGTCGGTCTGGGTGACCGCGAGGCTCTGGCTGTCGATCTGCGGGGTGGCGAGGACGACCGCATAGGCGCCCTGTGCGCCGACCGTCGCCGAGCCGAGTGCGGTGCCGGCGGCATCGCGGACCACGATCGTGGCGCCGGGCTCGCCGGTGCCGGTCACGGTGGTGCCGGTCGCGTCGAGCGTGGCGACCGGCGCGGCGGGCGGCGTGATGTCGGGCGCGGTGAGCGCAAGCGGGGTCGCCTGATTGCCGGCGGCGTCGCTCTCGCGCACCGTCAGCGCCTCGCCATTGGCCTGCGCCGGGGTCAGCGCGACGACGTAGGTGCCGTCGGCACCGACCAGCGCGGTGCCGAGCACGGTGCCGGCGGCGTTGACGATGGTGATGCGTGCGCCCGCCTCGCCGGCGCCGCTGACCGAGGTGCCGTCGCCGGTGATCGTCGCGGTCGGCTGGGCCGGGGCGGTGAGATCGGGAGCGACGGTGCTGGCGGTGCCCGAGGCGTTGCCGGCGGCGTCGGTCTGGCGCGCGTCGAGCCGCTCGCCGTTGACCTGTGCGGTCGCGAGCGTCGCGCTGTAGCTGCCGTCGGCGGCGACGGTGACGGTGGCGAGTATGGTGCCGGCGGGATCGGTGATCGTGACGCGGGCGCCCGGTTCGCCGGTGCCGGTGACGACGGTGCCGGTGCCGTCGACCGCGACGGTCGGTGCGGCGGGGGCGGTGATGTCGGGCGCGGCGACCGCGACGGTCGGCGAGACGTTGCCGGCGGCGTCGCTCTGGCTGACGCTCAATGCGCCGCCATTGGCCTGCGGCGTCGACAGCGTAACGGTGTAGCTGCCGTCGGCGGCGACGAGCGCGATGCCGAGCACGGTGCCGGCGGCGTCGCGGACGGTGACGGTGGCGCCAGCCTCGCCGCGGCCGCTGACGGTCGCGCCGGTGGCATCGACCGCGGCGGTGGGCGCGACCGGGGCGGTGAGGTCGGGCGCCTGGATGACGAGGGTGGGGGAGACGTTGCCGGCGGTGTCGGTCTGGGTGACGGTGAGCCGCTCGTTGTCGATCCGCGCCGGGGCGATGACGACGGTATAGCTGCCGTCGGCGGCGACCACGGTGGTCGCGATCACGGTGCCGGCGGCGTCGCGGACGGTGATGGTGGCGCCGGCTTCGCCACGACCGGTGATCGCGGCGCCGTCGCCGCGGACGGCGGCGACGGGTATGGCGGGGGGCGTGGTGTCGGGCGTGCCGGTGCCGACACCGGTCCCGGTGCCCGGATCGGGCGTCGGTGTGCCGCTGCCGGCGGCGCTGGCGTCATCGCCGCCGCCGCCGGCGATCGCGACGATGCCGCCGGCCGCGGCAGCGCCGCCGAGCAGCATCGCGGGCAGCGCCAGCGACGACCCGCCCTCGCCCGCGACGGCGGTGAGGTCGGCGAGGTCGCGTAGCGATGCGAAGCGTGGGACGCCGCCGCTGCCACGCGCCACCCAGAGGTGGCCGCCGGGCTCGCGCAGGACGAGGTCGTTCGCCACCGTCGCATTGGCGGGGTAGAAATCGGCGATCCGTACGGTCTGGCCGTCGACGAGGCGGACGACGAGATCCTGACTCTGGCGATCCATCCCGGCGATCTGGGCACGCGTGAGATCGAGGCGGACGATGCTCGGCGCGTCGAGATCGACGCTGTTGCCCGCGACTTCGTTCACGGCGCCGGTCGCCTTCGAGATCACTTCGACGTTCATGGCCTATTCCTCTACTGGCACTTCGCTGCACGACATCGTCCGTGTCGGACCGAGGTGCGATTTAATCTATGCTAGTAAAGTCGGCTCCCAAGCCGAAGCTGCTTCGATACCGATATCGGTTTGAAATCCTGTTGTCGGTTCCGCGCCACACTCTAGCCTGATCAACAGAGAGGAGAGAGGCGCGGACCATGAATCCTGAAGCCGAATACTTGCGCCGCCGGGAGTTGCACGAATTGCACATGGCGCGGCGGGCGCAGTGCAAGCGGGCACGGCGGGTGCATCATCATCTGGCCGCTATCTATGCGACGCGGCGCGCCGACCTCGGCCCGGCGTCCGCAGAGGTGCTTCGCGTGCCTGCACCATGGCGTGCGTGGCGCGCCTTTTGGCGGCTGGTGTGGGATTGAGCGGAACGTGCCGGGCGCTCGTTCGTCCAATGCTGCGAACGCATGGATGGGAGCGAATCGGCAATGGCGATCTTCAACAAGGACATGGTCGAACTCGCCGGCCGCAACGACCTTTGGCAGAAAGAGGTCTATCGCGACGCCAAGGTGCAGATCGTGCTGATGGCGATCCCTGCCGGCGAGGAGATCGGCATGGAGACGCATCCCGCCGACCAGACGACCTTCATCGTCGAGGGCGAGGCGCAGGTAGTGATCGACGGTCATTCGACCAAGGCGACGCCCAACCACCTCGTCGTGGTGCCGAAGGGCGCACAGCACAATATCGTCAACAAAGGCGCGGGCGCGCTCAAGCTGTTCTCGGTCTACGCGCCCCCGGCGGAGCCGGAGGGTGCCGCCTTCAAGACCAAGGCCGAAGCGGAAGAGGCCGAGAAGGGCCTGCTCGCCAAGGCGGTCGATGCGGTGAAGGATGCCGTCGGGCATTAAGCCCGGGCGGCATTTCCGGAGACGTCGCTCCATCGGGGGACTCGCGGTCCGCCGATGGAGACGATTGTCATTTGATTTTTAGCGGGCTTGGTTGCATCCACCACCGCGCGGCACGAGTGTCGATCGGAGCGGAGGTTCGCGCATGGATATCGACAACGCCGTCCGTCTCGACGAGGCGCGGCACCTGATTTCGCAGGCCTTGGAATTGGCCGTGGCGGCCGACGAGACGCTGGCCGCCGCCGAGCTGGAGCAGGCGCTCGACACGGTGACGCGCCGTGCCGACGCGCTGCGCTTCAATTCAGAGTCGCCCCCGCGGCGCCCGTCCGCGACTCAATGATCGCCTGACACGCTTCGGCGGCCATGACGAAGCCCGCCTCGGTCAGCGTGACCCTGCCGTCGCGCTCCATGACGAGATCGCGATCGACGAGGACGTCGAGCCAACGGCGGGCGACCGGGCCGGAAACGCCCGTGGCGGTGATCAGCGGCGGCACCATCATTGCCTGATCGTCGGCGGCAAACAGCGCGTACAGCAGGTCGATCGGCGGGTTGTTGACGAATTCGGCCGGCATCACCGATCGTAGCGCGCTGCGGGCGGCAATCAGATCGCGCGCCACCCCGCGCAATTGTTCCAGCATCACCGGCGAGCGCGCGGCGATCGCTCTGGCCCAGAAGTCTACAAGGCGCGCTTGCGGCATGGCTCCCAGTCCTCTCTTGATTATCTTGATGCCTCCGTGCCGGAGGCAGCGCGGTGAAACAACCTATAACAACTGATTTGGATCAAATACTTAGTTAATGTCATCATAATCAGGCAATTCGATACCAGACCGCGTCTTGCGCGAAGATTTCCGCCGCGGTGCGGGTGTCGCCGTCGGCGAATCGGATCGTCGCGTCGGGCACCGCGGTGCCGCGGATGAGCGCGGCGACGTGCAGGCTGCGGCCGCCGGTGCTGCGGTTGAAGGCGAGGATGCGGTCGCTGCCCTCGACCGTGGCGGGCCGATAGTCGCCGTCGGCGAACAGCGCCGGATCGGCGCGGCGGCGGGCGAGCAGGTCGGCGATCAGCCGCAGCTTGGCCGGGACCGCATCGCCGCCGAGCAACGCGGCGCGCGCGGCATAATCGACCGGGCGGCGGTTGTCGGGATCGACGAGGCTGAGGTCGGCGAGTTCGGTGCCCTGATAGAGGTCGGGCACGCCCGGCGCCGTATAGCGCAGCAAAGTCTGGACGAGCGTGTTGGCGCGGGCCGCGGGCGCGATCTCCGCGACGAAGGCGGTGACCTCGGCGACGAAGCGCGGATCGGCAAGATAGGCGTCGATCAGCGCCGCCGCGGCGGCCTCATAGTCCTCGTCGGGGGCTTCCCAAGACGAGCGGAGCTTGGCCTCGCGCAGCGCCTTCTGCTGCCACGCCTTGAGCCGGTCGGCGAAGTCGCCGGCCGCGCCGTCCTCCGGCCAGGCGCCGACGATCGTCTGGAGCAGCATGTAGCGATCGCCGCCGTCGACGTCGTGATCCCAGCCCCATGACAGCGCCTCCCACGCCTCGACCCGCGCGCGCCATGCGTCGGGGATCGTGCTCAGGACCGCGAGCCGGGCGCGGACATCCTCGCCGCGCTTGTGGTCGTGCGTCGCGGTGGTCAGCATCGCATGCGGCACGTCGCGCGCCCGATCGGCCATGATCCGGTGGAAGGCGTCGACGGGCACGCCGAGAATCGTCGCGTCGAAGCCGACGTCGTTGCGCGACAGCAATCGGCCCGAACGGTAGAAGGCGGTATCCTCGACCGATTTGGCGGCGATCGGGGCGGATAGCTGCTGGAAGCGACGCACCGCGTCGGCGGCATCGCCCGAAGATCCCTGCGGCCCCTCCCCGGCGAGCCAGGCGAGGATGCGGTCGACGACATGCGCTTCGCCGGGCGGGATCAGCCACGACACGCGCTCGCGGACGAGGCCGCGGATCGCCGCGTCCTGCGGCGCGGCGGCGCTGCCGGTGCCATAGGTGCGATAGACCGGGAACACCCAGAGCAGCCGCTCGATCGCGCGGCGCAGCATCGCCGGGGTGACCGCCTCGTCGTCGTTCAGCGCGACGAAGGCAGCGACGCAGGCGTCGAGCTGGCCGGAGAATTGCCACGCGAGCAGATCCTGCCGCGCCTCGAACTCCTCCGCCTCGAACCCCTGATAGCGGCCGCTCACCTCCTGCCACAATTCCTCGAGCGGCAGCGCGCCGAGCGGGTCGTGGATCAGCGTCGCGACCTGTTCCATGAAGTCGTAGCCGCTGGTGCCGTCGACGCCCCAGCCGAGCGGCTGGCCTTCGCCCGCACCGAGGATCTTCTCGATGACGATCCAGGCGTCGGGGCCGAGCCGCTCGCGCAACGTGCGGCAATAGCCGATCGGGTCGGTGAGGCCGTCGACGTGATCGATGCGGACGCCGTCGATCAGCCCCTCGTCGTAGAGGCGGAAATACAGTGCGTGCGTCGCCTCGAACACCGCGGGATCCTCGATGCGGACGCCGGCGAGGTCGTTGACGGTGAAGAAGCGGCGCCAGTTGAGTGCGTCGTTGGCGACGCGCCAGCTCGCCAGCCGGTAATGCTGGCGGTCGAGCAGCGTGGCGAGGTCGCTTTCCTGCACGTCGGGGCGCAGCGGGAAGCGATGCTCGCCGTAAGCGACGATCGCGTCGCCTTCGACCGCGAGGTCGCCGTTGGCGATCGTCGCCGCAAGCGTGTCGCCGAGCACCGGCAGCAGCAGCCGCCGCGACCAGTCGATATCGAAGAACCGGGCGTAGGCGCTCGCCTGTCCGTTGGCGAGCACGTCGTTCCACCAGGCGTTGCCGCCGCCGGCGACTCCCATATGGTTGGGAACGATATCGATAACGACGCCCATGTTCCGCGCCTTGAGCGCGGCGACGAGGCTGCGGAAGCCGTCCTCGCCGCCGAGCTCGGGGTTGATGCGGGTCGGATCGACGACGTCATAGCCGTGCGTCGAGCCCTTGGCGGCGACGGTGATCGGCGAGGCGTAGAGGTGGCTGATCCCGAGTTCGTCGAGATACGGCACCAGCGCCTCGGCATCGGCGAAGGTGAAGCCGGCGTGGAACTGCATGCGATAGGTGGCGCGGGGCGTCATGCGAAACTCTTTGCTGTAAGGAGGGCGGCGCGGCGCGCGACCTCGGGCCGGGCGAGCAGCGCCTTGGTCGTGTCGGGCATGCGGCGGCGCCAGTTGGGATGTTCGTCGGTGGTGCCGGGCAAATTGGGCTGTTCGGCGATGCCGACGAGGTCTTCGAGTGGGACGATGGTGAGCGGGCAGGGTGCCTGACGCGTGAAGGCGATCGCGGCGTCGATCGCCGGTGCGGCGTCGTTGGGGACCGGGCCGGCGGCGACACCCGCCGTGGTACAGGCGGTCCACAGCGCCTTCTTCTCGCCGATGCGGCGCAGCCGGTCGGCGGGTTCGTCGCTCGCGCTGCGCTTCAACTTGTGGTTCCAGGTGATGTCGCGGCCGGTCCACCAGCCCGCGAGCGTCGCGGTGTCGTGCGTGCCGGTCATCGCAACCGCCTGCGCGTCCCACTCGCTGGAGGGCGTGAAGCCTGTGTCGTCGCGCTCGAAGGGGAGGACGCGCATGCCGAGCATGCCGCGCTTCGCCATCGTGTCGCGGAAGCCCGGCGGCACGGTGCCGAGATCCTCGCCGATGACGATCGCCCCGGCGCGATGCGATTCGAGCGCGAGGATACGCAGCAGGTCGGCGAAGGGCATCGCCAGATAGGCGCCGTCGCTCGCCTTGCCGCCGTCGGGGATGACCCACAGCCGCTTGAGCCCGAGCGCATGATCGATGCGCAGGCCCCCGGCATGGCAGAGCGCGGCGCGGACGGTGCGGATGAAACCGTCGAAGCCGGTCCGGCGCAACGCGAAGGGGGAGAGCGCGGTGATCCCCCAATTCTGCCCCTGCGGCCCGAGCGGATCGGGCGGCGCGCCGATCGACAGGCCGGTCAGCAGATCGTCGCGGCGGTTCCAGCCGTGGCTGCCGCCGGCATCCATGCCGACCGCGAGGTCGGCGATCAGGCCGATCCGCATGCCGGCATCACGCGCCGCCGCCTGCGCCTGCGCGAGGCTGGCGTCGGTGAGCCATTGCAGGAAGGCGTAAAAGGCGACGTCCGGCGCATGATCGGCGACGAAACGGGCGACCGCGGGGCCGGCGGGGTCGTGATAATCGGCGGGCCAGGCCTGCCAGCCGCGCGCCTGCGTGGCGGCGAAGAAATGCGCGTGCAGCGCGTCGAACCGGGCATGGTCGTCCCAGTCCGGGCGGGTCGCGCGAGCGGCGTCGAAGCGGGCGCGCAACCCGGCCGGCGCGCGATCGAAGGCGGTGCGGAGCTGCGCAAGGCGTTCGGGCCAGCCGGTCCGCCAGTCGATCAGCTCGCCACCGGCCGGGCCGGCGTCCGTCACGCCGGCAAGGGCGGGATCGGCGAGGAGCGCGTGGTGGAACAGCCGGCTCGACGGCGCATAGGGGCTGAACCGGGTCGCATCGGCGGGGAAGAGCGCATGCGTCGGGCTGATCGCGAGCGTATCTGCACCGGCGTCGGCGAAGGCGCGCGCGGCCTCGGCGAGCGTGCCGAGGTCGCCGTACGGTGCCGGTCGCGACCCGCGCAATGCGGGGATCTGGACCGCCGGCCCCCAACTATGACCGGGCGGCGGCGCGATGCAGCGCGGCGGCGCGATGGCGAGCGTGACGACACCGCCCGCGGTGTCGAGACGGTGATAGCCGGGCTCGGCGATACCGGGGATGGTGCCGTCCGCGGCGATGGTGACCGCGCGGGTGGTGCCGTCCTCGAGCATCAGGCGCGCCGGGCCGGGCTTGGCGCCAGTCGCGACCGGGCGACCCGTGTCACCGGTGACGAACGGCACGCCGTCGACGCGCGTGTCGAGCGTATCGAGGATCGCGCGCAGCACCGCATCGTCGACGCGCTGCCGGCGGCCGTCGGCATCCTCCCATTCGGCCTGCAGCCCGGCGGCCTGCGCATCGGTGGCGAGATCGGTCATCGCATCCCCCCTTTGTACCCCGGTGAACGCCGGGACCCGGTTGGCAAGGCCGTGGCGATGACGTGACGCGCTTTGCCCACGGCGTCCCCCGACTGGGCTCCAGCCTTCGCCAAGGTGCAGAAAAGACGGGTTCGCGCAGAGGCGCAGAGAACGCGGAGTAGGTCACGCGGCTTGGCCGATGTCGCGGCCCTGTCATCCGATCCGATGAAAAGGGATTCACGCGAAGGTGCGAAGGCGCGAAGCAGAAAGGCGGGAGCCCGCCCGTGCGGGACATCTTCGCGCCTTCGCGCCTTCGCGTGAACCATACAGCTACCGCCCGCCCCGGCCGCGACCCCTCTGCGTCCTCCGCGCCTCTGCGCGCCCATCATTTCGCGATCCACGCGCGGAAGCGCTCGCCTTCTGCGTGAAACAGCTCGCCTTCGCCCTCCGGCAGCGGCGCCGGCTGATAGGCGAGATCGAGCGCGATCGTCAGCACGCTGCCGTCGCCGAGCCGCCAGCGTGCGGTGACCGCCGCCTCGCCAGTCGCCTCCGCCCCCAGCGCTTTCGCCCCCGCCAGATGCGGCACGATCGCGCTCCGGCGCAGCGCGATCAGGTCGCGGATCAGCGTCCGCCAGCCGTGCGCATCGGGTCCCGCCTCGGGGCCCGAGCGCTCGAACGTCTCGGGCGCATTGGGATCGGGGATGCGCTCGCGCGCCGCCGGGTCGGCGAAGGCGTCGAACTTGGCGAATTCCTTGCGCCGGCCCTCGCGCACCGCATCCGCCAGTTCGTCGTGGAAATCGGTGAAGAACAGGAACGGCGTCTCGCTGCCTTCGGTGTCGCCCATGAACAACATCGGCACCTGCGGACCGAGCAGCAGCAGCGCGGTCGCCGCGCGTAGCCGCGCGGTGTCGGTCAGCACGGTCAGCCGTTCGCCGAGCGCACGGTTGCCGACCTGATCGTGGTTCTGGAGAAAGGCGACAAAGCGCGTCGGCGCAAGATGCGCACTCGGCGTACCGCGCGGTGTGCCGTCGTGATTGGCCGAAGGTTCGCCCTGATAGATAAAGCCTTCGGCGAGGCAACGCGCCAGCCGCTCGGCGGGCCTGTCGGCGAAGTCGCTGTAATAGGCGCTGGTCTCGCCGGTGAGCAGCACATGGAGGACGCTGTGGAAATCGTCGTTCCACTGTGCGTCATAGCCGCCGTCGTGGAGGCGCTCGGCGTCGTTGCGCTCGTTTTCGAGGACGAGGTGGATGTGGCGATCGGGGAAGGCCGCGCGGATCTCCGCCGCCATTGCGTCGAGGAAGTCGGTGTTGTCGATCGCATGGACCGCGTCGAAGCGCAGCCCGTCGATGCGATAGTCGCCGAGCCACATCAGCGCATTGTCGACGAAGAAGCGATGCACCGCGTCGCGCTCGACCGCGACCGCGCCGCCCCAGGGCGTATGGACATCGGCATCGAAGAAATCGGGGGCGTAGGCCGACAGGTAATTCCCGTCGGGGCCGAAGTGATTGTAGACGACGTCGAGGAAGACCGAGAGGCCGAAGGCATGCGCTTCGTCGACCAGCGCCTTGAGCTCGGCGGGCGCGCCATAGGCTTCGGCGGGGGCGTAGGGCAGGACGCCGTCATAGCCCCAGTTGCGCGTACCGCCGAAGGCGTTGACCGGCATCAGCTCGATCGCGGTGATGCCGAGCGCGGCGAGCGTCGGGATCTGGTCCATGATGCCGCGGAAGCCGCCGAGCACGCCGGCGTGCAGCTCGATCAGCACCGTGTCCTCCCACGGCCGACCGCGCCAGTCCGGGACCGTCCAGGCGTAGGCGGGATCGATGACGAGGCTCCAGCCGTGGACGCCGCCCGATTGTGCGCGACTCGCCGGATCGGGCACCGCGAGATCGTCGAGGCGAAAGCGGTAGCGGGTGCCGGCCGGGGCGTCCGCGGTGGCGACGAACCAGCCGTCGTCCTCCGCCGTCATCACGATCGATGCGCTGCCGTCGATCTCCAGCGTCACCGCGTCGCACGCCGGCGCCCAGAGCGCGAAGCGCGTCCGCCCGTCGTCGAGCAGCTCGGCGCCCCAGCGGCGGCTCATGCCGCATCCTCCTCGAAGGTCAGCGTCCAGGTGACCAGCACCGCGCCCTGCGGCGCCACCTCGTAGCTGTCCTCGATCGCCAGCTCGCCCTGCTCGGGCCTGGCGCTGTCGATCAGCACGATGCGGCCGGCATGCGGCGGCGGCAGATGGAAGGTCACCGGATCGGCCGAACCGTTGATGAGCAGCGACACCGCCTCGACCTCGCCCGCCTCGTTGCGGCTGGCGCGGCGCATCATCAGTGCGCGACCCTCGGGGTTCTGCCAATCCTCGGGGCTCAGCCGCTCGCCGCGCTCGTCCCACCATTCGACGTCGTTGATGCCGTGGCCTGGCGAATCCTGCCCGTAGAGGAAGGTCGCGGCGCGCAGCACCGGATAGCGACGACGCAGGTCGGCCAGCCGCGCGACATAGTCGATCTGCGTCTGCCCGGTCTCGCTCGCCGCCGCCTGCCAGTCGAGCCAACTGATCTCGTTGTCCTGGCAATAGGCGTTGTTGTTGCCCTGCTGCGTCCGCCCGAATTCGTCGCCGGCGACGAGCATCGGCGTGCCGAGCGAGGCGAGCAGCGTCGTCAGCATCGACCGCTGGACACGGCCGCGCGCGTCGTTGATCGCGGGATCGTCGGTCGGGCCTTCCTGGCCCCAGTTGCGTGAATGGTTGTTGTCGTGGCCGTCGCGATTGTCCTCGCCATTTGCCTCGTTGTGGCGCTCCTCGTACATCACCGTGTCGGCGAGGGTGAAGCCGTCGTGCGCGGACAGCAGGTTGATGCTCGCCCACGGCCGGCGCGAGCGGCGGTCGAACAGGTCGCCCGAGCCCGCGAGCCGCGCGGCGAGATCGGCGCGCTGGCCGGCGTCGCCGCGCCAGAACTGGCGGACGGTGTCGCGGTATTTGTCGTTCCACTCGGCGAAGCCGGGCGGGAAATTGCCGAGCTGATAGCCGCCGGGGCCGACGTCCCACGGCTCCGCCATCAGCTTGAGGCGACCGAGCACCGGGTCCTGTCGCACCACGTCGAAGAAGGCGGCGCCGGGGTCGAAGCCGTCGTCCTCGCGGCCGAGCGTCAGGCCGAGATCGAAGCGGAAACCGTCGATGCCGAAGCTCGTCGCCCAATAGCGCAGCGAATCGGTCACCATCTGGATGACGCGCGCCTTGCTGAGGTTGAGCGTGTTGCCGGTGCCGGTGTCGTTGATCGAATAGCGCGGCTGATCCTTGACCAGCCGGTAATAGCTCGCATTGTCGAGCCCGCGCCACGACAGCGTCGGGCCTTTCTCCGAGCCTTCGCAGGTGTGGTTGTAGACGACGTCGAGGATCACCTCGATCCCCGCCTTGTGCAGGCGGTGGACGGCGCGGCGCAGCTCGTCCTGGCTGTCGGTCGACATATAGGCCTGTTCGGGGGCGAAGAAGCCGAGCGTGTTATAGCCCCAATAGTTCTTCAGGCCCTTTTCCTGCAGGAAGCGGTCCTGCGTGAAGCTGTGGATCGGCAGCAGCTCGAGCGCGGTGACGCCGATCCGCTTGAGATGCGCGATCACCGCGGGATGGCCGAGCGCGGCATAGGTCCCGCGTTCGCGCGGCGGCACCAGCTCCATCAGCCTGGTCAGGCCCTTGACGTGCGCCTCGTAGATCACGGTTTCGGACCAGGGCGTGTTGGGCTTGGTGTCGCGCGACCAATCCCAATGGTCGTCGACCACCACTGCCTTGGGCATCGCCGGCGCGCTGTCGCGCTTGTCGAAGCTCAGGTCCTCGCGCGCATGGCCGACCTTGTAGCCGTGCAGCGCATCGGTCCATTTGATCTGGCCGTGCAGCCGCCGCGCATAGGGATCGAGCAGCAATTTGTTGGGATTGAAGCGATGGCCGTTCTCGGGCTCGTAGCGGCCGTGCGCGCGATAGCCGTAGATCAGGCCGGGCGCGGCATCGGGCAGATAGCCGTGGAACACCTCGTCGGTACATTCGGGCAGCGTGATCCGCTGCAGCTCGCGCTTGCCGGAGGGATCGAAGACGCAGAGTTCGATACGGTCGGCATTGGCGCTGAAGACCGCGAAATTGACGCCGAGGCCATCGAACGTAGCGCCCAGCGGATAGGGCGAGCCCGGATCGAGCCGGTCGGGCAAGGCATGCACGTGTTGGAAACCCCCATGATGATCGTCGCTGCGCCAAACGCAGGTGCGGCATGGAAGCTCCCGCGCGAAAACGCGGGCGGCGCGCCGGCGGTCGGGCCGGCGCGCCTGCACGGGTCAGCGCTTGGCGAGCGGGTCGATGCCGGCGCTGCGCCACTGGCTGAGCGATTTGCACTCGCGGCGGCGGATGTGCGAGCCGGTGACGTCGTCGACCAGGCAGACGCGCGGATTGTAGTCCGGGCGCGCCATCGTCGCGGCGGCAGCCGCTGCCGCGGTCGCGACGGGGGTGGCCGATGCGGTGGGTGTCGAGGCGGGCTGCGGCGCGGCGGTGGTCGACAGGAGCGCGGCGGCGATGGTGGTGATGAGCATGATGTTCCTCCCAAGGACACAGCCCGATGTGGCTGTACCCGTAGCAGTGCATTATGCATGCCAAACACCTCATAGGAGGGCGGCGGGCGTTTTCGGGGCTGTTTGCGCCGCGTGGCGCGCCAACATCTGGCTTCCGGCGCCGAAGCTCGGGATCAGCGCGCCGGCTTGCTGAGGAAGCGCGAGCCGATCGCGCAGAAGCGCCATGGCGTCTCGACGGCGCGGGTGATGCCGATGCGGGTGCCGGCGTGGGTCGGGACGATGGCGCCGGCGGCGGCCAGCGCGAACGGCGGCAGGTCGAGCGCCGTGCCGTCGAGCGCCTTGTCGACGCCGAGCGCCTGGCAGAGCCGCCCCGGTCCGGCGCAAAGCAGGCGCGGATCGGCGAGGCCGCGGCGGGCGATCATCGTCGCGATGCCGTCGGTCGGTTCGAGCGCGCGGATCAGCACCGCGCTGCCCGGGAGGCAGACGACATTGAGGCACCAGTGGATGCCGTAGCTGCGGTAGACATAGGCGTGGCCGGCGGGGCCGAACATCGCCGCATTGCGCGCCGTCGGCCCGTTCGCGCTGTGCGAGGCGGGGTCGTCGGCATCGTAGGCCTCGGTCTCGACGATCGTGCCGCCGACGCCGTCGACCAGCAAGGTCGCGCCGATGAGATCGCGGGCGACGGTCGCCACGTCGCGGTCGAAGAAGGCGAGGGGAAGGGGCATTGCGGTGGGGTTAGGCGTGCAAGGCGTGGTGGGACAAGCCTATCTCACTACGTGCGAGGGAGGCCCTATTGGATGAAGCCCGAGCCGCCTGAGATCGCTGCGAAAGGTCCCCAGTGCTCCTGCGAAAGCAGGAGCCCGGGAGTCCCGAATGCCAAGCGACGTTGTTTTGCTTGGCCCTGGGCTCCTGCGTTCGCAGGAGCACGGTGCTGATCCACCGGCGTGCTGCCTCTCGCTGAAGGCCCGCGGGTCAGCCCCATTCCTCCAGCAGCGTCTCGATCCGCTCGAGCCGGGCGTGGGCGTCTTCGATCCGCTCGGAAAGGATCAGGCGGCCGTTCTTCTCCGTGAAGCCCGTCGGCGGGGCGATCGGCTTGCGCGGGGTCAGCGCGATCGCGCCGGGTCCGGCGTCGATCCGCTGGATGTCCGCCGCGCGCGCGGCGACGCGGATACGGGCGACGGCGAACAAAAGCCGCACCGTCTCGGGGAGGTCGCCGAAACGATCCTCCAGCTCGTCGGTCAGCGCGTCGAGGCCGTCGGCGTCCTCGATCCGCGCGAGCCGGGCGTAGGTGGTGACGCGCAGCTCCGCCTCCGGCATCCAGTCGTCGGGCAGACAGCCGTCGATGCCGAGGTGCAGTTCGGGACTCCAGCGCTCCACCGTCTCGCCGCGGGCGGTGCGCAGCGCGCTTTCGAGCAGATGCTGGTACAGATCGATGCCGATCAGCTTCATATGCCCCGCCTGCGTCTCGCCGAGCAGATCGCCGGCGCCGCGCATGTCGAGATCCCGCGCGCTGATCGCGAAGCCGGCGCCGAGCCGGTCGAACGCCTCCAGCGTCTTGAGCCGCTTGAGCGTGCGCGGCGCGATCGTCGCCTCGGGATCGGTGAGCAGCAGCACCTGACCGCGGCGGATGCCGCGACCGACGCGGCCGCGCAACTGGTGGAGCTGCGACAGGCCGAAGCGGTCGGCGCGCCAGATCACCATCGTATTGGCGCGCGGCACGTCCAGTCCCGCCTCGATGATGTTGGTGGCGAGCAGCACGTCGCCGTCACCGCCGGCGAAACGCACCATCGCCTCGTCGATCTCGGCGGCGGGCATCTTGCCGTGCGCCTGGACGATGTCGAGCTCGGGCACCGATTTGGCGAGCTTCTCGGCGAGCGGTGCCATGTCCTCGATCCGCGGCACGACGACGAAGCTCTGGCCGCCGCGGGTACGCTCGCGCAGCAATGCGGTGCGCACCACGGTCGCGTCGAACGCGCCGACGACGGTACGGATCGGCTGGCGCCGCGCCGGCGGGGTGGCGATGACCGAGAGTTGCTGGAGCCCGATCAGCGCGGTCTGGAGCGTGCGCGGGATCGGCGTGGCGCTGAGCGTCAGCACGTGGCCGGCGCCGAGATCGCGCAGCCGCGTCTTGTCGGCGGCGCCGAATCTTTGTTCCTCGTCGATGATGACGAGCGCGAGGTCCTTGTAGGCGATGCCCTTGGCGGCGACCGCGCCGGTGCCGACGACGACGTGCACCGATCCGTCGGCGAGCCCCGCCTTGATCCGCTTGCGGTCGGCGGCGGCGGTGAGGCGGGACAGGCCGGCGACGACGATGCCGGTGCCCTCGAACCGCGCGGCGAAGCTTTCGAGATGCTGGCGCGCGAGCACGGTGGTCGGCGCGGCGATCGCGACCTGATAGCCGGCGAGCGCGGCGATCGCGGCGGCGCGCAGCGCGACCTCGGTCTTGCCATAGCCGACGTCGCCGATGACCAGCCGGTCCATCGGCTTGGCCGAGGCGAGGTCGTCGCGGACCGTGGCGATGGCGCGCGCCTGATCGGGCGTCTCGGTGAAAGCGAAGCCCGCCGCGAAGCGTTCGTAGGCGGCGATGTCGGGGACGAGTTTGGGCGCGGCGCGGCGGTCGCGCTCGGTGGCGAGCGCGGTGAGGCCGCGCGCGCTCTCGGCGATGGCGGCGTCGATCGCGCCGCGCCGCTTGAGCCAGCTCGCGCCGTCCAGCCTGTCGAGCGTCACCGCCTCGGCATCGGCGCCGTAGCGCCAGATGCGGTCGGCCTCGGCGACGGGGACGAGACGGACGCCGTCGTCGGCATAGGTCAGCGCGATCGCGTCGCCGGCCTCGTCGGGCAAGGATTGCAGGCCGCTGACCACGGCGAGACCGTGATCCTCGTGCACGACGACATCGCCGAGGCGGATCTCGCCATAATCGAACAGGCCGGTGTCGGCGACGGGCGTGGAGGGATCGTCGCGTTCGGCACGGCTGCCGAGCAGATCGGCGGCGGCAATGGCGAGCACGCCGTCACGATGGAAGCCGCGATCGGCGGCGAGCGCCAGCAGGTGGATGCTGCCCGGCGCGGCGGCGACGATCGCGGGCCATGACGCATCCTCTTCGACCGGGAGCTTGAGCGTCTTGGCGATGCGGCGTTGCAGGAAGCGCAGATCGCGCGGGCCGCCGAGGATCGCGAGTCGGTCGCCGGCGTCGATCGCGGCGCGTGCCGCCTTGGCGAAGGCACGCGTCGGCGCCTTGTTCTCGACGAAGCGCGGCGGCGGGTCGCCGGCCCGCTCCAGCGGCGGCATCGCGCGGTCGGCGACCGCCTTGCGCCAGCGGGCGTCGCCGAGCGTGTCGGCGATCGCGCGGGTGGGGCGGCGCTTGGCGGCGTCGGCGGCGAGCGCGAGAAAGCGTGCGCGGCGTGCGTCGGCGGCGGGCTCGATGCCGATGCGCGCGTCGGGCACATGATCGCAGAGCGGCACGCCCTCGTCGGCGAGCGGCGGTTCGGCGACGCGGCCGAGTTCGCGCGTGTCGATATCGCCGGTGGTGCGCTGGTCGCCGGGGTCGAAGCAGCGCAGGCTGACGACGCGGCCGTCGCCGGCCTCGACGCGCAGCGGCAGACCGGCATCGGCGGGGAAGACGTCGAGTACCTGGCCGCGCAACGCGATCTCGCCGGGCTCGTCGACGGTCTCGTCCGGGGTGTAGCCGATCTCGGTCAGGCTGGCGAACAGCGCCTCGAGATCGATCGGCGCGCCGGCATCGACGCGGGGCGGCGCGGCGGCGAAGGATTGCGGCGCCGGATAGGCGCGGGCGAGCGCTTCGCCGGTGGTGATGCAGGCGATGCGCGGTCGCTCGGCCGCGTCGAGCAGCAACCGGATGCGGCGCAGCGCCGACACGCGCTGGCCGACGTTGCCGGGCGAGGCGGGAGCGGCGTCGCCGGGCAAAGCATCGCTGCCCGGGCAGAACAGCACTTCGGCGTCGGGCATCGCGAGTGCGAGCGCATGACTGAGCGCGACGCCACGTGGTTCGTCGGCGACGGCATAGAGGAGATCGTCGGTGGCAAGGCGTTCGGCGAGCGCGGCGGCGGTTTCGGCGATGCCGAGCGGATCGGCGACGGGCGGTTCGGGGGCCAGCAGGGGCGCGTCGGCGGGAGGGCTGGCTTTGGCCGGCATAGACCTATGGTGTCTTTCGCTTTGGGGAGTGCTGCCGAACGGCCGGTCGGCGACGACGTTCCTCACCGGGCAATGCGAAAGCTGTGGATGGTATTCGGGGCCGCGGCGATCGATACGTTTGGCTATTGCAGGCGGAGGTTGCATCGATCTTCAGTGTTCCTGCGACGGCAGGAACCCAGGGCCAAACAGAACGACGGTAGCGTCCAGAACCCTGAGCTCCTGCTTGCGCAGGAGCACGGGTGCGGCTCAGTCCACCTGCGCCAGATAGCGTTCGAGATCGTCGCTGCCGCCGATCTGTTCGCCGTCGATGAACACCAGCGGCGTGGTGGCAACGTCATGCTCGGCCTTGAACGCCTCGACCTCCTCGCGCGAACGCAAGATCTGGTCGTCGACCTCGAAGCCTTCGGATTGCAGGATCTGCTTGGCGCGGACGCCGAACGGGCAGATGTGGTCGGGCAGGACCATGCGGTACAAGGTTGCGGTGCGGCTGTCGGCCATGTCGGGTCCTTTTGGGTCGTAAATGAAATACGGCAAGGTAACCTGAAATCCGTTGATGCTGAGCTTGTCGAAGCACCGTGGGACTCACCTGCCCCCTTCGACGCCGCCTACGGCGTCGCTGAGGACAGGCTTCGACAGGCTCAGGGCGAACGGCTCAGGCCGTACCGGTCTCCTCACGCTATAGCGCGGCAGCGTCGCGTGCGTTCCGTCAGCCGGCGGGTTTGAGTCCGGCGGCGACCAGCGGGGTGAGGCGGTCGGCGATGCGCGCGACGCCGGTCGCATTGGGGTGGACGCGGTCGGCCTGCATCAGCTTCGGATCGCCGATCACGCCGTCGAGGACGAAGGGATAGAGGCCGGCCTGGTCGCGCTTCGCCAGATCGGGCCAGATGCGGTCGAAGGCGGTGACGTACGCCGTGCCGAGATTGGGTGGGGCCTTCATGCCGGTGAGCACCACCGGCAGGTCGCGCTTGTGCAATTCGTCGAGCATCGCGGTCATGTTGGCGCGTGTCTCGGCGGCGGGAAGCTGGCGCAGCACGTCGTTGCCGCCGAGGCCGAGCAGCACGAGATCGGGCTTGCGGGGCAGATTGTCGAGCACGAAGCCGAGCCGCTGCCGGCCCGCCGCGGTGGTGTCGCCCGAGACGCCGGCGTTGACGATCGTCGCGTTGATCCCGTCGCGGCGCAACCGTGCCTGCACCGCGTCGGGCAGGCTCTGGCCGCGGTCGAGGCCGTAACCGGCATAGAGGCTGTCGCCGAAGGCCAGCACCAGCCGTTCGGGGCCGGCAGGGCGCGGCGCCGTCGCACGCGCCGTCGCAACGGGCGTCGCGGTCGGGGCGGACGCCGGCCGGTCGCAGCCGGCGAGCATCAGGGCTTGGCCGAGCGCGGCCGCTGCCGCATAGCGTATCATCAGCCCCTTCAAGGCCTTGTCCTCCCGATATGACCGAACCCGCTATGGTGATCGACGCGCGCGATGTCACGCTGACGCTCGGCGAAACCGCGATCCTGCGCGGCATCGACCTCTCCGTCGGGCGCGGCGAAAGCGTCGCGCTGCTCGGCACCTCGGGGTCGGGCAAATCGTCGCTGATGGCGGTGCTCGCCGGGCTGGAGCGGGCGAGCGGCGGACGCGTGACGGTCGACGGGCTCGACTTCGGCCGCCTCGACGAGGATGCGCTGGCGCGTGCCCGTCGCGGGCGGATCGGGATCGTGCTGCAGGCCTTCCACCTGCTGCCGACGATGACTGCGCGCGAGAATGTCGCGGTGCCGATGGAATTGGCCGGGGCGGCGGACGCGTGGGAGCGGGCCGCGGCGGAGCTGGCGGCGGTCGGGCTCGGTCACCGGCTCGATCATTACCCCTCGCAATTGTCGGGCGGCGAGCAGCAGCGCGTCGCGATCGCGCGGGCGCTGGGGCCGCGGCCGCCGCTGGTCTTCGCCGACGAGCCGACCGGCAATCTCGACACCGCGACCGGCGCGGCGATCATGGACCTGCTGTTCGCGCGCCGCGCGGCGATCGGCGCGACGCTGGTCGTCATCACCCACGACCGCAGCCTCGCCGAACGGTGCGACCGGGTGGTGACGCTCGCCGACGGACGGATCGTTTGAGCGGCTGGGCCTCGGCGTGGCGGCTGGCGCGGCGCGAGCTGGACTGGCGGTTCCGCGGGCTGCGGCTGCTCGTCGTCTGCCTGTTGCTCGGCGTCGCGGCGTTGGCGGCGATCGGCGGGCTCGCCGATGCGGTGGGGCGCGAACTGGCGGCGCGGGGCGCGGTGATCCTCGGCGGCGACGTCGAATTCGCGGTGTCGCAGCGATCGGCGGGCGATGCCGAGCGTGCGGCGATGACGCGCGCCGGCGCCGTTTCGCAGACGGTGCGGATGCAGGCCAATGCGGTCGCCGGCGGCAGCGCGGCGCCGATCCAGCTGAAGGCGGTCGATGCCGCCTATCCGCTCTACGGCCGGGTGACGCTGACGGGCGGGCGGCGCGTCGGGGCGCCGCCGCCGGGGCAGGCGTGGATCGCGCCGGCGCTCGCCGAGCGGCTGCGGCTGCGGCCCGGTGCGCGCTTCATGGTGGGGGCGGCGGGGCTGACCGTCGGCGGGATCATCGCCGACGAGCCCGACCGGCTCGGCGAGGGGTTCACGCTCGGGCCGGTGGCGATCATCGCGCTGGCGACGCTGCCGGCGACGCAATTGGTCCAGCCGGGCAGCCTCTACGAGACGCGCTATCGCCTGCGCCTGCCCGCCGGCAGCGATCCGGGGCGGATCGCCAAAGCGTTCGAGGCGCGTTTCGCCACCGCGGGCTGGGAAAGCAAGACGCGCGAGCGCGCCTCGCCGGGGGCGTCGCGCTTCGTCGACCGGATGGGCGAGTTCCTGACGCTGGTCGGGCTCGCCGCGCTGGCGATCGCCGGGATCGGCGTCGGCAACGGCGTCGCCTCGTTCCTCGCCGGACGGCGCGGCGGCATCGCGACGCTCAAGGTGCTCGGCGCGACCACCGCCGATGTCGGGCGCCTCTATGCGATCGAGATCGGTGCGGCGGCGCTGGTGGGGATCGCCGGCGGGCTGGCGATCGGCATCGCCGCGGTGCCGCTGCTCGGCAAGGCGCTGGCGGGCGCGTTGCCGGTGGTGCCGCACCTGACGATCGAGCCGTGGCCGTTGGTGCGCGCGGCGGCCTATGGCGTGCTGATCGCGATCGCCTTCGCCGCGCCGCCGCTCGCCGCGGCGGGGGCGACGCCGGCGGCGGGGCTGCTGCGCGGCGCGCTCGCGCCGATGCGCGCGGCGTCGTGGCGGGGGCGGGGGACCGCTCTGCTCGCCGGCGGCGCGGCGGTCGCGCTGGCGATCGCCACCTCGGCGCAACCGGCGATGGCGGCGGGCTTCCTCGCCGCGGTGGCGGGGGCGCTGCTGCTGCTCGCCGGGCTCGGGCGGCTGGTGCGCGCCGCCGCGGTGCGGCTGCCGCGGTCGCGCCGGCCGCTGCTGCGGCTCGCCATCGCCGCGCTGCACCGGCCGGGGGCGCGGACGGAGGCGTTGGTGGTGGCGCTGGGGCTCGGACTGACGCTGTTCGTGCTGCTCGCCGCGATCCGCACCAGCATCGACGCCAATATCGCCACCACCGTGCCGGCGCGCGCACCGGCGCTGTTCGCGCTCGACGTGCCGCGGCCGCGCGAGGCCGAGTTCCGCCGCATCGTCACCGCCGCGGTGCCGGTGGCGGTGGTCAAGACCGTGCCGATCCTGCGCGGCACGATCACCGGCTATCGCGACATCCGCGTCGCCGATCTCAAGACCTTGCCCGAGGGCGCCTGGGCGCTGCGCGGCGAGCGCGGCCTGACCTATGCGGCGACCTTGCCCGAGGGGAGCACGCTCGCCGCCGGCCGTTGGTGGCCGAAGGATTATGCCGGACCGCCGCTGGTTTCGGTCGACGAGCGGCTCGCCGAGGCGCTCGACCTCAAGCTCGGCGATCCGCTGACGGTCAGCCTGCTCGGCGTCGAGCGGACCGCGCGGGTCGCGTCGTTCCGGCGCATCCAATGGGATACGCTGGGCTTCAACTTCGTGCTGGTCTTCTCGCCCGACACGCTGGCGGACGCGCCGCACAATCTGGCGGCGACGGTCGACCTGCCGCGGGGACGCGAGGGGCGGGTGACGCGCGCGCTGCTCGCGCCCTTCCCGTCGGTGTCGGTGATCGAGGTGCGCGGCGTGCTGGCGCAGGTGCGCGATCTCGTCGGCCAGGTCGCGGCGGCGATCGCCGCGGCGGCGGGGGTGGCGGTGGCGGCGGGGATCGCGGTGCTGATCGGCGCGATCGCCGCGGCGCGCGAGGCGCGCACCTATGACGCGGTGATCCTGCGCACGCTGGGAGCGACGCGCGGCCAGTTGCTGGCGGCCCAGGCGCTCGAATATCTGCTGCTCGGCGCGGTGGTGACGCTGGTGGCGCTGGCGCTCGGGCTAGGCGGGGCGTGGTATGTCGTGGTGCGGATGTTCGACTTCGCCTGGGCGCCCGATCCGCTTGCGGTCGGCGCGACGCTGCTGGTGGGGCTGGGGGTGACGCTCGGCATCGGATTGGCGGGCGCGTGGCCGATATTGAGCGTGCGGCCGGCACGGGCGCTGCGGGAGGTTTGACGTATATCCCTCCCCCTGGCGGGCAGGGCAATCGCATATGGACGCGCGTGCGAGCCTGTCGTCTTCCACGCCCATCCCGTCACCCCGGACTTGTTCCGGGGTCCACCCTGCGGCGGCGAGGAGAAAGGCTTGATTCGACACCGTTCTCCTGCGGCCCGGTGGACCCCGGAACGAGTCCGGGGTGACGAAGCTGACGAGGAAACCGATCGAGCCTCATCAGCGCAGCCATATGTGATAGCCCTGCCCTGACGGGGGAGGACTTAGGTCCAGTAGAGGATGCGGGCTTGCGGCAGGTGCCGGGCGACCTCCGCCGCGAAGAAGCGTTTCAGCGTTCCCATCGTCCCGGCGTCGTAGACGTATTTGAGCGAGCCGAACTTCGTCTGTTTCTCAACGCGGTTCTCCGCGCCCATGTCGAGCTTCGAGGACGGATACCAGCTGTCGAGCACCGCCTTCGACCCCGGCGTGTAGCGATGCGTGATCAGCTCGATCGTGCAGTCCGTCGTGACGTCGGCGAGTGCGTCGCCGGCTTGGGCGATCAGTTCGCCATAGGCCGCCTCCCACCCCTCGGCGGCGATGATCGGTGCGATCGTCAGGCCGATCGGATAGCCGGCGCGGCCCATTCGCGCGAGCGCGGCGAGCCGCGCCGCCACCGGGCTCGTCCCGCCCTCGAACCGCGCGAAGCGCGCCGGGTTGATCGAGGCGCGCATCCGCGTCCGGCCCTGATGATCGAGGTCGAGCAACGGCTCGACCGCGTCGAACTTGGTGGTGAAGCGCAATTGCACCGGCGCCTGCCACGCCCCGAACGCCGAAATCAGCGCCGACAGCGATCCGGTGAGATGTTCGAGCGCGAGCGGATCGGTGTAGCAGCTCGCCTCATAGGTCGTCCCTTCGTCGGCGCGCGCTGTGGAGCGCGAGGTGACCGTGCCCTCGCCGAGATAGTGCGGCAGCGCGGCGACGATCGCGGGCAGATTGGCGTAGGCGCGGGTGATTGGCGGCCCCTTCAGCGAGCCCGCGAGATAGCAATAGCTGCAATGCGCCGGGCAACCCTCGGCGAGATCGACGCGCCAGTCGGCGGAGGGCGCGATCGGTTGCAGACGCAGCTTGCCCGGCGGCGCGACGACCACCGCCAGCGTCTTCTTGGCGGCGGCATAAGCGGCGGCGGCATCGTCGGGCAGGCCGAGCGCCAGCCGGTCGGAGGCGAGCCGCTCGACCGGAATACCCAGCGCCTCCGCACGCGCCGCGATGGCCTGGCCGTGCTCCCATGCCAGCGCCGAGCGGGTGATGAGGACGCGCCGCGGCAGCCACGGACGCGTCGGCCGGGTCTCGCTCACGGCAGGGCCTCGAACCAGGCGGCATAGGGCGTGTTCTCCGCCATGTGGCGGTTGAGATCGGGCGCGCCATCGTCCCACCACACCGGGCCGCGCTCGCCGAGCGCCTGTTTGGCGGCGTCGACACGGCGGCGGGCGTCGCGCTCGCCGGCGGCATCCCCGGCGCGCAACGCGGTGCCGACGTCGCGGCGGGCCTGCATCAGATCGTGGACCAGTGCCGCGCGACGATCCTCGCCGAGCGCGGGATTGGTGCGGCGCCACAGGCGTCCGCGCACCACGATATAACGGCCATCGGGGGTCGTGGGAGGGTCGGCATCGCGCATCGGGGTCCAACGCACCAGCCCGCCGGGCGTCGCAAGTCCTTGGTGCGTGGTGGAAAGATCGTCGGCTCGCCCTACATTGCCGGCGACTTCCGAGGACAATCGATGACGCGTTCGCCGGCCACTGCCGATCCCCTGCTGCTGGCCTATGGCGACAGCCTGATCGCCGGTTATGGCCTTGCGGCCGCCGACGCCTTTCCCGCCCGGCTCGAACGGGCGCTGCGTAGCGACTGGCCCGATGCGGCGGTGATCGCGGCGGGGCGGTCGGGTGACACGTCGCAGGATGCGCTCGCACGGCTGCCGCGAACGCTCGCCGGGCTGTCGCGCCGGCCCGATCTCGCCGTCGTGCAGATCGGCGCCAACGACGTGCTGCGGGGCATCGCGCCTGCGCGGCTGCGCGCCAACCTCGACGCGATGCTGATCGAGTTCGCCCGTTGCGGCATTGCCGTATTGATGACGACGATCGAGCCGCCCGCGCTGTTCGCCGAACGGACGCGGGGCTATGCCGGCATCCATGCCGCGGCGGCGCGGCAGCATGGTGCGGCGACCTGCGCCTTCTTTCCCGCCGGGGTGCTCGGCCATCCCGCGATGACGCTGGCGGATCGCATCCATCCCAATGCCCGCGCGATCGGTCTCGTCGTCGACGCGGTCGCACCCGCGGTCACGGCGGCGCTGCGATCGGCGGCACGGGCGGCGGCCTGACGCTTGCCTTCGCAAAGGCGTCGGGCGAGGAGAGGCCGATGGACCGCATGACGCTGTACTTCGACGGAGGATCGCGGCCCAATCCCGACCGGATGGAGATTGCGGTGGTGAGCGGCGGGCGCACCCATATCCGTGACGATCTCGGTCCCGGCGACAATTGCACCGCGGAATGGCTGGCGTTGCTCTATGCGGTCGAGATCGCGGTGGCGGCGGGGGCCGCGGATGCGGTGTTCGTCGGCGATGCGCGCACGATCGTCGAACAGGCGCTGGGCCGCTGGCGCTGCCGCAGCCCGCAATTGCAGCCGCACCTCGCCGCCTATCGCGCCGCGACCGCGGGCTTCGCGCGCGTCCACGTCCGCCATGTCGGCCGATCGAAGAACCTCGCCGGCATCGCGCTCGCCCGCCGGCACCCGCGCTGAACCAGGTTCATTTCGCACATGCGGAAACACTCGGGTGTCTGCGCGTTGGTCGGCGTCATCATTCAACAGGAGCGAAGCACATGAACCAGGATCAGATCGAAGGTACCGCGGGCGATCTCACCGGCAAGCTGAAGGAAGGCCTGGGCAAGGCGACCGGCGACACCGAGACGCAGAACGCCGGCGTGGTCGATCAGATCAGCGGCAAGGTGCAGAAGACCTTCGGCGATACGAAGGAAACCGTCGCCAAGAATGCCGCGCCGCTCGCCGACAAGGCGCGCAAGTTCGCCAATGAGCGTCCGTTCGCGGCAGCCGCGCTTGCCGGTGTGGTCGGTCTCGCGATCCTGAACACGCTGCGCGGCAAGACCTCGGCGTAATCGCCGGTCGGCATCGCATAGGAAAAAGGGGCGTCGGCAACAGCCGGCGCCCCTTCTCGTTCGGTGCGGTAGCGCGGCCGAATCGCCCGGCCGCGCGTCGCATCAGGACTTGAGGCCCTTGGCCATGTTGAGATGCGCGGTCACGGTCGGGACGAGGCCGGTCGCGAAGGTCTTGAGTGCCGGCACGTCGCCGGTCGCGGCGTAACCGCGGAGCAGGTCGAGCGTCTGCTGATGACCCGACTGCTGGGCGGTGATGTAGGCCGCGTCGAAATCGGCGCCCTTCTTGGTCTTCAGCGAATCGACGATCGTCTGCTGCTCGGCGCTGAGCTTCGGATCGGGAGTCAGCGCCGGGGTCAGGCCGGCGGTGGTCGCCTTGAGCTTGTCCGTCGAGGCAGTGTGCGCGGTGATCATCTGGTTGGCGTATTTCTTGACCGCCGCCGAGCTGCTGTTGTCGAGCGCAAGCTTGGACGTCGCGATCTCGAACGCGTCGCTTGCCGCCGCCGAGTTGACGAAGGCCTGACCGCCGGTCGCGGGAGCGACGGCGTTGGCGGTGCCGGCCGTGTTCGCGTCGAACGCCGTCGTGTCGTTGGTCGCGAGCGCGGTGTCGTTCGCGGCGGTCGTTCCGGTCTTCTGGCCGCAGGCGGCGAGCGCCAGCGCCGATGCCGACAGGATCACCATGGTTTTTCTGAGCATCTGTATCTCCCTCGTTGCGCGGCCTGAACGTCCGGGTGTTGCGAGGCGTTCCGCTTTCCGCGGGGAGCGTTCCGGGCGGCCCGACGTTGCATGTCTCATCCCCACCCACAGGAGACACGCGTTGAGCATTTTCGGCAACATCATGGGCAAGATCTTCCACCACAAGCAGGATGCCGCGCCGGCCCCCGCCGCGCCGCAGACCACGCAGGCGGCACCGACGCCGAAGCCTGCACCGACCGCCGCGCCCGCCGCTGCACCGGAAGCGCCCGCCCAGCCGGTCGACGTCGGCGCGGTGCTGTCGGAAATGGCGACGATGAAGAACGGCGGCGGCAACTATCAGTCGTCGATCGTCGACCTGCTCAAGCTGCTCGACCTCGATTCCAGCCTCGCCGCGCGCAAGGAACTGGGACAGGAGCTGGGCGTGCACGCGGGTGACGACGGCAGCGCCGAGCAGAACATCGCGCTGCATCGCGCGGTGATGGCGAAGCTCGCCGAGAATGGCGGCATCGTTCCCGACAGCCTGCGCGGCTGACCGGACGGGCGGGAGCGGGCGGTTCGCGCCCGCTCCCGTTTTCGCTTACGCCAGCGCCGCGCGCGGGATCGGGTGGCGGCGGTGCAGCATCGCCGCCACCTCGTCGCGCGGGACGCTGTGGCCGAACCAGAAGCCCTGACCGACGTCGCAGCCCTGACCGAGCAGGTAGCGCGCCTGATCCTCGGTCTCGATCCCCTCGGCAACCACGGTCATGCCGAGGCGATGGCCCAGCGCCACCACCGCATCGACGATTGCCGCATCGCCCGCGTCCCGGTCGATATGGCTGATGAAGCTGCGGTCGATCTTGATAGTATGGACCGGAAACGCCTTGAGGTGGGTCAGCGAGGCATAGCCGGTGCCGAAATCGTCGAGGGCGATATGCACGCCGGCACGGCTGAACGTCTCCAGCATCGTCGCGACGCATTCGGCGCCGCGACCGACGAACACCGTCTCGGTCACTTCTAGCTCGAGCCGGTCGAACGGCACGCCGGCCCGCTCCAGGCGGCCGAGGATGCGGTCGGTGAGGTCGTCGCGGCGGAATTCCGCCGGCGACAGGTTGAAGGCGATCCGCCCGAAATCGAGCCCGGCATCGAGCCAGCGGCGCATGTCGCCGACGATCGCACCGAGCATCCGCTCGCTCAGCCCCAGCGCCAGCTCGAAATCCTCGAACGCCGCGCAGATCGTCGCGGGCGCCTGCGGGCCGAAGGTCGGATGCTGCCAGCGCAGCAGCGCCTCGAACCCGCACACCCGCCCGGTGTCCAGTGCCACCTTGGGCTGGTAATATGGCAGGATCCGGTCGTCGCGGATCACGTCGCGCGCGATGCTGAGCATCGACGAGCGGCGTTGCAGGTCGGCGCGCATCGGCGGTTCGAACATCAGCAACCCGCCACGATATTGCGCCTTGGCGGCATAGAGCGCGATGTCCGCCGCCTTGAGCAGTTCGGCAGCGGTCTCGCCATGCGTGGGGAACAGCGAGCCGCCGGCGGTCGCCTGGCAATCGAGGATGCGGCCCTCGTGCGACAGCGGCTCGCGCACGGCGTGCAGCGCGGTGCGGACGCGGTCGATCACCGTCGGCGCGTCGCCGTGGCTCGCGATCACCGCGGCGAATTCGTCGCCACCGAGCCGTGCCAGCGTGCAACCCGCGCCGAGCGCGCGATGCAGCCGTTCGCCGAGCGTGCGCAGCACGACATCGCCGGCGTCATGGCCGATCGTGTCGTTGGTCTCCTTGAGGTCGTCGACGTCGAGCAGCACCAGCGTGACCTCGCCGCCCGCCGCGCGTGCCTGCGCGATCGCCGCCTCGAGCCGCTCGCCGAATTTGGCGCGATTGGGCAGGCCGGTGAGCGCGTCGTGGTGCGCGGCGAAGCGGATACGCTCTTCGGCGGTGCGCTCCTCGGTGACGTCGCGGGTGGTGACGAGGACGCGGCTGAGCTTGCCCGACGGCGCCTCGATCCGCCAGCCGCCGGTCCTGATCCAGCGTTCCTCGCCGGTGTCGGCGCGGTGGATGCGCAGGATGGTGTCGAAGCGATGGCTGCCGTCGCCGGCGTCGACCGCGGCGATCAGCGCCTGCAGGCGGTGGCGATCCTCGGGAACGACCAGATCAAGCGCGACCGGCACCGACGCGGCGGCGTCGAGCGGCAGGCCGAGCATCGCCTTGAGCTCGTCCGACCATTGGCGCTGGCCCGAGGTCGCATCATAGTCCCAGATGCCGAGCCCGGCGGCATGCGCGGCGAGGCGGAAGCGCCGCTCGCTGTCGCGCAGCGCGCGTTCGGTCAGCTTGCGATCGTGGATGTCCTCCAGCGTCCCGTACCAGCGGATCGTCGCGCCGGATTCGTCGCGCCGGGCGGTCGCGCGCGAGCGGAACCAGCGATAGTCGCCGTCGGGGGATCGCAGCCGGTATTCGAGGTCGATCGCCCTTCCGGTCGCCACCGAGGCCCGCCATGCCGACATCGTCGGCGCGCGATCCTCGGGATGGAGCGCGCTCAGCCAGCGCGTTCCCATCGCGTCGCCCGCCGCGCCGCCGGTCACCGCCTTCCAGCGCGAGCTGACCGTCTCGACGAGGCCGTCGGGGCCGGCCGTCCAGGTGATCTGCGGGTTGAGTTCGACGGTGTGGCGGTAATGTTCCTCGCTCTCGCGCAGCCGCTCCTCGGCGGCGCGGCGGGCGGAGATGTCCTGCGCGATCGTGATCGTCGACATCGCGGTGCCGGCGGCGTCGCAGACGAACGAAACATTGATGTCGCACCACAAGGCGCTGCCGTCCGGCCGGATGAAGCGGGCCTCGACCTCGAACGGCGTCGAGCGCGCGCGATGATCGTCGTAGGTGGCGAGGACGCCGGGCAGATCCTCGGGGTGGAGGAACGCGTCGATCGACAGGCCGGTCAGTTCGGCCGCGCGGCGCCCGACGAGTTCGCAGAACCGGTCGTTGACCGTGAGCACGCGGTGGCGGCGGTCGCGGTGCAGCAGGCCGATGCGCGCGCGGCTCAGGACCGTGCTGAGCGGCAGTCCGGTGTCGAGCCCGGCGACGGCGCGGGCGACCGCGGCGCGGATGGCAGCCGGATCGATCGGCGGTTCTTCGCGACATGCCGAGTCGACTTCGACCAAGTCTTTGCGATCAAATCCGCTTTCCTCCCAACGGTCCACTTTTCTATCCTTCGCGCGATCGGTCGCCCGTCCGGCTTGGGTGGCGGTCGCTTAACGAAGGGTAACGGAACCGTTTTGACTGGTTCGCCGGCGCACTCAGCCGGCTGGGGGCAGTTGCTGCGCCAGTGTGGCGTTCTGCCGGCGCATGTGCCGCAGCGCTTCGGCGACGCGATCCGCGTCGAGCGCATCGACGATCGGATCGTAGCCGGTCGGCACGATCCCCTGGCCGAGCAGCACCGCCACCCAGCTCGGCACTGTGAACAGCTCGTCGTCGTAGCGGAAGATGCGCCCCTTCTCGGCGAACAGCGCGAGCTTGCGTGCCAGCGTCTCGGGCAGCGCCATCGACCCCACGTGCCGCCAGAACGGCGTGTCGCGGCGGCGCGTCGCGGCGTAATGGAGGATGATGAAATCGCGGATCGCGGTGTAGTGATCGGCCATCAGCCGGTTGTATTCGTCGCGTACGACCGGGCTGAAGCGATCGTCCGGGAACAGCGCGAACAGCTTCGCTATCCCTTCCTGGATGAGGTGGATGCTGGTCGACTCGAGCGGTTCGAGGAAGCCGCCGGCGAGGCCGAGCGCGACGACGTTGCCCGCCCAGCTCTGCCGCCGCCGGCCGGCGGTGAACGACAGGCGGCGCGGCGTGGCGGTCGGCGCGGCGTCGAGATTGGCCATCAGGATGCGCTCGGCGGTGTCGTCGTCGGTGAAGGCGCTGGCATAGACGTGGCCGTTGCCGGTGCGGTGTTGCAGCGGGATGCGCCATTGCCAGCCGGCATCATGCGCGGTGGCGCGGGTATAGGGCAGCAGCGGCTGCGTCCGTTCGGTCGGCACCGCGATCGCGCGATCGCAGGGCAGCCAGTGCGACCAATCCTCGAAGCCGACGCCCATCGCCTCGCCGAGCAACAGGCTGCGAAAGCCCGAGCAATCGAGGAACAGGTCGCCCGCGATCCGCCGATCCCCCTCCAGCCGCACCGCCGTCACATGGCCGCGTTCGTCCTGCTCGACACCGGTGATCCGCCCCTCGACGCGCACCGTGCCCTGCTCCTCGGCGCGGCGGCGCAGAAAGGCGGCGTAGAGGCCGGCGTCGAAATGATAGGCATAATCGACTCCTGACAATGGCGAGCGCGGGTCGGGGGAGGGCGGTGCGAAGCGGCCGGCGCGCGCGGCGACGGCGGCCATCGCATAGCCCTCGAAGTCGCCGATGCCCGGCCGCTCGCGCAGCTTGAGCCAGAGCTGGTGGAAGTTGAGCCCTTCGATGTCGCGACCGGGCGTGCCGAACGGGTGCATGTAGCGCTCGCCCCGCGCGCCCCAGTCGACGAATTCGATGCCGAGCTTGGGCGTGCCGCCGGTCGCGCGCAGGAAGTCCGCCTCTTCGATCCCCAGCCGGGCGTTGAAGCCGCGGATCGGCGGGATCGTCGCCTCGCCGACGCCGACGGTGCCGATCGCGTCGGATTCGACCAAGGTGATCGTCCGCTGCCCGTCGTTGAGGAAGCGCGAGGCGGCTGCCGCCGCCATCCAGCCGGCAGTGCCACCGCCGGCGATCACCACCCGGCCGATCGGTGTTCCGCTCATCGCCTGCCCCGCTGCGCCGCCACGAGATACTCCGGATAGGCAGAGAGGCCCGCGGGTAGCGCAGCGATGGCGTTGCGCAATTGCGTCAGCGCGGCGACCGCGCTCGCCCGCGGCACCGACAGCGCCAGCGGATCGGCGCGTACCGGCCGGACGCCGAGCCCGATCAGCGCCTGCTGCCACGCCGCCTGTGGCAGCATCTCCTCTTCCAGCGGCGGCAAAGTGCCGCGCTGACCGAATTGGGCGAGCGCCGTCGCCAGTTCGGCAGGCGGTTGCTGCGAGCGCCGCGCGTGCCAGAAATCGCCGCGCCGCCGGCCGACCAGATAGAAGGCCGCGGCATAGGCGTGGAGCCGGTCGGCGCGCAGCGTCGCGCGGCGGTTGTATTCGGCGACGAGCAGCGGCTCGGGCGTCCGTGCCGGCATCAAGGCCAGCGCCAGTTCGAGCTGCGCCAGCGCCAGCGTATAGCCATGCCAGCCCAATGGCCCCAGCGTCGCAGCCGTATCGCCGAGCGCCAGTACGTTGCCGGCAAAGGGCACGACCTGCCGCCGCGGACGGATCGTGATGCGCTCGCTTCGGCCCGGCATCTGCTTGGCGGCGCGCGCGTCGCTGGTCGTGGCGCTGGCATAAGCGACGCCGGCGAGCGTGCGACCCGCCAGCGGCCAGCGCGCGGTCCAGCCGTCGGTGGTCGCGTCGTACCGGTCGAGCGGCGACGGGCGCGGCGGCGCGGCGGCGAGCAGCAGCCGGTCGACGGGCAGGGTGGTGGCCCAGTCGAGCCACGCGGTATCCGCGGCGGCGAGCAAGGCGCCGGATCCGGTCGCGTCGACGAACAGGTCGCCGGTCAGCGCGCTACCGTCGTCCATGGCGAGCGCACGCACGGTCTCGCCGTCGCGGACGACGCGAAGCTGCTGCGGTGCGACGGCGCGCACCCGCGCCGCGCGCAGCGCCGCGGCGAAGAAGGGCGTCGCGGCCTCGGCGTCGAGCCGCAGCGTGTAATTGACGCGCGACAGCAAGGATCGCGGATCGCTTGCCGGTGGTGCGAACCGTTCCGCCGCCGCCAGCGTCGCGGCGGGAACCAGCGCGTCATAGGGGCCGTCGCCGTGCGCCAGCCACATCTGGTGCACCGCCGCGCCGGCGAGGTTCGGCACGCCGTCGCCCTCGCCGATCGTGAAGGCCGCATCGCCCCAGGCGAAGCGTTCGCCGACGCGGTGCGTCGCCGCCCCCGCGGCGACCATCGCCGTCTCGTCCAGGCCCAGCGCGTCGAATGCCTCGGCGACCTGCGGCGTCACCGCGGGCAGGCGGTCGGCGAGCGCCGCCGGGTCGGGCGCGGTGGCGACGAGGGTCACCGTCGCGTGCGGCAGCGCGCGCGCGAAGCCGAGCGCCGCGGTCAAGGCGACGAGGCCGCCGCCGACCACGACGACGCTCTGCAGGCTTTCGCGACGGTTCACGCCGCTGCCTGCAGATAGGCTGCGTGATCGGGCATCGTCGCGACCGCGGCGGCGATACCGCCGCGCAGGGCGGCCAATGCGCGATCGAGCGCGGCGCCGTCGGGCAGATCGGCGCGCGGGTCCCAGCCGTCGGGCACGACGTTCTGGCCGAGATAGACCGCGACCCAGCTCGGTTCGAGGAACAGGCCGTGGCTGTAGCGCGACACCTGCGCGGTCTGCCGCCACAGCGCCATTTTCTCGGCGAGGCTGTCGGGGATCGTCATCGTGCGGACGTGGTCCCAGAAGGGCGAATCGTCGCGTGTCGTCGCGTGATAATGGAGGATCAGGAAGTCGCGCAGCCGGTCGTATTCGGCGTCGACCAAGGCATTGAAGCCGTCGCGGTCGGCATCGGTGACGCGGGCTGCGGGGAAATGCTCGACCAATTGCGTGATCGCCATCTGCACCAGATAGATGCTGGTCGATTCCAGCGGTTCGAGGAACCCCGAGGCGAGGCCGATCGACAGCACGTTGCCGACCCAGCTGCGCCGCCGCCGCCCGGCGCGGAAGCGCAGATGGCGCGGCTCGGCGAGCGGCGGACTCTCCAGCGCGTCGACCAGCGCGTCGGTCGCCGCGCCTTCGGACAGATGCGCGCTCGAATAGACATAGCCGTTGCCGATGCGGTGGGTGAGGGGGATGCGCCAGCGCCAGCCGGCGGCCATCGCGGTGGCGCGGGTGTACGGCTCGATGCCGCCGGCGGGCGAGGCGCAGGGCGCGGCGACGGCGCGATCGCAGGGCAGCCAGTGCGACCAATCCTCCCACGCCTCGTCCATCGCGCCGCCGATCAGCAGCGCGCGAAACCCCGAGCAGTCGATGAACAGATCGCCCTCGATCCGCTGGCCATCGGCGAGCGTGATCGCGACGACGTCGCCGCTGTCCGCATCGCGGTCGACGCCGGTCACCAGACCCTCGGTGCGCAGCGCGCCGCGCGCCTCGGCATGGGCGCGCAGGAAAGGCGCGAAGCGGGTCGCGTCGAATTGATAGGCATAGCCGAAGGCGCTCGCCAGATCGTGCGGATCGCTGCCCGGGCGGGTGAAACGCTGCGCCGCGGCGGCGACCACCGCGGTCGAATAGTCGCCGATCGGCGCGGTCGCGCCGGCGTGATGGCGCCGCAGCCAATAATGGTGGAAGCCGACGCCGTCGAGCGGCCGGCCGTAGCTGCCGAACGGATGGATGTAGGAATCGCCGATCGCGCCGAAGTCGCGGAACTCGATGCCGAGCTTGAAGGTCGCATGGGTGGCGGCCATGAACGCCGCCTCGTCGATGCCGAGCCGGGCGACGAAGGCGCGCAGATGCGGCAGCGTCGCCTCGCCGACGCCGACGATGCCGATCTCCTGCGATTCGACCAGGTGGACCGTCGCGGCGCCGGGGGCCAGCGTCGCCAGCGCGGCGGCGGTCATCCAGCCGGCAGTGCCGCCCCCGACGATCACCACCCTGATCCGCTGCTCCGCCCGCACTGGCCGCTCTCCCCTCATATTCCCGCGCAAGCCACGACCTCTACAGGGAATGTCCATCGTTGACAGCGGCTTCGTGGCACGGCTTTGGTGCCGCTACCACGATGTAGATGGCTCCCGGGGAGAGGATGATGGTTTTGAGGTTCGGTACGGCTTGCGCAGCGCTCGCGCTGATGGTGGGCGCGTCGCCCGCAATTGCGCAGCAGCAGGCGGCCAGCGCCGCCGTTCCCGCCGCCGCCACCGCGCATCCCGGGCAATGGCCGCTGCTGCCGATGCAGTTGAAGCGCGACGCCAAGGTCGAGGCACGCGTCGCCGCGATCCTCGCCAAGATGAGCATTGAGGACAAGGTCGGCCAGCTCATCCAGGTCGACATCGCCAGCATCACGCCCAAGGATCTCGAGACGTACAAGCTCGGCTCGATCCTCAACGGCGGCAATTCGGCGCCCAACGGCGACGAATTCGCGCCGGCGCCGGAATGGCTCAAGCTGTTCGACGCCTTCTATGACGCCTCGGTCAAGCGCTCGGACGGCCGCCCGGTGGTGCCGGTGATCTGGGGTACCGACGCGGTGCACGGCGCCAACAATATCGTCGGCGCGACGCTGTTCCCGCATAACATCGGTCTTGGCGCGATGCGCGATCCGGCGCTGATCAAGAAGATCGGCGCGGTCACCGCCGCCGAGACCGCCGCGACCGGCATCGACTGGAGCTTCGCACCGACCGTCGCGGTGGTGCAGGACGATCGCTGGGGCCGCACCTACGAAAGCTATTCCGAAGACCCGGCGATCGTCGCTTCCTATGCCGGCCAGATGGTCGAGGGCATCCAGGGCACGATCGGGCAGGACTTCATGAAGCCCGGCCATGTCATCGCCTCGGTCAAGCATTTCCTCGGCGACGGCGGCACCGGCGGCCACGATCAGGGCGATACGCGCGTGTCGGAGACGGTGCTGCGCGAAGTGCATGGCGCCGGCTATATGACCGCGCTGCCCGCCGGCGCGCTGACCGTGATGCCGAGCTTCTCAAGCTGGAACGGCGAGAAGATGACGGGCAACAAGAGCCTGCTCACCGGCGTGCTCAAGGACCGCTGGGGTTTTCAGGGGTTTACCATCGGCGACTGGAACGCGCACGGCCAGGTGACGGGCTGCACCAACGAGGATTGCGCCCCCGCGATCAACGCCGGCCTCGACATGTTCATGTATTCCGGCCCCAAGTGGAAGGAGCTCTACGCCAATACGCTGCGCGAGGCGAAGGCCGGCACGATCCCCGCCGCGCGGCTCGACGATGCGGTGCGCCGCATCCTGCGCGTCAAGATGATCGCCGGCACGTTCGACAACGGCCGGCCCTCGGCGCGGCCGATGTCGGGCAAATTCGCGCTGCTCGGCGCGCCCGAACATCGCGCGATCGCGCGGCAGGCGGTGCGCGAATCGCTCGTGCTGCTCAAGAACAACGGCAGCGTGCTGCCGGTGAAGCCGGGCGCCAATATCCTCGTCGCCGGGCGCGGCGCCGACAATATCGGTCAGCAGGCCGGCGGCTGGTCGATCACCTGGCAGGGCACCGACGTCGCCAACAAGGATTTCCCCAACGGCCAGTCGATCTGGTCGGGGATCGATGCGGCGGCGCGCGCCGCCGGCGGCAAGGCGACGCTCGCGGTCGACGGTGCCTTCACCGCGAAGCCCGACGTCGCGATCGTCGTGTTCGGCGAGACGCCCTATGCCGAATTCACCGGCGACCGGCCGAGCCTCGAATATAGCCCCGACGACAAGAGCGATCTCGCGCTGCTGAAAAAGCTGAAGGCGGCGGGCGTGCCGACCGTCGCGGTCTTCCTCTCGGGCCGGCCGATGTGGGTCAATCCGGAGATGAACGCCGCCGACGCCTTCGTCGCCGCCTTCCTGCCGGGGACCGAGGGCGGCGGCGTCGCCGACGTGCTGGTCGCCGGCAAAAGCGGGCGTCCGGTCGCCGACTTCCACGGCAAATTGAGCTTCAGCTGGCCGAAGCGGATCGACCAGAACGTGCTCAATCGCACCGATCCGGGCTACGACCCGCTGTTCCCGATCGGCTTCGGCCTGACCTATGCCGACAAGGCGACGCTCGCCCGGCTCGACGAGACCAAGCCCAAGGTCGCGGCGGGCGACCAGAATGCGTTGTTCGTGCGCGGCCGCGTCGCCGGTGGCGCGCGGATCGGCACGACCGGCGCGGCAGTGCAGACGCGCACCGACCGGCGCGGGCAGGAGGACAGCCTGCGCCTGACCTACAAGGGCGCGGGCAGCGTCGCGATCGAACAGGCGATGCCGATCGACCTGACGCGCGAATCGAACGGCGATCTCAGCCTGATCGTCGAATATCGCGTCACCGCCAAGCCGACCGGCGCGGTCACCGTCGGCGTCGCCGATACGGGTAAGTCCGCAACGGTCGCATTGACGAACCAGCTCGCGGTGGGCGATTGGGCGACCGTGGCGGTGCCGCTGCGGTGCTTCGCCAGTCAGGGGGTCGTGATGAACAAGGTGACCAAGCCGTTCGAACTGGCGAGCAGCGGTGCGCTCGGCATCGACGTGTCGACCATCCGTATCGGCAGCGCCACCGCGCCGATCGCCTGCGGTGCCAAATGAGCGGGGATGAGCTGTCGCGGCGCGGCCTGATCGGCGGCGCGGCGCTGCTGACGCTCGCCGGCGCGGCGGGGGCGCAGACCGTCGCCGGGGAGGAGGTCGTGCCGCTGTGGCCGGGACGCATCCCCGGCGCGCCGGGCAAGACGATCCCGCGCAAGATCGAGGAGCGGTCGAAGACCGCGGGCTTCACCGATCGCTGGGTGACCGGCGTCGACGTGCCCGCGCTGGTCGTCAAGCGGCCGGCGCGTCCCAACGGTGCGGCGGTGGTGCTGGTGCCCGGCGGCGGCTATGGCTTCCTCGCCTATGACAATGAGGGGATCGAACAGGCGCGCTGGCTCAATGCGCTGGGCGTCACCTGCTTCATCCTGCTCTATCGCCTGCCGGGCGAGGGGTGGAGCGAGCGGCGGCTGGTGCCGTTGCAGGATGCGCAGCGCGCGATGCGCGTGATCCGCAGTCGTGCAGGCAGCTTCGGCGTCGATGCCACGCGGATCGCGGTGATCGGCTTCTCGGCGGGCGGGCATCTCGCCGGTTCGCTGGCGACGCGGCATGGCGAGCGCGTCTATGCGCCGGTCGATGCCGCCGACACGCTGTCGGCGCGGCCGGATCTCGCCGGGCTGATCTATCCGGTGATCAGCATGGACGCGGCGATCACGCACAAGGGCTCGCGCGACAATCTGCTGGGGGCGACGCCTCCGTCGGAAGAGGTCGCGGCGGCGTCGGTCGAAAAGCGCGTCACGGCAGAGACGCCGCCGGTCTTCCTCGTTCACGCGGGCGACGATGGCGCGGTGCCGATCGCCAACAGCCTCACTATGTATGCGGCGCTGCTCGCGGCGAAACGCCCGGCGGAGATGCATGTGTTCGACGAAGGCGGGCACGGCTTCGGCGTGCGGCTGGCGAAGACGGTGCCGACGGCGGCCTGGCCGACGCTGTTCGCGGCCTATGCCGCGCGCAAGGGTGTGTTTCCCGGCTGAGACACTGATCGCTTAGGGCGAACGGCGAGAGTGGTTCGAATCCTCACCGCATCCACCCCGTCACCCCGGACTCGTTCCGGGGTCCACCGGGCCTCACGGGCTCCGCCTGATCCTCAGGCCCCTCTCCCAGCCGCGGGGTGGACCCCGGAACAAGTCCGGGGTGACGGATGGCTCAAGGCCATCCCCTGAGCCAACGGGTCGGCGACCGGCGGAGCGCTCGTTCCACCGGTCGCCGTTTGGTCACTTCATCCGGATCGTCATCGCCTTGCCGGTGTAGCTCACCCGCGTCGCGCCATTTTCGGCGAAGTCCAGCGCTTCGGCCTTGCCCGGCGTATGGAAGCGCACCGACACCGCGCGCGTCGCGACCATGGCCGGATAGCTGCCCTCGCGCGCGCCGATGGTCAGCGTCTTCGCCTGCTCGTTCCACGTCAGCGGCACGCGCGCGAACTTGCCCGACTCATAGCCCGGCGTCACGCCGTCATCCTCGTACAGCGAGAAGGCGCCGTCCTTGCCGGTAAAGACGTGCAGCACGATCGCCCCGCCCGGCTGCTCGCGTGCATATTGCACCGCCGGCCCGGTCGGCAGGATCGCACCCGCACGGACGAACAGCGGCATCCGCTCGTACGGCGCGGCGGCGGTGATCGACTGGCCGCCCGTGTAGTGCTTGCCGCTGGCGAAATCGTACCAGTCCGCCCCCGCCGGCAGATACACCGAGCGCGAGCGCGCCTTGAATGCCGTCACCGGCGCGACGAGCAGATCGCGGCCGAAGAGATATTCGTCGTCGACGTTCCACGTCTTGCGATCGGCGGCATAGTCCATCACCAGCCCGCGCATGATGCTGCCGTCCTTGTGATAGGTGTCGGCCGCGGTCGTGTAGATATACGGCATCAGGCGATAGCGCAGTTGGTCGTACCAGAGCATCGACGATGCCATCGCCGGATCGCTCGCACTCAATTCATAGATCTCGCGCTTGGGCGTCTCGCCATGGCTGCGGAACAGCGGGCTGAGCGCCCCGAACTGGAACCAGCGCAGGTTGAGCTCGCGCCATTCGGGCAGCGCCGCCGGCTCGGCATTGGTATAGCGATCCTCGACCGCGAAGCCGCCGATATCGTGCGTCCAATTGGGCACGCCCGACATCGACAGATTGACGCCCGCCGAAATCTGGTCGCGCAGATCGTCCCAGCGTGCGGCGACGTCGCCCGACCACAAGGCCGCGCTCGCGCGTTGCAGACCGGCGAAGCCCGAGCGCGTCAGGATGAACGGCCGCTTGTCGGCGTTGGTCTCGCGCAGTCCCTCGGCGAAGCCCGCCGCATGGACCAGCGGGAAGCTGTTGAAATAGGCGCCGCCCGGCCCGAAGGCGTTCGGCCCCATCACATATTTGCGCTCTTCGATCGACAGGTTGGAATGGATGTCGGGCTCGGTCGCGTCCATCCACCAGGCGTCGATGCCGAGCTTGACCAGATTGTCGCGCACCTGCCGGTAATAGATCTTGCGCGCTTCGGGATAATAAGGATCGTAATCCGTATTGAGATAGCCCGGCCCGACCCAGTCCTTGTTCTTCAGTTTGAGATTGCCCTGATACAGAAAGCCCTTTGCGGCCAGTTCCTTGGCATTGTCGGTATTGGGATAGAATTTCGGCCAGACCGAGATCATCAATTGCGCGTTGAGCTTGTGGACCTCGTCCACCATCCCCTGCGGATCGGGGAAGCGCGTCTTGTCGAACTGATGGCTGCCCCATTGATCCTGCGGCCAGTAGAACCAATCCTCGACGATATTGTCGAGCGGGATCTGGCGCTTGCGATATTCGCGCACGACGCCGACCAATTGCTCCTGCGTCTCGTAGCGTTGGCGGCTCTGCCAGAAGCCATAGGCCCATTGCGGCATCATCGGCGCCTTGCCGGTCAGCCCGCGATAGCCCGCGACGACCGCGTCCATATCGGCGCCGGCGACGACGTAATAATCGACCGCCTTGCCCGCCTCCGACGACAGCCACAGCGAATGGCGATCGGGCTGGGGCAGGGGATCGTTGTGGAAGAACGCCATATAGCCGGCGTTGGGCTCCCATTCGATGCGGATCGCGACCGGCTTGCCGGCGGTCATCGGCAGCTCGACGTTATGGTACCAGGGGTTCCAATTCTGCCGCCAGCGATCGAGCACCAATTTGCCGTCGGCATAGACCTTGAAATAGCTCGAGCCGTAGACGCGGAACTTGTGCAAGCCGGTGACGGTGGGATCGACGGTGCCGGTCCAGATCACGCGTTGCTTGCCGACCACCTTGCCGGCGGTGTTCTGGCCGCTGTCCGCCGAGGCGACGGTCTGCGCCTTGGCTTGCGCCGGCCAGCGCGCCTGATCCTTGATATATTGATAGTTGATCGTCGCTTCCTGGCGCGTCGCCGCCAGTCTGTCGCCGAGGTAATATTGCGCGGTCCAGCCTGGCTTGCCGCCGTTCGACACCTTCATATCGTCGCCGACCAAGGCATAGGGCTTGGGATTGCCGAAGCGGGTGATCGAATTATTGTCCCACAACAGCCCGTAATTGCGCGTCGAGACGACGAACGGGATGGCGATGTCCATATTGTGCTGGGCGAGTTCGACGTCCTCGCCATTATAGTTCATCTGCCGGTTCTGATGCTGGCCGAGGCCGTAGAAGCCTTCGTCGGTCGCGCGGTTGAACTGCTGCTGCGTGGCGACATAGCCTTTGCCCTCGACGCTGGGGGTGAAGACGGCGCGGGCGGCCTCGTCGAGCAGCACCTTGCCCGCCGCGTCGCGGACGGTGAGGTGGCCGTCGGACAGGCGGATCTCGGCGCTCGCCTTGGCGAGCTTGAGCGTGACGACGCCCGCGCCTTCGCTGATCGTCGGCGCGCCGTGCGGCTTGGCGATCACCATCAGGCTGTCGGGCAGGGTGAGGTCGGTGCCGGGCACGGCGGTGACGCGGAAGCTGTCGTCGCCATAAGCGACGACGCGGACGCGCTTGGCGGGGCCGCTGTCGGGCGTGACGACGACGCCCTGGTCGATCCTCTGCACTTCGGAGGCGAGCGCCATGCCCGAGACGGAGACGGCGAGGCCCGCGACGGCGCGGGCGAGGAAACGGAAGGTCATCGGTCTGATCCTGATCTGATCGGGCTGAATGGGAAAAGCCGTTCGCCCTGAGCCTGTCGAAGGGCAGTGCCACATGCGACGACGCCGCTTATGGGACGCCGGTGCTTCGACAGGCTCAGCACGAACGGGGATAAGGTCAACGATAGGTGCCGAGCGTCACGCGGAGCAGCGTGGGCTTGGTGAGATTGAGGCCATAATCGGTCTGGTCACCGTTCCAGACGCGCAGCGTCGTCCAGGTGCCGGCGGCGTCGAAACTGCCTTCCTCGACGCTGAGATATTGCGTGTTCTCGCCCTTCGCCTCGGTGGCGCGGTCAATCTTGATCCGGACGTCGGAGCCGGCGAGCAGGAAGCGGTCCGGCCCGAGCTGCGCCACCGCGACGCCGCCCACCGGCTGGTCGCGGGTCGGATTGGGGTCGGACTTCAACCATTGCGAGTCGCGATCACCGAACTGCCACTGGCCGTATTGCGCGGTGATCTTCCACCGCCCCAGTACGCCGCTCTCGTCCGAGGCGTCGGCGGGCTTGGCGCTGCCCCAGGTCGGATGCTCCAGCGCGACCTTCGCCCAGCCGCGCGCGTTGGGGGCCATCAGCGCGAATTTGTCGCCAAAAGCCGCGATCGTCTCGGCGTCGATCACCTTGCTGCCGAGCGGGTAGTTGACGTAGCCGGTGTCGTCGAAGCCGAACGGCGAGAAACCGATGCCGCCATGGCCGAGCACCGGCCACAGATAGCGCGCATAGGCGATCGCATTGCCCGTCTCCGGGATCATCAGCGCATTGTCGGGCCGCCCGTAGAGCTTGAGGAAGGCGGCATAGGTCTTGGGGTCGGCATTGTAGAGGTCGGGCGCGACGACATCGAGATGCGGCGCGGCGGCCTTCCACACGTCGATGATCGTCCAGTTCGGGCCGCCGCTCGCGCCGCCGTCCTCGCCCGGCGTGGCGAAGGGGCTGCCGACCGCGGCATTGGCGTACATCGGCAGGTCGAGCACCGCGCGGCCCGCCGCGGCGATCTCGTCGACGTAGCGCGCGACGTACCAGCCGTTGAACGCCGCTTCGGCCACCTTGCCGTAGACGGTCGTCCAGTCGCCACGCTTGCCGGTCTTCCTGGCGAGCGCCGCCGGGATCGGCTGGCGGAACAGCGCCTGCGCGGTGGGCGAGAGATCGCGGTTCTGGCCGTAGACGCCGGTCTCGTTCTCGACCTGCACCATGATGACGCGATGGTCGGGATCGTTGGCCTTCAGATGCTGCATCAGCGCGACGAAGGCGCGCTTGTCCGCCTCCAGCGTGGTGCGTGCGTGCGGGGTGAAGGTGGGGTGCGTCGAGCCGTCCGCCTTGCGCATCCGCGGGAAGCGCTTGGGATCGCTCTTCACCCAGGCGGGGGTGTAGCTCGGCCCGGTGTTCTTCCAGGTGCCGAACCACAATAGCACCAGCCGCGTGTCATGCGTCCGCGCGCCGGCGAGCAGGGCGTCGACATAGCTGAAGTCGAACTGCCCCTCGACCGGCTCGACCTGTTCCCAGGCGACCGGGATCTCGAGCGTGTTGGCGTGGATACGCTCCACCATCGGCCAGACCTTGGGCAGCATGCCGGCGTAATTGCTGCTGTTGTTCGCCTGGATGCCGAGCATCAGGAACGGCGCGCCGTCGACCATCAGCGCATGACGCCCGTCGCGTTCGACCATTTTCGGAAGCGGAGCGGCGGTCTGCGCCTGCGCCGCGAACGTTCCGAACCCCAAAGCGGCCGCTGCCAAAGGCGCGGTGAACCACCGCCTGTTCCTGCCCGTCATCGTCATCCTCCCAGATCACATCGGCCCACACGGGTGCCGCTTTGCTGATGGTGGCGCTACCAAGCGGTGAGGCGAATGTCGATAAGTAAGACATAATAGATGGTTAGCGCGATGCGGCGGGGCGCAGGGAAGGGATTGATAAGGGACATTTATCCGCGCGAGCCTTGGCTCGTCCCATACGCCGGCCTGCGAGGTTCGAACCGCTTCCACATGAGATCCGTCACCCCGGACTTGTTCCGGGGTCCACCCGGCCGCAAGCCAGCGATCCATTTTAAAACCACTCTCCTCGCCGCGAGGTGGACCCCGGAACGAGTCCGGGGTGACGGGGTGGGTGGGACGTGTGTAGCGCCACGGCGCTTTGCCTTCCGGCTGCGTGGCTCTCGCGCCGCTGCTCCGGCGGCCCCTGCGCTGATATACTCCCGCTATGCTCTTCTCGATCCCCTGTGATTCGCCAGTCGGTACGTTGACGCTGGTGGCGAGCGACGTCGGTCTCGTTGCGGTGTTGTGGCCGGACGACGATCCGTTGCGCGTTCGCCTCGGTCCGCTCGCCGCCGGCGGCGATCATCCGATCCTCGTCGAGGCCGCCCGCCAGCTGCGCGGCTATTTCGCTGGTGAGCGCACGGCCTTCGATCTGCCGCTGGACTGGCGGGGTACCGCTTTCCAGAAACAGGTATGGGCGGCGCTGCTGACCATCCCTTATGGCGAGACGCGCAGTTATGGTGCCCTAGCGCGTGCGATCGGGCGGCCGGCGGCGTCGCGTGCAGTCGGCGCGGCGAACGGTCGCAATCCGTTGTCGATCGTCGCGCCCTGCCATCGCGTGGTCGGCAGCGCCGGCCATCTCACCGGCTTCGCCGGCGGCCTGCCGGCCAAGGCACTGTTGCTCGCGCTGGAGCGGCGCGCCGGCGAATTGCCGCTGTGATCGGCCTGTGCAACTTTCTGCACACATCGCTGCTCCCGCCGTGCCCCGCCGCGTGAGCGGGCGATGAGGCGCGCGGATAAGCAGTTGAAAACAAACGATTCTTAACTTCCGTTCGTGGCATTGCCTGCCCGGTGCGGATCGCGGCATTGTCCGGCGACGCACCACGGCCAGAAGAGCCGATCTGCGCCGTCATAGAGGATGAGAGGCACCCATGAGCATCACCGTCGCCGCGACGCCGTCCGGAGGACCCGTCTTACCCCCGGCCGCCAAGCCCTGGTATGCGCAACTGTATTTGCAGGTGCTCGTCGCGATCGTCGCCGGCGTCCTGCTCGGCCATTTCGCACCCCAGGCCGGCGAGGCGATGAAGCCGATCGGCGATGCCTTCATCAAATTGGTCAAGATGGTGATCGCGCCGGTGATCTTCCTCACCATCGTCACTGGTATCGCGGGTATGCGCGATCTCGGCGCGGTCGGCCGCGTCGCCGGCAAGGCGTTCGTCTATTTCCTGTTCTTCTCGACGCTCGCGCTGATCGTCGGCCTGATCGTCGCCAACGTGGTGCGGCCGGGCGCGGGGCTCAACATCGATCCCGCCAGCCTCGACACCAGCAAGGTCGCCGAATTCGCCGAGAAGGCACATGAATCGACGATCACCGGCTTCCTGACCGGCATCATCCCCGACACGTTCCTGTCGTCGCTGACGCAGGGCAACATCCTGCAGGTGCTGTTCGTCTCGATCCTGTTCGGCATCGCGCTGGCGCTGATCGGCGATCGCGGCACCAAGGTGCTGAGCGTGCTCGAGGACGTCTCGCTCGCCTTCTTCAAGGTGGTCAGCATCGTCATGAAGGCGGCGCCGATCGGCGCGTTCGGCGCGATGGCCTTCACCATCGGCAAATATGGCGTCGGCACGCTCGCCAATCTCGCGATGCTGGTCGGCACCTTCTATTTCACCTCGCTGCTGTTCGTCCTCGTCGTGCTCGGCACGGTGAGCTGGCTGTGCGGTTTCTCGATCCTGCGGCTGATCTCCTATCTCAAGGCGGAGCTGCTGCTGGTGCTCGGCACTTCGTCGTCGGAAAGCGCGCTGCCCGCGCTGATCGAGAAGATGGAGCGCGCCGGCTGCCCCAAGTCGATCGTCGGGCTCGTCGTGCCGACCGGCTATTCGTTCAACCTCGACGGCACCAACATCTACATGACGCTGGCAGCGTTGTTCATCGCGCAGGCGTGCAACGTCGACCTGACGCTCGGCCAGCAATTGCTGTTGCTCGGCGTGGCGATGCTGTCGTCGAAGGGCGCGGCCGGAGTCACCGGTGCGGGCTTCATCACGCTCGCCGCGACGCTGTCGATCGTACCGAGCGTGCCGGTCGCCGGCATGGCGCTGATCCTCGGCGTCGACCGCTTCATGAGCGAATGCCGCAGCCTGACCAACTTCATCGGCAATGCGGTAGCGACCGTGGTCGTATCGCGCTGGGAAGGACGGCTCGACACCGCGCAGCTCCACGCCGCACTGCATGGCGAGGCCCTGCGCGTCGACCAGCTGCCCGCCGAGGCGGTGCCCGCCGAATAACGCGTCGCGTCCTCCCCGTCGGTCGCCGCGCCCTCATCCTTCTCCCGACCGGGGAGGGACAGAGAGGAAGGCGGCGACGGGTGAGGGCGACGATCGCCCATAAGGATATCCCCATGTTGCTCCGTGCTCGCGCCCTCGCCGGCGCCACTGCTCTGCTCACCCTCGTCACCACCGCCGCCACTGCGCAGACCAGCGTCGCGCCGAGCGAATCCGGCCAGACCCGCGATCCCGCGACGCCGACGGTGACCAGCTATCCCGCCGCCGCCGCGGGTGACGGCGCGACCACCAACGGCTTCAATCTGTCGCGCTGGGCGGAGGATTGGCGCAGCTATCGCGATCCCGCCAAGCGCGACGACTTCCTCGATCGGCTCAAGTTCCTGCCGCTCGATGGCGATGGCGATGTCTATCTGACGCTGTCGGGGGAGGTGCGGCTGCGCGTCAACCACACCACCAACCCCAATCTGCGCGATTCGCGCGCGCAGCGGCAGGACATCAACCGCATCGTCGGCGGCGCCGACCTGCACGTCGGTCCGCATTTCCGCGCCTTCGCCGAGATCGCGCATGGCGGCATCTCCGGCGTCGAGCTCGGCGCGCCGGCGGCGACGCTGCGCAACGACCTCGTGCTGCAACAGGCGTTCGTCGAGGGCAATGCCGAAGTCGACGGCATCGCGATCGGTGCGCGCTACGGCCGGCAGGAATTCACCGACGGTCCCAATCTGCTGACCTCGCAGCGCGACAACAATACCATCCGCTACACGCTCAACGGCATCCGCGCCTGGGCACGCGGCAGCCGGGTGCGCGCCGATCTCTTCGACTTCAAGCCGACGCAATATGGCGATCTCGGCACCGACGACGACATCAGCGATCCGGCACGGCGTTTCTCAGGCGTGACGCTGGGCTATGCCGTGCCGAACGGCTGGTTCGGCGGCTCGAAGATCTTCGTCGATCCGTTCTTCTGGCGGCGACGCAATACGGTGGGCGCCTGGGGCGGCCGCATCGGCCCGGCGACGCGCTATTATGTCGGCACGCATATCTATGGCGATGCCGGCCCGGTGACGGTCGACTGGACGATCAACCATCAATACGGCCATTATATCAACCAGGACATCGACGCCTGGCAGCTGTTCTTTGCGCAGACCTACCGACTCGGCAGATCCAAGACCGCGCCGCGCGTCGGTATTCATATGGACTATGCGAGCGGCGGCGGCGGGTACGGCGACGGCAAGCTGCGCGATGCCTATGCGCCGTTCGGCAACAACATCTACTACAGCTACGGCCTGTTCCTGACCCCGTCGAACCTGATCGCAGTGGCCCCAAATTTCACCTTCTCGCCAGTGAAGACGGTGCGCGTCACCGCCGAATATCAGCTCGCGTGGCGCGATAGCGTCACCGACGCGGTCTATCGCGCCAACGGCCAGCCATTCGCCGGCACGCAGCGCGTCGGCGATGCCAAGATCGGCGACGTGATGCGGCTGCAGGCGGTCTGGTCGATCAGCCCGCGCCTGTCGTTCACCGGCCGCTACGAGCATCTCGCCGCCGGCCCGTCGCTGTCCAAGGCGGGGTTCAAGAGTTCCGACTTCATGGCCGGCTGGCTCAGCTTCCGCTTCTGAGGAGGCCCGGAAGCTTCCGCGCTGCTCGTTGACCGATGCGGTCCATTGCTGTGCCGTCCCGTCCGCGACGGACTATTCCACGCCGTACAGGCACGCGGTTTCGTCGATCCGGTATGGACGCCGCGACCCGCGCGGGTCAAAGGCGGGGGATGAGCGATGACCTGCTGATCCAGACAGAGGGTGCCGTCGGCCGGCTGCGCCTCAACCGTCCCAAGGCGCTGCATGCGCTCAACCGCGCCATGTGCGACGGCATGCTCGCCGCGCTGGAGGCGTGGCGGAGCGACGCCGACGTCGCCGCGGTGCTGCTCGACCATGCCGAGGGGCGCGGCTTCTGTGCCGGGGGCGACATCCGCATGCTGAGCGAGAGCGGCGCGACCGACGGCGCGGCGGCGCGCGGTTTCTTCCTCAGCGAATACCGGCTCAACCACCGGCTCTTCACCTATGCCAAGCCGACGGTGTCGGTGATGGATGGGGTGACGATGGGCGGCGGTGTCGGCATCGCCTTGCCCTGCCGCTACCGCATCGCCACCGAGAATACGCGATTCGCGATGCCGGAGACGGGGATCGGCCTGTTCCCCGATGTCGGTGGCGGCTGGTATCTGGCGCGGCTGCCGGGACGGATCGGTCAGTTCCTCGCGCTTACCGGCCATCGCCTCGACGGCGCCGAGGCGCATGCGCTGGGGCTCGCGACGCATTATCTGCCTGCCGCCGCGGTGGAAGCCGCCAAGGCGGCGATCGTCGCCGATCCGCGCGATATCGACGGTGCGCTCGATCGGCTCGCCGTGACGCCGCCGGCCGCCAAGCTGCTGTCGCACCGCGACGAGATCGACCGGCTGTTCGCCTCCGACACGCTGGAGGACGTGCTGGCGACGCTTGAAGCCGACGACGGCGCCTTTGCCGCCGAACAGCTCGCCATCCTGCGGACCAAGTCGCCGCAGGCGATGAAGGTGTCGCTGCGGCTGCTCTACGACGGCGGGCTGATGCAGAGCTTCGCCGACGAGATGGTGCAGGAATATGCCGTCGCCTGCCGCGTCGTGCAGCGCCACGACTTCCTCGAAGGGGTGCGCGCGGTGATCGTCGACAAGGACCAGACGCCGCGCTGGCAGCCGCCGACCGCCGAAGACGTCACCGACCACGTCATCGACCAGATTTTCGCGCCGATGCCCGAGGGCGAGGCGTGGACGCCCGCATAAGGAGAGCCGCCGTGTCCGATTATCAGACCATCCTCGTCGAGCGGCGCGATCGCGTCACGCTCATCACGCTCAACCGGCCCGAGGCGCTCAACGCGCTCAACGCGCAGGTGCTCGCCGACCTGCTCGCCGCGCTGGCGGCGTTCGACGCCGATCTCGATCAGGGCTGCGCGGTGCTGACCGGCAGCGCCAAGGCGTTCGCGGCGGGGGCGGACATCAAGGAAATGCAGGCGATGGACTTCGCCGCGATGTACGGCCGCAACCATTTCGCCGGATACGAGACGCTGACCGCGACGCGCAAGCCGATCATCGCCGCGGTGGCGGGCTATGCGCTCGGCGGCGGCTGCGAGCTGGCGATGATGTGCGACTTCATCCTCGCCGCCGACACCGCCAAGTTCGGCCAGCCCGAGGTCAAGCTCGCGGTCAGCCCCGGTATGGGCGGCTCGCAGCGGCTCGCCCGCGCGGTCGGCAAGGCCAAGGCGATGGAGATGTGCCTCACCGGCCGCATGATGGATGCCGCCGAGGCGGAGCGCGCCGGTTTGGTGAGCCGGGTGATCCCCGCGGCGGACCTGGTCGAGGAAGCGATGAAGACCGCCGCGACGATCGCCGGTATGGCGCCGCTCGCGGTGCTGGCGAACAAGGAGATGGTCAACGCCGCGTTCGAGACGACGCTGGCGCAGGGGGTGCAGTTCGAGCGGCGGTTGTTCCACGGCCTGTTCGGTACCGCGGACCAGAAGGAAGGCATGGCGGCGTTCGTCGAAAAGCGGCCGGGGGCGTGGACGGGGCGGTAAGGCTCTAAACCCCTCCCCTTCAGGGGAGGGGTTTACCGCGTCAGGAACCGTTCCACCGCGGCGAGCGCCTGCGCCTGCACCGCTCCCGGTGCGTCGCTTGCGTCGATCACCGCGTGGCGGTCCGGCGCTGCCGCCGCCTGCGTCAGGAACGCCTCGCGGATGCGCTGGTGGAAGGCGAGGTCGAGGCTCTCGAACCGCCCTTCGTCGATCCCCCCGTCGGACAGACGTTTGCGGCTGCGCGCCAGCCCCACCGCCGGATCGACATCGAGCACCAAAGTCAGGTCCGGCCACAGATCGTCGACCATCGCGGCGTGCAGTTCGCGGATCAGCGCTTCCGACATGCCGCGCCCGGCGCCCTGATAGGCGAGCGTCGACCCGGCGTAGCGATCGGACACGACGACCCGCCCCGCCGCCACCGCCGGCAGCACGACGCGCGCGACATGCTGCACGCGTGCCGCGGTCATCAGCAGCAGTTCCGCGCGCGGCTCCCAGGCGGCGTCCTCGCCCGCCAGCAGCAGCCCGCGCAACGCCTCGCCCTGCGCCGTGCCGCCCGGCTCGCGGGTGCCGACCACGTCGTGGTCGCGCGCCTGCAGACCGGCGACGAGCCGGCGGACGACGCCGCTCTTGCCCGAGCCGTCGACGCCTTCGACGGCGATGAACGCCCCCGCCATCAGTCGCGCCGCCAGATCTGCGACTTGCAGATGAACCCGCCAATCAGACAGCCGCGTACGTTGAGCGTGTCGCCGTCCACCATCGTGACGCTCGATCCGAATGCCCGGCCCATATCGGGGACATAGATCTGTCCCGACCAGCGCCGCTTGCCGTCCGCCTTATAGTCGCGCAGCAAGGCGGTGCCGATCAGCGGCGGATACCCCTTGTCGGCGACGTCGCTTTTCGCCTTGTCGCTGGCGCGGATCACCCAGCCGCATACTTTGTCGCCGCAGCGCCCGGTTCGCACCGCGACGCTGTTCTTGGGATTGTGCCAGGTGCCGAGGATCGCCGCCGACGGCGGGACCGCCGGCGCGGCGGCGGCGAGGAGCAGGGACAGGATCACGGACGGGAGATGGTCGGCCGCGCTCAGCCGCGCAACTGCTGATGGTGACGGATCACCTCGTCGATGATGAAGCGCAGGAATTTCTCGCTGAATTCGGGATCGAGCTCCGCCTCCTCGGCGAGCCGGCGCAGCCGCGCGATCTGGCGTTCCTCGCGGCCGGGATCGGCGGCGGGCAGGCCCGAGGTCGCCTTGTGACGGCCGACCGCCTGCGTCACCTTGAACCGTTCGGCGAGCAGATGGACCAGCGCCGCATCGATGTTGTCGATGCTCTTGCGATATCCCTGCAGCACGTCGTCGCTCATGCCTCGCCTTTCCTTGGTCGCTGTCCGCCTCCCATGGGGTGTGTTGCACCCGCGAGCAAGACTTGCGTTCGCGAAGGCGAGAGGCCACAGCGCAGGGCGAGATGACCGCAACCATCCATCGCCTCGACAACCGCGAACCGTCGCTGGAGCCGCTGCTCCAGCTCGTCGCGGGGGACATGAACGCCGTCAACACGGTGATCCTCGACCGTATGCAGTCGCAAATCCCGCTGATCCCGGAACTTGCCGGGCATCTCATCGCCGGCGGCGGCAAGCGGATGCGGCCGATGCTGACGCTCAGCAGCGCGCGGCTGATCGGCTATACCGGCACGCGGCACCACCGCCTCGCCGCCTCGGTCGAATTCATCCATACCGCAACGCTGCTCCACGACGACGTCGTCGACGGGTCGGACCTGCGCCGCGGCAAGCGCACCGCCAACATCATCTGGGGCAATCCGGCGAGCGTGCTGGTCGGCGACTTCCTGTTCAGCCGCAGCTTCGAGCTGATGGTCGAGGACGGCAGCCTCAAGGTGCTGAAGATCCTGTCGAACGCCTCGGCGGTGATCGCGGAGGGCGAGGTCAACCAGCTCACCGCCGCGCGCCGCGTCGACTTAGGCGAGGACCGCTATCTCGACATCATCAACGCCAAGACCGCGGCGCTGTTCGCCGCCGCCTGCCGCATTTCGGCGGTGGTCGCCGAACGGCCCGAGGGCGAGGAACTGGCGCTCGACGCTTATGGCCGCAACCTCGGCATCGCCTTCCAGCTCGTCGACGACGCGATCGATTACGTGTCGGACGCGGGGACGATGGGCAAGGATGCCGGCGACGATTTCCGCGAGGGCAAGATGACGCTGCCCGTGATCCTCGCCTACGCCCGCGGCGACGCGGAGGATCGCAAGTTCTGGAAGGACGCGATCGAGGGGCGGCGCCAGTCCGACGCGGATTTCGCCCACGCCATCGATCTGGTGCGCAAGACGCGTTCGGTCGACGACACGCTTGCCCGCGCCCGCCATTACGGCCAGCGCGCGATCGACGCGATCGGCGGCTTCGCCAACGGCAAGGCCAAGGACGCGATGATCGAGGCGGTCGAGTTCGCGGTCGCGCGGGCCTATTGAGGGCTAGGGGGCGCGCTTCAACACGCGACGCACTCCCCACCCATTTCGACCTGCAAGGTCGCGTGGCCGATCGCGAACCGCTCGTGCAACATGCCGCGCGCCGCGACGAGGAAACCGTCTCCGGGATGACCGGTCGGGATCACCAGATGCGCAGTCAGCACCGGCTCGGTGGTCGACATCGCCCAGATGTGCAGGTCGTGGACCTTGGTCACGCCAGGCAGCGCCTCGAGCGCGCCGGTGACCGCATCGTAATCGATCGCCCGCGGCACCGCGGCGAGGCTCATCTCGACCGTCTCGCGCAGCAGGCCCCAGGTCTGCCAGAAGATCAGTGCGGCGATCACGAGGCTGACCAGCGGATCGATCCACCCCAGGCCGGTCGCCCAGATCGCAACGCCGGCCAGCACCACGCCCGCCGACACCATCGCGTCGCTCAGCATGTGGAGATAGGCACCGCGGATATTGATGTCGCCCTTGCGCCCGCGCGCGAACAGCCAGGCGGTGAAGGCGTTGATCGCGATGCCGATGCCGGCGACGACGGAGACGGTGAGGCCGGCGACGACGGGCGGGTTGCCGAGCCGCTGCACCGCCTCGGTCACGATTGCGCCGAGCGCGACGAGCAGGAACAGCGCATTGGCGAGCGCGGCGAGGATCGTCGATCCTTTCAGCCCGTAGGTGAAGCGCTTGGTCGGCGCGGTCCGCGCCAGCGCCGCCCCGCCCCAGGCGACGGCGAGGCCGAGCACGTCGGACAGATTATGGCCGGCGTCGGCGAGCAGCGCGACCGAGCCGGTCCACAGCCCGGCACCCCCTTCGGCGAGGACATAGGCGATGTTGAGCGCGATCCCGATCGCGAAGGCGCGGTCGAACGACGCGGGGGCGTGGGAATGGCCGTGGCCGTGGCTATGACCGTGGTCGTGGCCGCCGTGATCGTGTCCGTGGTGATGATGTCCGCCCAATGGTCCCGTCCGGCTGCCGTCGTGGTGCCATGCCTATCATCCGCGGGGCGGGAGATACTAGGACGCGGGCGATGACCTTTTCGTCATCTGGCGGCGAGGTTCGTCACCCCGGCCTCTCGCCGGGGTCCTGCTTCTTCCGGCTCGATAGGAAGCGGATGCCGGACCAAGTCCGGCATGACGGTGGTTCGGCGTCAGGATTTGCCGAACATCCCGCCAAGGCCGCCGAGCAGGCCGCCGAGGCCGCCCTGTTCGCCGTTCGCGCCGCCGAGCAGCGCGCCGAGATTGCCGAGCGCGCCTTCGCCGCCGAGATGGCCGAGGATCTGCTGGAGCACGTCGGGCGAGAGGCCGGTCGAATCGGCGGCGCCCGCGACGGTGTCGCCGGGCTGGGTGTGCGCCTCGCCGAGCGCGCTGATCGCCGCGGTCAGCTGTTCGGGCGACAGGCCGATGCGTTCGGCGAGATTGGTGATCGCGGGATTGCCGGCCACCTGGCCGAGGATGCCGTCCAACAGACCCATGATGTGTTTCCTTCGTTATGAACGACGGGGGTATAGCAGCGCGGGCGTATCGCGTCGCGCGGCGATCCATGGCATGGCGCCGCGACCGTGACCGACCTGCCGATCCTCGCCGTCCTGCCCGATCTGCTCGCCGCCTTGCGCGCGCGGCCCAATGCGGTGCTCGTCGCGCCGCCGGGGGCGGGCAAGACCACCGCGGTCGCACCCGCGCTGCTCCGCGAGGACTGGTGCAGCGGCGAGGTCCTGCTGCTCTCGCCGCGGCGGCTCGCGGCGCGGGCGGCGGCGGAGCGGATGGCGGCGCTGGCCGGCGAAGCGGTCGGCGGCACCTTCGGCTATGCGACGCGGATGGACAGCCGACGCTCCGCCGCGACGCGGGTGACGGTGGTGACCGAAGGCATCTTCGTTGCGCGCATCCAGAGCGATCCCGAACTCGCCGGCATCTCGGCGGTGCTGTTCGACGAGGTCCACGAGCGCAGCCTCGACGGCGATTTCGGCCTCGCGCTGGCGCTCGACGCGCAAGCGGCGCTGCGGCCCGACCTGCGCATCGTCGCGATGTCGGCGACGCTCGACGGTGCACGGTTCGCCAGCCTGCTCGGCGATGCGCCGGTGATCGAGAGCGAGGGGCGCAGCTATCCGCTCGCGCTGCGCCACCTCGGCCGGGCGGGCGACGGCCGGATCGAGGATGCGATGGCGAGCGCGATCCGCCGCGCGCTCGGCGAGGCGGAGGGCGGCGTGCTCGCCTTCCTGCCCGGCGTCGCCGAGATCGAGCGGACCGCCGAACGGCTCGCGGGGCTGCCCGACGATATCGTCATCCACGAACTGCACGGCAGCCTCGATCCCGCCGCGCAGCGTGCCGCGATCAAGCCCGAGCCCGATGGCCGGCGCAAGCTGGTGCTCGCCACCTCGATCGCCGAGACCAGTTTGACGCTCGACGGCATCCGCATCGTCGTCGATTCGGGACTGGCGCGACGGCCGCGCTACGATCGTGCCGCGGGGATGACGCGGCTGGTGACCGAGCGGGCGAGCCAGGCGGCGGTGATCCAGCGCGCCGGCCGTGCGGCGCGACTCGGGCCGGGCGTAGCCTATCGCCTGTGGGAGGAGGCGGCCACCGGCGGCCTGCCGCGGTTCGATCCGCCGGAGATCCTCGAGGCCGATCTGTCCGGCCTCGTCCTCGCCGCGGCGCTATGGGGCGTCCACGATCCGCGCGACCTCGCCTTTCTCGATCCGCCGCCCGCCGCGGCGGTGGCGGAGGCACGCGAACGGCTGACGGCGCTGGCGGCGATCGACGGCGATGGCCGGCCGACCGTGCACGGGCGGCGGATCGCGGCGATGCCGATGCCGCCGCGGCTCGCGCATATGCTGCTGCGCGCCGGCGAGATGGGGCAGGGGCGGATCGCCGCCGAGGTCGCGGTGCTGCTGTCGGAGCGCGGGCTCGGCGGCAACGATCCCGATCTCGACGCGCGGTTGCGGCGCTGGCGTGGCGAGCGCGGCACCAAGGCGGTGGCGGCATGCAAGCTCGCCGAACGATGGGCGAAGCTGGTCGGCGACGGCGGCAGCGCCGAGGGCGTCGAGGTGGCGATCGCGCTTGCCTTCCCCGACCGGATCGCGCGCGCGCGCGATGCCAGCGGCGAATATTGGGCGTCGGTCGGCGGACGCGGCTTCCGGCTCGATCCGACGACCGCATTGGCGCGCAGCGACTGGCTGGCGGTGGCGGAGACGCAGGGGGCGGCGTCGGGCGCGCGCATCCTCGCCGCCGCGCCGATTACGCTGGCGACGATCGAACGGTTGTTCGCCGACCGGATCGAGACGCACCGGACGGTGGATTTCGATCCGGCGACCGGTGGCGTGACGACATTGCGCGAGCGGCGGCTCGGCGCGCTGCGGCTGTCGTCCGGACCCGATTCGCAGGCCGATCCCGCGGCGGTGGCGGCGGCGCTGCTCGAAGGCGTGCAGACGCATGGCCTCGCGCTGCTGCCGTGGCGCGAGGGCGGCGAGGTGCTGAAAGCGCGCGCGCGCTATGCCGGGATCGGGCTCGACGCGATGCTGGTCGAGCGGCTCGACGAATGGCTGCCGCCGCTGCTCGCGGGCAAGCGGCGGCTCGACGCGATCCCCGGCGGTGCGCTGACCGATGCGATCCGCAACCTGATCGGCTGGGACGGCATGCGGCACGTCGACCGGCTCGCGCCCGCCGATTTCACGAGCCCCGCCGGCAGCACGCACGCCATCGATTATGCGGCGGAGGGCGGCCCCAAAGTTGAGCTGCGCGTGCAGGCGCTGTTCGGGCTCGCCGAGCATCCGCGGATCGGATCGGAGCGGGTGCCGCTGGTGCTCAGCCTGACCTCGCCCGCGGGCCGGCCGATCCAGACGACGCGCGACCTGCCGGGCTTCTGGGCGGGGAGCTGGAGCGCGGTGGCGAAGGAGATGCGCGGCCGCTATCCCAAACATCCCTGGCCCGACGATCCCGCCGCCGCGACCGCGACGCTGCGCACCAAAAAGGCGGATGCGCGCGCCGCCGGGACGCGCTAAGGAGCCGCCATGCCTACCGCCCGTATCTTCCAGCGCCCCAAGAACGCGATGCAGTCCGGCAAAGCCCGGACCCAGACGTGGAGCCTCGAATTCGAGCCCGCCGAGCCGAAACAGCCCGATCCGCTCACCGGCTGGGCCGGCAGCGGCGACACGCGCGAGCAGGTGAAGCTGAGCTTCCCGACGCAGGAGGCGGCGATCGCCTATTGCGAGGCGCAGGGCTTCGATTACGAGCTGATCCCGGCACCCGAGCGAAAGCTGAAGCTGCAGGCCTACGCCGACAATTTCCGGTAAGCCGGACGTCGTTTTTAGGGGTAAGTCTCACTCAAACCCGCCCGTCACCCCGGACTTGTTCTGGGGTCCACCGGGCCGCAAGCGCGCGGATGGAGCCTCCAGCCATGCACCTAGCCGCGAAGTGGACCCCGGAACGAGTCCGGGGTGACGGGCGTGGGGGCGTGTCGCGAACCTATTCGCCGCGCAGGCTACCGGCCCGCCACTTCCTCGAGCAACCCGCTGCCCAGCAGCAACAGCATCTTGGCGTCGATCGCCACCCCCTCGCGCCGTTTGGTGGCGACGAAGCCCGCGACCGCCTCAGGCGCGACGCGGTGGACGGTGATATTCTCCTGCGCATCGCCGCCGCCCTCGCCGGTCCGCGTCAGCCCAGTGGCGAGCATCAAGGTGAAGCTTTCCGACGTCATGCCCGGCGACGAGAAATATTCGCCGCGCTCCTCGACGAAGGCGGCGTGATAGCCGGTCTCTTCCTCCAGTTCGCGCCGAGCCGCCTCCGCGACGCTCTCACCGGCACTCTCGTCGCCGACCAGCCCGGCGGGCAGTTCGAGACAGGTGCGGCCCAACGGCACGCGATGCTGCTCGACCAGCAACAGCTGCCCCTCGCCGTCGATCGCGACGATCACCGCCGCGGCGATCGCGCCGATCCGCTCGGCATATTCCCAGGTGCCGCTCTTGCGGACGGAAAGGTATTTGCCCTTCCAGACGGTTTCGGTGGTCATAGCTCGATCAATCGGTCCGGCAGTTCGTTGGTATCGTCCGCCCGCGGCGGGAATTGCTCGGCAAGGACGAGGCCGATCTGGCGCACCGCCTCGGCCATGCCGTCGCCCGGGCGGCCGTCGCGCGTCGCCGCGATCAGCGCCGCCATCGCCGCGCCCCAGACCTTGGGGTCGACGCGATTGTGGATCGAGCTGTCCGCGATGATCTCGGCGCGATGTTCGTCGAGCGACAGGTACAGGAGCACCCCCGTCGCCTCGAGCGTTCGCGCCTCGGCCGCGGTGCGGAACAGCATCAGCGCGCGCGTGTGTACGCGCCGCGCGGCGGTGCTGCCCGGCGTCAGCGCCAGCCGCAGCGGCATATAGGCGAGCGCCAGCCGCACGACGAGGAAGGTCACCACGAGCAGCACCAGCGCGACGGTGAACAGCCCGCCCGGCGCCGGTGCGCCGTCCCACGGATCGGCGACCAGTCCGTGGAGGCGCACCGCCGCATCGGGCCACAGCGCCAGCAGCGCGAGCACGAACAGCATCGCCAGCACCGCCCAATGCAGCGCGACGTCGTGATATTTGTCCGAGCGACGCGCGACGATCGTGACGATCTCGCCGGCAGTGCTCCGTTCCGCCTCGGCCACCGCCGCGGCAACGCGGGCGCGATCGGTATCGGTCAGTTGCATGTCACCAATTCCCCGAAGCGCCGCCGCCGCCGAAGTCGCCGCCGCCACCGCCGGTGAAGCCGCCGCCGCCCCAGCTGCCGTCGCTGCCGCCATCGGAACCGCCGCCCCAACCGCCACCGCCGCCGCCGCCCTGCGAGCGGCCGATCTCATTGGCGATGCCCCATAAGACGATCGGCAACGCGCTGCCGCCGCCGTCATCATAGCGTCGTCCCCAAGGGCCAGCGCGCTTGCGGCCACGGAACAGCGGGATGAGCACGAACAACAGGATCACGCCCCAGATGATGAGGCCGAACGGTACGCCGCCGCCCTGCCGCGAGGTGGATCGCTTATGGGCCTGATCGAACTGCTTTGCGGCGGCATCGAGCCGCGATTGCGCCTCCTCGGGCGAGGCGCGCAATTGCTGCGACAGAGCATCGACGCCGGCATTCATCGCACCGGGAATGTCCCCCGCCTTGAGCCGCGGAATCATGTCCTGATTGATGATGACGCTGGACAAGGCGTCGGTCACGATCGGCTCCAGCCCGCGGCCGACCTCGATCCGTGGACCGCGATGCCCGGCGGGCTCGTTCGGCGCGATGAACAGCACCGCGCCATTGTTGACGTCGCGCAAACCGACGCCCCACGCGCGGCCGAGCTTGTAGCCGTATTCCTCGAGCGGGTAGCCTTGCAGGTCGGGGATCGTCGCGACCACGAGCTGGCGCTTCGTCTCCTTCTGCAGCGCCGTCAGCTTCGCGGTCAGCGCCGCCTCCTGATCGGGCGGCAGCACGTTCGCGGCGTCGACGACGAGACCGGAGAATTTGGGAAAGGTCTGCGCCGACGCCGGCGTGACGATCAGCCACGCCAGCATCAGCAACAGCGCCGCCCGCCACGCGGCCAGCATCCGGGCGAGCATCGGGGTCACCCTCAGCTCGAATTCCCGAAGTTGACCGTCGGTGCATTCTCCGCGTTCGCCGCCGTCGCGGCGAAGGGCGTCAGCGGCTTGGCGCCGTAGAAGATCTTCGCGCCGACCGCGTCGGGGAAGGTGCGGATGCGGGTGTTATAAGCCTGCACCGCATTGTTGTAATCGGTCCGCGCGATGGTGATGCGGTTCTCGGTGCCTTCGAGCTGGCTCATCAGCGTGGTGTAATTGCCCTGCGACTTGAGCTCGGGATAGGCCTCCTGCAAACGTTGCAGCGACAGCGTCACGGCATTTTGGGCGCGCTCGAACTGCTGCACCTTGGCGGGATCGGTGAGCTGATCACCCGACAGTTTGATCTGGTTGGCGCCGGCGCGCGCCTGCGTGACCTGAACGAGAACGTCCTTCTCCTGCGCGCCCGCGGCCTTCACCGTCGCGACGAGATTGGGGATCAGGTCGGCGCGGCGCTGATACTGGTTCTGGACGTCGGCCCAGCGCGCCTTGGCGTTTTCCTCGGCGGTCGGCACGGAATTGATGCCGCAGCCGGCCAGCGACACCGAAGCGGTGGCGACCAGGGCAAAAGCGGCAACGGGTCGAAGCGACGACATGAACATCTCCTGCAATATCTGTCCTATGCATATAGGACAGTGGACGGGCTTGGCGAAGGGGTAATCGCCGCCTAACCTCAGCCATCGGGCAGGTAACGAGGGAAGCGCGATCATGTTCAAGGAATTCAAGACGTTCATCGCACGGGGCAACGTGCTCGATCTCGCCGTGGCGGTGATCATCGGTGCCGCCTTCGGCAAGATCGTCACCTCGCTGACCGAGGACGTGATCATGCCGGTGATCGGCAAGATCTTCGGCGGCCTCGATTTCTCGGGCTATTTCCTGCGCATGGGGCCGGTGCCGGCGAATTATGCGGGATCGCTGAGCGATTATGCCGCGCTCAAGAAGGCGGGGGTGCCGCTGCTAGGCTATGGTGCGTTCATCACCCAGGCGGCGAATTTCGTCATCGTCGCCTTCATCATCTTCATGATCGTGCGCGCGGTGAACCGGCTGATCCCCAAGCCGAAGGCCGAGGTCGCGGTACCGATCGAACCGGCGGACGTGACGCTGCTGCGCGAGATCCGCGACGAACTGAAGGCGCGGCCGCGGGTTTGAGCTTACCATCGTCATCCCGGCGAAAGCCGGGACCCATGGTGTCGGTGGGGCCGATGATGCGGGCCGGCTCTGCCGGCGCCGTATCCATGGGTCCCGACGTTCGTCGGGATGACGAATGGGCGTTACGCCGCGACGAGATGCTCGGCGGTCGCCTCCGCGAGGCTGGTGCCGTCGAGGATTCGTGCGGTCTCGTCGCGGACGCGCATCATCGCATGGCGGATCGCGCAGTCGGTTTCGCTGTAGCAGTCGGTGCACGAGCGATAGGCGGTGCGGCTGACGCAGGGGACCAGCGCCAGCGGCCCTTCGATCACCCGGATGACCTCGCCGAGCGAGATCAGCCGCGCCGGCCGCGACAGGACGTAGCCGCCCATCTTGCCGCGCGTGCTGGTCAGCAGGCCGGCATCGCGCAGATCGGCGAGGATCAGCTCGAGGAACTTGCGCGGCACGTTCGCCGCGACCGCGATCCGGCCCATCGGGATCGGTGGACTGGCGACGGGCGCCTGGGCGAGGAACAGCATCGCGCGCAGCGCGTAGCGGGAACGCTGGGTCAACATGATGCCGGCCGTATGACGCCATAATGTGTCGAACGAAAGGCGTGGATTGCAGCGGCTGCACGTTGCGCCTATATGACACTCGCCGGCTTCCAGCCGGCTATGGCGATAAACGGTGGCGTTGAATAGACGCAGCGGACCCGGGGGCAGTACCCGGCGGCTCCACCACCGCAGCTGAGCGATCAGCTTCGATGACGGGGCCGAACTAGGATCGACGTGTGTTGAAGGGCGCTGTCTTTCGCTCGGAATGGGACCACCGCAACGGCCCATTACACAAGTGCCAACGATAACGAAGCACTCGCGATTGCGGCGTAACTGAGGGCCTAACGGCCTGAGGTTATTCCAAGATTACGCGGTTGGACCCACCGGGCAACAGAAGGGATTCCAGCGGTACGGGGAGCACCGGGCAACAGAAGCTCCCCACCTCACATCATTGTAGAGCGCCTCAGAGCGGTGCGGCGCGCGCCTTGTCGGCTTGTCCGTAGGATATGCGCCGCAACAGTCGTTCCGCCGGACCCATTTCGTGATAGGCCAGCCACCAGCGGCACAGCAGCGCCGAGACCGCCCAGATCGCCGCGGCAGTCAACCACAGCTGCGGCAGCGTGAAGATGCCGACATAGCCCGCCGCATAGAAGATCAGCGCACCGAGGATCGATTGCAGGCAATAGACCGACAAGGTCATCCGCCCGAGCGTGCGCAGCGTCACCGCCTGGCCGAACCATCCGCCGCGGAAGGCGAGCACCGCCAGCCCGACGTGGCCGATCGTCACCAACAGCCGGGCTGGCTCGAACGCCGCCTCCATGACCACCCAGGCCCATCCCGGCGCCGCGGGCGAGCCCATGTCGAGCCCGGTCTTCGCCAGCAGCGCGACGTGCAGCCCGCGGAGCAGCAATCCGCCGGCATAGCCGCCGATCGCCATCCGCCAATAGGTCGCCGCGGGCGCCGCGCCGGTGAGGATGCCGAGCCGGAAAAGCGCCATGCCGATCAGCATGAAGCTGATGCTCTCGGCGATGTCGACCCAGCCGGTGATCGTCAGATTCTCGCGCATCCAATAGCCGCCGCTCCAGTGGAGCAGCGTGAGCGCGTGCGTCCGCTTGGCGATCCGCTCGGCGTGTTCTTCGGCGGTGGGGCGGATGCTGGTGCGATGATCGCGCTCGGCCTGGATCGCGAGGCGATCGTCGCTGCTCACCGGCAGGCCGCGGGCGAGGCGCAGGCCGGCGGCCTGTCCCTGTTCGAGCTGTGCGACCTGCTGATGCGTCCACACCGCGGCGTTGGCGGCGAGGCCGGCGGTGAGCAGCGCGGCGGCGAGCAGCAGCGTGCGCGGGCGTGCGGCGCGGAAGGCGAGCAGGAACAGGCCGCTGATCCCGTAATTCCACAGGATCTCGCCCGGCCACAGGAACAGCAGCCATTGCGCGACGCCGAAGCCCATCAACGCCAGCGATCGCCGCACCCAGACGTCGAGCGGCTGCGGCGACGGATCCGCCCCCTCGGCACGCCGCAGCATGATCACCATGCTCGCGCCGAACAGCATCGTGAACAGACCGCGCATCGCACCCTGTACGAACAGCGTCTGTAGCCCCCAGGCGATCCATTCGCCGGTCCAGCCGGCCGGGAAGCGGGCCAGCGGATAATCGGCGACATCGCCCATGCCATGGATGTTCATCAACAGGATGCCGCAGATCGCGATGCCACGCAGCACGTCCAGCGTGTGGATACGCTGCGCCGGCTGACTGTCGGTCGTGCGATACGGGGCGGTCGGCTGGAAAGGCGCGTTCATGTTCGGATAACCTGCATGGGTCGCACGGACGCAAGCATGTCCGGACCCCGCCCGCCAATGCGCCAAGTCCATCCCGGACACCATCCGTTACAAGCGGTTAACGTCGTGTCATAGCGGGATGCGCCACGCAGACCGATCGCCGCGGAACCGTGCGCCGCGACGCCGGTTCGCCCTTGCACGACGATCAGCGTTGATGGGGGTGACGGGCATGGACGATCGCGAACATGGGGTGCACAGCCCTTGGGCATTGCCGGCGGGCGGCTGGAAGGCCGTCCTCAAACGGACCTGGGCGGAGACCGGCCGCGACAATGTCGGCCTGATCGCTGCCGGTGTCGCCTTCTACGGGTTTCTGGCGCTGGTGCCGCTGCTCGGCGTCACCGTGCTGAGCTACGGCCTGATCGCCGATCAGCAGACCGTGATCGCCGACGTCAACCGGCTGGCGGCGGTGATGCCCGCCGATGCCGCGACGCTGGTCGGCGAGCAATTGATGAACGTCGTCAAATCGTCGGACGGCAAGAAGGGCTTCGGGCTGCTGCTCGCGCTGGCGCTGGCGCTGTTCGGTGCGCGCAACGGCGCCGGCGCGGTGATCACCGCGCTCAATATCGCCTATGAGGAAGAGGAGAAGCGCGGCTTCATCCGGGTCAATCTGCTCGCGCTCGGCATCACCGCGGCGGCGGTGATCGTCGCTCTGGTCGCCGCGCTGGCGATCGCGGCACTCGCCAAGCTCGAGGCGCTGCTGCCGGGGGCGCCGGGCGTGGTCGTGGTAGGCGGCAAGCTCGCCTCGTACCTGCTGCTGCTTGTCGCCGGCTCGGCCGCGGCGGCGGCGCTCTATCGCTTCGGGCCATCGCGGGCACGGGCGCGCTGGACTTGGCTGACGCCAGGCTCGCTGTTCGCCGCGGGTGGGTGGCTGCTCCTCAGCCTGGGCTTCGGCCTCTACGTCGCCAATTTCGGCAATTACAACGCGACCTACGGCTCGTTGAGCGCGGTGGTAGTGATGCTGACCTGGTTCTACCTGTCTGCCTATATCCTGATCTTCGGCGCCGAGCTGAACGCCGAGCTGGAACATCAGACCGCGGCCGATACCACCACCGGTGCCGCCCGGCCGCTGGGCAGTCGCGGCTCGTGGGTGGCGGATCACGTCGCCGGCGACGGCGCGGCGCGCGGCGTGCGCGACGACGGCGAGGCGGCGTTGCCCGCCGATCGCGATGGCCACGCCGCCGCCGCGGACTTTGCGGCAAGCCGCGCGGCGGCGCGGGCGGGGCAGGTCGCGGGGCTCGGCAAGGCCGGGCTGATCACCAGCGCCTCGGCGACGCTCGGCCTGCGTCTGTTGCGCAAGCGGGGGCAGGCGCGAACCGGCGTCGCCGTGCTCGGCGCCAGCGCGCTGGCCGCGTGGCTGACGCGGGAACGCGCGCAGGTTCGGGCGGTGCTGTTCGATCTCGACGGGACGCTGGTCGACAGCAACGATTTCCACGTCGAGGCGTGGCACGCCGCCTTCGCCGAAGCCGGGCATGCGGTCGATCGCGAGGCGATCCGCGGCCAGATCGGCAAGGGCGGCGACCTGCTCGTGCCCGCTTTGCTGCCGGCGCTGGCGCCAAAGGATCGCGAACGGCTGGCGACGCGACAAGGCGAGCTGTTCAAGGCGCGCTATCGCGACCGCGTTCGTCCGTTCCCGGGTGCCGCCGATCTCGTCCGGCGTGTCGCGGCGAGCGGACGCAGGGTGGTGCTCGCCTCGTCGGCAAGCGGCGAGGATCTGGCGCATTACCAGCGCCTGCTCGCCATTGCCGACGTGGTGGATGCGACGGTGTCGAAGGACGACGTCGCCACCAGCAAGCCGGCAGGCGACATCTTCGCCGCGGCACTGGCCAAGGCTGGCGTCGCACCGGACCGTGCGATCGTGATCGGCGATACGCCCTACGACATCACTGCGGCGCAACGCTGCGGCGTGGCCGCGGTGGCGGTCCGCTCCGGCGGTTTCGACGAGGCGGCGCTGCGTGGCGCTGTGGCACGCTACGACGATGTCGCCGCCTTGCTGCGACGGTTTGCGGCGTCGCCACTGAACCGCTGACCGCGCCGTCTGCAAACGGTAGCACCTCATCTCCCTATCTGCTACAGACTCGCAATAGCAGATAGGGAGATGGCAGATGGTGACCGGTGGGATCGAAGCGCAACGGCGGTCTGACGACGATATCCGACCGATGATGAGCGGTGCGGGCACCCAGTTGATGCTGGTCGCGGCCATGCTCCTCATCATCGCTGCCCTGTTCCGATGGCGCGAGAACGGCTGGGGGGCGGTCGCCTGGCTGGCGATGGTCGTCGCGATGACCGCGATCCGCCTGCCGCACGCGACCCGCAACCGCAGCAACCGCGTCGTCACGGTGCGCAAGGGGCGGGACGAGGTGCTGCTGCTGATCGGTATGTTCGCGACGATGATGCTGCTGCCGCTGCTGCACCTCGCCACCGGACTGTTCGCCTTCGCCGATTATCGCCTGCCCGACTGGGCGACGGCGGTCGGCGCGCTCGCGCTGCTGCCGATGCTCTGGCTCTTCTGGCGCAGCCACGCCGATCTCGGTCGCAACTGGAGCCCGGGTCTGGAAGTGCGTGACGGACATGATCTCGTCACCGGCGGCGTCTACGCGCGGTGGCGGCACCCGATGTATGTGGCGATCTGGCTGGCCGTGCTGGTGCAGCCCTTGCTGATCCACAATGGCGTCGGCGGGATGCTCGCCATACCTGCGTTCGCCGCGATGTGGTGGCTGCGCGTGCCGCAGGAGGAAGCGATGCTGCGCGAGCGATTCGGCGAGGCGTACGACGCTTATTGCGCGCGGGTGGGACGGCTGTGGCCGCGGGTGCGGTCATGACCGTGCCCTCGACCGTGATCGCCCGGGCCGCGCGCTGCTGGCGGGCGGCGCGCGACCGGCGCGAGCCGGTGCAGCAGCGGCTTCACGCGCTGCTCGCGCCGCTCGGCTATGACATGCTGGCGCCGGTGATCGACAGCGTCATGACCTTGGGGGAGGCGTGTCTCGGCCGGCCGCTTTGCCGCGGATGTCCGTTCGGGCCGGATGGCGACGAGGCCTTGCTGTGCCGGCTGATCGCCGATCCCGGGCGTCTGCATCGGCTGGCGCCGTGCATGACGGCGCGGCGCGACCCGACGGCACGCGCGATCTTCGCCGGGGCGCTCGCCTCGACCGTGGTGATGATGGAGATGGCTTGACCCGCGACGGCGGGGAAGTGGTGCCCGGGGACGGATTCGAACCGCCGACACTGCGATTTTCAGTCGCATGCTCTACCAACTGAGCTACCCGGGCAGGGTGGAAAGCGAGGATGCTCGCGATCGGAGCGCGGCCTTTAGTCAGCGGAATCGATGCTGTCTACCCCGTCTTTCTCTTCGTCCTTCACCGGCAGGCGATATCCCTCGCCAAGCCATTGCAGCAGATCGCGGTCGCGGCAGCCGCGCGAGCAGAAGGGCGTGTGCTCCGGCGTCGCCGGTTTGCTGCAGATCGGGCAGGTCTTGTCGGTCATGCGCAGTCCAGTTGGTGGGTGACGCCGGTGCGGCGGGCGAGCTCCGCCAGCCAGTCGGGGTGGCTGGTCAGGCAGGCGTGGACCGCGGCCGGCAGGCGGTGGTGGAGCGGGCTGCCCGGCGGCTCGCGTTCGAGCCGGCGCAGCGTCGCGCGCGCGACCGTGGCGGCGGGATCGGCACGCAGCAGCTCGGGCAGCGAGGCGCGCGGGCGGGGGCGGACGATCTGTAGGAAGCCGAAGCCGTTGACCGCGGTGCGCTCGAACGGCGGCGGCAGGGTGGCGTCGATCGCCTCCGCCACCGCCTGCCGTGCCGCCTTGTTGGCGAGCGTCGGGAAGTCGATGCCGATCGAGCCACCGATTGCGTGGCGCCGGATCGCCAGCGTGACGGCGCGCGCGGCGGCGATGGCGAGCGGATCGAGCGGCGGCGGCCCGTCGACGTCGAACAGCGTCATCGCCGGGGTCGGCGACATCCGCAGGCCGCCGAGGGGAAAGACGATCTCGCCACCGGTCGCCTCTTCGAGCAGTTCGGACCAGCCGGCCGCTTCGAGCGCGTCGGGTTCGTGTGGCCGCAGCGTGCGGACCGGCAGGCCGGTGGCGTGGAGGCGGGCGAGCAGGTCGGGGCCTTCGCCGATCGCCGCATCACTGGCGACCGCGCGGGCGGGCTTGGCGCGGCCGGCTTCGGGGATCGCCTCGCGCACGATCTGGACGGCGAAAGCGGCGCCCTTGGTGATGCCGGGGGGGATGCGCGCGATCACCGCGTCGTGGCCGGCGATGTCGAGGCGGCCCATGCCGCCGGCGGTCAGCTCGACCAGTCGCGCGCAACCGACGGTGCCGAGGCGGAGCGGGTTGGGCCGTTCGATCGCGGCCTCGACGATATGGCCGTCCTCGAGCAGCGCGGCGCGCGCCTCGCCGATGCCGGCCTCATAGAGCCATTCAGGCAAGCGGCAGGCCGGCGGTGCGCAGCAGCGCGCGCGTCTCCATCAGCGGCAGGCCGACGACACCCGAATGGCTGCCGTGGAGGAAGCGGACGAAGGCCTCGGCGCGGCCCTGGATGGCATAGCCGCCGGCCTTGCCCTCGCCCTCGCCACTGGCGACATAGGCATCGATCTCGGCGGCATCGAGCGGGCGGAAGGCGACGATCGTGTCGGACAGGCGATGGCGCAGCGTCCCGGCGGTGTCGATCACCGCGACCGCGGACAGGCAATGGTGGCGGCGGCCGGACAGCAGCGCCAGCATGCGGCGCAGGTCGGCCTCGTCCGCCGGCTTGCCGAGGATGCGGCGGCCGACCGCGATCGTGGTGTCGCCGGCGAGGATGACCTCGTCCGGTGCATGGTCGACCGCGCGCGCCTTGGCGCAGGCGATGCGCAGCACATAGTCGCGCGGACGTTCGGCAGGCAGCGGCGCCTCGTCGATATCGGGCGCGGTGATCCGGTCGGCGACGAGGCCGAGGCGGCCGAGCAATTCGCGGCGGCGCGGGGACGAGGAGGCGAGAACGAGCGACACGGGAGTCGCGGCCGCTTATTGCGGGCCGGGACCGCCGCGGCCGGGCATGAAGCGGTAGGTGATCCGCCCCTTGGTCAGGTCATAAGGGGTGAGTTCGACCAGCACCTCGTCGCCGACCAGCACGCGGATGCGATTCTTGCGCATCTTGCCGGCGGTATGTCCGAGAATTTCGTGATCGTTTTCGAGCTGGACACGGAACATCGCGTTGGGGAGCAGTTCCACCACGCGGCCGCGCATCTCGAGCAATTCTTCCTTGGCCAAAAATCAACCTCTATTCGCGTGCTTCGGGCGCGCCCTTAGCGCAGGCTGCCGAAAAAGGGAAGCAATGGGGGCGGGTGAGCGCGCGCAGCATTCGCGGCCTTCGCGCAGCTCGTTTTCGGTAGCGATCACCATGTGGGGAGCGGGGATCGGATCGGCAAGCCCAGCGGCCATCCTCACACCCCGGCCGCGCACCTTTCGCAAGCTGTATATTGATAATGCGAATCGTTCCTATTAGTCTGAGGGTGGGAAATATTGGGGGAACGATCATGCGACTGACTTTGCTTGTGGGTACGGCGTTTGCCAGCCTTGCAGCCGTACCTGCTGCGTTTGCGCAAGATATGGGAGCCCGCGACGCGGCGGCGGAGGATATCGTGGTAACCGCCGAGGCGCATCGCCCCGTCGATGCCGGCAAGACCGATGTCCCGCTGATCGAGACGCCGCAGGCGATATCGGTGGTGAGCGCGGACATGCTGCGCGACCGCGGTACGACGCGGCTTGCCGATGCGCTGCGTACGGTGGCGGGCGTGTCGCGCAGCAGCACCTACGGCTTCTTCGACGCCTATACGATCCGCGGCTACGACGCCGCTTATGGCAGCGTATATCTCGACGGACTGCTGAGTGAGGCGGGTACAGGGACCAACAACGAACTGGCCGGTCTGCAGCAGGTGGAGGTCGTAAAAGGTCCGGCATCCGCGCTGTTCGGTTCGGCGCCACTCGGCGGCATCGTCAATCTCGTCAGCAAGCGGCCGCAGGGCGAGGCATTCGCCGATCTGTCGCTGTCCACCGGCTCCTATGGATTGGTTGAGGGCGCGGTGGATGCCAACGCGCCGCTGACCCGTGACGGCAGTTGGTCGGCGCGGCTCAATGCCGTCTATCGCGATGTCGGCAGCTTCGTGCGCAATTCCGGTCAGAACCGCGTCTATGTCGCACCGGCGCTGACATGGCGGAGCGGACCGGCGACCAGCCTGACCGTACTCGGCGTCTACCAGCGCGATCGCGACCACCCATTCTCGCCACTGAGCGCCTGGGGTACGGTGTTGCCAAGCGCCTATGGTCCGACCCCGATCGACTTTTCCATCAACAACGGCGGCGGGCAGCGACCGATCTACAATCAGGAGCGCGCGTCGATAAGCACGATCCTGTCGCACCGGTTCAACGACGCGATCGGTGTCAGCCAGACGATGCGCTATACTCATCGCACGAGTGATTTTGACCGGTGGCTGTTCGTCGCGGGATTCCTGGATGACGAGGTCGTCGACGGCATCCAGCGCGGGCGCCGACTGGGACGTTATTATTACGGCCCGTTCCACGGCATCAACAACGACTTCGCCATCGACAACCGCGCCACCGCCAAAGTCGCAACTGGATCGATTCGCCACAATTTGCTCGCCGGAATCGACTACCGGCAGGGACGAGTGCGATCGCAGGGCGACGGTGATTTCAATTCGACGCATCTCCCTCTCGATATCGTTACGCCGGACTATGACACGCCGCTGCGCCCGCAGTCCTCTCCCTACTCGAATGCGGGGGCGAACCGGCAGATCGGTTATTACTTGCAGGATCACGTGAGCCTCACCGAACGCCTGACCGCGACACTCGGCGCGCGATGGGATCGCGTGACCTCGAACGACGAAACACAGACCGCGTTCAGCCCGAGGGTCGGTGCGACCTATGCGTTGGTGCCGGGCATGGTCGCCTATGCCGCCTGGGCGAGATCGTTCACCCCGCAATTCGGATCGCAGATCATCGTCGCTTATGATGCCAACGGCAATCCCAGCGTCATCGGCCAAGCACCTCCAGAACATGGCCGCAACATCGAAGCCGGACTCAAGATCGCGCCGAGCGGCAATGCGATCAACGCCACGGTCGCACTCTTCGATCTGGAGCGGCAGAACGTGCTGACTGCCGACCTCGCCTTTCCGCAATTTTCGCGTGTCGTCGGCAGGCAGCGGAGCCGCGGCGTCGAGGTGGAAGGCCAATGGTCTCCGGCGCCGGGGGCATCATTGAACGCCGCCTACGCCTATATCCATGCCACGGTACTGAACGACGACACCCTTCCCGCCGGTTCGGAACTGCAGAACATCCCGCGACAGAATGTCAGCCTGTACGGCCGCTATGTCATTCAGGATGGAGCGTTGGCCAATGTCGGCGGCAATCTCGGCCTCATCTACAACAGCAGTCGGGCTGGTTCGATGACGGAGGCCTATACCTATCGGCTGCCTTCCTATGTGCTGGTCGATACAGGATTGTCCTATGTGATCGGCCGATGGAGCCTGCTGCTCAGCGTCAACAACATCCTGGGAGAACGCTATTTCCCCGATTCCTGTTGCCTCGATCGCATTACGCCGGGCCAGCCGCGCAACTGGCGCCTGACGCTCGCCCGCCGACTCTGACGACGGCGGGCACCTCCGAAGTCGGCGGGGGGACGGGGGGCTATCGTCAGCCGCCGCCGCCCGCCGCCAGCGCCGCCAGCAGCAGCAATGCGACGATGTTGGTGATCTTGATCATCGGGTTGACCGCCGGGCCGGCGGTGTCCTTGTACGGATCGCCGACGGTATCGCCGGTGACCGCGGCCTTGTGCGCTTCCGATCCCTTGCCGCCGTAATTGCCGTCCTCGATATATTTCTTGGCATTGTCCCATGCGCCGCCGCCGCTGGTCATCGAGATCGCGACGAACAGGCCCGAGACGATCACGCCGAGCAGCATCGCGCCGAGCGCGGCGAAACCCTGCGCCTGGCCCGCCACCGCGGTGATGATGAAGTAGAGCGCGATCGGGCTCGCCACCGGCAGCAGCGAGGGCACGATCATTTCGCGGATCGCGGCGCGGGTGACGAGGTCGACGGTGCGGCCGTAATTCGGGCGGCTGGTGCCGAGCATGATGCCGGGATTGTCGCGGAACTGGCCGCGCACCTCCTCGACCACCGCGCCCGCCGCGCGGCCGACCGCGGTCATGCCGAACGCGCCGAAGAGATAGGGGAGCAAGGCGCCGAGCAGCAGTCCGACGATGACATAGGGATTGGACAGGCTGAAATCGACGGTGACGTCGGGGAAATAGGTCTGGAGGTCCGTCGTATAGGCGCCGAACAGCACGAGCGCGGCGAGGCCCGCCGAGCCGATCGCATAGCCCTTGGTCACCGCCTTGGTGGTGTTGCCGACCGCGTCGAGCGCGTCGGTGCGGCTACGGACGTCGTCGGGCAGGCCGGCCATTTCGGCGATGCCGCCGGCATTGTCGGTGACCGGGCCGTAGGCGTCGAGCGCCACCACCATGCCGGCGAGCGCGAGCATCGCAGTCGCGGCGAAGGCGATGCCGATGATCCCGGCGAGCTGATAGGTGGCGATCACCGCGACGACGATCACCAAGGTGGGCAGGGCGGTCGATTCGAGGCTGATCGCGAGGCCCTGGATGACGTTGGTGCCGTGGCCTGTCTGGCTGGCGGCGGCGATCGACTTGACCGGGCGATAATTGGTGCCGGTGTAATATTCGGTAATCCAGACGATCAGCCCGGTGACGGCGAGGCCGATCACCATGCACCAGAACAGGTCCATGCCCGTAAAGCTGGGGATCGCTCCCGCCGCCGCGGCGGGCTGGTCGAAGCCGGTGGTGAGGTCGTCCGACACCGCGTCGAGGAAGCCGGCGCTGCCGATCGTGCGATGGAGGTCGCCGAGCACATAGTGCGTGGCGAGATAGATGGCGGGGATCGACAGCAAGGCCGAGGTCCAGAAGCCCTTGTAGAGCGCGCCCATGATGCTGCCCTTGCCGAGACGGACCGCATAGGTGCCGATGATCGAGGTGACGATGCACACGCCGCCGACGAGCAGCGGCAGGCTCATCAGCCGCATCAGCTCGGCGGCGTCGGCGCGGATGAGGAGCGCGATCGAGATCATCGTGACGCCCAAGGTGACGACATAAGTCTCGAACAGATCGGCGGCCATGCCCGCGCAATCGCCGACATTGTCGCCGACATTGTCGGCGATCACCGCGGGGTTGCGCGGATCGTCCTCGGGAATGCCCGCCTCGACCTTGCCGACGAGGTCGGCGCCGACGTCGGCCGCCTTGGTGAAGATGCCGCCGCCGAGGCGCGCGAAGATCGAGATGAGCGATGCGCCGAAGGCGAGCGCCGTCAGCGCCTCGACGATGATCCGGTCGTTGGGGGCGTGGCCGGCGGGGCCGGTGAGATACCAGAAGAAGCCGCTGATCGCGAGCAGGCCGAGCCCGGCGACGAGCATGCCGGTGACCGCGCCCGAGCGGAACGCCATGGTGAGGCCGCCCTGCAGCGAGTGGCGCGCGGCTTCGGCGGTGCGGACGTTGGCGCGGACCGAGATATTCATGCCGACATAGCCGGCGACGCCCGACAGCAGGGCGCCGATGACGAAGCCGATCGTCGAGATCGCGCCCAGTGCGGCGAACAGGATGACCGCGACGATGACGCCGACGATCGCGATGGTGGTATATTGGCGGCCGAGATAGGCCTTGGCGCCTTCCTGGATGGCGGCGGCGATGTCCTGCATTTTCGCATCGCCGGGCGAGGCGCGCAGCACCTGCTGGCTGGTGACGAAGCCATAGACCACGGCGATGACGCCGCAGAGGATGGCGATGAAGACCGTGGTCATTCTCGCATCTCCTTCTCCTGTTGACGCACGGCCGATGTGTCCCGGTCTCGTGGCGCTTGGATGGAGGCTATGGCGCGGGCGCGGGGAGCGCAAGCGCGCCGTTGCGATACGGCTAGTGATCGAAGCCCAGGCGGGCGGGTAGGGGCAAGGGCTCGCCGGCGTCGTGCAGATACAGCCCGCTGCCGCGTGCGAAGCGGCCGAGGCGGGTGGCGACGACGGGCGGGACGACGTTGGCGGGCATCGCGAAAAGCAGTTCGTAATCGTCGCCCGCGGTCGCGGCGGCGAGGCGCGCGGCGCGGTCGTCGCCGGCGAAGGCGCGATAGGGCGCGGACAGCGGCACCGCGGCGAGATCGAGATGGACGGCGAGGCTGCTCGCCTCGCCCATCCGCGCGGCGTCGATCAGCAGGCCGTCGCTGACGTCCATCATCGCATGCGCGATGCGACTGAGCACGCGGCCCTCGGCGAGGCGCGGAGTCGGGCGGCGGTAGCGCGCGGCGAGTTCCGGGGGGCCGTCGGCGCCCTGCGCGATGGCGAGGCCGGCGCCGGCGTCGCCGATCGTGCCGGTGACCCAGAGCGCGTCATTCTCACCGGCGCCGCCGCGCGGCGGTGCGGGGGTGTCGCAGCCGAAGGCGGTCACGGTGAGGACGCGCGGCGCGCCCTTGGGGAGCGTCACCGTGTCGCCGCCGAGCAGGCTCGTCCCGCACGCGGTCAGCACCTCGGCGAGGCCGGCGAGGAAGGCGCGATCCCAGCCATCGTCGGAGAGCGGGTAATTGAGCAGGATGCCATCGGGCTTGGCGCCCTTGCCGGCGATGTCGGAGAGGTTGGTGGCGACGAGCTTCCACGCGACGTCCTGCGGCGTGTCGTCGCTGAGGAAGTGGACGCCCTCGACCAGCGTATCGGTGGTGACAACGAGGGGAACGTGGAGCAGCCGCGCGGTGTCGTCGCGCAGCCCCCGCGCCGCCGGATGGAGCGGCAGGGCGCGCAACGCGGTGAGGAAGTCGGTTTCGGTCATGATGCTCGGCCTGTCCTTCCAAGCCCTCCCCCCGGCGGGCAGGGCTATCGCATATGGCTGCAGTGACGAGGCTCGATCGGTTTCCTCATCAGATTCGTCACCCCGGACTTGTTCCGGGGTCCACCGGGCCGCGAGAGAACGGTGTCGAATCAGGCCTTTCTCCTCGCCGCAGAGTGGACCCCGGAACAAGTCCGGGGTGACGGGTGGGCTTGGAAGACGACAGGCTCGCACGAGTGTCGATATGCGATTGCCCTGCCCCGGCGGGGAAGGAATTTGAGCTACGCCGTGCGTACGTCCTTGGCGATGCCGTCGAGCAGGCCGTTGACGAAGCCGGCCTCGCGGCGCTCGTAGAAGGCGTGGGCGACGTCGACATATTCGCTGATCGTCGCACCGACGGGCACGTCGGCGCGCGCCATCAGCTCGTAGGTACCGGCGCGCAGGATCGCCTTCATCGGCTTGTCGAGGCGGGCGAGCGTCCAGCCCTTGGCGAGCTTCTTCTCGATCGCGAGGTCGATCTCGCCGGCGCGCGCGGTCGTGCCCTTGACGAGGTCGTCGAAGAAATCGACGTCGGCGTCGGCATATTCCGCGTCCTCGATCGTCGCGCCGAGACGGTGGTTGTGGAATTCGTGGAGCAGCGACGGCACCGCGGTGCCTTCCATCTCGTGCTGGTAGAGCGCCTGGACGGCGGCGAGGCGGGCGGCGGCGCGCGCCTGGGTGCGGTTGGAGCTTCGGGACATCCGGCGGGCCTGTAATCGGATTGACGCGATCCGTCACCCCTCTGCCGGGCCGCGACGCCGTGCGCGCCGCGGCCCGAAGCGGGATCAGGGCATCAGCACGGTGTCGACGACGTGGATGACGCCGTTCGACTGCATGACGTCCTTGATCGTGACGTGGCTGGTGCCGCCCTTGGCATCGGTGAGCATCAGCGTGTTGCCCATCATCGCGGCGGTGAGCGGCTCGCCCTGCACCGTGGTCAGCGTCGCCTTGCCGCCGCCGGCCTTGATCGCGGCGGCGATCTGCTTCGACGTCATCGTGCCGGCAACGACGTGATAGGTCAGGATGTTGGTCAGCGTCGCCTTGTTCTCGGGCTTGACCAGCGTGTCGACGGTGCCGGCGGGGAGCTTGGCGAAGGCGGCGTTGGTCGGCGCGAAGACGGTGAACGGGCCGGGGCCGGAGAGCGTGTCGACGAGACCCGCCGCCTTGACCGCGGCGACGAGCGTGGTGTGATCCTTCGAATTGACCGCATTCTCGACGATCGTCCTGGTCGGGTACATCGCGGCGCCGCCGACCATCGGGTTCTTGGCGGCCGACATGGCAGGGCCGGCGGCGAGCAGTGCGACGGCAGCGAGCCCGGCGCGGAAATGGGTCTTGGTCATGGGAGCATCCTTCTCTTGGCGCACCCTTTGCGGGTTGCTGATGAGAGGTACGTCGGCGACGTGGCCGGGGATGCTTTGACGCTGAATTGATTCACGCGAAGGCGCGAAGAAGGATTTTGTTCGCGCAGAGGCGCAGAGGCGCGGAGAGGTTTCACTTGGAAGGAGCGTAGCGCCTGCCCCGGGCGGCGCCGGGTTAGCGGGCCGTGATCGGGGCAGCCGGGCTTCCCACCTACATCATCTCCGCGTCTCTGTGTCTCTGCGCGAACAAAATCTTCTACCGATTGAGCCGTAACCGCAACGCCACCGAGCGGGCATGCGCGGGTAGGCCCTTGGCGTGGGCGAGGGGGACGGTGGCGGGGCCGAGTTTCGCCAGCGCGGCCTCGTCGAGCCCGAGTAAGCTGGTGCGCTTCATGAAGTCGAGCACCGACAGGCCACTGGCGAAGCGGGCGCGGCGGCCCGTTGGCAGGACGTGGTTAGGGCCGGCGACATAGTCGCCGATCGCTTGGAAGGAGCGTAGCGCCTGCTCCCGGCGGCGCCGGGTTAGTGGGCCGTGATCGGGGCAGCCGGGCTTCCCACCCACATCATCTCTGCGTCTCTGCGCCTCTGCGCGAACAAAATCTTCTACCGATTGAGCCGCAACCGCAACGCCACCGAACGCGCATGCGCGGGCAGGCCTTCGGCGTGGGCGAGGGCGACCGTCGCGGGGCCGAGCTTCGCCAGCGCGGCCTCGTCCAGCCCGAGGAAGCTGGTGCGCTTCATGAAGTCGAGCACCGACAGGCCGCTGGCGAAGCGGGCGCGGCGGCCCGTCGGGAGGACGTGGTTGGGGCCGGCAACATAGTCCCCGATCGCTTCCGGCGTGTGGCGGCCGAGGAAGACGCTGCCGGCATGGCGGACGCGGTCGAACAGCGCTTGCGGGTCGTCGACGGCGAGCTGGAGATGCTCCGGCGCGAGGCGGTCGACCAGCGGGCAGGCGGCATCGAGCGATTCGACGACGATGATCGCGCCATTGGCGTCCCAAGCGGCGCGGGCGACCGCGGCGGTGGGCAGGATCGCCAGTTCCTCGTCGACCGCCGCCGCGACGCGGTCGGCATAAGCGGCGTCGTCGGTGAACAGGATCGACTGCGTGGTGACGTCGTGCTCGGCCTGGCTGAGCAGGTCGGCGGCGGTCCATTGCGGGTCGTTCAGCGCATCGGCGACGACGACGATCTCGCTGGGGCCGGCGACCATGTCGATTCCGACGACGCCATAGACCTGGCGCTTGGCCTCGGCGACCCAGGCATTGCCCGGGCCGGTGACGACGTCGACCGGCAGGATGCGGCCGGCGCCGTAGGCGAGCGCGGCGATCGCCTGCGCACCGCCGATCCGCCACACCTCGTCCACCCCGGCGAGATGCGCGGCGGCGAGGACGAGATCGTTGATCTGGCCGTCGGGCGTCGGCGTGACCATCACCAGCCGGCCGACGCCCGCGACCTTGGCGGGGATGGCGTTCATCAGCAGCGACGACGGGTAGGCGGCGCGGCCGCCGGGAACGTAGAGGCCCGCCGCGTCGACGCCGCGCCAGCGCGCGCCGAGGCGGACGCCGGCCTCGTCGACATAATCGCTGTCGGTGGGCTTCTGGCGCTCGTGATAGGCGCGGATGCGTGCGGCGGCGAGGTCGAGCGCGTCGCGCAACGATGGGTCGAGCGCGGCATAGGCGGCGGCGCAGGTGGCGGGTTCGATGCGCCAGCCGGTTTCGGCGAGATCGTGGCGGTCGAGCTTGCGGGTGAAGGCTTCGACCGCGGCCTCGCCGTCGTCGCGGACGGCGCGGATGATCGCGGCGACGTCGCGGGTGACGTCGGCGGAGGCTTCGCGGCGGCCCTCGACCAAGGCGGTGAAGGCGTCGGCGAAGCCGGCGTCGCGGGTGTCGAGGCGGATCATGCCGCCTGTTCCTGCGCGACGGCGCGGCGGAACGCCTCGACCAGCGGCACGACCTCGGGCCGGGTCTTCATCGCGGCGCGGTTGACGATCAGGCGGCTGGTGACCTCGGCGATCACCTCGACCTCGACGAGGCCGTTCTCCTTGAGCGTCTTGCCCGAGGAGACGAGGTCGACGATGCGCGGCGCGAGGCCGAGCGTCGGCGCCAGCTCCATCGCGCCGTTGAGCTTGACGCATTCGGCCTGGACGCCGCGCGCGGCGAAATGCGCGGCGGTGGTGTGCGGATATTTGGTGGCGACGCGAACGTGGCTCCAGCCGCGCGGATCGTCGGTCGCGGCCATCGCGGCGGGCTCGGCGACCGAGATGCGGCAATGGCCGATGCCGAGGTCGACCGGCGCATAGAGTTCCGAATAAGCGAATTCGGCGAGCACGTCCGACCCGACGATGCCGAGCTGCGCGGCGCCGTGCGCGACGAAGGTCGCGACGTCGAAGGCGCGGACGCGGATCAGCTCGATATGCGGCACGTCGGTGGCGAAGCGCAGCGCGCGACTGTTCTCGTCGCCGAACGCGGCTTCGGGGTGGATGCCGGCGCGCGCGAGCAGCGGCAGCGCCTCGGCGAGGATACGGCCTTTCGGCACGGCGATGACTAAGGGGGGTGTCGACACGGCCCGGGCTTTACTGGCGGGCAGGGGTGGGCGCAACAGAGCGCGACGAGGAGGCGAGTCGATGGCGGGCGAAGCGGAGAATCGGGCGGCATTTGCGGTGCAGGCGGGCTATTGCGCGGCGATGGCGGCGCCGGTGACGGCGCGCGTCTGCGTGGCGCTGGGGCAGGCGCTCGATCGGTCGACGGAGACCGGGCGGCGGGTGCTCGACTGGCCGGGCGAGCCGGTGGCGGATGCGGTGGTGCTGCGGCTGGTCGGCGGGCTGCATGCATTGCATCGTGCGGGCGCGGATGCCGACCTGTCGCGCGTGTTCGACGGCGTCGTGACCGATGAGGCGGCGGTCGCGGCAACGCTCGGGCGCGTGGTCCGCGACCACGACGCGGCGCTGCTGCCGTGGCTCGACGGGCCGCCGCAGACCAACGAGGCGGCGCGGTCGGCCGGGCTGATGACCGGGCTGCTGCATCTCGCGACGCGGTTCGGGCCGCGCGTCGAGGTGCTGGAGATCGGGTCGAGCGCGGGGCTCAACCTGATGCTCGGGCGCTACCGCTTCGATCTCGGGGGCGTGACGGTCGGGCCGGAGGATGCGGCGGTGCGGATCGTGCCGGAATGGCGTGGCGTGGCGCCGCCCGTGGCGACGGTCGACGTGGTGGGTGCGCGCGGCGTCGACATCGCGCCGGTCGATGTCGGCGATCCGGCGCAGGCGGCGCGGCTCGAGGCCTATGTCTGGGTCGATGCGCAGGAGCGACTCGCGCGGCTCGCCGCGGCGATCGGCGAGGTGCGGCGTGTCGGCGTCGATCTGGTGCAGGGCGATGCGGCCGACTGGGTCGAGGCGCGGCTCGCCGAGCCGCAGGCGGCGGGGGTGACGCGGGTGCTGATGCATTCGGTGGTGTGGCAGTATCTTCCGGCCGCGGGGCGGGCGCGGATCGTCGCGGCGATGGCGGCGGCGGGGGCTCGGGCGAGCGCGGACCGGCCGCTCGGCTGGGTGATGATGGAGCCGAACCGCGATCTCCACCGCCACGAGGTGCGCGTGCGCGGCTGGCCGGGCAAGACGGCGATGGAGCTGGTGGCGCTGACCCATGCGCATGGCGCGTGGGTCGAAGGGTTGGCGGCGCCGTATGAGACGCGCGACTATGTGATGCGGCGCGGGGCGTATGAGGCGGATTGAAAGGGATAAGATTCCCTGTTTCCGTCATCCCGGCGAAAGCCGGGACCCATGGATGCGCATCGCTGCCGCATCGCGCCTCGCCGACGACACCGAAACCATGGGTCCCGGCGTTCGCCGGGATGACGAACAGGGGATAGTGATCGTCGGCGGGAAGGGCGCGAACCCTTCCCGCCCCGATCATCAATAGAAGAAGCGGTTGTAGACCTGCACCGCGCGGCCCGAGCGGGTGTCGACCAGCACGACGTCGTTGCCGTAGCGGACCCAGCGCTGATAGCCGAAGCCCGGACGCGGCAGGCGATAGGTGCCGTAATCGTTGATCCAGTAGCGCTGGCCGTAATATTCCGGCGCGAAGCGATAGCCGACGTTCACCGGACGGTAGCGATAGCCTCGCGGACCGGCATAGACGCCGCGGCGATAGACGTCGCCGTGCGTGCGGCGATAGTCGCGCCAGTCCTCGCGCAGTTCGCGGCGATCCTCGCGGACCTCGCGGCGCGCCTCGCGGATGTCGCCGCGGTCGCCATAGGCGCGGGCGCGGGCGAGATCGCGCTCGCTCTGGCGGACTTCGCGTTCGCTCTGACGGACCTCACGGGCGCTCTGCGCGCTCGCCGCGGCGGCGGGCAGGACGGTCGCGGCGGCGATGGCGGCGATGATGATCTTACGCATCGTAACTCTCCTCTATGGCGCGCTTCGGCCGTCGGGACGGCGAAGAGCATGGCGGCCTTTTCCGCCTAGGCGGCTGAACGCACGAGGAATGTTTTGGTCAGCAAAACGAAAGCTGGCGGTTCGCACGCGCCCTTAAATATGCCAACGCCGCATCGCCGCGACGACCGCTTCAGGCTTTTCCCATGGCACGAAATGGCCGGCGTCGATCTTCTCGACCGTCAGCTTCGGCACATAGGGGCCGAGATCGTCGACCAGCACCGGCAGCAGCGCCGAATCGCGCATCCCCCAGATCACCAAAGTGTCCTGCGTTACCGGCGGGAAGGGACGATCGAGGAAAGCGGGGCGGGGCGGCGCCTCGTCCATCGTGGGGACGATGACGGTGGAGGCGCGATACCAGTTGAGCATCGCGGTCATCGCGCCCGGCTGCGACCATTCGTCGAGATAGGCGGCCTTGTCGGCGCCGGCGATGGCGTGGGTGACGTGATGCGCGAAGGTCGAGCCGAGGAACTTCTCGAGGCCGGCGCCGGTCAGGCCGCGGTCGATCGTCGTGTCGCGGAAGCGGGTGATATATTGGCTCGCCTTGCGCTGTTCGGGTTCGTCGAACAGCGCGCGCTGGAAGAGATAGGGGTGCGGCGCGTTGACGATCACCAGCCGCGCGACGCGGTCGGGGCGGGCGAGCGCCGCCATCCACGCGATCGCGCCGCCCCAGTCGTGGCCGACCAGCGTGAACCGGTCGATGTTCAGGTGATCGGCGAGCGCGATGAGGTCGGCGAGGATCCTGTCGGCGGCATAGGCCTCGACGCCCTCGGGCTTCGAGGATCGGGCGAAGCCGCGCTGGTCGGGGGCGATCACATAACGGTCGCGGGCGAGGTCGGGCAGGATGCCGCGCCACGTCCGGTGCGATTCGGGAAAGCCGTGGAGCAGGATCACCGGTGGCCGGTCGGGCGCGCCGGCGATGGCGACGTCGAGTTCGACGCCGGTGGGAAGGGCGATGCGCTGTACCGCTGGGGTCATGAGGCTCTCCTGTTGCTGCGCCGTCCCTGTTTCGTCATCCCCGCGGCGGCGGGGAGGACAGAGGAGGTCAGGGATAGCTCACCGTATTCGGCACTTCGGGGATGGGGATCCATTCCTTGTCGTCGCCGGGGACGACGGGAAATTCGCCCGCCCTCCATGCGCGTTTGGCTTCGTTGATCCGCTCGCGGCTCGACGAGACGAAATTCCACCAGACGTGGCGCGGGGTGCGGAAGGCGTCGCCGCCCGCCAGCATCGCGCGACCGCCGCTGCCCGAGCGCAGCGTCGCGGCGATGCCCGGACGCAGCACGTAGAGCTTCATCGGTTCGAGCGGCACGCCCTCCAGCGTCGCCTCGCCCATCGCGAGATAGACCGCGCGTTCCTCGGCGGCGGCGTCGATCGGCACGCTCGCGCCGGGGTCGAGCGCGATGTCGGCGTAGATCGTGCCGGCATAGGTGGTGGTCGGCGCGCGCTGGCCCCACAGATCGCCCATGATGATGCGCGCGCGGGCGCCGTGCGCGGCGATCGTCGGCAATCCCGCCTTGGCGACATGTTCGAAGCCGGGCGCCATCTCCTCCTGCGCCTCGGGCAGCGCGAGCCAGGTCTGGATGCCGGACAGCGCCGGGCCGGCCTCCCGCTCGTCGCCGGGCGAGCGTTCCGAATGGACGATGCCATGGCCCGCGGTCATCAGATTGACCGCGCCGGGTTCGATCCGCTGGCGGGTGCCGAGCGAATCGCGATGGTCGATCGCCCCGTCGAACAGATAGGTCACGGTCGCGAGGTTGATATGCGGGTGCGGCCGCACGTCGATGCCGTTGCCGATCTCGAGATGCGCCGGCCCCATCTGGTCGAAGAACAGGAACGGGCCGACCATCGTCCGCTCCTTGTTGGGGAGGGTGCGGTGAACCTTGAAGCCGCCGAGGTCGTGGGTGACCGGGGTGATCGTCTGGAGCACGAAGTCATCGAGCACGGGCAGGCTCCGTTTCGCTGAGAAGCTGTTCGAGATCAGCAGGATAGATGGTTTCGGGCCAATCGGCCAGTTCGGCCCGCGCAAACCAGCGCGAGCCGGTGAGGACGCGCTGCTCCAATTCGGTGAGCGCGCCGGCCTTCACCTCGTGCTGGTCGATGTCGACGCGGAAATAGCGTTCGTCGGCGATCACTTCGACGCGCTCGAAGGTGAGGAATTCGCAGGTGCGCTGCGCCACCTCCGGTCCGCAGTCGAGGTCGAGGCCGACCTCCTCCCACAATTCGCGGCGGGCGGCCTGCGCGTAGCTCTCGCCGGGATCGACCGCGCCGCCGGGGGTGCACCAGAGCGGCGGGCGATCGTCCGGGGTGAAGCGCATCAGCAGGACGCGGTCCTCGCCGTCGACGAGGAGGATGCGTGCGGCGGGGCGGGGGATGCGGGCCATAGGCGGACCCTAACCGGTCGCGGCGGCGGCGCGAAGGCGGCAATGGTGAAACGGTGATGTTCCGCGCTTGCCAAGGGCTTGTCCGGCCCCCCCCGTTCGCCCTGAGCCTGTCGAAGGGCGTTGAGACTCACCTGTGCTTCGACGGGCTCAGCACGAACGGTTGGTCGGAGAAGGGCGTCTTGGGCGCTACGCCGCGTCGAGCTCGGGATAGTGGCGGAAGATGCCGTCGGTGTTGAACGGCAGGCGGCGCTCGCTCGCCAGATAGGCGCGGATGCCGGGCAGGTCGGCGACCGCGGCGTGCAGGCGCAGGAGGGCGGGGTAGCGCGGCGCCAGCGTCTTCATCCGCTGGGGGAACATGTAGCGCAGTCCCTCGACGAGCTGGAACAGCGAGGTGTCGCCATAGGTCCAACGATCGGCGAACAGCCAGTCGCCGGCCCCTTGCGCGGCGGCGGCCTCGAAATGGTCGAGATATTTGGGCAGGCGCTCGTCGCGGAACTGCGCGGCGGCGCGGGCGGCCTCGGGCTTCTGGTCGTCGTAATAGTCCATCATCGCGACCGGGTGATGGACGTTGTGCACCTCGGCGACGATGTCGGCGATCGTCAGTTGCAGCTGGTCGAGCCAGTAGCGGTCGGCGAGGCCGGACGGCGCGAGATCGTGCTGCTGGCCGAGATAGTGGAGGATGTTGGCGACCTGCGCGATCGCATGGCCGTCGAGCGCCAGATAGGGCGGAGCATAGGGGCCGCGGCCGGTCTTCGCCCGCGCCGCGAGATCCTGCATCATCGCCTCGGCGCCCTGGGTGCGGGCGCAATCCTCGTAAGGAATGCCGGCGGCTTCGAGCGCGAGGCGGACGAACTCGCCGCGGCCCTGGATCGTCGGCCAATACCACAAGCGATAGACCATGCGCTTACTCCCCGGGGGCGCGCGCCTTGATGGCGAGCGCGTGGATGCGCGTCGACAACAGATCGGCGAGCGCATGGTTCACCGCACGCTGGCGCGCGACGCGGCTGGCGCCGGCGAAGGCAGGGCTTTCGACGAGGACGGTGAAGTGCGATTCGCCGGTGCCGTCGTCGCCCATATGGCCGGCGTGGAGGTGGCTGTCATTGCTGACCTCGAGATGGGTGGGGGCGAGCGCGGCGGTGAGACGGGCGGCGATGATGTCGGCGAGCGGGCCGGTAGCGGTGTCGGTCATCGCGCCTATATATCGGCATTGCGCCAATTAGGGAGCGTTCGTGACGCGCGCGAGTGAGAAGAAGGACCGGCCGCAGACGCGGTTCCACGGTCGGATGGAAGCCCAGGGCCGCGTCTGCGCCGAACCGGGATGCGAGGAGCCGGGCGAGTTCCGCGCGCCGCCGCTGGAAGGCGCGGCGACGGGCAACGGGCCGGGTGCATTCCGATGGATGTGCCTCGACCATGTGCGCGCGTTCAACAGCCGCTACAATTATTTCGACGGCATGACCGCCGACGAGATCCATCAGGCGCAACGGCCGATGGCGGGCTGGGAGAATGAGACGCGTGCCTTCGCGCGGGCGGGCTATGGCGACCAGGGGCCGCGCTGGGCGGATTTCAACGATCCGCTCGATGCGATCGGCGCGCGCTTCCGTCGCGAGGTCGCGCCCGAGCGGAACGACGGCAAGCCGCTGTCGGGGCAGGATCGCGCGAGCCTCAAGGTGCTGGGGCTGGCGGCGGATGCCGACCGGCAGGCGCTGCGCAAACGCTATTCGGAGCTGGTGCGGCAATATCACCCCGACCGCAACGGCGGCGACCGCAGCCACGAGGCGCGGCTGCAATCGGTGATCGCGGCGTATCAGCAATTGCGACAGGCGCCGGCCTTCGTCTGATCGGGGGCGTAGTCTATTCGCTCGCCAGGCGCCGTGCGATCGCCTCCAACTGGTCGGCGGCGGCGTTCCACCCCGCCTCGAACCCCATTGCGGCGTGGCTGGCCTTCGCCTCCGCCGTCCAGTGCCGCGCGGTCGCCGTGTAGCGCGTGCCACCGGCCTCTTCGGCGAACGAATCGATCCGCACCATGAACGGGCCGGCGGGGTGCCAGCCCGCGGTGAAGGCGTCGGTCGCGACGATCCGCACCTGCGGCACCACCTCGAGATACACGCCCTCGAGCCGGTTTTCCTCGCCGCCGGGGCCGCGCATGACGATCTGCGAACGGCCGCCGGCGACGAGCTCCTGCGTTACGAATTCGGCGGTCCAGGGCTTGGGGCAGAACCACGCGCCGGTATCCTCGGTCCATGCCCGCCATACGGCGGCGACCGGCGCGTCGATCAGGCGGGTGATCGACAGTTCGTGCGCGGCCGTCATGCGGTGGCGCTCCGGCGCGGACCGACGAGGCCGATCTGGCTGCCGTCGGGATCGAGGATATTGGCGGAATAGTCGCCGCCGGGGATCTCGTCCGGGCCCTGGATCAACGTGCCGCCCGCCGCCTGCGCCGCCACGATCGCCGTATCGATCTCGGCGACGAGGACATAGCTGTTCCAGCGTGCCGGTGCCTGCGTGCTGACGCTCGACATGACGGCCCCGGGTCGCGCGTCGCCGGCGGCGAGGAAGGTATAGTCGCCCATCTGCCCCATCGGCATCGCGCCCGCCGCCGTCCAGCCGAACAGCGCCCCGTAGAAGGCGAGCGCTTCGTCGGGATCGGGCGTCGCGAGCTCGATCCAGACCGCGTGGCCGACGGCATCGGGGGCCTGCGAGAAGGGGGCGGCCTCATCCTGCGCCACGGGCTGCATGAGCCGGAGGTCGACCCCCTGCGGATCGCGCAGGATCGCGATCGTGCCGACGTGCGGGATGGCCATCGGCGCGAGCAGGATCGTCGCGCCGCGCTGCTGTGCGAGGGCGAGCGTCGCCGCGATATCGCGCGTCGCGAAATAGATGCCCCACCCGCCGTTCGGCGGCGCACCCGGCGGGGGCGCCATCATCCCGGCGACGCTGACGCCGTCTGGGGCTGCGGCGAGCAAATAGCCGCCATGTTCGGGCGTCGGCGACGGCTGCGTCGTCCAGCCGAGGACGCGGTCGTAGAAGCGCGCGGCGCGGGCCGGATCGGGCGCCGTCAGTTCGAACCAGATCGGCAAGCCGTCGGTCAGTGGCATCGCAAAGCCTCCGTCAGGATTGGAACAGCAAGGTAAAGCCGCCGTAGATCATGCGCTTGCCATCGAAGGGCAGCGCTTCGGGCGCGGTCTCCATCCGGGGATCGGCCATCGCCGCGGCCATGCCGGCGTCGCGGACCGCCTTCGACGGCCATTCGATCCATGAGAAGACGACGCTTTCGCCGTCCTCGCGCTGCGTCGCCAGCGGGAAGCTGGTGCGTGTGCCGGGCGGGACGTCGTCACCCCATGCCTCGACGACGCGAGTCGCGCCGTGATCGAGGAAGATCGGTGCCGATCGGGTGGCAAGCGCGACATAGGCGTCGCGGTCGCGCGCGGCGAGCAGGAAGCCGTCGACATAACCGGTGGCGGGCGAGGGCGCGCCCTGATCGACGACGACCTCGAAGCCGCCATAGATCATCCGTGCGCCGTCGAACGGCATCGTCTCGATCAGCGCCGCCATCTCGGGAGCGGCCATCACCTGTGCAGCGGCGGCGTCGCGCGTCGCCTTGTCGGCATATTCGATCCAGCTGAACACCACCGTCTCGTCCGGCGTCGCCTGCACGGCGCGATGGAAATCGGTGTGCGTGCCATGGGGGACATCGTCGCCCCAGGCTTCGCCCTGCCGCCCGGCACCCGCCGCCTGCAAGACCGTCCAGCCTTGTGCCGCATGGCGACGATAGGCATCGCGTCGTGCACTCGGCACGGCGGTGACGAAGCCGTCGATATAGCGCATCGGCTCGCTCTCCTTTTTTCAAGGGATTACCTGCCTTTTCCGGTCCTGCGTCAAGCCCCGCGCGTACGATCGCGGTCGCGGCGGCTTGACGGCGGGGCAATCCGTTTCCACTGGATAGGCGATGCGCCATTCGCTCGCTTCGCGCGTTGGGGAGGGCCGCCTCTGATTTGCCCAGCTTCGAAACGGTGCCCCGACCCGATGACCGATATCCCCAATACCCAGCCCGACAGCCGCGAGACGACGATCCTCGATGCCCCCGACAAGATGGTCGGCATCCGCGAGCTGTTCGGCATCGACAGCGACATGCAGGTGCCCGCGTTCAGCGAGGCGGACGAGCGCGTCCCCGATCTCGACCCCGCCTATGTCTTCGATCCGGACACGACGCTGGCGGTGCTGGCGGGCTTCGCGCACAACCGGCGCGTGATGGTGCAGGGCTATCACGGCACCGGCAAGTCGAGCCATATCGAGCAGGTCGCGGCACGGCTCAACTGGCCGTGCATCCGCATCAACCTCGACGCGCATATCAGCCGGATCGACCTGATCGGCCGCGACGCGATCGTGCTGCGCGATGGCCAGCAGGTGACCGAATTCCGCGAGGGCCTGTTGCCATGGGCGTTGCAGACGCCGACCGCTCTGGTGTTCGACGAATATGACGCGGGGCGGCCCGACGTGATGTTCGTGATCCAGCGCGTGCTGGAGACCGAGGGCAAGCTGACCTTGCTCGACCAGAATCGCGTGATCCGCCCGAACCCGTGGTTCCGGCTGTTCGCGACCGCCAATACGGTCGGTCTCGGCGACACCAGCGGGCTGTATCACGGCACGCAGCAGATCAACCAGGGCCAGATGGACCGCTGGAACATCGTCGTCACGCTCAACTATCTGCCGGCGGCGGTCGAATCGCAGATCGTGCTCGCCAAGTCGGGCGAATATGACAAGCCCGAGGGCAAGAAGACCGTCGAACAGATGGTCCGCGTCGCCGACATGACGCGCAAGGGCTTCGTCAACGGCGATATCTCGACGGTGATGAGCCCGCGCACGGTGATCACCTGGGCGCAGAACACGCTGATCTTCGGCGACGTCGGCTTCGCGTTCCGGTTGAGCTTCCTCAACAAGTGCGACGAGAACGAGCGGCCGCTGGTGGCGGAATATTTTCAGCGCGTGTTCGGCAAGGACCTGCCGGAGAGCGTGGTGGGGAAAGCGTAAGGATCGGATGACGAAGGCCGAGGCTCTCGAACGGTTGCGTGCGCGTGAGCCCGAATTGCGCCAGCTCGGGATCATGCGCCTGTCGATCTTCGGGTCGACGGCGCGCGATGAGGCGCGGCCGGATTCGGACGTCGATCTGGTCGCGACGGTGGATTATGATGCGGTCCGTGCGCTCGGCCCGTTCGGCTTCTTCGGGATCGAAGGCCGGATCGAGGACATGCTCGGCGTCAAGGTCGACTTCATGACCGAGGCGTCGCTGGAGCCGAGGTTGCAGGCGCAGGTCGATCGGGATCGTGTCCATGTCTTTTGATCGTATCGAAAGCCGTCTTCACCATATCGTCGACAATGCGGACCGGATCTCGGTCTATCTCGACGGCTACGACTACGATCGCTTCCGGGCGGACCAGCTGGTCGCGGATGCGGTCGAACGGTGTATCGAACGGATATCGGAGGCGGTCGTGCAGATCGGTGCGCAAGCCGTCGCGGCGCTCGCTCTCCCGGTACCGTTCAACGATGTGCGCAGTCTCGGTAATCGCCTGCGCCACGAGTACAGCCGGATCGATGCGCAGGTCATCTACGATACGGCGCGCACCGACATCCCCGCGCTGCGAGACGCCGCGCAGCGCGCACTGGAAAACTGATGGCAAACGATACCCCCCTCGACCGGTTCAAGGCGGTGCTCGCCGGGACGGCGCGCGCGATCGCGGAGGAGCCGGAGGTCGAACTCGGTTTCACCGCCGACGCGCCGGCGCAATCGGGCAAACATATCAAGGTGCCGATGCCGGCGCGCACGCTCCCCGCCGAACAGGTGGCGGAGGCGCGCGGCTTTTCCGATGGCTTCGCGTTGCGGCTGCGCCATCACGACGATGCGCTCCATATGCGTCACGCGCCCGCCGAGGCGGTGGCGCGATCGGTGTTCGACGCGGTCGAGAGCGCGCGGGTCGAGGCGCTCGGCAGCCGCGGTTATGCGGGCATCGCCGACAATCTGGCGCATGCGCTCGACGTGCGGATGCGCAGCGACCCGATCACGCGGGCGCGGACGCGTGAGGAGGTGCCGCTCGCCAGCGCCCTGTCGCTGCTGGTGCGCGAGCGGCTGACCGGGCTGGAAGCGCCGGCCGCCGCCGCGCCCGGCCTCGCATTGGTGCGCGAATGGATTGATGCGCGCACCGACCTGTCGAGCCTCGCGCTCGCGCTCGACGACCAGCGCGCGTTCCAGAGCCTCGCGATGAAGATGCTCGAGGAACTCGAGCTGGTCGAGGGCGAGGTCTTGCCCGAAAACGCCGACGAGGGCGGCTCGGAGGACGAAGGCACCGACGAGCATCAGCAGGACGAAGGCGAGGAGGATCAGGAGCAGGAGGGCGGCCAGGGCGAAGGCGAGGTCGACGCGCGCGGCGAGGCGCAGGAATCGGACAGCGACGACGGCGAGGGCGAGGAATTCGGCGACCAGTCGATGGACGACCTCGACGGCGAACCCGGCGACGACGGTGACGAGGGGATGCAGCCGGTGCGCCCCAACCGCCCGAACAGCGACTTCATGCCGCAGTTCGAATATAAGCCGTGGACGACGCAGTTCGACGAGGTCGTCGCCGCCACCGATTTGTGCGACGCCGAGGAACTGGCACGGCTGCGCGGCTATCTCGACCAGCAGCTCGCGCATTTGCAATCGGCGGTGTCGAAGCTCGCCAACCGGTTGCAGCGGCGACTGATGGCACAACAGTCGCGGTCGTGGGATTTCGATCAGGACGAGGGCATGCTCGATGCGGCGCGGCTGGCGCGCGTCGTCGTCACGCCGGGCCAGTCGCTGAGCTACAAGATCGAGCGCGAGACCGATTTCCGCGACACGGTGGTGACGCTGCTGATCGACAATTCGGGGTCGATGCGCGGCCGGCCGATTGGCATCGCCGCGATCAGCGCCGATATCCTTGCGCGCACGCTGGAGCGCTGCGGCGTCAAGACCGAGATCCTGGGCTTCACGACGCGGGCGTGGAAGGGCGGGCAGGCGCGCGAGACGTGGCTGGCCGCGGGGCGGCCGCCGCAGCCGGGGCGGCTCAACGACATCCGCCACATCGTCTACAAGAAGGCGGACGAGCCGTGGCGGCGCGCGCGCACCAACCTCGGCCTGATGATGCGCGAGGGGCTGCTCAAGGAGAATATCGACGGCGAGGCGCTGCTCTGGGCGCACAGCCGGCTGCTCGCGCGACCCGAGGAGCGGCGCATCCTGATGGTGATCAGCGACGGCGCGCCGGTCGACGATTCGACGCTGTCGGTCAATTCTGGCAGCTATCTGGAGCGGCATTTGCGTCAGGTGATCGGCTGGATCGAGAGCAAGTCGCCGGTCGAGCTGGTCGCGATCGGCATCGGCCACGACGTGACGCGCTATTACGCACGCGCGGTGACGATCATGGACGCCGAGCAACTGGGCGGGACGATCATCGAGCAATTGGCGGCGCTGTTCGACACGCCGTGACGTAAGGCGCGGAATAGCTGGTAAAAGTTTTCCCTACCTGCTTCGGTATGCGGCTGGTGGGCGAGGGGATGGGTGTGGACGTTGCGCAGGACCGGGCCTTGCGCCCGCACGGCCGGGAGCTGGGGGGTTGAACCGGTCCGCGCTTCGGATCCTCGCCGGGCTGGCGCTCGGGTTGATCGGCGGGGCGATGGTCAGCGGGCGGGCGTTGGCCGCGCCGATGCTCGCGGTGACCGGGCCGGTCGGGCGGTTGTGGCTCGATGCGTTGACGATGACGGTGGTGCCGCTCGTCTTCTCCCTGCTCGTCACCGGTATTCTCGGCGCGGCGCAGGACGCGCGGCAGGATCGGGTGGCGTTGCGCGCCTTGCTCTGGTTCGCGGCGTTGCTGTGCGGCGGGTGTCTGGCGGCGGCGGCGAGCACGACGTTGCTGCTGCATCTGTGGCCGGTCGGCGATGCGGCGGCGTTGCGGCCGGTGGGTGCGGTGCCGGCGATCGGCGGGGCGGGGGACTGGCTCGGCAACATCATCCCGGCCAATCCGATCAAGGCGGCGGCGGAGACGGCGATGGTGCCGCTCGTCGTCTTCGCTTTGTTCTTCGGCTTCGCCGCGACGCGCGTCGCGCCCGAGCTGCAGCGCGCGTTGCAGACGATGTTCCGGGCGATCGCAGAGACGATGCTGGTGATCGTGCAATGGGTGCTGCTGGTCGCGCCGATCGGCGTATTCGCGCTCGCCTTCGGACTCGGTGCGCGGGCGGGGAGCGGCGCGGTGGCGGTGCTCGCGCACTATGTCGTGATCGTCGCCTGCGCGTGCCTGCTGATCGGCGTGCTCGCCTATGTCGTCGTGCTCGTCTTTGGCGGGCTGTCGCCGCTGCGCTTCGCGAAGGCGGCGCTGCCGGCGCAGGTCGTCGCGCTCTCGACGCAATCCTCGCTGGCGACGCTGCCGGCGATGGTCGAGGCGGCGCCCGCATTGGGCGTCGCGCGCAATGCGGCGGGGATCGTTCTGCCGCTCGCCGTGTCGATCTTCCGCGCTGCGAGCGCTGCCGCCAACATCGCGGTCGCGCTGTATCTGGCGGCGGTCTACGGCATGTCGCCGGGGATCGGCCTGGTGGTAACGGGCGCGCTCGTCGCGGCGGCGGTCAGCCTCGCCGCGGTCGGACTGCCGGCGCAGGTGTCGTTCTTCGCGACGATCGGGCCGGTGTGCCTCGCGCTCGGCGTGCCGGTGGAGCTGTTGCCGTTGCTGCTCGCGGTCGAGACGATCCCCGATCTGTTCCGCACGGTCGGCAACGTCACCGCCGACATGGCGGTGATGCGGCTAGCCGGCGCGGGTGACGACCGCGGCGACCAGCGCGATGCGGTCGACGTCGCGGTATAGGGCATTCTCCAGTTCCTCGCCGAACACGTCGGGGTCGATCTCGCGATAGCGCATCGTGCAGCCGCGCGCGGCCGCCGCCTCGGCGAGTGCGGCGGCGAGCTGGTCGTGGCCGCGGACGATCGCACTGCCGGTGTAGAGGATCAGCCGGCCGGCGGGGGCAAGCCGGTCCATCGCCATCACCGCCATGTCGAGCGATACCTGACCGCCGTGCATCGCGCCGCCGTGACGGTAGAGCCGCTTGCCGCTGTCGATGACGTAGGGCGGGTTGGCGGTGGCGACGTCGATGGGACCCGGGATGGTGGCGAGGCTGTCGCTCTCGTGGAAGTCGGCGGCGATGCCGGCCGCGGCGGCGTTGATGCGCGCAAAGCGGAGCGCCGCCGGATTGACGTCGGTCATGTGGATGCGCAGCCCCGGGCAAGCGGTCGCGGCGACGATGCCGCCGACGCCCGAGCCGGTACCGATGTCGACCATCTGCGCGCCGGCGCGTGCCGGGCAGTCGCGCAGTTCGTCGCGGATCAAATCGGCGAACCGATAGCTGTCCGGGCCGAAGAAGACCGCATCCGCCGCGTCGGTGGGATAAGCGGAATGGACGAAGAGATGATCGTGGAGCCGCGAGACGCGGATCGTCGCGCGGCGGCGATCGCCGGCCGGTACGGTGACGCCGGCACGGTCGAGCAGCGCTTCGATCGCCGCGTCGCAGTCGCCGGGGCGATAGGGCAGGCTCCAGCCGAGCATGTCCTCGACGCAGCGCGCCGCCTGCCGGTCGGCGCGGGCGAGAACGCGGGCGTGGGTCGCCGGGGTCGGGGTGACGAACCGATGGTCGCGGTCACGCAACAGGGCGAGGAGATGCCGCAGCTCGGCGTCCGCCGATCGAACCGCCGGCTGGTCCGGTCTCGACACCCGCATCTCTCCTGAATCGTTGATGTGGCGTAACGTCTTGCGATGGTGCGGGTTCCTGTGGTCTTCGGGGTCGCGGCGCTCGGCCGCTTCCGCGTTATGTCGAAACGGGTCGAGACCTCTCGCCATGGAGCCGCACGGTGCTCCTGCGAAAGCAGGAGCCTAGGGTCGAGCGAGCTAACGCCTCGTGACGCTTGGGACTCCTGGGCTCCTGCTTTCGCAGGAGCACTGGGATAGCTTCGAGCAGGGTCGGGTGTGACCGCGGGCACCGCCCCATCCCGATCGCTGGCGGCGCTACGCGGGATCGTTGTAAGGCGGTCGCGCTTTGACGCAGCGCGACAGGATCAGCGGAGACGATATGACCAAGACGGCTTTCATCACCGGCGCGACCGCCGGCATCGGCGCGGCGGCGGCGACGGCGTTCGTGGGTGCGGGGTGGCGCGTGATCGCCACCGGGCGGCGGGTCGAGCGGCTCGACGCGTTGCGCGCGCGGCTCGGCGAGGCGGTGCATACGCTCGCCTTCGACGTCGCCGACGAAGCGGCGGCGGGCAAGGCAATCGCCGGATTGCCCGAGGACTGGCGCGACGTCGATCTGCTGATCAACAACGCCGGGCTGGCGCTCGGTACGAAGCCGGCGCAGGAGGCGAACCTCGACGACTGGCGGACGATGATCGCGACCAACGTCACCGCTCTGGTGTCGCTGACCCACCGGCTGCTGCCGGGACTGATCGCGCGGCGTGGGGCGATCATCAATCTGTCGTCGGTGGCGGCGACTTATCCGTATAGCGGCGGCAACGTCTATGGCGGCACCAAGGCGTTCGTCGAGCAATTCTCGCTCGGCCTGCGCTCCGACCTGCACGGCAAGGGGGTGCGCGTCACCTCGATCGAACCGGGCATGGTCGAGACCGAATTCACCACGGTGCGCACCGGCGGCGATCAGGCGGCGTCCGACGCGCTCTACAAAGGCGCCGATCCGATGACCGCGGAGGATATCGCCGCGACTATGCTGTGGGTGGCGACGCTGCCGCCGCATCTCAACATCAACCGGCTGGAGCTGATGCCGGTCAGCCAGTCGTTCGCCGGCTTTCAGGTCGCGCGCGCGGGCTGATCCGCTTCGGCGCAGGGGTCGCGCAGCCGGCCCGACAGAAAGGCGATCAGCGCCTCGACCCGCGCCGGGCGCAGCGCGCTCGGCGGGGTGAGCAGATGCAGGCCGATCGCCGCGGCGGACCAGTCGGGCAGGATCGTCACCACCGCGCCGCTGCCAATATGCGGTCCGACGATGAAGCCGGGCAGGCGGGCGATGCCGAGCCCGGCGATCAGCGTCGGGATCAGCGCCTCGCCGCTATTGGCGATCAGCGGCCCCTGCGGACGGATCGCGACGTCGCTGCCGTCGGCGTGCTGGAAGCGCCACGGCGCGAGCACGTTGGAATAGCCGAGCACGCGATGGCGGGCGAGCTCGGACGGGTGAGTAGGCGTGCCGTGCGCGGCGAGGTAGGCGGGGGCCGCGACCAGATGCGTGCGGATGTCGCACAGGCGGCGACCGCGCAGGCTGCTGTCGGGCAGGTCGCCGATGCGCAGCGCGACGTCGAAGCCTTCGGCGACGATATCGACGCGCGCGTCGGACAGATGCAGGTCGATCTCGATGCCGGGATGGGCGGCGAGGAATTCGGCGAGCAGCGGCGCGACGTTGCGCACGCCGAAGCTCATCGGCGCGGCGAGGCGGACGCGGCCGGTCGGTGCGCTCAGTGCGTCGCGCGCGGCTTCCTCGGCAGCCTGCGCCTCGGCGAGGATGCGCGCGGCGTGCGCGGCGAGCGGCTTGCCCGCCTCGGTCAGCGCGAGCCGGCGCGAGGTGCGGTGGAACAGCGACTGGCCGATCTGCTCTTCGAGCCGGGTGATCGCCTTCGACACGGTCGCCTTGCTGAGGCCGATCGCATCGGCGGCGGCGCTGAACGAATTGTGCTCGGCGACGGCGGCGAAGATCGCCCAGGCTTCGAGATCGGGTAGGCGCATCATGGTCCCTTCGGCAGGCCGGGGAACCTAGCGTGGAAACGGTCGGTTTCCAGCGTTTCCGTTTACGCACCGTCCCGACGGGACCATTTAGGGTGCGACACGCACATTGGAGACGTTCGGATGACCAAGGTTCTGGTGCTCTATTATTCGTCCTACGGCCATATCGAACAGATGGCCGACGCCGTCGCCGAGGGCGCGCGCGCCGGCGGGGCGGAGGTCGATATCCGCCGCGTCGCCGAGACGGCGCCCGCCGAGGTGGTCAAGGCCGCGCATTTCAAGACCGACACCGCGCACCCCGAGATCGAAGGCCCGGACGCGCTCGCCCAGTATGACGCGATCATCGTCGGCGCGCCGACCCGCTATGGCCGGATGCCGGCGCAGATGGCGGCCTATTGGGACACGACCGGTGGCCTGTGGGCGAAGGGTGCGCTGGTCGGAAAGGTCGGCGGCGCGTTCACCTCGACCGCCAGCCAGCATGGCGGGCAGGAGACGACGCTGTTCTCGATCATCACCAATCTGCTGCATCACGGCATGACGATCGTCGGTCTGGACTATGGTTTCCAGGGCCAGATGGGCGTTGACGAGGTCCGCGGCGGCTCGCCTTATGGCGCGACGACGATCGCCGCCGGTGATGGCTCGCGCCAGCCGCATGAGGAAGAACTCGCCGGCGCGCGCTATCAGGGCAAGCGGATCGCCGAGACGGCCGCCAAGCTGAAGTGAGGCAAGGGGCGGCCTGCGCGTGAGCGGGCCGCCTTCGTACGTGCCCCAACAACTCCGCCAGTGCTCCTGCGAACGCAGGAGCCCAGGGTTCCGAGCGCAATAGGACGTTGTTTGGCTTGGCCCTGGGCTCCTGCTTTCGCAGGAGCACCGGGCTGTCTGGATGACTGTACGCGCCTCACTGCCCCGCGCGTGGCGCTCCGCCGCAAACGCGCCTACATCCCTGACGATGCCGACCCAGCCGCCCCGCCTGCCGCCGCCCGCGCCCGAGGATGCCGCGGCACGCAACATGCGGTTGCTTGTGCTGCTGCGCTGGATGGCGGTCGGCGGACAGGCGGCGGCGATCCTGATCGTCCATTACGGGCTCGGCATCCACCTGCCGGTCGTCGCGATGGGGGTGGTGCTCGCCGCGCTCGTCATGCTCAATGCGATGACGTGGCTCGGCCATCCGCATTGGCCGGTGACCAATTTCCAGTTGTTCGGCTCGCTGGCCTGCGACGTCGTCGCGCTGTCGGTGCAGCTCTATCTCAGCGGCGGGGCGTCCAATCCGTTCGTCTCGCTCTACCTGTTGCAGGTGGTGATGGGCGCGGTGCTGCTCCACGCCTGGTCGAGCTGGGCGCTGGTCGCGCTGACGACGGTGGCGTTCGGGCTGGTCGCGCTGCTTAGCCCGCCGCTGGCGCTGCCGCCGTGGTTCGCGACGCGGCTTTCGCCGGTCTATGTCATGGGATTATGGGCCAATTTCGTGCTCGCCGCGGTGCTGCTCGTGCTGTTCGTGACGCGGATCGCCGCCAACCTCCGCAGCCGCGATGCGCATCTCGCCGCGATGCGCCAGCGCGCCGCCGAGGAGGACCATATCGTCCGCATGGGCCTGCTTGCCAGCGGCGCGGCGCACGAACTCGGCACGCCATTGTCGTCGATCCTCGTGTTGCTCGGCGACTGGAAGAGCGAGGCGGCGATCCGTGCCGAACCGCGCCTCGCCGCGGAGGTCGACGAGATGCAGGCGGAGGTGATGCGCTGCAAGACGATCGTGTCGGGCATCCTGTTCGCCGCGGGCGAGGTGACCGGCGAGGCGCCCGAACGCACGACGCTGCGCCGGTTCCTGTCGGGGATCGTCGCGGTCTGGCCGGGGGCGGTGACGTTCGAGGACCGGATCGGCGACGACCGGCCGATCGTATCCGACCGCGCGCTGGGGCAGGCGCTGACCAATTTGCTCGACAATGCCGCGGAGGCGGGGGCATCGGCGATCACGCTGACCGCGGCGGTGGAGGGGGCGGTGATCGTGCTGACCGTGCGCGACGATGGCAGCGGCTTTCCGCCAGCGGTGCTCGCCGGGATCGGCAAGCCCTATAACACCAGCAAGGAGCGGCGCGGCGCGGGGCTGGGGCTGTTTCTCGCCACCAACGTGCTGCGCACGCTCGGCGGGACGCTGGCGGCGCGCAATATCGCGGGCGGCGCGGAGATGGTGCTGCGGCTGCCGGTGGCGGCGCTGGCGTTGGAGGACGGGGCATGAGCGAGCGGCGGCTGCTGATCGTCGAGGACGACGCCAATTTCGCGCGGACGCTGGGGCGCTCGTTCGAGCGGCGCGGCTATGCGGTGACGATGCTGCCCGGGCCGGACGGGCTGGAGGCGGCGGTGGCCGACTTCAGGCCCGATCATGCGGTGGTCGACCTGCGGCTGGGCGGCGCGTCGGGGCTGGCCTGCGTGGCGACGATCCATGGCATCGATCCGGGCATCAAGATCGTCGTGCTGACCGGCTTCGCCAGCATCGCGACCGCGGTCGAGGCGATCAAGCTCGGCGCGACCAACTACCTGACCAAGCCCGCCAATACCGACGATATCGAGGCGGCGTTCGCGCGGATCGACGGCGATGCCGGCGCGACAATCGCCGCGGCGCCGCCGACGTCGATCAAGACGCTGGAATGGGAGCATATCCACCAGACGCTGGCGGACGTCGACTTCAACATCTCCGAGGCGGCGCGGCGGCTGGGGATGCACCGGCGGACGCTGGCGCGGAAGCTCGACAAGCGGCACATGGGATAAGCCTATTCCTCCCCGGCACGGGGAGGGGGACCGCCGTGCGCCAGCGCGGTGGTGGAGGGGGGCTTCCACCGGGCATGGCGTTTGAGGAAGCCCCCCTCCGTCACGCCCTGCGGGCGCGCCACCTCCCCGTGCCGGGGAGGAATTTACTTCAGCAGCTTGGGTGCTTCCTGCTGGATTACGTCGCGGATCTTGCCGGCGAACAGGCCGAGGAAGCCGGGCAGGTCGACGATCGCATGGACGTTGCTGTCCGACACCGTCGCGCGGCAGCCGATCGTCTGGCCCATCGCGCCGACGGTGAAATGCATCGTGTCGCCCTCCCAGCGATGCTCGACCTGCGCGCCGCCGGGGATCAGCCGGCCGATCTTGCCGATGCCGCCGTCGAGGCGTTCGCGTACCGCGGTCTTGCCGAGCTGATGGGGAATGTCGAGTTCGATCGGGGCGCTCATATCTGATCCTTCGTCGTGGCGAACAGCATCGCATCGTTCCCGAACGCCTTGAACTCGAGCGCGTTGCCCGACGGGTCGGAGAAGAACATCGTCGCCTGCTCGCCCGCCTCGCCGCGGAAGCGGACGTGCGGCTCGATCCCGAAGCGTACGCCCGCGGCGGCGACGCGCTCGCTCAGCGCCTGCCAGTCGGCCATGGTGAGGACGACGCCGAAATGGGGGACGGGGACGTGGTGGCCGTCGACTTCGTTGGCGACCTGCACGGCGCGGGCGGCGGGGTCGAGATGCGCGACGATCTGATGGCCGAACAGGTCGAAGTCGATCCATTGCTCGCTGGAACGGCCCTCGGGGCAGCCGAGCACACCGCCGTAGAAGGCGCGCGCCGCGGCGAGATCGTGGACCGGGAAGGCGAGATGGAAGGGGCGTAGGGACATGTGGCGAAGGTAGGGGAGGGTGGTGGCTGGCGCCACCGCAATTCCTTCGTTGACGGGGAGGGCTACTAAATGCCGGCGGCGGGAGGTTCGATCGGCGTCCTCATCAGGTCCGTCACCCCGGACTCGTTCCGGGGTCCACTCTGCGGCGAGGAGAAAGGCTTGAGGCGGCACCGTTCCCTTGCGGCCCGGTGGACCCCGGAACAAGTCCGGGGTGACGGGGCGGGTTGGGAAAGCGGCGGGCCGACAATGCGCGTTCATATGCGATCCCCCAAGCCGGCGGGGGAGGACATCGCGTTTGCCGCACGCTACACGGCGCCGCATGCCCGCCTTGCTCTCCCGCCGTCCCGCCCTCGTCGCGCTGATCCTCGGGGCGATCGCCGCGACCGGGTTCGCGCCGTTGCAGCTCTGGCCGTTGACGCTGGTCGGGCTCGCCGGGCTCGCCGCGCTCGTCCAGCGCGCCGATACCGGCCGGCGGGCGCTGTGGCTCGGCTGGTGCTGGGGCGTCGGGCATTTCACGATCAACAACAACTGGTTCCAGCACGCCTTCGACTTTCAGGACAAGATGCCGCCGGTGCTCGGCTATTTCGCCGCGGTCGGGCTGGCGCTGTATCTGGCGATCTTCCCGATGGCCGCTGCGGGCATCGGCTGGCGCTTCGGCCGCGGCGCGCGGCCCGATGCCGGTTATGCGCTCGTCTTCGCGGCGGCGTGGATCGCCAGCGAATATCTGCGCAGCGTGCTGTTCAGCGGCTATGCCTGGGACCCGATCGGGGTGATCTGGTTGCCGGTGATCGGCGTCGCGCGGCTGTCGGCGTGGATCGGCACCTATGCACTGTCGGGCGTCACGGTGCTCGCCGCGGTGTCGTTGCTGCTCCTGCCGCAGCGGCGGTGGCGGTTGCCGGCGGGGCTCTTGGCGCTGTTGGTCGTCGCGGCGGTCTCCGCTTTGTGGACGCAGGCGCCGGCCGCCCGGCCCGATGCGCCGCTGCTGCGCGTCGTGCAGCCCAATGTCGGGCAGGACGCGCGCGGCGAGGGCGATCAGGAGGTGATGCTCGCCGCGCTGATCCGCCAGTCGGGAACGCCCGGACCGCGGCCGCGGCTGGTGCTGTGGCCAGAGGGGGTGATCCGCGACTATCTGGAAAGCGGCTATCCGCGCTGGATCTATTTCGGCCAGAGCCCGCTGTTCAACCGCTGGCGGCTGGCGCGGCTGCTCGGCCCGCGCGACGTGCTGATGACCGGCCATACGCCGCTGCGCTTCGACGCCAAGGGCGATGTCGCGGGGGCGTCCAATTCGGTGTTCGCGCTCGATGCCCGCGCGCGCATCATCGGCCGCTACGACAAGGCGCATCTGGTGCCGTTCGGCGAGTATCTGCCGGTGCCGTGGCTGCTCAAGCCGCTTGGCCTCGCGCGGCTGGTGCCGGGTGATTTCGACTTCGACGACGGCCCCGGTCCACGCACGCTGACGATCCCGGGCTTCGGCGCGATCGGCTTCCAGATCTGCTACGAGATCATCTTCTCCGGCCATACGGTCGACGAGGCGCATCGCCCCGCAATCCTCTTCAACCCCTCGACCGATGCCTGGTTCGGGCGCTGGGGGCCGCCGCAGCATCTCGCGCAGGCGCGGATGCGGGCGATCGAGGAAGGGCTGCCGATCGTCCGCTCGACTCCGACCGGCATTTCGGCGGTGATCGCCGCCGACGGACGGCTGCTCGCCACCGTGCCGCACGAGACGGCGGGGGCGATCGAGCTGCCGATGCCGCCGGCGCTGCCGCCCACGTTGTTCAGCCGGCTGGGGAATTTTGCGGCGCTGATCGTCGCGCTCGGCTTCGCGGCGGCGGCGATTGCCATCCGCCGCCGTGCGCGTTAGGAGCGGACATATAAAGGCATCTTTATATCGTTATGAGGCAGTGATGCGCAGCAGCTATATCTTCACGTCCGAGTCCGTTTCCGAAGGCCATCCCGACAAGGTCGCCGACCAGATCAGCGACACGATCGTCGATCTGTTCCTGTCCAAGGACCCGGAGGCGCGTATCGCCTGCGAGACGCTGACCACCACCAACCTCGTCGTGCTGGCGGGCGAAATCCGCTGCAAGGGCGTCTATGAGAATGGTGCCTGGGCCGACGGCGCGCTCGCCGAGATCGAGGCCGCCGTCCGTGCGACCGTCAGGCGCATCGGCTACGAACAGTCGGGCTTCCACTGGGAAAGCTTCACCTTCGAGAACAACCTGCACGGCCAGTCGGCGGAAATCGCGATGGGCGTCGACGAGGGTTCGAACAAGGACGAGGGCGCGGGCGACCAGGGCATCATGTTCGGTTACGCGACCGACGAGACGCCGGGCCTGATGCCGGCGACGCTCTATTACAGCCACAAGATCCTCGAGACGATGGCGGCCGACCGCCATTCGGGCAAGGCGCCGTTCCTCGAGCCCGACGCCAAGAGCCAGGTGACGCTGCAATATGAGAATGGCGTGCCGACGCGGGCGGTGGCGCTCGTCGTCTCGACGCAGCACAAGGCGGGCTATTGCCTGCAGGGCGACAATGCCGACGCCGCCAAATATGACGTGCTCAAGGATTACGTCACCGGCGTGCTGACGAGCACGTTGCCCGAGGGCTTCGTCACCGACGAGACCAAGGTCTATATCAATCCGACCGGCGCGTTCGAGATCGGCGGGCCGGACGGCGACGCGGGCGTCACCGGCCGCAAGATCATCGTCGACACCTACGGCGGTGCGGCGCCGCACGGCGGCGGCGCATTCAGCGGCAAGGATCCGACCAAGGTCGATCGTTCGGCCGCCTATGTCGCGCGCTATCTCGCCAAGAACGTCGTCGCCGCGGGCCTCGCCAAGCGCTGCACGATCCAGCTCAGCTATGCGATCGGCATTGCCGAGCCGCTGTCGGTCTATGTCGACACGCACGGCACCGGCACGGTCGAAGAAGCGAAGCTGGAGCAGGTGCTGCCGCAGCTCGTGCGCCTGACGCCGAAGGGCATCCGCCAGCATCTCAAGCTGAACGCGCCGATCTACGTCAAGTCGGCGGCCTATGGCCATTTCGGTCGCGAGCCCGAGGGCGACCTGTTCACCTGGGAAAAGACCGATCTGGTCGAGCAGCTCAAGGCCGCGGTCGCCTGATCGGTTCGATCAGGGTTGTGTGAACGACACCCTCTCGCGTCGCCGGACGCGGGAGGGTGTTTTCTTTTGCCGGTGGGGCAGGGCGCGTTTCGCGGTCGCGTCGGGCGAACCGTCGCCTTATCGGCGGTAGGCGTCGTTGATATCGGTCATCCAGCCGGCCTTGGGCGCCGCGGTGACGCCGCGTGGCTTACGGGCTTCGTCGAGATCGATCGGCTCGGCGAAGCGAATGCCGGCGAGCCGGTCCTTCACCCACATGACCTCCCCGGTCAGTTCGGTGATATGGCCCATTTCGATAGCGAGCATCATGCCCGCGGCGAGATCGCCGTCATTGTCGATGCACGCCCCTGAGCGCGACAGGTTGCGCACACGCCGCTCACTCTGGCCGCCGCCGGGAAGACGGACCGCGGCGCGGACGATGACGCTGTTGCGCTTCTCGCGCAGAGGTTCGGGAGGGATGTTCATAACGCTTCCGTATCGGTGGGCCTAGCACGCGGTGGACGGCAAACCCAGAACAACTTGGCTCAAACTGGTTGGACTTTCTCGGCCGGCGGCGGCGCGAAATGGTTGAACACGGCGTCGACCAGCGCTTCCGACGCCCAGCCGATCGCGCCACCGACCAGCACGTCGGAAAGGTAATGGTTGCCGGCGACCGGCTGGATCGCGGCGACGGCCGCGACGCCGAGTGCGGCGGGGGTGGCGGCGCCGTCGATCTCGCGCGAAACGGCCCGTGCGACCGCGACCGCGCCGGCGGTGTGGCCCGATGGAAAGGAATTGAGATCGTGGTCGTCGCTATCGCCCGGTTCGAACCGGTGATCGCCCTCGTCGATCGCCTTGGCGGGGCGGGTGCGGTCGATCGAATGTTTGATCGCGCTTTTCATACCGGTGGCGACGAGATGCGCCGCGAGCATCCGCGTGCCGCCGCGGATCATATCGGGCCGCCGCCCGACCAGTCCCGCCGCGATCGTCGCGATCGAGGCGGTGATGAGCTGCGGCTGGTCGGCCACCTCGCCAAGGAAGCTGGCGAAGCGCACCGGCAGCGTATCGCGATTCGCCGCCGCATCCCGGGTCAGATGACGATCCACCCGTTCGACCGTCTTCGCGGCCGTCTTCGCCTTGCTCACTGCTCTTCTCCCTGCGGCGGTTCGCCGCGTACCTGTGCGTGCGCGAGCACCGCGAAAATGCCGGCGCCACCGACGAGATTGCCGAGCACCGCCGGCGCGATCAGCCCCGCCAGCGTCTGGACGACGCCGGTCTGGCCGGCGAACAGCAGCAGGAAGGCTTCGCTGGAACCGACGATCGAATGGCTGAAGCCGGCGATCGTCAGGATGTATGTGAAGATGAAGATCACGGCCACGCTCTGGCTGCGCGCATTGGGCAGCGCCCAGGCGAGGATCGCGATCATGAAGCCGGCAGGGATCGCGTTGACGAAGGTGCGGCCGGCGGACAGTTCCGTGATCCCCGCCGAGATGGCGAGCGCGGCGTGACGGATCGCGTCGCTGCCCATCGCGCCGGTGGCGATCGCCAGCCCGGCGAGCGCGGTGCCGAGCAGATTGGCGACGAGGACGATGCTCCACAGCCGCAGCGTGCGGGCCAGCGCCCAGCGCGACGGCCGCGTCACCAGCGGCAGCATCGCGGTGATCGTACTCTCGGTAAACAATTGCATCCGGCCGAGGATCACCGCCATGAAGCCGACCGGATAGCCCAGGCCGCTGACCAGCTCGCGCCACGGCGCATCGGGCAGGGCCGCGTGCAACGCCGCCTCGGTCAGCAGCGAGACGCTGATCGCGATGCCGGCGGCGAGCGCCGACCAGAACAATTGCATCGCGGGACGGCGCAACTCGTCCTCCCCCGATTCGCGCACCGTACGGTGGAGCGTCTTGGCATCGGCGGCCTTGAGGCCGTCGCCATCGGGGGCGTCGTCGGTCATGTGACGGTGCAACGGACCGCCGCCCCGCTTTGCTCCGCGCGGTGCGGGCGAATGCGGCGTTTCCCTGTGGCGCGTTGTGTTCTAGGGCGCGCCACCATGAACGATCCCGCCACCATCCGCCGCCTCTACGGCCGTCGTCAGGGCCATAAGCTGCGCATCGGCCAGGCCGCGCTGGTCGAGGACACGCTGGCGCCGTTGAGCGTGCCGGAGACGGGTGCGCTCGATGCGCGGGTGCTGTTCGGCGATGACCGCCCGCTGGAGCTCGAGATCGGCTTCGGTGCCGGCGAGCATCTCGCGGGTCAGGCGACGATGCGGCCCGAGACCGGGTTCATCGGCTGCGAGCCGTTCCTCAACGGCGTGGTCGGCGCGCTCGGCCATATCCGCGACGGTGGCCTCGCCAACGTGCGGCTGCATATGGGCGATGCGCTGGAGGTGGTCGAGCGGCTGCCCGATGCGAGCCTCAGCCGGGTCTATCTCCTCCACCCCGACCCCTGGCCCAAGGCGCGCCACGCCAAGCGGCGGATGATCAATCACGGCCCGCTCGACGCGATCGCCGCCAAGCTGAAGCCGGGTGCCGAGTTCCGGCTGGGGACGGACGATCCGACCTATTGCCGCTGGGCGATGATGATCATGAACCAGCGCCGCGACTTCATCTGGACGGCACGGACGCCGGCGGACTTCCTGACCCGGCCCGACGACTGGCCCGAGACGCGCTACGAACGTAAGGCGCGGCGGCAGGGCCATGAGGTGTGGTATTTCCGGTATATCCGGCAATAGGCTGCGGGGTTCGTGAGCCGTTCACGCCTGTAGGGCAGGGGCCTTGTTCCCGCTGATCCCGATGCAGCGATTGTCAGCGGGGTTCCTGCTCACGCGGGCTCCGTGCAGGGCGCCAAACATGCGTTAGGCGGGTCTTAACCATATAACGGTATTGCGATCGCCAAGGCAATTCGGCCCGGCGCCCCGCCAGCTTGTGTCACTACGGACGGCGGGGCGTCTTCTATCTTTGATCAGGCCCCATATCGCTCGTTGCCGCCACTGGCGTTGCAATAGCGGCCGCTACCCGGTCCGACGCAGATAGTGTGGCCGGACACGGAGCATGAGCCAGCCGAGTTCTGAGCCGAGGCGTGCTTTTAATTTAACCGTCCTGCCGGGCCAGAAAGCGCAAGCTCGCAACTTTCCACGCGTCCCGTCTTTGTTTGGATGGGGCGGCATGTGCCCGGTCGGATCGCCAACCCGAACCTGCTGAGCGTTGCGATCCCCGCTGCGTCGGTCGGTGCTTCCGCCAGCGATCGCACGAAAGGGGCTGCCCGGATCATGCTCTGCGCCCGCGCGCCCAGCAAATCACCACGTGTCAGCGGAAACGTCCCGCCCACCCGCACGAAGCGCGCGTCGTCGGGAAAGGCATGGATCAGGAATCCGAGCGGCGTATCACCCGGCAGAACATAGACCGTTCCCGTGCGATGAAGCGCCGTCATTCCCCGCGCGCCGAACCAGTCCGCGGTGAACGGTGCTCGCCCCCATCCCGCGTGATGCGTCGTCATCGACAGCAGGACCGCCGCAACGATCATCACGCGCGGCGTCCAGCGATCACGCACCGGCGGCAACATTCGGAGCGCTGCGAGGACCAGCACGCCGCTCAGCAACTCGATCGTCACGAGATAGCGCAGGATGGCGAAGGCGAATAGCCACACGAGATAGGTGGCCAAGGCAAACGTTGCGACCAGCAGCGCTGCGCTGGATCGCCCGTCCCGATTATCGCGGCGCACGATGCAGCCAATTGCCACCAATACGGCAGCGGACAGGCCGATGGGGTAACGTCGATCGACCAGCGGCACTTCGGTCCCCGGCGTCCTGTCGCCGATCAGCCAATGCCAGGGATAGCTGACGATCCCGGACCAATCCCGCGGCAGGAACGTCGTGTCGATCACCGGCGAGGCAGGCGCGAACGGGGACCGGAACAATTGATTGAAGATCGGGAACACCGGATTGCCGAACATCGTCCACATCCGCCACGCCCACCATCCCCCGGTCAGCGCAAACCCGGCTGCGCCCCCGATCGTCAAAGCGACGACCGCCGCCGGTGACAGCCTGCGAACGAGCACGCAGGCTGTCACGGCCCCAGCGAGGCCGATCACCAACGGCACGTTCGTCAGCTTCAACCCACACGCCGCGCCCATCAAGATTCCGGCAACGGCGACGCAACGCTGGGCTCTGGCGGGATCAGAGGACCGCATGGCGACGATCACCGCGTAGATCGCGCCTAGAACGGCGATGCTGAGCGTCGAATCGAGGAAGGTCGTTCCCGCCTCGCCGAACATGATGGCGCCGCTCATCCCGATCGCGACGCAGGCATAGCTCGCGCGCACCCGAGCCTCGCGCGGCAGATCTCCAGCGACGGCGTCGGCAATGAGATAGATCAACGGCGCGTTCAGCCCGCTCGCCGCCGCCAGCGCGGCTGACGCCAGCCACGGGGGCAAGGACGTTATCGCCAGAAAGGCAGGGATATAGCCGATCGGGTTGAACCATGATTGCAGCCCCGACGGCGCGACATTGACGTCGTAGCGCCCACTCAACAGCAATGCCGGCGATGCGAAGTGATAATTCAGCAGGTCCCAATTATAGTCCTGCCCCGACAGCCAGCCGACCACCATCATCAGCACGACGCCTGCAAACCCCGCGATCACCGGGTTCGCTGGCCGCCGCCATATCTTCGACGCCGCGCCCGAACCTGCGTCTGCCGCAATGAGACTTATCCGGCGCATGACGATCCGGGGTAATCCGGGCGTGGTTAAGGTCGCGTGATCGGCCACCCGGAGGATTAGATGGTGGGATCGGTCATGGAGGCAATATGGCTTTGGGAAGTCTCGGCGATCGGCATCGCCGTCTGGGCATCAAGCCTTGCCTCCCGTTCGAAAGGGGTGGGCACTAGTCCATAGCGCGGTCAGCGCAGCAGCGCGCCGATCGCTTGCAGGATGGTGGCACCGCCGAGCGGCGCGATCAGCAGCAGCACGATGTTGACGCCGACGACGACCTCCATCGTCTTGCGTTGCCGCGGGGTCAGGCGGCGCGGCGGCGGCTTGGGTTCCCAACGGGGTGGGGGTGGTTGGTCGCGGAAGTCGACGAACATGGACCCTCCTCGTGCGTCAGCGGCGACGCTTCTTCTTCGGCTCGGGCGCGGGCCAGGCCGGTAGCGCGACATACACGATCGGGAGCACCCTGGCGATGGTCCGTACGCCGTCGACCGCGGGGTTGGCGGGAAATTGCGCACGTGCCTTGGCGAAGATGAAGCGCGCGCGGGCGGCGCCCGGCGCGGTCGCGCTGGTCCCGACCCAGCGCCAATGCCACGGCTCCCACTTCACATTCTGCTTGTTGCCGCCGGGGAAGGACATTTCGAAGCCGAAGCGCGGCGCATTTGCGACCAGCCAGCGCGCCGCCGGCGTCGCCGCCATGCACGCCTCGGCATCGGGGCAGCCGTTCGCCGGGCGGACCGCGAAATCGAGCGCATAGCCGGTCGAATGTTCGCTGTGGCCGGGCGGCGCGACCGAGATCGCGCGGGTCGCGTCGGGATCGCCGCCCGCATCGGGATGTTCGCGGCAGAAGACGCTCGCCTGACGGATGATCGAGCGGTGGCAGGAGAGCGCGCGAAGCTGGCCCATCACCGTCGGATCGCCCTGCGCCGCGGCGAGCAGCCGCTCGAGATCGGGGATCATGTCGCGGCGGACCATGCAGCCGTTGAGCGCGAAGCCCGCCGGCGCGGCCACCAGTTCGTCGGGTGGCGCGTCGCCATAGGGAAGGTGGCCGTAGACGCGGCCGTCGCGCGCCATGCTCGCCGAAGCGCCGGCGCAGACCTGCGCGGTCGCGGGGGTGGCGAGGGCCATGGTGGCGAGCAGAAGAGCGGCGCGACGCATCGCGCGCCTCTGGCGCGGACGGGCAGGGAGTGGCAAGGCGTTTCTCATGCATGGCGACCGCGTATTGTTCATCGACGGCGAGGCTCTGGTCATCGACAAGCCCGCGGGCTTGCCGGTCGACAAACCGCGCGACGGCTCCCTCAGTCTGGAGAATCACCTCGATTCGCTGAAGTTCGGCTTCCAGCGCTGGCCCACCGCGGTGCACCGGCTCGACCGCGACACCAGCGGCTGCCTGCTGCTGTCGCGCAATCCCAAGGCGCAGGCGCGCTTCCAGCAGGCGTTCGAGCGCGGCGAGGTGGAGAAACGCTATCTCGCGATCCTCGCTGGCGTGCCGGAGGCAAGCGAGGGCGTGATCGAGATGCCGCTCGGCAAGGTCAGCACGCGCGAGGAGGGCTGGCGGATCGTCGAGGACCCCAAGGGCAAGGCATCGCGCACCGCCTGGCGGCTGCTCGCCACGCGTGACGGCCGCGCGCTGGTCGAGTTCCGGCCGACGACCGGGCGGACGCACCAGATCCGCGTCCATGCCGCGAGCGGGCTCGGCCTGCCGGTGGTCGGCGATCCCGTCTATGGCGCCGGCGAGCCGGGCGGCATGATGCTGCATGCGGCGGCGCTGACCGTGCCACGCGCCAACAAGGACCCGATCGTCGCCGAGGCGCCGCTGCCCGAGCGGTTCGGCGTCTGGCCGGGGATCGTGTCGGCGGCGCCGGCGGACTAGGCGACCCGCCGTGCCGCTGATCCAGGTGACGCGATCGATCGCGATCGACGAGCGCGAGGTGGAGGAGAGCTTCACGCGTTCGTCGGGACCGGGCGGGCAGCACGTCAATACCACCGACAGCGCGGTGCTGCTGCGCTTCGACGTCTGGGGCTCGCCCAATCTGCCGGATCTGGTCAAGCAGCGGATGAGCGTGCTGGCGGGATCGCGGCTGAGCAAGGACGGCGTGCTGACGCTGCGCGGCGAGAGCAACCGCTCGCAGGAAATGAACCGGCGCGAGGTGCGCGAGCGACTGGTCGCGTTGATCCAGGAAGCGACGATCGTGCCGAAGAAGCGCCGGCCGACCAAGCCGAGCAAATCGGCGAAGGCGCGGCGGGTCGACGAGAAGAAGGGGCGCAGCTCCGTGAAGGCCGGGCGCGGGCGGGTGCGGGTGGAGTAGGGGCGATGCCCTCTTCGTTGCGGCGATGAGGGGGCGGACGGTATGCAATGTGGTTTTTTGATCCTTCCGTCACCCCGGACTTGTTCCGGGGTCCACTCTGCGGCGAGGAGAAGGCTTGAGGGGGGACCGCTCCCCTGCCGCCCGGTGGACCCCGGAACAAGTCCGGGGTGAAGGAGAAAGCTTGAGAAGAACCGCCCGTATGCAAGGGCTTCCAGTGGCCGGGGAGGAATTGGGTCTGCACTATATGCGTTGCACCGTATCGCCCCTACATCGCGCGGCATGTATCAGTTCGACATTTCCGCCGGCTCGAAGGCCGATCTGTATCGCGATCTGCTGTCCGCGCTCGATGCGCTGACCGCGGACGAGCCCGATGCCATCGCCAATATGGCCAATGCCTCGGCGCTGATCTGGCAATATCTGCCGGACCTCAACTGGGCGGGCTTCTATCGGCTGGTCGGCGACGAGCTCGTGCTCGGGCCGTTCCAGGGCAAGGCGGCGTGCATCCGCATCGCGCTCGGCAAGGGCGTGTGCGGCACCGCGGCGGCGACGCGGACGACGCAATTGGTCGAGGACGTCCATGCCTTTCCCGGCCATATCGCCTGCGACGCGGCGAGCCGGTCGGAGCTGGTGGTGCCGATCGTCCGAGACGGAATGCTGGTCGGCGTGCTCGATCTCGACAGTCCGGAAGCCGCGCGCTTCGATGCCGAGGATGCCGCCGGCTGCGAGGCGCTCGCGGCATTGTTGGCGAGCCGAACCCTTTGATCCGAAACGGGACTGCCGGCGGTCTGGCGACTCCGGGGGTGAAATGATAGGCTGATTGCTAATGTGACGTTAACCGTCGGCGTCGGGGGCGGCGTACGGGCAACAGGGAGAAGACGATGCGGACGTGGTGGATTGCGACGGCCGGCCTGGTGCTGGGTGCCGCCGGCGGTGCGGATGCGCAGCGGGTGATCGCACATGGTCCCGATGGCCCGCGCGCGGGGGCCGGCTATCCCGCGCCGGCCGTGGGCGTGGCGCCGCCGAAGACGATCCAGTCCTGGCAGGCGCCGCGCGGCGGCTACCGTCGGCCGGTCGCCGCCCCCGCGGGTCAATCGCGCTGGGGCAGCAAGGTCGGTGGTCGCTGGTGGGGCGGCGCCAACGCGCCCGGCGGCTGGAGCGCCTATCGCCGGCCGTACCGCGGCTATGCCTTGCCGCGCTACTGGGTCGCCCCGCGCTTCTACGTCACCGACTGGCAGGGCTATGGCCTGAGCCGGCCGATGCCGGGTTACAATTGGGTGCGCTATTACGACGATGCGGTGCTGATCGACGCGCGCGGATCGGTGTTCGACACGCGTGATGGCATCGATTGGGACGGTTATGGCGGCGACGGCTATGCGACGGACGATCGCGGCTACGACGATCGCGGCTATGACGACCGGAGCTACGAGCCGCGCAGCTATGCGCGGCGCGACGATGGTCTGGGTGGCGCCGTGGTCGGCGCGGCCGCTGGCGGGGTCGCGGGCAATGTGATCGCCGGCCGCGGCAACCGCCTCGGCGGGACGGTGATCGGTGCCGGCGTGGGCGCCGCCGCGGGCTATGCGATCGATCGTGCCGAGGATCGGCGCGAGCCGCCGCCGCCGGCCTATCGCCGTGACTATGACGTGCCGGTCGCGCCGGATCGCGCGCCACCGCCCCCGCCGGTCGGTTACGCGCCGGGCGGAGAGGCCTGGCGTTCGGCCGACGGGACGACGACGGTGACGACGTCGAGCGGCAGCGGCGGCTATTATCGCGGCGGCTATTATTATCCGGGCGCATCCTCGACCACCGTCGTGGTGCAGAGCGCACCGGTGGTGACGACGACGACCACCGAGACCTATGAGGATGCGGTGACCTATACGCGGCATCCGGCGGTGCGGACCAAGACGCGGCGGGTGTGGCGGCCGGCGCCGAAATGCAACTGCCGGTGATGGTGCGGGCTGCCGGCTGACCGGACGGGATACTTGGGCCTTCGTGAGCCTCCCGATTTACCCCGGCGAAGGGCGTCCCCCCTCCAGTGTTCCCGCGAAGGCGGGAACCCAGGGTCAGGCAAGACACCGAATGTTTGCGCGTGACTCCTGGGCTCCCGCCTGCGCGGGAGCACTAATAGTCTTTTTGCGGACGTTGCACGAAGTCAGGGTCGTGTCGGGAAGGTGGTTGTACGTCGTCACGTAACCTCCCCCCAACGAAACCCAGCCTTCGTCGAGCCTTAGCCGATCCCAAGATCCGCCGGGCCGAAGGCGTGCGGGAGCAACTCCGACAATCGGTAGCTGGCGATCGCGTCGCCTTCGGCCCCGCCGCAATGGACCGCGAGATCGCGGCCGCCGAGTTGCGCCGCCTCGTTGAGCACCTGGCGGCACCGCCCGCACGGACTAACCGGGGCGGTGCCGGTGGCGCGGCCGTCCGCATCCATCGCGCCGCCGATCACCCCGACCGCGACGACCTCGCGCAGCCGGCCGGCGGCGCTGGCGGTGGCGATCGCCACCGTCTCGGCGCAGAGCGACAGGCCGTAGCTGGCATTCTCGACATTGGCGCCGGTAATCAGGCTGCCGTCGGTCATCAGGAGCGCCGCGCCGACCGCGAAGCGCGAATAGGGCGCGTGAGCGTGACGCGCCGCCTCGCGCGCGGCGGCGATGAGGCGGGCAGGGGTTTCGATGGGGTCTTGGGTCATGGTGCGACGACGTCCCAGTTCACGGGGCCTTCGATGCCGTCGATGCGGCGGATGTCGCTCGCGCGCCACATCCGCCACGCACGCGCGGCATAAGCGGGGGGGAAGAGATTGGCGGTCGCCCAGACCGGGCGCTCGATCGCCGCCGAAATCGTATAGTCCGACTCGACGGGCTTGCTGAGGCGCAGCAGCACCGGCTTGCGGGTGTGCGTCTCGACCATCGTGATGAAGGTGCGCAGCTCGCGGACGAGGTCGGCGCGTTCGGGCCGGGCGGTACAATCGGCGCGATAGTCGACGTCGACCGCGGCGGGCAAGGCGTCGGCGGTGCGCGGCACAAAGGCGTTGAACGCATTCGCCTGGTCGGCGCCCGGCTGGCACAGCGAATAGAGGTGGACCGCACCGCGGCGCAGCCCCGCCTCGGGCACCGCGGACCAGTTCGCCTCGAACCCCGGATCGCGGCGGTCCTTGCCGGAGGTGGCGACCAGATAGGCGAAGTCGGCGCCGCGCGCGCGCACAGTGCCCCATTCGATCGCGCCGGGATTCTCGGGCAGGTCGAGGCCCTGCAGCGGATATTGGCTGGCGGCCGGATGCCAGCCGGTCGCGAAGCTCCAGCCGCCGATGCCGATCGCCCCGGCCGCGACGAGGACGCCGGCTGCCTTGAGAAGGAAGGATGCCATCAGCCGCGCAGGTGCAGCACGCAGATCAGCGTGAACAGGCGGCGGGCGGTGTCGAAATCGACGTCGATCTTGCCGGCGAGCCGCTCGCGCAAAGTTTCGGCGGCTTCGTTGTGGACGGCGCGGCGGGCCATATCGACGGTCTCGATCTGTTGCGGGGTGGAGGCCCGTATCGCCTGGTAATAGCTATCGCAAATCGCGAAATAGTCCTTGATCGACCGGCGGAAGCGGCCGAGCGCCAGCACCAGCGTCTCGAGATGGCTGCGATCCTCGCGGTGGATGTGGATGCCGAGCCGCCCCTCTGCCGATTCGAGCGTGATGCGATAGGGGCCGGCATAGCCGTCCGCATGGACGCGCTGGGGCGCGAAATGATTGCCCTCCAGCAGGTCGAAGATCGCGATCCGCCGCTCTTGCTCGACGTCGGCCGAGCGCCAGCCGATGCTGTGCTCGTCGAGCGTCACGTCGATGATCCGCGGGTCGGCCATCGTCGTCCGATAGTGGGCGATGCCGATTACGACAATTACGAGTTTGTCCGTCGGGGCCGCGCGGGGGTATGATCGGCGTCATGGCCACACTCGCATTCCCGATTCCGGCGACTCCCGCCGAACCGCTCCAGCTGCCCCGCAACGTCGAAGCCGAAGCCGCGATGCTCGGCGCGATGATGATCGACAACCGGCTCGCCGACGACCTGCTCGACCGGCTCGAACCGGCGCATTTCTACGAACCCGTCCACGGCCGCATCTTCGCGGCGATCAAGACGCTGCGCGTCAACGACATGCTCGCGACGCCGGTGACGCTGCGGCCGATGTTCGAGGCGGACGAGGGGATGCGCGAGCTGGGCGGGCCGTCCTATCTCGCCAGCCTGACCGGCTCGGGCGCCGGCCTGATCGGCGCGCGCCAGTTCGCGACGCAGATCTACGATCTCGCCATGCTGCGCGCTTTGGTCAGCGTCGGCCGCACGCTCGTCGAGCGGGCGATGGATACGTCCGAAGAGGTCAATCCGCGCGCGCAGATCGAATTGGCCGAAGAGGAGCTGTACAAGGTCGCCGGCGACGGCGGCGCGGAGAATGCCACCAAGACCTTCGCGCAGGCGACGACGATGGCGGTCAAGATGGCCGAGCGCGCGCTCAATTCGGGCGGTCACCTGTCGGGCGTCACCACCGGGCTCGACAGCGTCAACGCGAAGATCGGCGGCATGCACCATTCCGACTTGATGATCCTCGCCGGCCGTCCGGGCATGGGCAAGACCTCGCTCGCCACCAATATCGCGTTCAACGCGGCGCGGCGCTGGATGCGCGACATGGCCGACGGCATCCCGCCGAGCGAATCGGTCGGCGCCAAGGTCGTCTTCTTCAGCCTCGAAATGAGCGCCGACCAGCTCGCAACGCGTATCCTCGCCGAGCAATCGGGGATCAGCTCCGAATCGCTGCGCATGGGCAAGATCAGCAAGGCCGAATTCGGCCAGCTCGCCGCCGCCGCGGCGGAGCTGGAGACGCTGCCGCTGTTCATCGACGATACCGGCGGCCTCAGCATCAGCGCGCTGCACACGCGCGTGCGGCGTCTCCAGCGGCGTCACAACAACGAGATCGGCCTCGTCGTGGTCGACTATCTCCAGCTGCTGACCAGCGGCGGCAAGGGCGGCAAGGAGAATCGCGTGCAGGAGATCTCCGAGATCTCGCGCGGGTTGAAGACGCTGGCCAAGGACATGAACGTGCCGGTGCTGGCGCTGTCGCAGCTCAGCCGTGCGGTCGAAAGCCGCGAGGACAAGCGGCCGATGCTCTCCGATCTTCGCGAATCGGGGTCGATCGAGCAGGACGCCGACATGGTCTGGTTCGTGTTCCGCGAGGATTATTACACGGGGCAGCGCGAGCCGAAGCGACCGATGGAGGGAGACGAGGCCAAGGTGTTCGAGGATCACGCCAAATGGGCGAGCGACATGGAGCGCGTCTATGGCCTCGCCGAGCTGATCGTCGCCAAGCAGCGTCACGGCTCGACCGGCAAGGTGGTGCTGAAATTCGACCCGACGATCACCAAGTTCAGCGACTACGCGGGCTATTGATCGGGCGTATACTGGCCCCATTCTCCCCGTCACCCCGGACTTGTTCCGGGGTCCACCGTGCGGCGAGGAGAACGGCTTGAGGCTCGAACGCTGCTCTGGCGGACGGGTGGACCCCGGAACAAGTCCGGGGTGACGGGTTTTGTGGGCTCGGCGCTGGCGCGCTGCGTCGACGCGGACGGTTACGATCCCGACAACCATATCGTAAATAATCAGGCGGTTGCCGTAGTCAGCGCCATCCCGTTCAGCCTAGAGCGAGGTGCACGGTGCCACGGACTCCACGAGGGCGTTTGCCCGGGGGAATATGATGAGACGAACGACTGCGGCGGTGATGATGGCCGCGATGCTCCTGCCGGTGGTGCCGGTTTCCGCACAGGTGACGCCGCCGGCGCCGGTGGTGCCCGTGCCGGTGCCGGCGGTCCAGGTCGTGCCGCCGGTGGTGATGCCGACGGTGCCGCTGCCGCAACTGACCGAGGCGCAGGCGACGCAGCTCGCCAAGCTGCTCGGCAAGGATACGATGGCGCAGGGGCTGGCGCTGGTGCCGCCGCCGACGGCAACCGCCGAGGCGCGCGATGCGCTGGTCCGCGAGGCGCTGGATCATGCCCGTGCGGTCCATGCCGGGCGGCTCGCCGAAACGGATTTCCAGCGCGACTGGGGGCTGCGCCCGCCGGTGTTCGATCCGCTGCCCGGCTTCGCCGATGCGGTGAAGCGCGACCGGATCGCCGCCTGGTTCGCGGCGCTGCCACCGCCTTACGCCGGCTATGACGGGCTGAAGCTCGGCCTCGACCGTTATCGCGGCATTGCCGCGGCGGGCGGCTGGCCGACGCTGGCGGGCGGCCCCGATCTCGGCTTCGGCGCCACCGGTGCGCGCGTCGTCGCGCTGCGCCAGCGGCTCGCGGTCGAAGACAAGGACGTCGCGACCAGCGGATCGACGTTCGATGCCGAACTGGTCGAGGCGGTGCGCCGGGCGCAGCGCCGCTACGGCCTCAACCCGACCGGCACCGTCTCGACGCAGACGCTCGCCGCGCTGAACGTGCCGACCGCGGCGCGGGTGCGGCAGATCATGGCCAATATGGAGCGCTGGCGCTGGCTGCCGCAGGACCTGCCCAAGGATCGCATCCAGGTGAATATCGCCGCTGCGGTGCTGACAGTATTCGACGGCGACGCGCCGGTGATGTCGATGCGCGCGGTCACCGGCCGGCCGGGCGACGAGACGCCGATGCTGTCCTCGACGATCCACAGCATCGTCATCAACCCGCCGTGGAACGTGCCGACCTCGATCGCCACCAAGGAATTGTGGCCCAAGCAGAAGCGCGATCCGGGTTATTTCAAGCGCAACGGCTTCCGCGTGATCGACGGCACCCGCCTGCAACAGGTGGCCGGTGACCAGAGCGCGCTGGGGCGGTTCAAGTTCGACTTCGACAACGCCTTTTCGGTCTATCTCCACGACACGCCGTCGCGCGCCAAGTTCGCCAGCTTCAGCCGGCTCGCCAGCCACGGCTGCGTGCGGCTGGAGAAGCCCGCCGACCTCGCGCAACTGCTGCTGAAGGGCGATCCGGCGTGGACGCCCGAGGCGATCGACGCGGCGGTGGCGAAGGGCGATACGGTCCGCGCGCGGCTGACCAAGCCCGTATCGGTCTATCTGCTCTACTGGACCGCATTCGCCAGCGGCAGTGGCCAGATGAACTTCCGCGACGATCCCTATGGCTGGGACGGGACGCTGGCGGCGAAGATCGAGGCGCGCTCGGCGCGTCAGGCACTTGTGGCACGATGACGAGGAAAACGATGAGCTTTCGCACCAGGACGATGACGGTGGCGGTGCTGGCCGCCGGGCTGCTGGCGGTGAGCGCCTGCTCGCGCTCCGAGCCCGAGGGGCCGATGGACGACAATGCGCTCGGGCTCGATCAGCCGATGACCAATGCGACCGACGATATCGCGCCGGTCGAGACGCCGAGCGCGATCCCAGAGCCGACGCCGGACGCCAATGCCGCCGCGGCGATCGAGCCGCCGCCCGAGGCGCCGATCAAGCCCGACGCGCAGGTGCTCGACGACGCCGATGCGACCGGCATGACCGCGCGGGTGACGCGCGACGAGGTGCCGGCCCGCGACGAGACCGCAGTCCCGAACGACCAGGCTCCGCAATAAGGGACGCGGCATGACGACGGTGACGCGCCGCACGGTCCATGGCTGGTGCGGCGCCCTGGTCTTATTGGGTGGCCTCGCCGCGGCGGTGCCGGCGGCGGCGGTGACGCGGCCGGTGTCGGCGATCCTCGTCGATGCGCGCGACGGCACCGTGCTGTTCGCGGAGAATGCCGGCATCGTCCGCCGGCCGGCGTCGCTGACCAAGATGATGACCTTGTTCCTGACCTTCGACGCGCTCGATGCGGGGACGCTGCGGCCGGGCGATGCGGTGCGCTTCTCGCGCTATGCCGCGGCGATGCAGCCGTCAAAGGTCGGCATGCGGCCGGGCGCGTCGATGACGGTCGAGGAGGCGATCCGCGCGGTCGCGGTGATCTCCGCCAACGATGTCGCGGTGGCGCTCGCCGAGCGGATCGGCGGTACCGAGGACCGGTTCGCGCGGATGATGACCCAGAAGGCGCGGGCGCTGGGACTGCAGGATACGTCGTTCACCAATGCGACCGGGCTGCCCGGCGCCAATCTGACGACGGCGCAGGACATCGCGCGGCTGTCGATGGCGCTGCTGCGCGACCATCCCGGCCGCTATGCCGCCTTCGGCACGCGATCGTTCAGCTGGGCGGGGCGGCGCGTGCAGAACCACAATCACCTGCTCGGCGCCTATCCCGGCGCCGACGGGATCAAGACCGGCTATACCGCCGAAGCGGGATTCGCGCTGGCGGCCTCGGCCAAGCGCGGCGGCCGGCGGCTGATCGCGGTGGTGATCGGCGAGCGCTCGGTGGCGCTGCGCGACCGCCGCGTTGCGCAGATGCTGACCGAAGGGTTCGCCGAACCGGAGCGCGCGCCGGAGCGCGGCGAGCGGCCGGATACGCTGGAGGAATGGCTGAGCAAGGGTCGGTAAGGGCGGCATCGTCCCCTCCGTCACTCAAGACGATCGCATATGGCTGCGATTATGATGGCCGATCGGTTTCCTCATGGAATCCGTCACCCCGGACTTGTTCCGGGGTCCACCGGTCCGCGAGGGAATGGTGTCGAATCAAGCCTTTCTCCTCGCCGCCGGGTGGACCCCGGAACAAGTCCGGGGTGACGGGGTGGTCTTGGAAGACGGCAGGCCCGCACGAACGTCCCGATGCGATAGCCCTCTCTCGTCATCCCGGCTTTTGCCGGAGATGACGAGAGAGGGGCCTTACCGCCGCGGTGCGCGGCCGCCGAAGGTCGGCAGGCTCTCGCTGCCGTCCGCGCCGAGCGACGACACTGCGAAGAACGTGTCGTCCACGGGCAGTTGCGGCATCGTCGCGTTCGTCCCGGTTACGTCCTTCGACTTCGCCCAGGCGGCGGTGTCGTTCGCGCGCCAGCGGATGCGGTAGCCGACCGCGCCCGGCACCGGCGCCCAGCTCACCTGCGTGTCGCGAGAGAGGTCGCCGACCAGCCCGACGCTCGCCGGCGCGGCGGGGGCGGCGGCGAGGCGCGCGAGGGTCGCGGCGTTGATCGCGGTGACCTTCGCCAGATAGGCGAAATCCATCCGGTCGATCGTGTCGCCGTAGACGATGCCCTTTTCTGTACGCAGGTCCTGATGCTGTGCGTCCCAATTCTCCGCGCCGACGGAGAAGCGCACCGCCGGATAGCCGCGCTTGAGGAAGGGCTCGTGGTCACCGCCGCGGCCGAATCGGTCCGGGCGGCGGTCGATCACCACGTCGAAGCCGCCGGGGATCGCATCGGCGATGCCGTCGATCGTCTTGGCGAGCGCGCGGCTGGGGCCGTCGTCCTCGCCGCCTTCGCCGCGGCGGCGCTGCTGCTGCGGCAGGTCTTCGGACGCGCGTATGCCTTCCGAGAAGACGCGCACGCGGTTCGCGTCGCGGACGCCGCTTTGGCCGATGCTGTTGCCGACGATATCGTTGTTGAGCATCGCGCTGACCTGCCAGCCGCGCGTCGCGGCGGTGTCGGCGAGCAGCTCGGCGCCCCACAATCCCTGTTCCTCGGCGGAGAAGGCGACGTAGACGATCGTCGCGTCGAATTTGCGCTTCGACAGCAGGCGGGCGGTCTCGAGCACGAGCGCGACGCCCGAGGCGTCGTCGTTGGCGCCGGGCGCGTCGCTGGTCGCGTCCATCACGTCGGTGACGCGGCTGTCGATATGGCCGCCGATGATCACCACCCGGTTGGGATCGCGGCCCGGCTGGATGCCGAGCACGTCCTCGACGATCACGCCGTCCGGTGCGCGAGGGCCGGTGAAGCGCCGGCTGATCCGCTCGACCTTGATGCAGCCGCCGCAGTCGCGGCCGATCGCTTCGAACTGCTGCGCCGCCCAGTTGCGCGCCGCGCCGATGCCGCGCTTGGGATCGGTGGTGGTGGACAAGGTGTGGCGGGTGCCGAAGCCGACGAGCGCGCTGACGCTGGCCTTGAGCCGCGCGGGGCTGGGGGAGGGCAGAGGCGCGGCGGCGACCGCGGCGGCGGCGAGGAGCGGGGCGATGATCATCAGGCAGTGTGACGCGCCGCGACGTGGCGCTCAACCCCCTCAAGCCCTTGCGACGACGATCAACTCAGCCGGTCGATCGCCTCGCGGCTGAGCGAGCCCGGGATGATCATCACCGGCACCGGCAGCGCGCCGGCATCGGACCCGGCGAAATGGCTGACCAGCTTGCCCGGCGCCCCCGCCGGCGCGGCACCGAGCACCAGCGCGGCGATGTCGGGATTGGCGGCGATCATCTCGCGGATGATCTTCGGGCCGTCGCCCTGGCGGACGGTGATCGCCGGGCGCAGCCCCGATTCCTCGACCAACGTGCCCGCGGCGGCCGCGACCAGTCCTTCGGCGTGCTGCATCGCCTCTTCCTCGATCGTCGCCTGGACGCCGCCGAAGGCGATGAACTCCTGCGGCGGCAGCAGGGTGAGGATCTCGACCCCGCCACCGGTCTTCACCGCGCGGCGCGCGGCGAAGCGCAGCGCGATCTCCGCTTCCGGGCTGTCATCGACCACCACGAGATAGATACGCATCATTTCGCCCCTTTTCCGCTTCGTGCCGCGTGGGCGAGCGGCGCGCAAGACTTGACCCCCCGCGTCAGGAGCGCGAAGGGAGCCACCTGCTCCCCAGGCAAGAGGACCTGCATGTCGATCGAGATCAAGATGCCCGCGCTGTCGCCGACGATGGAAGAGGGCACGCTCGCCAAGTGGCTCGTCAAGGAAGGCGATAGCGTCAAGTCCGGCGACATCATGGCCGAAATCGAAACCGACAAGGCGACGATGGAATTCGAGGCGGTGGACGAAGGCGTGATCGCCACGATCCTGATCGCCGAGGGTACGGACAATGTGAAGGTCGGCGCGGTGATCGCGATCCTCGCCGAAGAGGGCGAGGATGCCGCATCGGTGTCCGCCCCGACCAAGAGCGACACGCCCGCCCCCGCGGCGAAGGAATCGGAAGCCAAGCCGAACCCGGCCGACCCCAACAAGACTGGCAGTGAGGCCGAGCCCGCCGACCGCACGATCACGCAGGCCGAGGATCACGGCAAGCCCGCCGATACCGGCGAGGCGCCCAAGGCCGCTGCCCCCGCATCGGGCGAACGCGTCAAGGCGAGCCCGCTCGCACGCCGTATCGCCGCCGAGAAGGGCATCGAATTGTCGGGCGTGACCGGCTCCGGCCCCAACGGTCGCATCGTCAAGGCCGACGTCGAGAGCGCCAAGCCCGGTGCCGCAGCGCCCGCCGCCGCGACGCGCGACGCGGCGCCCGCCGCTGCCGCCGCACCTGCGCCCGCAGCGAAGCCCGCGGCCGTGCCGGATATCCCGCACGAGGCGACCAAGCTCAGCAACATCCGCAAGACGATCGCGCGGCGCCTCACCGAGTCGAAGCAGACCGTGCCGCACATCTATCTGACGGTGGATATTCAGCTCGACGCGCTGCTCAAGCTGCGCGGCGAGCTCAACGCCTCGCTGGAGAGCCGCGGCGTCAAACTGTCGGTCAACGACCTGCTGATCAAGGCGCTCGCCGCCGCGTTGATCGCGGTGCCCAAGTGCAACGTGATGTTCACGCCCGACCAGCTCATCAGCTTCAAGCGTGCCGACATTTCGGTCGCGGTGTCGACGCCGTCGGGCCTGATCACGCCGATCGTCGTCGGCGCCGACACCAAGAGCCTGTCGGCGATCTCGACCGAGGTGAAGGACCTTGCCGCACGCGCCAAGGACAACAAGCTGAAGCCCGAGGAATTCCAGGGCGGCACCGCGTCGATCAGCAACATGGGCATGTTCGGGATCAAGCAGTTCGAGGCGGTGATCAATCCGCCGCAGGGCATGATCATGGCGATCGGTGCGGGCGAGAAGCGGCCCTATATCGTCGACGGCGAGCTGGCGGTGGCGACGGTGATGTCGGCGACCGGCAGCTTCGACCATCGCGCGATCGACGGTGCCGACGGTGCCGAGCTGATGAAGGCGTTCAAGGAGCTGGTCGAGCGTCCGCTCGGCATGCTTGCCTGAGGCGATCGTGGCGCGGACGCCCACCTCCCGCACGGCGATCGAGCTGCTCCATCTCGCCGCCGGACTGGTCGCCGCCGCGGCGATGACGTGGGCGGCGGCCTGGGCCTATCCGCTCGGCTATGAGACGATCTGGTGGTGTGGCGCGGGGGCGATGGCGGCGGCGGTGCTGATGAGCATCGGTCCGCTGCGTCGCGCCCGCGCGATCGACAGGAGGCGTGTGTGACCTTGCCCCAGGGTTCCCCGACGATCCGCGTCACGGCGATGCCGGGCGACGCCAATCCCTATGGCGACATCTTCGGCGGCTGGCTGATGGGCCAGATGGATCTTGCCGCCGGCTCGGTGGCGTCGCGTCACGCCGGTGGCCGCGCGGTGACGATCGCCTGCGACGCGATGAAATTCCATGCGCCGGTGCTCGTCGGCGATGAGGTGTCGGTCTATGCGAGGCTGGTCGCGGTCGGCAACACGTCGATGACGATCGAGGTCGAGGCGTGGCGTCGCGCCCGCCACCTTGAGGATTCCACCAAGGTGACGCAGGCACGCTTCGTCTTCGTCGCCACCGACGAGAACCGGGCACCGCGCCGCGTCGCGCCGCTGCCCGATCATATCCCCGATCACATCCATGAACCTCCCCGGTAAGGACTTCCAACGTGGCTGATACCTTCGACCTCCTCATCCTCGGTTCGGGTCCGGGCGGCTATGTCGCGGCGATCCGGGCGAGCCAGCTCGGCCTCAAGGTCGGCATCGTCGAGCGCGAGCGGCTGGGCGGCATCTGCCTCAACTGGGGCTGTATCCCGACCAAGGCGCTGCTGCGCACGTCGGAAGTCTATCATTACATGACCCATGCCGATTCCTACGGCCTCAAGGCGGACAATGTCGGCTTCGACCTCGGCAAGATCGTCGATCGCAGCCGCAAGGTCGCCGGCCAGCTCAACGCCGGCGTCAAGGGCCTGATGAAGAAGAACAAGGTCCAGGTGTTTGAGGGCGTCGGCGCGCTGACCGGCAAGGGTAAGTTGCAGGTCAAGCAGGGCGACAAGACGCTCGACCTCGAAGCCAAGCACATCATGGTCGCAACCGGCGCGCGCGCGCGCGACCTGCCGTTCGCCAAGGCCGACGGCAAGCGCATCTGGACCTATCGCCATGCGATGGTGCCCGAGGTGATGCCGACCAAGCTGCTGGTCATCGGCTCGGGCGCGATCGGCGTCGAGTTCGCCAGCTTCTACAACGACATGGGCGCCGACGTGACGATCGTCGAGATGCTCGACCGGATCCTGCCGGTCGAGGATGCCGAGGTCAGCGAGTTCATGACCAAGGCGCTGACCAAGCAGGGGATCAAGATCCTCACCAAATCGGGGCTCGAAAAGCTCGAAAGCGGCGCCAACGGCGTCACCGCGGCGATCAAGGGCGCCGACGGCAAGGTCACCGAGACCGAGTTCAGCCATGCGATCGTCGCGATCGGCATCGTGCCGAACACCGAGAACATTGGGCTGGAAGCATTGGGCGTCGAGACCGAGCGCGGCCATATCAAGGTCGACGGCTTCGGCCGCACCAACGTCGAGGGCATCTACGCGATCGGCGACGTCACCGGCGCACCGTGGCTGGCGCACAAGGCGAGCCACGAGGGCATCGTCTGCATCGAGAAGATCGCCGGGCAGGACCCGCATCCGTTCGAGACGTGGAACATCCCCGGCTGCACCTATTCGCGTCCGCAGGTCGCCAGCGTCGGCTTCACCGAAGCCAAGGCCAAGGAAGCCGGCCATGAAGTGAAGGTCGGCAAATTCCCGTTCATCGGCAACGGCAAGGCGATCGCGCTCGGCGAGGCGGAGGGCTTCGTCAAGACGGTGTTCGACGCCAAGACCGGCGAACTGCTCGGCGCGCACATGATCGGCGCGGAAGTGACCGAGCTGATCCAGGGCTATGTCATCGCGCGTCAGCTCGAGACGACCGAGCACGAGCTGATGGAAACGGTGTTCGCGCATCCGACGCTTAGCGAGATGATGCACGAAAGCGTGCTCGGCGCTTATGGTCGCGCGCTTCACTTCTAGGATCATACCCGCCGACCGCCGCGCCGCCCGCACGATCGGCGTCGCGGCGGCTTTGCTGTTCGCCGCCTCGCTCGCGCTCTTCTGGCCGGGCTATGTCGCCTATGACAGCCTCGCCCAATATGCGCAGGCGACGAGCGGGCGGTATGACGACTGGCACCCGCCGATCATGGCGCGGCTCTGGTCGCTGTTCGGCGATCACGGCCCGGCGCCGATGCTCGCGCTGCAACTCGCCGCTTACTGGCTGGGTCTGGGATCGTTCGCCGCGGCGCTCGCCGCGCGCGGGCGGCGCGGCGCGGCGTGGGCGGTGCTGGCGGTCGGTTGCTGGCCGCCGCTGCTCGGCTGGCAAGGCGTCGTGCTCAAGGATCTGCAGATGTCGGCGGCGCTGCTGGCGGCGACCGGGATCCTCGGCTGGTGGCGGCTGCGCAACCGGCCGCTGCCCGGCCCGGCCCTCGCGGTGGCGGCGTTGCTGTGCGGTTATGCGATGCTGGTGCGCGCCAACGCGCCCTTCGCGGTGGTGCCGCTGATCGTGATGCTGTCGCCCTGGCCGCGCGGGATCGCGCGGGCCGGCGTGGCGCTGCTCGGCATCGCCGCAGCGATCGGTCTGTCCTCGCCGATCAACCACGGACTGCTGGGCGCGCAGCGCAGCGGCGTCGAGCAGACGCAGGCGCTCTACGATCTCACCGGCATCGGCGTGGCGACGGGCGACACCACCGTCGGCCTGCCCGCCGCGACGCTCGCCGCGATCCGTGCCAGACACTGCGTCCGCCCCTATTTCTGGGACCCGCTCGGCGAGCCGCGGCGTTGCGAGACGCTCGTCGCGCCGTTGCGCGCCGAGCCGGCCGGAACGCTCTACGTCCGTCTCGCCGGCATGATCCTGCGCCACCCCATCGCTTATACGGAACACCGGCTGGCGCATCTCAACTCGACCGAGCGATTGTGGGTGCCGCGTCACTGGCTCGGCAGCGCGCCGCTGCGCGCGAGCGAGCCCAATACGCTCGGCTTCGGCGAGCCCGGTGCGCTCGCCAAGCTCTGGCAGTCGCTCGGCGCGTGGCTGATGGAAACGCCGCTGGGCTGGCCGATCGTCTGGGTGGTGGTGGCGATCGCCGGCCTGTGCTGCGCGCTGCGTGGACGCGGCGACGACACGCTGGCGTGCGCCTTATTCACCTCGGCGCTGACGATGGAGGCGAGTTTCGCGGTGATCAGCATCGCCTCGGACCTGCGCTACCATCTGTGGACGCTGACCGCGACGGCGATTGGCTGGCTGTTGCTCGGGCCGCGGCGCTGGCCGCGCGCGGTCACGCTGCTGCTGGTCGCGGTGCTGCTGGTCGGCGTCGTCGCGCGCGTGGTGCTGCCGGAGGCGCCACAAACCTATGCCGGGATGCTCGGCTGACCCGTCCGCAACCCTTGACCGCACCACGACGTTGGAGGGGCAAAAGGAGAGCGAGACATGGCGGACGATCACGCGGCGATCGAACAGGCGTTCGACGAGGCGGTCAACATGGCGCCGGCCGAGCTGGAGCGCTTCCTCGACAGCGACGACAGCAAGCGCGTCGGCTGGAAGGGCGAGGACGGCGACGGCAAGGGCGAGAGCGTCGGCCATGCCTCCGGCCGCCACATCGTCGCGATCAAGCGCAAGAAGAAGGCCGACCGGACCGACGCCGATTACGCGCACATGAAGAAGGTGGTCGGCTACGTGCACCGCCATCTCGCCCAGGGCGGCCCGGACAAGGACAAGGCGCAGAGCGACTGGCGCTACTCGCTGATGAACTGGGGGCATGATCCGCTGAAGTAGGCGGGCAACCGGGCAGCTTGGGGCGCCATCCCGCCTCCGGATCACCAACCCGTTTGAGGCGGCGGGGCTGGGCCACGATCCTTCACGATCAACAACCCCGTTGGTGCTGAGCTTGTCGAAGCACCGTGAGTCCCATCTGCCCTTCGACAGGCTCAGGGCGAACGGCGATGGGGGGTCGGACGGCAGTGGGGGCCGGATTTCCCTAAGCGGCGACGTCGCTGTCCCAGCGGCGGCCGGCGACGGCGCGGGCTTCCTCGACGGGGAGGGGGCGGCCGAAATAGAAGCCCTGGACCTTGGTGCAGCCCAGATCCTGCACCATCCGGTGTTCGGCCTCGGTCTCGACGCCTTCCGCGGTGGTCGCCATGCCGAGACTCTGCGCCAGCGCGACGACGGCACGGATGATCGCGATCGCTTCCTTGACGCCGCGCGAGGCGCTCTGGACGAAGCTGCGGTCGATCTTGATCGACGAGAAGCGGGTGCGCGAGAGATAGCCGAGCGACGAATAGCCGGTGCCGAAATCGTCGAGGCTGAGCCGCACGCCGAGGTCGAGGATGCGTTCGAGCACCTTGGTCGCGCCGAGCCCTTCGTGCATGAAGACGCTCTCGGTCACCTCGAGTTCGAGCCGCTCGACCGACAGGCCGCTGTCGGCCAGCGCCGAGGTGACGACGGTGACGAAGCCGGGGTTCTGCAACTGGTCGGCGGAGACGTTGACCGCGACGCGGACGTGCGACGGCCAGCGCGCCGCCTCGGCGCAGGCGGTGCGCAACACCCATTCGCCGATCGGCTGGATCAGCCGCGCCTCTTCGGAGAGCGGGATGAACTTGGCGGGCGAGACGTCGCCGAATTGCGGGCTATGCCAGCGCAGCAGCGCCTCGAACCCGGTGAGGCTGCCGGTCGCGGCATCGACCACCGGCTGGTAGTGGAGGTGCATCTCGCCGCGTTCGAGCGCCTGGCGCAGCGCCATTTCGAGGACGCGGCGCTCCTCCGCCTGGACGTGAAGCTCGGGCTCGTAGGCGTGGTAGACGCCGCGGCCGGCATCCTTGGCGCGATAGAGCGCGAGATCGGCGGAGCGGATCAGCATCTCCGCGGTGCGGCCATCGCGCGGGCCGATCGCGAGGCCCACCGACGCGCCGATGTAGAGCGTGTTGGCATCGACCTCATAGGGGCGCGACAGCGTCTCGATGATCCGCTGCGCCAGCGCCTCGACCGCGCTGCTGTTGGTCGCATCGCGCATCACCACCGCGAATTCGTCGCCGCCGAGCCGGCCGCAGGTCTCGTTGTCGCCCATCAACTGCGCCAACCGTTCGGCGACGCGACTGAGCAGGCGATCGCCGATCGGATGGCCGAGCGTGTCGTTGACCGCCTTGAACCGGTCGAGATCGATCATCATGAATGCGCAGCGGCCGCCCCATTTGTCCGCCTCCGCCATCGCCCGCGCCAGCGTCTCGTTGACCATCAAGCGGTTGGGCAGGCCGGTGAGCGTGTCGAAGCGGGCCATCCGGTTGATCTTGTCGGCCGAAGCGCGCTGTTCGGTGACGTCCGAGCCGACGCCGCGGAAGCCGCAGAAGGACCCGTTTTCGTCGAACCGCGGGCTGGCAGCGAGTTCCCACCAGCGCTCCTCGCCGTCGACGGTGAGCGACAGCCGCAGGTCGCGGAAGCTGTCGCGCGTCTTCAGTTTGTCGGCGAGGGCGCGCAGGCCGGGGGTGAATTCGCCGGTGTCCCAGGTCGGTCCGGCGAGCACCTGGAGGAAGGGCATGCCTTCGATGGTGACCGGATCGAGCCGGCAGGCATAAGCGAAGCGGGGCGAAGCCTTGACGACGCGGCGGGCGGCGTCGGTTTCCCACAGCCAGTCGGCGCTGGTCTCCTCGAACTCGCGCAGCAGCAGGCTGACCGTCTCGTCGCGTTCCGCCAGCGCGATCTGGCTGGCGCGGATCACCACCAGCGAGCGGGCGCGGTTGAGGCAGACGACGATCAGCATCACGGTGAAGATCGACGTCGCGCAGGCCGCGGCATAGCTGCCGATTGTCACCAGCTTCACCGTCACCGACAGGCCGAGCCCGCCGACGAAGGCGATCGTGGCGAGCGCCAGCGGTGCCATCGCGACCGCACCGGCGGTCATCAGCACCGAAAGGATCATCCACAGCACATAGGCGCTGTTGGACCCGGGATGGGTGTTGAAGATCAGGCAGGGGATTGACCAGGCGACGGCGAGCGCGACGCCCTCGATCGCGGTGGCGCGCAGGTCGGCCTGGGTGGCATAGCCGCCGTCGCGATGCCGCGTGCTGAGCCGGCGCATCGCGACGGTGACCGACACCGCCGCGACGAGCATCGCCCAGCCGCCCAGCCACCATGCCGACACCTGCGTCGCGAACAGCGACACGGTGGTCGCCGCGCCGATCAGATTCGCGCAGAGCAGCAGCAAGGCGAGCTGGCGGCCGGCGTCCAGTTGCGTCGAGCGGATACGCGCCCAATGCGCGGCGTCGTCGCCGTCGCGAAACCCCAGCAGCTGAGAGAAGCGGATCGCGCTGGGATCCGAGGCAGGCGCGGTTTCTTGATTCACCCGCGGGGGGTTACCCGGTCAAGGTTGACGGAGTGTTAGAACCGGATTGAGATTTCATCCGAAATGCCAGTTACTTCACCGAATTGGAGGATCGTCGGGGGACATTCGATTGTGGGACGCGGCGGATGCATGAAAAGGCTTGGCCGTATCCTCCCCCTCCGTCACGGCTGCGCCGTGCCACCTCCCCCTGGCGGGGGAGGATTTGAGAAGTCCTCCCCCGCCAGGGGGAGGTGGCAGCGCGAAGCGCTGACGGAGGGGGAGGACAGGGCGGTAGCCCCGTTTTGGAAACCCCGTCCGCCCGCCGTCAGGCCGCGATCGCGTAAGGCTTGATGTCGCCGCTCAGATACAGGTTGCGGGCCTTGGCGCGCGACAGCTTGCCCGAGCTGGTGCGCGGCAGCGTGCGCGGCGGGATCAGCTCGATCACGCAATTCATGCCCGTCACCGAGCGGACGCGCTCGCGAATCTCCTCGCGCAGCCGCTGGCGCTCGGCCTCGTCGCTGCTGCGGCACTGGACGAGCACCGCGGGCGTCTCCTCGCCGCCGGGCGTGGTGATCGCGAAGGCGGCGATGTCGCCCGCCTTGAAGCCGGGCAGCTGCTCGACCGCCCATTCGATGTCCTGCGGCCAGTGGTTCTTGCCGTTGACGATGATCATGTCCTTGGCGCGGCCGACGATGTAGATGTAGCCGTTCGACATATAGGCCATGTCGCCGGTATCGAGCCAGCCGTCGCTCATGCAGGCGTCGGTCGCCGCGGCGTCGCGGAAATAGCCGACCATCACGCTCGGTCCCTTGCACCAGAGCTTGCCGATCGCGCCGTCGGGCAGGGGGGTGCCGTCTTCCTCGCGGATCTCGACGGTCATGTCGCGCACCGGCTTGCCGCAATTGACGATCGCGCGGAAGCGTTGCGGGCGCGGACCGTCGTTGGCGGCGAGCGAATCGCCGCCGCCCGACAATTGCGTCTCCTCGACCAGCTCGACGCGGATGCCCTCGCCCGGCGGCATCAACGACACCGCCAGCGTCGCCTCGGCGAGGCCGTAGCTCGGCAGGAAGGCGCTCGCCTTGAAGCCGGCATCGGCGAAGGCGTCGACGAACGCCTGCATCACGTCGGGGCGGATCATGTCGGCGCCATTGCCGGCGACGCGCCAGCGCGACAGGTCGAACCGCTGCGACGCCTTGGTCTGCGACGACATGCGGCGCGCGCAGATGTCATAGCCGAAGGTCGGCGAATAGCTCAGCGTCGTGCCGTCGTGGCGGCTGATGAGGTCGAGCCAGGCGAGCGGGCGGCGCGCGAAATCCTCGGTCTTGAGATAATCGGTCGAGACCTGGTTGGCGATCGGCGACAGGAAACAGCCGACGAGCCCCATGTCGTGATACCAGGGCAGCCAGCTGACGCAGCGATCGGTGCCGTCGGCGGCGATCTCCATGCCGTGGCTGTGCGCAGCGAGATTGTTGAGCAGCGCATGGTGCGTGATCGCGACGCCGTGCGGGAAGCGCGTCGAGCCGCTGGAATATTGCAGATAGGCGATCGCCTCTCCGTCCGCCTGCGGCAGCGGCGCCGCGACCGCCGGACGTGCGGCGAAGTCGGACCAGTCGATCCCCTCGGTCCCCGCGAGCCGTGCCGCCTCGGCCGCCATCGCGGCAAGCTCAGGCGGGAAGATCAGCATCTTCGGCTCGCAGCTCGCGAGCTGGACGCGGAGCTGTTCGATATAGGAATCGCGCCCGCCGAACGAGGTCGGCAGCGGCAGCGGCACCGGCCAGGCGCCGGCATAGACCGCACCGAAGAACAGGGCGGCGAATTCCGGTCCGGTTTCGGCGACCAGCGCGATCCGGTCCTCGGGCTGCACGCCGGCGGCGATCAGGCGATGCGCCATCGCGATCGCGTCGCGGCGCAGCTCGGCGAACGGATAGGCACGGGCGAGCGCACCGCGGGCATCGTGGAAGTTGAGGCCGCGCACGCCCGTGGCGGCATAATCCAGCGCCTCGCCGAGCGTGGCGAAATCGGCATAGCGACGGGGCAGGTCGTCCAGCGTCGGCGTGGCCGCCATCTGGGGCGTCGGCGAGGGCGCGGACTGCTCGGTCATACAAAATCCTGTTCACTCGCCACGGGGCGAAACCATCTTCACTGTGCGCTATAACGCGCGATCATCGTTCTAAATCGAGCGCCACTGTGGCAACAACATGGCCATGAGGCAGGAACGGCGTACTCTTCCCCCGCTCGATGCCGCCGCTTTGGAGCGGATGGCGCTGCGCTACGTCGAACGCTTCGCGACGACGCGCGGCAAATTGGCCGACTATCTCCACCGCAAGATCCGCGAACGCGGCTGGGACGGCGATGCCGCCGACCCGCAGGCGCTGGCGCAGCGGATGGCGGATCTCGGCTATGTCGACGACCGGCTGTACGCGGAGAGCAAGGCGGCGGCGCTGACCCGGCGCGGGCTCGGCGCGCGGCGGGTGACGATGGCGCTGCGCCACGCCCATATCGGCGAGGCGGATACGGAGGATCTGGCGCCGCAGATCCACGAACAGGCCGAGGCGGCGGCGCTCACCTTCGCACGGCGCAAGCGGATCGGGCCGTTCGGGCCGCCGAACGACGATCGCGCGGTCCGCGACAAGCAACTCGCGGCGATGCTCCGGGCCGGACATGCAATGGATTTGTCGCGCCGGATTGTCGCAGCGCGGGACGAAAGCGAGTTCGGAGAAATCGGGTAAACGTCCCTTTCGCAATTGCAGCAGCGATGAACCGTGCTAGCGTAGCGTCCATAGGGGTGCAGTGATGCGTAGCGAGCCGCAACGGGAGGGCGACGAGCGCGACGACGGGGGGATGCCCGGCGCGCGTGCTGGTCTGCAAGCCGCGACGAATGAGGGCGAGGGGCCGATCGCCATCGCCGGCGTAATCAAATGGTTCGACGTCACGCGCGGCTTCGGCTTCGCGGTCGCCGACGACCGGTCGCTGGGCGACGTGCTGATCCACTTCTCCGTTTTGCAGCCGTACGGCCGCCGCAGCCTGCCCGAGGGCGCACGGGTCGAGACGCTCGCGGTGCAGCGCGGCCGCGGCTATCAGGCACGCGAGGTGATCGCGATCGATCTGTCGAACGCCGTCGAGGATGCGCCGCGGGCGCCGCGCGCCGCCGACCGGGTCGATCCGGTCGCGCTGATCGACGAGGCCGGGCCGTTCGAAGGCGCTGCGGTCAAATGGTTCAACCGGCTGAAGGGCTATGGCTTCCTGGTCCGCGACAGCGACGGCAGCGACGTGTTCGTCCATATGGAGACGCTGCGCCGCGCCGGCATCGCCGCGGTCGAGCCCGAGCAGCGGCTGCGTGCGCGCATCGTCGCCGGCCGCAAGGGACCGCTCGCGGTCACCGTCGAGGAGGGCTGAACGCGTGATCGGATCGAAGGCGATGCTGGCGATCGTCGCGGTGCTGGGGCTAGGCGCGGGCGGCGTGGCGATCCAGCAAGGGGTGTTCACCCGCACGCCGCCGACCGACGCGACGGCGAAGGCGCTGCTGCCGGTGACGATCACCAGCGCCAACGGCGCGCACGTCTTTCAGGTCGAGCGGGCGACGACGGCGGCCGAGCAGGCGCGCGGGCTGATGTACCGCACGGATCTTAAGCCCGACGGCGGCATGCTCTTCGCGCCCTATCCGGCCGAAGGCGGCGGCCCGCGCGAGGCGAACTTCTGGATGAAGAACACGCCGACCCCGCTCGACATCCTGTTCATCCGCGCCGACGGCACGATCGCGATCATCGCGGAGAACACCGTGCCCTTTTCGGAGACGCCGGTGCCCTCGCGCGAGCCGGTCGCCGCCGTGCTCGAACTGGTCGGCGGCCGCGCCGCGGACCTCGGCATCGCCGAAGGCGACAGGGTGACCTGGGCGAAGTGAGCGCCGGTGAGGGTCTTTGGCGTTCGAACGATCGCCAAAGACCCGTCCAGCATGACGGAAATGGGCGAACGGGGTCTCGACAGGGAGCCGCTACGCCGACCAACGGGCATCATCCGGCGGTCCCGGCCCAGCGACGAAACGAGCTGGCTGGCGAGCGGACGACGATCCCGGTTGAAGGCCGCCGCCGCAGCGGGTAAGCGCAGGCGCATCATGGGCATCAACCTCAATCCCTTCACCTGGTGGAACGGCGCATCCTGGGGCACGATGCTCTACGGCTTGCGCGGCATGGCGCAGGTCGGCACCGATTCGCTCGGCAACGTCTATTATCAGGGGGGCAAGGACGGCAGCGGCCGCGTGCGCCGCTGGGTGATCTACGAGGGCGCCAACGACGCCAGCCGCGTGCCGCCCGAATGGTTCAGCTGGCTGCATCATCAGATCGACGACGTGCCCGCTCGCGCGATGCCCGCGCCGCGGCCGTGGCAGAAGCCGGCGGTGCCCAACATGACCGGTACGCCGCTCGCCTATCGCCCCTCGGGCGCGCTCGAGAAGGGCGGCAAGCGCGCCGCCGCGACCGGCGACTACGAAGCCTGGACGCCCGAAGGGTGATGCGACGCTGGCTCGCCGCCGGCGTCCTGCTGGTGGTGCTGGGGCTGGCCGCGGTGTTCGGCTATCGCGCGTGGCAGCGGTCGGACGAAGCCGACCGCGCCGTCGCCGTACAGGATTTCGCGCCGAGCGAGGCGAACCAGAGCGAGGGCATCGAGACCGTCGCGACCACCGACGTCGCTTTGCCGACCGGTGGCACGCCGATGGCACAGCGGGTGGCCGTGGTCGGCCTGCTCAACAAGCGCAACGGCGTCAGTCGCGACCTGACGCTGCGGCCCGGGCAGGCGGTCCGCGTCGGCGATGCGATCGTCCGGCTGCGGGCCTGCGAACATACCGCACCCTGGGAGCAGGATCAGCTCACCGGTGCGTTCGTGCAGCTCGACGTCCGCGGCAGCGACCGGCATTGGCGGCGGGCGTTTTCGGGCTGGCTGTTCAAGGAACGGCCGTCGCTCAACGTCGTCCAGCACCCGGTCTACGACGTCTGGACCAAGAGCTGCACGATGTCGTGGCCGGCAACCGGTCCGGACACGACCTCGCTGTCCGGTGGCGAGGCGACGGGCAACCGGTCGAGCGCGAAGAAGTCGCCGGCGGCGGACGATGCCGATACCACCCCCGACGAGCCGATCGTCCCCTCCAGCGCACCGGCAAGCAACGCGCAATAATCCTTCCGGTCGATCTCCACCGCGCCCAGCGAGGCGAGGTGCGAGGTCTGGAACTGGCAGTCGAGCAAGGTGAAGCCGCCGACCTTGAGCCGCGCGACCAGCCAGGCGAGCGCGACCTTGGACGCATCCGTACGGCGGCTGACCATCGATTCGCCGAAGAAGGCGCGACCGAGCGCGAGGCCGTAGAGGCCGCCGACCAGCTCGTCGCCCTCCCAGCATTCGATCGCATGCGCGAAGCCCATGCGGTGCAGCGCGACGAAGGCCCGTTCGATGCCGGTGTTGATCCACGTCTCCGGGCGATCCTCGGCGCTTTCCGCGCAGAGCTGGATCATCCGTTCGAAGGCGGTGTCGGCGGTGACGCGGAACCGGTCGCGCGCGATCGTCTTGCGCAGCGAGCGCGACACGCGGAAGCCGTCGATCGGCAGGATCGCGCGGCTGCGCGGCTCGACCCAATAGACGCTGGCGGCCTTGCGATCGTCCGCCATCGGGAAGACGCCGACCGCATAGGCGCCGAGCACGAGGTGCGGATCGAGTGTCTCCATCACCGCTGAGGTGGCGCAGCCGATGCGGCGGTGCAAGTGGGGGCGAGTCGCGGCTCGGCCTTCTGGCGGTTTCCCGCCCATGTCAGCTGTCCAAGCTTCGTACTTCGCGTCACCCCGGGCTCGACCCGGGGTCCCGCTTCTTCCCGACCGGCACGTAGCGGGACCCCGGTCGAGCCCTCGACGGAAGCCACACAATGCTCCTGCGAAAGCAGGAGCCCAGGAGTCCCGAACGCCATAAAGGCGTTGTTTTGCTTGGCTCTGGGCTCCTGCTTTCGCAGGAGCACTGCACCCATGTATCGGTGATGGCGGCTTTTGCAGGGAGCTCGATCAAGTCCGGGGTGACGGAGAGACGGTGTCGCGGTCGCGGCATCGATGAATATCGATCACGCCCTATTCCAGCGGCAGCGCCGCGAATTCCGCCGTCGCTTCCGCGCGCGCGGAGAGGGCGGCGAGGGCCGGATGGCGCGCCGGGGGCACGACGTCGCCCAGCTTGCTGCCGGTGAAGCGCCAGGCGACCGCCGTGGTGATGTCCGCCTGCGTCCATCGGCCCGCGACGAGCCAGTCGTCGACCCCGGCATAGGCCGCCTCGAGCAAATCGTACGCCGCCAGCAATTGCTCTTGCACCCGGTCGAGCCAGGGCTGGTGCTGCTTCTCCGCCGGCCGCAGGTTGGTCTCGTAGACGATCTGCACCGTCTTCTCGCAGGCGGCGAGCGCCAGCCCGATCACGCGCTGCGACGCGAGAAAGGCGGCGGGATCGTCCGGCAGCAGGCGGCGCTCCGCCGGCACGATCCGTTCGAGCCAGTCGAGGATCAGCGTCGATTCGATCAGCACGACGCCGTCGTCGGTGACCAGCGTCGGCGCCTTGACGGTGGGGTTGATCGCGCCGAACGCCGCGACGTCGCGGAACACCGATAAAGGCTCGTGATCGAACGTCAGGCCCATCGCCGTCATCGAGATCGCCACCCGGCGGACATAGGGTGAATCAAGCATGCCGATCAGGCGCATGGGCAGTCCTTCGAACGAGCGGATGATATGGGACGCTATTTGGTCAGCCGGCTTTCGATCGTCGTCCACAATCGGGCGAACGCCGCCGCCGCGGCCGACCGCGGCGCATAGGTCGCGACCGGGGCGCGATGCTCGGCCATCGCCTCGACCGCGCTCGCCATCGGGATCGCCGGCCAGTCGGGGTGGGCGGCGAGCGCATCGGCGTGGAGCCGGCGGCGGCGGTCGACCATCATATGGACCGGCAACACCGGCACCTTGCCGCCGAGGTGACGGATCACCTCGTCATGCGCCCGCTGCGCGAAGGGCGAGGGGATCACCGGCAGGACGATGAGGTCGGCGGCGCGGATCACCTGTTCGCTGGTCTCCGTCAGGCCGGGCGGGCAATCGAGCAGGACATGGTCGTAATCGCCGATCTGCTCGATCAGCCGGTCGAGCCGCCGGCGCTTGCCGATATCGTGCAGCACGAGGTCGAGCGTGCGCAGCGAATCGTCGGCGGCGATCAGGTCGAGCAGCGGAATGTCGGTGGGGCGGGTGTGCGCCGCGGGCTTGGCATCCTTGGTGAACAGCGCACGCGCCTGGTCGCCGACGGGCGTCCGGCCGAGCACCCAGCTGCTCGCCGCCTGCGGATCGAGATCCCACAGGATGGTGCGCCGCTTCGACAAGGCGGCGCTGCTGTAGGAGAGGTTGACCGACAGCGTGGTCTTGCCCACGCCGCCCTTCGAACTGTAGATCGCGATCGTCGCCATGCCAGCGACGTACCGGAATGGACCTATTCCGGCAACGGTCGATCGCCGACGCCCACGCAAAAGGGCCGGCGGATCGCTCCACCGGCCCGGAAACGTTGTGCGGTGCCGCAGCTTACGACTTGCAGCTTTGCGACGGCTTGCCCGGCTGGGTGACGGTGATCGTCTTGGGATCGCCGGTCAGCTTCCAGCCGCCCTCGGCGACGAGCGGATCGCCCGTCTTCTCGGCGGTCAGGCGGGTAGCGGTACCAGTCTGCGACGTCTTGACGAGTGCCAGCTTGTCGCCCTCGAACAGGGTGACGTAGAGCAAGCTGTTGTCCTTGCAGCGGAAGGTCTTTTCCGCCTTGATCGCGGGCGGCAGCTCGACCGGGCCGCGGTTGGCGAGGGCGTTGGCCATCGGATCGGGGTTGGAGTCGAGCACCTCGGCCGAGTTGGGCTTGGAGTTGCAGGCCGCCAGCGCGAGCAGCGCGGCGGTGGCGGAGAGGAGGAGGGGGCTCTTCATAGCGGCGCGACGCTTCGCGCATGCAGCAAGGAGCGTCAAGCAGGATGACTGACGTATGTGAGCTGGCTCGGGAAAATGCGACGGACGCCGCCCCGCTTGGCCGCCGCCAAGCTTAGCTTCGCTTGCCGCTGGCTCTGCCACGCGCCATCTAGCGACGATGCATACCACGCCCGACACCCTCGCCCTGATCGGCAACACCCCCCTCGTCCGACTGAAGGGGCCGAGCGAGGCGACCGGATGCGACATCTTCGGCAAGTGCGAATTCGCCAACCCCGGCGCCTCGGTGAAGGACCGCGCCGCGCTCGGCATCGTCGAGGATGCGGAAGCGCGCGGCGTGCTCCATCCCGGCGGCACGATCGTCGAGGGGACGGCGGGCAACACCGGCATCGGCCTCGCGCTGGTCGCCAACGCCAAGGGCTATCGGACAATCATCGTCATGCCCGAGACGCAGAGCCGCGAGAAGATGGACACGCTGCGTGCGCTGGGTGCCGAGCTGGTGCTGGTGCCGGCGGCGCCTTATGCCAGCCCCTATCATTTCGTGCACACCTCGCGCCGGATCGCGGAGGAGCGCGACAATGCCTTGTGGGCGAACCAGTTCGACAATGTCGCCAACCGCCGCGCGCATATCGTCGGCACCGCCGAGGAGATCTGGCAGCAGATGGAGGGGCGGATCGATGGCTTCACCTGCGCGGCGGGTACCGGCGGGACGATCGCCGGCGTCGGGCTGGGGTTGAAGGCCAAGGACGAGAGCATCTGCATCGCGCTCAGCGATCCGCATGGCGCGGCGCTGTACGAATATTACGCGCATGGCGAATTGCGCGCCGAGGGCTCGTCGGTCGCCGAGGGCATCGGGCAGGGGCGGATCACCGCCAATCTCGACGGCGCGCCGATCGACACCCAGTTCCGCATCTCCGATCAGGAGGGCTATCGCTGGGTACGGCGGCTGCTCGACGAGGAGGGGCTGTGCCTCGGCCTGTCGTCGGGGATCAACGTCGCCGGTGCGGTGCGGCTCGCCGAGCGGCTCGGGCCGGGCAAGCGGATCGCGACGATCCTGTGCGATACGGGCTTCCGCTATCTGTCGTCGCTCTACGATCCCGAATGGCGTGCCGCCAAGGGGTTGGCATAGGAGCGGAAGCCGTCACCATCCAACCGTCACCCCGGACTCGTTCCGGGGTCCACTCGTCCGCAGGCGTGCGCCTTGAGCCTCTTGCGGCTCTCCTCGCCGCAGAGTGGACCCCGGAACGAGTCCGGGGTGACGGCGGGTTGGCGGGTGAGGCTGGGACCACCTGGCGGCTCCCCGCCAACCGCTTATTCGACAAACCGGTGACGAACCGTTACAGAGGCGCGGCAAGATGAGAGCCGTGCGAGACACCCAGCAGACGATGCAACGGATCAAGGTCGGCGTGATCGGCCTGGTTGCCGTGGTGCTGCTGATCGCCGTTGCCAGCGCCATCCTCGGCTCGGCCACCCGCGAGCGGCCGATCGCCGCCGCCGGATCGGCGCAGGCCGACGTGGTCGCCAACATCGCCATGACCAACGCCGGCGCGGCTGCGGCCGCGGCGGGCGCATCGGGCGAGCCGCTCGCCGAACTGGGCGTCGCCCCCTCCACCAGCAACAGTCAAGCGCCGCGCTGATGCGCCGCCGGGGAAATCCGGGGATTGTGCCTAACCATCTGATTAGATGCATTTTATTGCCTTCGAGCAAGGCCGTGTCGCCTCGGTCGTGGGGCGCGCGCCCACCCGGCTAGGCGACGACGGGGCCGTTTCCCCGCTTTTCCCCAAAAATCCCGTTGCGTCCCCGAGGTGCTGTTGATACCAACAGCGTCAACGGGGCAGGCATCACCGGTTGCGTCCATCGCAACAGGCCGAACGGCGACGACGGGTCGTTTTTCGGAACGGTGAGCCGTGCGCGTCAGGGTGCGAGACGGCAGTGTCGGAAAGGGGCGATTATCAGGGAAGCGGACTTGCTCTTGTCGATGACAAGGGTCGCGTCGCCATCCCCAATGCGCTCCGCTCGACCTTGGCCGAGAATGCACCGCGACCCGACGGCAAGGACGGCGGCACGGTCATCATCGCCGCGCACGAGGACCAGCCCTGCCTGATCGCCTACGATCCTGCCTATCTCGCCGAACTCAAGCGCGAGCTGAACGAGCGGGTCGCGCTGTCGCGCGGTCCCGACGGCAAGATCGACCACAATATCAAGCGCGGCGGAGCCAATGGCGAAGCCGTGCCGTTCGACGGATCGGGGCGCTTCATCATGCCGGGTTTTCCCCGTTTCTATGCCGGTATCGGGGCGCATGCCTTCTTCTGGGGCACGCTCGACTATATCGAGATCTGGGACCCCAAGACCTTGCTGTCGACGCCGAACATCGCGCCGCAGATGGTCGCCGCCTGCCGCTATTACTGCCAGGACAAGGGCATCGCGCTATGAGCGACGCCCCGCACATTCCCGTGCTGCTCGACGAGGTCGTCGCCGCGCTCGCCCCCGCCCCGGGCGAGCGGATCGTCGACGCGACCTTCGGCGCCGGCGGCTATACGCGCGCCATCCTCGCCACCGGCGCGCAGGTCGTCGCCTTCGACCGCGACCCCGATGCGATCGCCGCGGGCCGCGCCGCGAACATCCCCGGCCTGACGCTCGTCCATAGCGACTTTTCGGCACTGGAGGCGGCGCTCGACGCGCCGGTCGACGGGCTGACGATGGATATCGGCGTGTCGTCGATGCAGCTCGACCAGGCCGAGCGCGGCTTCTCCTTCCAGTCGGACGGCCCGCTCGACATGCGGATGAGCCAGGAGGGGGCGAGCGCCGCCGACTTCCTCAACACCGCCGAGGAAGAGGCGATCGCCGACATCCTCTATCATTATGGCGACGAGCCAAAGTCGCGCCGCGTCGCACGCGCGATCGTCGCCGCGCGCCCGCTGACCCGCACGTCGGAACTGGCCAATGTCGTGCGCAAGGCGCTCGGCCATCGCCCGCACGACAAGAAGGACCCGGCGACGCGCACCTTCCAGGCGATTCGCATCCATGTGAACCGCGAACTGGGCGAGCTCGCCGACGGCCTCGCCGCGGCCGAGCGCGTTTTGAAGCCGGGCGGTCGCTTGGCGATCGTCACCTTCCACAGTCTGGAGGATCGGCTGGTCAAGCGCTTCCTGCGCGACCGGTCGGGCAATGCGCCGGGCGGCTCGCGGCACCTGCCGCAGGCGGCGGCGGGCATCGCCCCGAGTTTCGAGGCCGTCGGCCGCGCGGTGCGCGCCGGCGAGGCCGAGGTCGCGCGCAATCCCCGCGCGCGCTCGGCGACGTTGCGGACCGCCCGGCGAACGGCGGCGCCCGCTTGGGGCAATGGCAATCTGGCGGAGGTGACATCATGACGGCGGCGTATCGGTTGAAGGGGATCGGGTGGTTCGGTGGCTGCGTCGCCATCGTCCTCGGCTTCTACCTGGTGTCGCTGCAGGTCGCGGCGGAGCGCAAGAAGCTCGAGACGATGGACCGCAAGATCGATTCGGCGCAGCGCGACATCCGCGCGCTGGAGACCGAGTTCGAGACGCGCGCCAATCTCGCCCAGCTCGAAAAGTGGAACGGCGAGACGCTGGCGCTTGCCGCGCCGGTCGCCGGACAGTTCGTCACCGACGAGGGCGCGCTCGCCAGCCTCGACGTCAACCAGGTCGGCGTGACCGCGCCGGGGACCAAGCTGGCCGCGCTCGTCGTGCCGTCGCTCGCCACCGTCAACGTCGCCGCCCCCGCCGCCACGCCCGCGCCCGCCGTCGTCCAGGTCGCCGCCGCGCTGCCGACCGCCAAGCGCGCCGTCATCAAGGTCGCCGCGATCGAGAAGAGCGCGCCGATGCTCGCCAAGCTCAACGAGGCGGCACGCGCCAAGGTCGCGGTCGCCAAGGTCCGGCCGCAGGCGGTGGCGATGCTCGACAGGAAGCTGCTGTCCGACACGACGCTCGGCGATATCCTCAGCAGCGCGCGCGCGGAGGCCCGCAAGCGTTGACCGTCATCGTCGCCCGGCCCGCACAGCAACGGCGCAACGCCACCCAGCGCCATGCGCTGGTGGCGACGTCGCATATGCGGCTGATGATGTTGCTGATGCTCTTCGCCGCGGCGGTGACGCTGGTCATCGGCCGGCTGGTGATGCTCGGCGTGATGTCGGGCGGCGAGGCGGAGGCGCGCGTCGCCGCGCTTGCCGCGCGCGGCGATATCGTCGATCGCAACGGTGCGCCGATGGCGCGGACGATCGACGCCTGGACGATCGCGGTCCACCCCAAGCAGATCATCGGCGACAAGATGGAGATCGCCAGCCGCCTCGCCGCGCTGATGCCCGATCGCGGCGATCAGGCGTGGTTCTACGGCCAGCTCACCCGCCCGGTCAGCTTCGTCTATCTGCAGCGCCGCGCCAGCCCGGCGCTGGTCGAACAGGTCAATGCGATCGGCGAGCCCGCGCTGGTCTTCGCGCGCGAGACGCAGCGCCTCTATCCGCAATCGACGATGGCGAGCCATGCGCTCGGCTTCCTGTCGACCGACGGCCACGGCATGAGCGGCATGGAGCGCGTGCTCGACGAGCGGCTGCTCGACCCGACCAAGGCGGGCCAGCCGGTCGCGCTGTCGATCGACGTGCGCGTGCAGGCGGCGCTGGAGAGCGAACTCAGCCGCGCGATGAACACCTTCTCCGCGCGCGGCGCGGGCGGCATCGTCCTCGACGTCGCCACCGGCGAGGTGATCTCGATGGTGTCGCTGCCGACGTTCAATCCCAATCGCGTCGGTATGGCGGGCTCGGAAGAGCTGCGCAATATCACCACGCAGAGCGTGTTCGAGCTCGGCTCGACCTTCAAGCCGATCACCGTCGCCACCGCGATCGACACCGGCACGGTGACGCTCAACCGCAAGTTCGACGCGACACACCCATTGAAGGTCGGCGGCTTCACCATCCATGACGAGCGCGGCGATCCGCAGCGCTGGCTGTCGATGCCGGAGACGCTGATCTATTCGTCCAACATCGCCACCGCGCGCATCGCCGACGAGATCGGGCCGCAGAAGATGCAGGCGATGTTCCGCAAACTGGGTTTCGACACCAAGCCCGACATCGAACTGCGCGAGAAGGGGCGGCCGCTGATGCCGACCTATTGGGCGCGCACCACGACGATGACCACCGCCTACGGCCATGGCATCGCGGTGACGCCGCTGCATCTCGCCAGCGCCTATGCCGCACTGGTCAACGGCGGCATCTGGCGGCCGGCGACGCTGATGAAGGTCGCGCCGGGGCAGGCGCCGGTCGGCCGCCGCGTCATCAGCGAACAGACCAGCGCGCGGATGCGGCAGATGCTGCGGCTGATCGTGCTGCGGGGTACTGGCCGCAAGGGCGAGGCGCCGGGCTATCGCGTCGGCGGCAAGACCGGCACCGCCGAGGCGGCGGTGGCGGGCGGCTACGACCATTCGCGCAACGTCGCGACGTTCGCGGCGGCTTTCCCGATGGACGCACCGCGCTATGTGGTGCTCGCCATGCTCGATTCGCCCAAGGGTACGAAGGAAACCGGCGGCTGGAAGACCGCCGCGTGGAACGCTGCGCCCGTCGTCGGGCGGACGATCTCGCGCGTCGGCGCGATGCTCGGCGTCGTTCCCGACGAGCGGCAGGACATCGACGTGTCGGACCTGATGCCGTTGATCTGGCAGGACCCGACGCGCAAGCTGGCCAGCGGCAACTAAAGGGGGTGTAATGAGACTGGGCGCACTCACCGGCGGCGGCGAAGAGGCGATCGTCACCGGCTTCGCGATCGATCATCGCAAGGTCGCCCCCGGCACCGTCTTCGGCGCCTTCCAGGGTGCGCGCGTCAACGGCGAGGAGTATATCGCCGATGCCGTCCGCTCGGGCGCGATCGCGGTGGTGACGCGGCCCGGCGTGCCGGTCGAGGGCGCGGTGGGGATCGTCGACGACAATCCGCGCGAGCGGTTCGCGCGCGCCGCGGCGACCTTCTTCGCGCCCTTCCCGGAGGTCGCGGTCGCGGTCACCGGCACCAACGGCAAGACCTCGACCGTCGAGATGACGCGGCAGCTCTGGCGGATGGCGGGCGCGCATGCCGCCTCGATCGGCACGCTTGGCGTCACCACCGCCGACGAGCGCGTGACGACCGGGTTGACCACGCCCGACGTCGTCACCTTCCTGTCCAACGTCGCCGGCCTCGCGCGCGAGGGGATCACGCACGTCGCCTTCGAGGCGTCGAGCCACGGCCTCGTCCAGTATCGCACCGAGGGGCTGAGCGTCGCCGCGGCGGCCTTCACCAACCTCAGCCGCGACCATCTCGATTATCACGGCGACATGGGCGCCTATCTGACCGCCAAGCTGCGCCTGTTCTCCGAGGTGCTCAGCCCCGAAGGCACCGCGGTGGTCTGGGCCGACGACGTGCATGCGGCGCGAGTGATCGACCTCGCGCAGGCGCGCGGCAACCGGTTGGTGACGGTCGGCGAGCGCGGATCGACGCTGCGGCTGGTCGGACGCGACCCGACCTTGCTGGGGCAGGGGCTGGCGATCGAGGCGGAGGGGGAGACGCATCGCGTCACGCTGCCGCTGATCGGCGGCTATCAGGCGGCGAATGCGCTCGTCGCCGCGGGCCTCGTCATCGCGACCGGCGGCGACGTGGCGCGGACGATCGCAGATCTCGCGCGGCTGCAGCCGGTGCGCGGCCGACTGGAGCGGGCGGCGATCGCGCGCAGCGGCGCGCCGGTCTATGTCGATTACGCGCATACCCCCGATGCGCTCGAGGCGGCGATCGCCGCGCTCAAGCCGCATGCCGGTGGCCGGCTGATCGTCGTGTTCGGCGCCGGCGGCGACCGCGATCCCGGCAAGCGCGAGACGATGGGCCAGGTCGCGCAGATGCAGGCCGACCTCGCCATCGTCACTGACGACAATCCGCGCACCGAGGATCCCGCGACGATCCGCGCCGCGATCCTCAAGGGCGCGACCAACGCCCGCGAGATCGGCGACCGCCGCGCGGCGATCGCCGAGGCGATCGCCGAGGCGGGGCCGCAGGATATCGTGCTGATCGCCGGCAAGGGCCACGAACAGGGCCAGATCGTCGGCGACATGGAACTGCCCTTCGACGACGTCAGCGTCGCGCGGGAGTATGCGGCGTGAGGTGGGACATCCGCCCAACCCTCCCGTCACCCCGGACGTGTTCGAGGCCTCTACGAAAAGCCGCATCGCGGGTAGATCAGCGTAGTGCTCCTGCGAAAGCAGGAGCCCAGAGCCAAGCAAAACAACGTCTTATGGCGTTAGCGACCCTGGGCTCCTGCTTTCGCAGGAGCACAGAAGGGCTTTTTGCAGAGGTCTTGACCTGTTCCGAGGTCCACCCGTCCGCGCGGACAGCACTCGGACAAACAACCGTTTTCCTCGCCGCAAAGTGGACCCCGGAACAAGTCCGGGGTGACGGGGCAGTGCAGCCATGACGGCGCCCCTCTGGACCGCAGCCGAAATCGCCGCCGCCACCGCAGGCACCGCCGCGACCGATTTCGCCGCCACCGGTGTCGCCTTCGACAGCCGCGAGGTCGGCCCCAGCGATCTGTTCGTCGCGCTGACCGGCGAGAGCACCGACGGCCATCGCTTCCTGCCGCAGGCGTTCGTTCAGGGCGCGGCGGGCGCGATCGTCTCGGACGCGACCGATCATCCGCACGTCCGCGTCGCCGACACCTTCGCCGCGCTCAACGACCTCGGCCGTGCCGCCCGCGCGCGCATGGCGGGAACGGTGATCGGCGTCACCGGCTCGGTCGGCAAGACCAGCGCCAAGGAGGCGCTGTTCGCCGCGCTCGACCGGTCGCTGCCCGGCGCGGTCCACCGCTCCGTGAAGAGCTACAACAATCATACCGGCGTGCCCCTGAGCCTCGCCCGCATGCCGCGCGACACGAGGATCGGCGTGTTCGAGATGGGCATGAACCATGCCGGCGAGCTCGCCGAACTGACCAAATTGGTGCGGCCGCATATCGCGATCGTCACCGCGATCGCACCGGCGCACACCGCCTTCTTTCCCGATGAAAGCGCGATCGCCGATGCCAAGGGCGAGATCTTCCGCGGGCTCGAACCCGGCGGCGTCGCGATCGTCCCCTATGACAGCCCGCATCGCGACCGCCTGATGGCCGCGGCGGCGCCTTATGCCGCGCGCACCGTCACGTTCGGCCTGACCAAGGGCGCCGACGTCCGCGCGATCGAGGCGATGCGCCTGCCGACCGGCGGCTCGTTCGTCACCGCGCAGATCGGCGAACGCGAACTGTCGTTCACTCTGTCGCAGCCGGGGATGCACTGGGTGTCGAACGCGCTCGCGGTGCTCGCCGCAGTCGATGCCGCCGGTGCCGATCTCGCCCGCGCCGGCCTCGCGCTTGCCGAGATGGGCGGCCTCGCCGGCCGCGGCGCGCGCTTCGTCGCGCCGGGCGACGTGCTGGTGATCGACGAAAGCTACAACGCCAATCCCGCCTCGATGCGCGCGACGCTTGCGGTGCTTGCCGAGGAGCCGGGCCGTCACCTCGCCGTGCTCGGCGAGATGCGCGAGCTGGGCGACGCCTCCGACGCCTATCACGCCGATCTCGCCGGACCGGTACTCGCCGCGCGGGTCGAAGCGGCCGTGCTGGTCGGCGAAGCGATGGCGCCGCTCGCCAAGGCCCTTGAGGGACGCACCCAAGTCATGCATGTGGCCGACGCCGCCGCCGCGCTCGGCCGGGTGAAGGCCCTGGCCAGCGCCGGGGATGCGGTGCTCGTCAAAGGGTCTAACGGTGTCGGGTTGTCGCGCGTGGTCGCGGGCCTGGGGGGCGGAACGTAATGCTATATTGGATCGCCGAGCATCTGGGCTTCACCGGATTGCTGAACCTCATCCGCTACCAGTCCTTCCGGACCGGTGCGGCGGTCGCGACGGCGCTCTTCATCGGCCTCATCATCGGACCGCGCTTCATCGGCTGGCTGCGCGTCCGCCAGGGCAAGGGCCAGCCGATCCGCGCCGACGGGCCGCAGACCCATCTCGCCAAGCGCGGCACGCCGACGATGGGCGGGCTGATGATCCTCACCGCGATGAGCCTCGCCATCCTGATCTGGATGGACCTCAGCAACCCCTATGTCTGGTCGTGCCTGTTCGTGACACTCGGCTTCGGCGCGATCGGGTTCATGGACGATTACGACAAGGTGCGTAAGGCGAGCACCGCGGGCGTCTCGGGTCGCACGCGTCTCCTGCTCGAATTCGCCATCGCCGGCATCGCGTCGTGGATCATCATGGGGCAGAACGGGCCGCACCTCTATCTGCCGTTCACCGACCGGCTGTATCTTGACCTCGGCTATGCCTTCCCGCTGTTCGCCGCCTTTACCATCGTCGCCTTCGGCAATGCGGTGAACCTCACCGACGGGCTCGACGGGCTGGCGACGATGCCGGTCATCATCGCCAGCGTCGCCTTCATGCTGATCGTCTATCTGGCGGGCAACGTGAAGTTCGCCACCTATCTCGGCATCCCGCACGTGCCGGGGGCGGGCGAACTCGCGATCTTCTGCGGCGCGGTGATCGGCGCGGGGCTTGCCTTCCTGTGGTTCAACGCGCCCCCCGCGGCGGTGTTCATGGGCGATACCGGCAGCCTCGCGCTCGGCGGCGCGCTCGGCACGATCGCGGTGGTCGCGCATCACGAGATCGTGCTCGGCATCGTCGGCGGCCTGTTCGTCGTCGAGGCGATGTCGGTGATCATCCAGGTGTTCTTCTACAAGCGCACCGGCAAGCGCGTCTTCCGCATGGCCCCGATTCACCATCATTTCGAACAGCTTGGCTGGAGCGAACCGACCGTCGTCATCCGCTTCTGGATCATCAGCCTCGTGCTGGCGCTCGCCGGCCTGTCGACGTTGAAGCTGCGGTGATTACCGCCAAGGCCTTTGCCGGGAAACGCTATGCGGTGCTCGGGCTCGCCCGCTCGGGCCTCGCGACGGTGCAGGCGCTTGCCGCCAGCGGCGCCCATGTCGTCGCTTGGGACATGAACGCCGCGGCGCGCGAACGGGTGACGCGGATCGACGGCGTCATCGTCCATGATCCGCTGCAACTGGCGCTCGACGGCGCGGCCGGGCTGATCGTGTCGCCAGGCGTGCCGCTTAACGCGCATCCATTGGTCGATCATGCCCGCGCCGCGCAGGTGCCGGTGATCGGCGACATCGAATTGTTCGCACAGGCGCGCACCGAACTGCCGCCCCATCGCGTCGTCGGCATCACCGGCACCAACGGCAAATCGACCACCACCGCGCTCATCCACCATATCCTCAAGACCGCGGGCGTCCCGACACTGATGGGCGGAAACATCGGCCTGCCTATCCTCGAACAGCCGCCGCTGCCGGCAGGCGGCGTCTATGTGCTCGAACTGTCGAGCTACCAGCTCGACCTGACGCAGAGCCTCGATTGCGACGTCGCGGTGCTGCTCAACGTCACCCCCGACCATCTCGACCGCTACGACGGCTTCGAGGCCTATGCTGCCTCCAAGGCGCGGCTGTTCGCGATGCAGTCGCCGCAGCATGACGCGATCATCGGCATCGGCGATGCCCCCTCGGCGCAGATCGCGCGCGGCCTGTCGGCGCGGGGCGAGCATCTGACCAAGATCGCGCCGGGCGTCTGCATGGACCAGTCGCGCTGGCCGGCGCTGCAAGGCCCGCACAACGCCCAGAACGCGCTCGCCGCGATCGCCGCGGTCAAGGCGCTCGGCGTGTCGGAAGCGGATATCGACCGCGGCCTTGCCAGCTTCACCGGCCTGCCTCACCGGATGGAGACGGTGGCGGTCCGCGACGGCGTCACCTTCGTCGACGACAGCAAGGCGACCAATCCGGAAAGCACCGCCCCCGCGCTCGGCGCGTTCGGCCGCATCCACTGGATCGTCGGCGGCAAGCGCAAGGGTGACGACCTCGACGCCTGCGCGCCCTATTTCGACCGGGTCGCCGCCGCCTATACCATCGGTGAGGCCGGCCCCTTGTTCGCTGACCTGCTCGCGGACCGCATCCCGTCGGTGACGCAAAGCGGCGACCTCGCCACGGCGGTCGCGCAGGCCGCCGTCGCGGCACGGCCCGGAGACACCGTGCTCTTGTCGCCGGCCTGTGCTAGCTTCGATCAGTTCCGCGATTACGAGGAGCGCGGTGCCGCGTTCCGCGCGGCGGTGGAGGCCCTCGCATGACCAGTGCCGGTATGACCGACGCCGACCGCGACACGCTGATCGCCAAGGTCAAGCGGCGCGGCGGGCGCGGCGATCGTTCGCCGCTCGGCACCTGGTTCTGGGACATCGACCGGATGCTGCTGCTGCTGACGCTGTTCCTGATCGCGATCGGCCTGATCGCGGTCGCGGCGGCGAGTCCGGCGACGGCGGTGCGCTATTCGGGCGAGCATCACAAATTCACGCCGCTCTATTATTTCTGGCGGCAGCTCATCTGGGTCGGCATCTCGCTGCCGGTGCTGTTCGGCGTGTCGATGCTGCCGGTGCCGCTCGCACGACGGCTGGCGCTCGGCGGCGCGGCGGTGCTCGTCGTCTGTCTCGCGCTGACCCCGTTCGTCGGCAACAGCATCAACGGCGCGCGGCGCTGGATCGGCTATGGCTTCGCGCAATTCCAGCCGTCCGAATTCCTGAAACCTCTGTTCATCGTGACGGTGGCGTGGCTGCTGTCGCTCAAGGCCAAGGACCCCGAGCTGCCGACCGTGCTCATCACCGGCGCGATGACCGGGCTGATCGCGGTGCTGCTGATGCTCCAGCCCGATTTCGGGCAGACGGTGATCTTCTGCACCGTCTGGATGGCGCTGCTGATGATCGCCGGTACGCCGATGCGCATCCTCGGCGGGATCATCGCGATGGTGCCGGTCGGGCTGGTCGCGGCGTACATGTTCTACGGCACCGCGCGCAATCGCATCGACGCCTTCCTGTTCCCGAGCGTCGAGGGCGAGGGGGCGAGCGACCATTTCCAGACCAACGCCGCGCATGCCACGATCACCAGCGGCGGCTGGACCGGCACCGGCCCCGGCGGCGGCACCGTCAAGTTCGGCCTGCCCGAGGCGCATACCGATTATATCTATTCGGTGATCGGTGAGGAATTCGGCCTGATCGCCTGCGCGATCATCGCGATCGTCTTCCTGGCGATCGTCGTGCGCGTCTTCGTCAAGCTGCTCGACGAGCAGGACGAGTTCAAATTGCTTGCCGCTTCGGGGCTTGCGGTGCAATTCGGCGCACAGGCCCTGGTGTCGATGGCGGTCAACACCGGCCTCGCACCGTCGAAGGGGATGACGCTGCCGTTCATCAGCTATGGCGGTTCGTCGATGATCGCGCTGTCGATCGGCATGGGGCTGCTGCTCGCGTTCACGCGGCGCAACCCGTTCCTGACGCGCAGCCCGTATGTGGTGAGATGGGGATCGAATTGAGCAAGCATTACGTCCTCGCCGCCGGTGGTACGGGGGGGCATATGGTCCCCGCCGCGGCGCTGGCCGAGGAATTGACCCGGCGCGGCCATCGCGTCGCCCTCATCAGCGACCAGCGCGGCGTCCGCTTCCCCGGCCTTTTCGACGGCATCCAGACGCACGTCCTGCCCGCCGGCCGCTTCCAGGCGAAACGCCCGCAGGGCTGGCCTTCGGCGGTGCGCGAGATGCTGCGCGGCCGGGCGATGGCGCGCGAATTGTACCGCACGTTCAAGCCCGCCGCGGTGATCGGCTTCGGCGGCTATCCGGCGATGCCGGCGCTGCTCGCCGCCTTCGCCGACAAGATCCCGACCGCGGTGCACGAGCAGAATGCGGTGCTCGGCCGCGTCAACCGGCTCGTCGCCGGCCGCGTCGATGCGATCGCCACCTCTTATGCGACGACCGAGCGGCTGGCGGTGAAGCATGAGGGCAAGGTCCATCTCGTCGGCAATCCGGTGCGCGACGCGGTCTTGGCGCTGCGTACGCGGCCCTATCCGTTGCTCGAGGAGGACGGCATCTTCCGCGTCCTCGTCACCGGCGGCAGCCAGGGCGCGAGCATCCTCAGCCAGGTGGTGCCCGACGGGCTCGCGATGCTGCCGATCACCTTCCGCCGCCGGCTGCAGGTGACGCATCAGGCGCGGATCGAGGATATCGACGCGGTGCGCGCGCAATATGCCGAACATCAGATCCCGGCCGAACTTGCCACCTATCTGCCCGACATGCCCGAACAGCTCGCCTGGGCGCATCTGGTCATCGCGCGCGCCGGCGCCTCGACGATCGCCGAGCTGACCGCGGCGGGCCGCCCGGCGATCCTCGTGCCGCTGCCCGGCGCGACCGACGACCATCAGACCGCCAATGCCCGCGAGATCACCAAGGCGGGCGGCGCGCGCACCATCCCGCAGCCCGAATTCACCGCGGTGGAACTGGCCAAGCAGATGCAGAAGCTCGGCCTCGATCCGGTCGCGCTCGAAAATGCCGCGACCCGCGCCCAGAGCGTCGGCCGCCCGCATGCGGTGCGCGACCTCGCCGATCTGGTCGAAAGCCTCGATTCCCCCGTCTCGCGCCTGCCGGTCGGCAAGGCCGCCCCGCACAAGGAGGCGTTCGCATGATCCGCGGCGTCGCGACCGATATCGGCCCGATCCATTTCGTCGGCATCGGCGGCATCGGCATGTCGGGCATTGCCGAGGTGATGAAGAACCTCGGCTATACCGTACAGGGCTCCGACGTCGCCGAGGGCTATGTCGTGCAGGGGCTGCGCGACAAGGGCATCGCGGTGACGATCGGCCATGCCGCCGCCAACGTCGCCGACGCGGCGGTGGTGGTCACCTCGACCGCGATCACGCGCACCAATCCGGAGGTCGAGGCGGCGCTGGAACGGCGCATTCCCGTCGTCCGCCGCGCCGAGATGCTCGCCGAGCTGATGCGGCTCAAATCCACCGTCGCGGTTGCCGGCACGCACGGCAAGACGACGACGACCTCGATGGTCGCAGCGCTGCTCGACGCGGGCGGGATCGATCCGACCGTCATCAACGGCGGCATTATCAACAGCTACGGCTCGAACGCGCGCCTCGGCGCGAGCGACTGGATGGTGGTCGAGGCGGACGAGAGCGACGGCAGCTTCCTGCGCCTCGACGGCACGATCGCGGTGGTCACCAACATCGATCCCGAGCATCTCGACCATTATGGCTCGTTCGACGCGGTCAAGGACGCCTTCGTCGAGTTCGTCGAGAACGTGCCTTTCTACGGCGCGGCGCTGCTGTGCCTCGATCACCCCGAGGTGCAGAACGTGCTGCCGCGCGTCCGCGACCGTCGCGTCGTCACCTATGGCTTCTCGGCGCAGGCGGATATCCGCGGCGTCGACGTCACGCCGGTGCCGGGCGGCAACCGCTTTGACTGTGTCGTCCGCGAGCGCGACGGCACCACCCGCGCGATCGAGGGGATCGAACTGCCGATGCCCGGTCGCCACAACGTCCAGAATGCGCTTGCCGCGATCGGCGTCGCGCTCGAACTCGGCATTCCCGATGCGACGATCCAGCAGGGGTTCTCCGCCTTCGGCGGCGTCAAGCGGCGCTTCACCAAGGTCGGCGAGGTCGCGGTCGACGGCGGCTTCGTCACGATCATCGACGATTACGGTCATCATCCCGTCGAGATCCGCGCCGTGCTCGCCGCCGCACGTGAGGGCGCGCGCGGCCGGGTGATCGCGGTCGTCCAGCCGCACCGCTATTCGCGGCTCGGCAATCTGATGGAGGATTTCCAGACCGCGTTCAACGACGCCGATCGCGTGCTCGTCACCCCGGTCTACGCCGCGGGCGAGGCGCCGGTCGAGGGCGTCGACGCGCAGGCGCTGGTCGACGGACTCAAGCGTCGCGGCCATCGCTCGGCGGCGACGATCGCCGATGCCGATGCGTTGGCGGACGAACTGGCGGCGACGATCCAGCCGGACGACATGATCGTCTGCCTCGGCGCGGGCGACATCACCAAATGGGCGGCGGGGCTGGCCACGGCGATCGGAGAACGGCGATGAACGACTGGTTCGATGCGGGACTGAAGCTGCAGAAGCAGATGCTCGATGCGCAGCGCAAGTCGCTCGAGGCGGGCGGCCATGCCGTCGGTGCCGGCGAGGCGATGGTCCAGGCGCAGGAGGCGACGCGCAAGGCCGCCGAGGCGAATCTCGCCGCGATCCAGGCGTGGACGCGACTATGGGGTGTCGGCCCTTGGTGACTGCGGACGCCATCGTACTTCCGGCCGTGCGCGGGCGCCTGACCCAGGGCGCGCCGCTGGCGCCGCTCGTCTGGTTCAAGTCGGGCGGCACCGCGCAATGGCTGTTCGAGCCCAGGGACGCCGACGATCTCGCCGACTTCCTCCGCGATCTCGACCCGGCGGTGCCGGTGATGGCGCTCGGCCTCGGCTCGAACATGATCGTCCGCGACGGCGGCGTGCCCGGCGTGGTCGTGCGTCTCGGCAAGGCGTTCGCGCAGGTCGAGCGGCTGGACGACACGAGTCTGCGCTGCGGCGGCGGGGCGAGCGGCATCCTCGTATCCTCGACCGCGCGCGACGCGGGGATCGGCGGCGTCGAATTCCTGCGCTCGATCCCCGGCACGGTCGGCGGTTTCGTGCGGATGAACGGCGGCGCCTATGGCCGCGAGGTCAAGGACGTGCTGGTCGATTGCGACGTCGTGCTGCGCTCGGGCGAGCGCCGAACGCTCGCCGTCGCGGACCTCGGCTATACCTATCGGCACAGCGCGCTGCCCACGGGCGCGGTGGTGATCGCGGCGACCTTCCGCGGCCATGCCGCCGAGCCCGCCGCGATCGGCGCGGAGATGGACCGGATCGCCGCCGAGCGCGAGGCGTCGCAGCCGCTGCGTTCGAAAACCGGCGGCTCGACCTTCAAGAACCCCGCCGGCCACAAGGCGTGGGCGCTGATCGACGCCGCCGGCTGCCGCGGCCTGACCCGCGGTGATGCGCAGGTGTCGGAGAAACATTGCAATTTCCTGCTCAACCTTGGGTCTGCCACATCGGCGGAGATCGAGGCGCTGGGCGAAGAGGTACGCGACAAGGTGAAGGCGCAGTCTGGCGTGACATTGGAATGGGAAATCCAGCGGGTCGGGGTGGCCAAGTGATGCACATCGCGGTTCTCATGGGCGGCTGGTCCGCCGAACGCCCGGTATCGCTGCAATCCGGCAACGGCTGCGCCGACGCGCTCGAATCGCTCGGTCATCGCGTCACCCGGATCGACATGGACCACGACGTCGCCGCGCGCCTTGCGGAGGCCAGGCCCGATCTCGTCTTCAACGCGCTGCACGGCTCGCCGGGCGAAGACGGCAGCGTGCAGGGCATGCTCGACCTGATGGGCATCCCCTATACCCATTCGGGCCTCGCCACCTCGGTGATCGCGATCGACAAGGTGCTGACCAAACAGGTGCTCGTCCCCGCCGGCGTGCCGATGCCCGGCGGCCGCATCGTCAAATCCGCCGAGATCCACGAGCGCGACCCGCTCCAGCGCCCCTATGTGCTGAAGCCGATCAACGAAGGCTCGTCGGTCGGCGTGGCGATCGTCACCGACGACGGCAATTACGGCAATCCGATCGGCCGCGACGTCGAGGGGCCGTGGCAGAAGTTCGAGGAACTGCTCGCCGAGCCCTATGTCCGCGGCCGCGAGCTGACCACCGCGGTGCTCGGAGAGCGCGCGCTCGGCGTCACCGAGCTGAAGCCCAAGAACGGCTGGTACGATTTCGACGCCAAATATACCGACGGCCTCACCGAACACGTCTGCCCGGCGGACATCCCCGATCAGATCGCCGACGCCTGCAAGAGCCTCGCGCTCGAGGCGCATCGTCTGCTCGGCTGCAAGGGCGCGTCGCGCTCCGACTTCCGCTGGGACGACGAGCGTGGCGTCGACGGCCTGTTCCTGCTCGAGGTCAACACCCAGCCCGGCATGACGCCTTTGAGCCTCGTTCCCGAACAGGCGCGCCATATCGGCATGAGCTATGCCGAGCTGGTCCAGGCGATCGTCGACGAGGCGCTGCGCGACCCGGCGTTCAACGGCCGGCCTGCGAAGGACCATCGGGGATGAGCCGGACGATCAAGCGCGGGCCGCCGCCCAAGCGGCCGACCGGGCGGCGCCGGCAGCCGGTGCGCAAGGTGTCGCTGTTCGAGCGCGCGGTCTCCGCCGTGCCGGTCAGCGAGGACACGATCCGCAAGGCGGCGACCTGGACGATCACCGGCGGCGGTATCGCGCTGGCGCTCGCCGCGGTGACGTGGATCGGCATCCCCGGCATGATCGGCGCCGCCATCGCCGAAGGGGCGGGGCAGGCGGGCTTTCGCGTCGAGCAGATCGAGGTGACCGGGCTCAAGCGGATGGACCGGATGAGCGTCTATGCGGTCGCGCTCGACCAGCAGAGCCGCGCGATGCCGCTCGTCGATCTGGAGGCGGTGCGCCAGAAACTGCTCCGCTACGGCTGGATCGCCGACGCCCACGTCTCGCGCCGGCTGCCCGACACGTTGTTGGTCGACATCGTCGAGCGCAGCCCGGCGGCGGTGTGGCAGGACAATGGCCAGCTCACGCTGATCGACAAGGACGGCGTGCTGCTCGAACCCGTCCGGCCCGATGCGATCCCCGATCTGCCTTTGATCATCGGCCCCGGCGCCGACCGGCAGGAGGCGGGCTATCAGGCGTTGCTGGCCGCCGCGCCCGCGCTGAAACCGCGCGTCAAGGCGGCGACCTGGATCGGCAACCGCCGCTGGGACCTCACCTTCGACAGCGGTGAGACGCTGGCGCTGCCCGAGGACGGCGCGCCCGCGGCCTTGCTCAAGTTCGCCGAACTCGATGGCGCACGGCCGCTGCTCGGGCGCGGCTGGATCCGTTTCGACATGCGCGATCCGAGCAAATTGGTGGCGCGGAAGCCGGGGGCGAGCATGGCGCACAACGTGCCGGACCCGAGCGAGGTGGCGACACCGTCGACCGATACGACCAACATGCGAGCGGGGGCTGAGGGCTGATGGCGAAGGTTGCACCGGAAGGATTGATCACGGCGCTCGATATCGGGTCGTCGAAGGTCTCGGCGATGATCGCGCAGAAGGGCGACGGCGGCGAGCTGATCGTGCTCGGCACCGGCCAGCGCGAGAGCCGCGGCGTCAAGCGCGGCTATATCGCCGACATGGCCGCGACCGAGGCGGCGGTGCGCGAGGCGGTCGAACAGGCGGAGCGGATCGCCGGCATCAACATCGAGAACGTCTGGGTCGGCTTCTCCGCCGGCGGCCTGGTCAGCGACGTCGCCGAGGTCGAGTTCGAGCTGGGTGGCCATCGCGTCGAACAGCAGGATATCGACGCCCTGCTCGCCGCGGGGCGCAATTCGATCGATCCGCAGGGGCGGATGGTGCTCCACGCCCAGCCCGCGCTCTACACGCTCGACGGGCTGACCGGCGTCAAGAAGCCGCTCGGGCTGCATGCCGACCGGCTCGGCGTGCATATCCACGTCGTCGCCGCCGACGGCTCGCCGGTCCGCAACCTCGATCTGTGCGTCCGCTCGGCGCATCTCGAAGTAAAGTCGATCATCGCCGCGCCGGTCGCGACCGGGCTCGCCTGCCTGTCCGACGAGGAGCGCGAATTGGGTGTCGCGCTGGTCGAGCTGGGGGCGGGGATCACCAACGTCTCGCTGTTCGCGGGCGGCATGCTCGTCGGCCTGTGCTCGATCCCGATGGGCGGGCAGGACATCACCGACGATATCGCCAGCGCCTTCGGCACCCGGCGCGCGCAGGCGGAGCGGATGAAATGCTTCCACGGTTCGGCCAATGCCTCCCCGCGCGACAATCACGAGATGATCCCGGTGATGCCGATCGCCGCCGAGGACGACGTCCATGGCGGGATGCAGATCACCAAGGCGCAGCTCATCGGCATCGTCCGCCAGCGGCTCGAGCATCAGATGGACGAGATCCGCAAGTCGCTCGCCCAGCTCAAGTTCGAGGGGCCGGTCGGGCGGCAGGTGGTGCTCACCGGCGGCGGCGCGGAATTGAAGGGCATCGCCGATTACGCGCAGCAGGCGCTCGGCCGCTCGGTACGCATCGGCCGGCCGCGCGGCCTGACCGCTCTGCCGGAGGCGCATGGCGGTCCGGCGTTCGCGACGCTGGCGGGGCTCGCGTTCTACGCCGCAGCCGATCCGATCGACCTGCGCGGGGTGGCGCCGCAGCAAACCACGGTTCATCGGCAGCGTGGCATGGGCATGATGCGCAAGCTCATCCAGGCGGCGCGCGCGAATTATTGAGGGCCGATGACGACGATTGCGCGTTTTCTGTGGCACCGCATGAGTCGTTGAGGCAAAAGGTTAAATCAGTGTCCCGGCGCGTTTACCCGGATGGGGCGGAGAAAGTTACGTCATGAGCATCGAATTCATCACTCCCGAGGTCGACGAACTGACCCCCCGCATCGCCGTGATCGGTGTCGGCGGTGCCGGCGGCAACGCCATCGCCAACATGATGCGCGCCGACGTGCAGGGCGTCGACTTCCTCGTCGCCAATACCGATGCGCAGGCGCTCAAGTCGTCGATCGCGCCGCATCGCATCCAGCTCGGCGCGAAGATCACCCAGGGCCTCGGCGCCGGTTCGCGTCCCGAGATCGGCCGCGCCGCGGCGGAAGAGACGATCGACGATCTCGCCAAGCGGCTCGAGGGGGCGCACATGTGCTTCATCGCCGCGGGGATGGGCGGCGGCACCGGCACCGGTGCGGCGCCGGTGATCGCCAAGGCGGCGCGCGACATGGGGATCCTCACCGTCGGCGTGGTGACCAAGCCGTTCAGCTTCGAGGGCAACCGTCGCGCCAAGAGCGCCGACGGCGGCATCGAGGAGCTGCAGAAGTATGTCGATACGCTGATCGTCATCCCCAACCAGAACCTGTTTCTGATCGCCAACGCCAATACGACGTTCAAGGAAGCGTTCGAGATGGCGGACGAGGTCCTCCAGCAGGGCGTGCGCGGCATCACCGACCTGATGGTCATGCCCGGCCTCATCAACCTCGACTTCGCCGACGTCCGCTCGGTGATGCAGGAGATGGGCAAGGCGATGATGGGCACCGGCGAGGCGTCGGGCGACAATCGCGCGCTCGAGGCGGCGCAGAAGGCGATCGCCAACCCGCTGCTCGACGGCGTGTCGATGCAGGGCGCCAAGGGCGTCATCATCTCGATCACCGGCGGCGACGACATGCGCCTGCTCGAGGTCGACGAAGCCGCGAATCATATTCGCGACCTGGTCGATCCCGATGCCAACATCATCTGGGGCTCGGCGTTCAATCCCGAGCTGGAAGGTCGCATCCGCGTGTCGGTGGTCGCCACCGGCATCGATTCGGACGCCAAGCCCGGCGCCGCCGCGCCGGCGCCCGAGGCCGCCAAGTCGTTCAGCTTCGGCATGGGCCGCAAGACCGACGACAGCACCTCGTTCCGCCCGACCGGCGCGACGACGTCGGAGCCCGCGCCTGCGCCGGCCGCAGCGCCTGCACCCGCCGCGCCGGCCGCGCCGCTCGATCTCCAGCCCACCGATGCGGTGAAGCCGGACACGCGACCCGCCGAGAGCGACGACGAACTGGTGCTCGGCGCCGAGACGATCGTTCCCGCCGCGCCGCAGCCGCAACCGCAGCCGCGCGCGTATGGCGAGGAATCCTATGCCGCACCGGCGCGCACGCCGGCGCCGGACGCTGCGGCCGGTCGCCGCCCGTGGATCGCACCGGGCAGCGAGGCCGCCGCGCCCGACGCCGCACCGCAGCCGCGCGTCAAGCTCGGCGGCACGTTGTTCGAGCGCATGTCCAACGCCGCGCGCGGCCCGGCGCGCGACGAGGCGCCCGAAGACGGCAAGGACCCGATCGACATCCCGCGCTTCCTCCACCGCCAGAACAACCAGTAACGCTAATTTCCTCCCTCGCGTCAGCGGGGGAGGGGGACCGCCCGGCGCAGCCGGGTGGTGGAGGGGGCGTGCCCGCATACGACGCGGCTCGCCGTATCCTCCCCCTCCGTCAGTGCTTCGCACTGCCACCTCCCCCTGGCGGGGGAGGAATATAGTTTTCTCCCATCCGAGCTTGCCCCACCGATGTTCGTCGCCGTTCAGCCTCCGTTCGCCGCGCGGCCCGTCATCGGACATTGCCGGTTCAGGAGCGCTCGGCTCTAGTCGCCGCGATCTCATGCGATTTTCGTTATCCCCCTTTCTGGCGCCCGCCGCGCTCCTGTTGGCGACCGCGCCTGCCGCTTTGTTCGCGCAGGAGGTGGTGCAGGCGCTGCCCGGCACCACCGACGCCGACCGGCTCGCCGAACAGATGCGCGCGCTCGCGTCCAATCCGCGCGATCTCAACGCGCTGATCGCCGCCGCCGACCTGTCGCTGTCGCTCGGTGATCTTAGCGGTGCCGCCTCGCTCTACGCGCGTGCCGAAAAGGTATCGGCGGGCGATCCGCGCATCAAGGCGGGCGAGGGCGCCATTCTGGTCCGCTCCGAGCGCCCCGGCGAGGCATTGCGCTATTTCTCGCAGGCCGAGGCCGCCGGCGCCGACGTGCGTCGCTTCGCCGGCGATCGCGGGCTCGCCTATGACCTGATCGGCCAGCAGGAGCGCGCCCAGCGCGACTATCGCCTCGCGCTCAAGACCGATCCCGACGACGAGATCGTCCGCCGCTACGCGCTGTCGCTCGGCATTTCGGGCAAGCGTGAACAGGCGCTCGAACAGCTCGACCCGCTGCTTCGCAAGACCGACCGTAGCGCCTGGCGCATCCGTGCCTTCATCCTCGCGATGGGGGGCGATCAGGCCGGCGCCGAGAAGATCGCGACCACCATGCTGCCACCCGGCATGGCGCAGGGCCTGATCCCGTTCTTCCGCCGGTTGCCGGCGCTGCCCGCCGCCGACCGGGCGTTCGCGGTGCATTTCGGCGAGGTCCACACCACGCCGGAACGGCTCGCCGATTCGCGCCTCGCGCCGATCCTGCCGCAGCTCGCGCCCGAGCCGGCGCCGGTCGCGCTCGCCGCGGTGCAGCCCGTCGAACAGCCCGGCAAGAAGGACCGGCGCCGGCGCGGCAACCGCGATGGCGTCGCGCTCGCGTCGACCACGCGAAGCGTGGCGGCGCAGCCGTCCGCCGCCACCCGGACGCCGACGCCCGCGCCGACCTATCAGCAGGCGACCGCGGCGCTCGCTCGCGTCCAGCCGCTGCCGTCGCAGCCGCAGGGCGCGCCGGTGACGCTGGCCAGCACGCCGACGTCGGTGCCCACGCCGAGCCCGACCCCGGCGCCGACACCCGCCCCGGTGACCGCATCCGCATTGCCGCCGGTGCGGACGACAACGCCGACGGTGACGCAAGCCGCACCCGTACAACTCGCATCGGTGCAGCCGCGCCCGTCGGTGCCCGTCACGAGCGTCCCGACGCCAACGCCGACGCCCACCTTCGGCGCGACGGGATCGACGCGGCCTGCCGCGACCCCGGCGCCCGCACCCGGCTTCACCGCCGCACCGGCGCAACCCGTCGCTTCGGCGCCCGCCACCGTTGCGCCGACGCCCGGCTTCACCGCCGTCGCGCCGTCGCCGGTCAATCCGCCCGCCACGGTGACGCCGAGTCAGCCCGCGGTTACCGCGACCGCCACCCCGCCGGCCAATTACAGCGCGCCGCCGTCGCGCGCCGAGGCGGACAGCGTGCTCGCACGCATCGTCGCCGGCCTGTCGATCCCGGCGTCCGAACTCGGCGTGACCGAGCCGGTCAAACCCGCGCCGCTCGCCGCGATCCCGCCCGCCGATACCGCCGCGCGCGTCATCGCCGAGGCGAAGGCCAAGGAAGCGCGCGACGCCGCCGCGGAGAAGGCGCTGGCGATCCAGGCCGCCGCCGAGAAGCGCGCCGCCGACCGCAAGGCCGCGACCGACAAGAAGGCGCTCGCCGCCAAGAAGCTTGCCGATGCGAAGAAGCTCGCCGACGCCAAGGAGGCCGCCGAAGAGAAGAAGGCCGCCGCCGAGGAGAAGCGCCTCGCCCGCGCCAATCCGGAACGCATCTGGGTGCAGGTCGCCGGCGGCGCGAACGAGAACGATCTGCCCAAGGCCTATGCCGCGGTAAAGGCGAAGGCGCCGACGGTGTTCGGCAGCCGCAGCGCGTGGTCGACGCCGCTGCGCGCCACCAACCGCGTGCTCGTCGGCCCGTTCAAGACCGACGCCGAGGCACGCAGCTTCGTCAACCAGCTCAAGAAGGAAGGCGTGTCGACCTTCACCTTCACCAGCGACGCCGGCCAGGCGGTCACCAGGCTGTCGGCCGGCAAGGGCAAGTGAGCGCACGCGCGCCCTGGGCATCCGACCCGGCGCGCAGCAAAGGTCGCCGTCACGAGGAACAGACCGGGACCACGCGCGGCCCGCGCGACGATTTTCAGCGCGACCGCGACCGCATCATCCATTCGATCAGCTTCCGCCGCCTGCGCCACAAGACGCAGGTGTTCATGGCGCCCGATGGCGACCATTTCCGCGTCCGCCTGACCCACAGCCTCGAAGTCGCGCAGATCGGCCGCACCATTGCGCGCGTGCTCGGCCTCAACGAGGATCTCACCGAGGCGCTGTGCCTCGCGCACGACATTGGCCACCCGCCGTTCGGCCACGCCGGCGAGGATGCGCTCAAGATCGCCCTCGCCGATGCCGGCGGCTTCGATCACAACGGCCATACGTTGCGCGCGCTGACGCTGATCGAGCGGCCCTATCCGCGCTGGAACGGGCTCAACCTGACCTGGGAGACGCTGGAGGGGCTCGCCAAGCACAACGGCCCGGTCCGCCACCCCGGCTGGGCGCTGCGCGAGGCGGACGCGCAATTCCCGCTCGATCTGACCAGCCACGCCAGCCTCGAAGCGCAGGTCGCGGCGATCGCCGACGACATCGCCTATGACAATCACGATATCGACGACGGGCTGCGTGCCGGGCTGCTGACGCTCGACCAGTTGCTCGCGGTGCCGATCGTCGCGCGCGGCTGGCAGGGGGCCTGCGCGCGTTTCCCCGACGTCGCGCCCAAGCGGCTGGCGAGCGAGTTGGTGCGCAGCCAGATCGGCACGATGGTCAATGACCTGATCGAGGAGACGCGCCGTCGCATCGCCGCGTCGGGCGTGACCAGCGCCGACGACGTGCGCGCGGCGGGGGAGGCGCTCTGCGGCTTCTCGCCGGCGATGCGCGAGGAGGAGCGCGACCTCAAGCGCTTCATGTACGCCAATCTCTACCACCATCCGCGCCAGCTCGAAGCGGCCGACACCGCGCACGGCATCGTCACCGGCCTGTTCGCGGCCTATCGCGCCGACCCCGCCGCGATGACCGCCGAATGGGCCGAGGACGTGCCGCACGACGAACCCGGCCGCAGTCGCCACATCGCCGATTTCATCGCCGGCATGACCGACCGCTATGCCATCGCCCGCTATCGCGAACTGGTCGGCGCCATCGAGCTGCCCGAGGGGTTCTAGGGAAGGGCGCGCCGGACGGGATGGGGGCCAGACATCGAGCGCTCACGACATCCCGTGGCCCACCGGGTCACGGAAATGCGGTCCCTCCCGGAACAAGTCGACACCACTGAAACGCTCCACCATTGCTCCTGCGAACGCAGGAGCCCAGGGTTCCGAACGCCGTCAGCCGTTGCTCTGCTTGGCCCTGGGTTCCTGCGTTCGCAGGAACACTGCGCGGGTTGCTTGGCGCGACGAACCTTCGCGAAGGTTGTGCAGCGATCCGGGGTTGCCGGCAGGGCAACCCCGACAAGACCTCACCGCGACGCCAGCCGCGTCGGGTTCACCGCGCCGCGCGCATCGGCGGTGCGGAACGACACCGGCACGCCGTTGGCGGCGCCGGTCACGCGGCTGCCGTGCACGACGAAGCGGAAGCTGTCGCCGCCCGGAAAGCGGCGGCCGCGGATGACGTGGCGGTCCGCCGACGCGTCGGTCGTCGTATAGACATAAGTCGATCCCTCGTGCTGGAACGTCCGTTCGCCGTCGCGCGCCATCGCGCTGGTCGGGATGAGGGCAGCCGCCGTGACGGCCAGAATAGCAACAGTCTTGCGCATGATCGCCTCCCGCAAAGTGCATCGAGCCCGATCAGGTCCCCTCCCGCCCGTATCGCAATCTTTATATTGCGATGCAGCATCATTGCCGAATGCAAATCCATATCGGACCGATTGTCATGCGTGCAATCGCGCCGCTGCGGCCGGCATAGTTCTGCGACATTTTGGACCTATCCTGTGCGTCCGGGAGCGAGGAGCGTCGGATGTCGGAAGCTGCCATCGCATTGAACAGGTTCGGTTTAGGGGCTCGTGCGGACGAGTCGCCGCCGGCCGATCCACGCAACTGGCTGACGGCGCAGCTCGCCGCCTACCAAGCGAACCCGGCCCCGATCGCCGCCGCGCCGACCAGCGCCAAGGTCGCTGCCGACCTTGCCGCCTATCAGGCGGCGCAACGCCAGATCCGCCAGATGCCGGCGCCGACTCCGGCCCTCGCGCCGCCCCCGCCGCCGATCGTGCCGCCCGCCGCGCCGCCCGTCCCGCAACGCGACGCCAGGCAGCAGGCACGCGACACCGCCCAGCGCGCTGCGCAGCAGGATTACATCAACCTCGTCGGCGCGCGCACCGCCGTCGCGATCGCCACGCCGACGCCCTTCGCCGAGCGGCTCGTCTGGTTCTGGTCGAATCACTTCGCCGTCTCCGCCGACAAGCTCGAACTCACCGGCCTGTCGGGCACGCTGGAGATGGAGGCGATCCGCCCGCATGTGATGGGCCGCTTCGCCGACATGCTATTCGCGGTCGAGCGCCATCCGGCGATGCTGCTGTATCTCGATCAGGCGGTGTCGGTCGGCCCCGACAGTCCGGTCGGCGCCAAAGCCGCCGCGCGCGGCCAGCGCCGAATCGGGCTCAACGAGAATCTGGCGCGCGAGATCATGGAGCTGCACACGCTGGGCGTCCGCACCGGCTATACCCAGGCCGACGTCACCGAATTCGCCCGCGCGATGACCGGCTGGACGGTCGGTGTGATCGGCGGCGGCCCGGCCGCGCGCTTCGTCGCCGACCGGCCGCCTGGCAGCTTCGCCTTCGTCCCCGACATCCATCAGCCCGGCGCGCGCACGATCCTCGGCAAGACCTATCCGCCGGGCGAGGAGGATCAGGCTCGCGCCGCGCTCGCCGATTTCGCCGTCCACCCCGCGACCGCGCGCCATGTCGCCACCAAGCTCGCCCGCCATTTCGCCGGCGACGCGCCGCCGCCCGCGATGGTCGCGCGGCTGGAGACGGCGTTCCGCCGCTCGAACGGCGACCTGCCCACCGTCTATCGCGCGCTGATCGCCTCGCCCGAGGCGTGGCGGCCAGCGCCCGCCAAGTTCAAGACGCCGTCGGAATGGACCGTCTCCACCTATCGCGCGCTCAGCCTCGCCGACGTCAAGCCGCAGGCGGTGCAGGGGCTGCTCAACCAATTGGGCCAGCCGCTGTGGAAGCCCGGCCAGCCCATCGGTTACGACGACACCGCGCCGAGCTGGGCCGGTCCCGATGCGGTGATGCGCCGCGTCGAGGCGGCGGAGCGGTTCGCCGCCCGCTCGGGCGCGACGATCGACGCGCGCGCGCTCGCGCCGCGGCTGTTCCCTGACGCGGTCTCGCCCGCCACCACGCAGGCGCTCGCCCGCGCCGAAAGCCCCGGGCAGGCGCTCGCGTTGCTGCTCGTCTCGCCCGAAATGATGCGGAGGTAAGATCATGGATCGTCGCTCCTTCCTCGCCGCCGGCGGCCTCGGCCTGCTCGGCAGCTTCGCGCCGCGCATGGCCTTCGCCAGGGCGGCGACGCCCAAACGCTTCGTCTTCATCATCCAGCGTGGCGCCGCCGACGGGCTCGGCACGATCGGCGCGACCGGCGATCCCGCCTTCGTCGGTGCGCGCGGCGACCTCGCCGCCGATCTCACCGCGGGCACGAAGCTGGATGCGATGTTCGCGCTCCACCCGGCGATGGCCAACGCCGCCGCGCTCTACGGCAAGGGGCAGGCGCTGTTCGCGCATGCGATCGCCTCGCCCTATCGCGACCGCTCGCATTTCGACGGCCAGAACGTGCTCGAGACCGGCGGCACCGGCGCCTATCAGCTCAAGGACGGCTGGATGAACCGCCTGCTCGGCGTCGTCCCCACCGACGACGCCAAGGCGATCGCGATCGCCGCCACCGTGCCGATGGCGTTGCGCGGCCGCCGCGAGGTGGCGAGCTACGCGCCCTCGTCGCTGCCCGATGCCTCGGATGACCTGCTCGCTCGGGTAACGCAACTTTATCAAGGCGATGCGCAACTGCACGGGCTGTGGAACGAGGCGATGCAGACCCGCCAGCTGACCGGCGACCTCACCCGCGACAACGGCCGCAACGCCGCGGCGACCGGTGCGCTGGCGGCGCGGCTGCTCGCGCCGGCGAACGGCGCGCGGATCGCGACGATCGAGACCGGCGGCTGGGACACCCACGCCGGCCAGCGCGGCCGCCTCGCGACGCAGCTCAAGGGGCTCGACGCGATGCTTGGCGCGCTTCAGACGGGGCTAGGCCCGGTATGGGATGATACGTTGGTGCTCGTCGCCACCGAGTTCGGCCGCACCGTCGCGATCAACGGCACCGGCGGCACCGACCACGGCACCGGCACCGCGGCGATGCTGTTCGGCGGCGCGGTCCGCGGCGGCCGCGTCCTCGCCGACTGGCCCGGCCTTGCCTCCGCCAGCCTCTACGAGGCACGCGACCTCAAGCCGACGACGCCGCTCGACGCCTTCATCGGCGGCGCGGTCGCCGACCATTTCGCGGTCGAACCGCCCCGCGCGATGGCCGCGCTCTTCCCTGCGAGCGCGAAGACGGCGGCGATCGAGGGACTGCTGCGGGTGTGAGGGGCCGGCTGTCCTACAGACACCTCCTCTGCTAGACCCGTCATCGAACGTGGCGCGCTGATCGATCAGAGCAGAAACGGAAACGATGACCCCTCGATCGTTTCCATTAAGGTGTCCATCTTGTCCATGTCGTCCAACACGCCATGGTGCAGTGCAGCTATTTGAACCCACCCCGCTTGTAAGCTAGAGCAGGGGACTTTCGCCGAACGGACGCTCATGACGCTTTACACCCGCTTCGCCGCGCATGTCGCCGCGGCTCTCGATACCCTCGTCGCCGCCGGCACGTTGCCGGCCGATCTCGATCGCAAGAACGTGACGGTCGAGCCGCCGCGCGACGCCAGTCACGGCGACCTCGCCACCAATGCCGCGATGGTCCTCGCCAAGCCGGCCAAGCTCAACCCGCGCGCGCTCGGTGAGGCGCTCGCCGCCGAACTGGCGAAGCTGGACGAGATCGCCGAGGCGAGCGTCGCCGGCCCCGGCTTCATCAACCTGCGCCTTACCGACGCCGCATGGCGCGACGAACTCGCGCAGATCCAGGCGGCCGGCGACGATTACGGCCGTTCGACGCAGGGGCAGGGGATCAGCGTCAACGTCGAATACGTTTCCGCCAATCCGACCGGTCCGATGCATATGGGCCATTGCCGCGGCGCGGTGGTCGGCGATGCGCTCGCCGCCTTGCTCGAATTCGCCGGCCACAAGGTCATCCGCGAATATTACGTCAACGATGCGGGCGGTCAGGTCGACGTGCTCGCCCGCTCGGCGCACCTGCGCTACCGCGAGGCGCTCGGCGAGACGATCGCGATCCCCGAGGGCCTGTACCCGGGCGATTATCTCGTCCCCGTCGGCAAGGACCTCGCCGCGGAATTCGGTGACCGCTACGTCGGCGCGCCGGAAGGCGAATGGCTGGCGCTGTTCCGCACCCGCGCGGTCGCGGCGATGCTGGTGATGATCCGCGCGGATCTGGCGCTGCTCGGCATCCACCACGACCTGTTTTCGTCGGAAGCCGAGTTGCAGGCCGCGGGCAAGCCCGAGGCGGCCGAGGCGGAGCTGCGGTCGCGTGGCCTCGTCTACGACGGCGTGCTCGAAGCCCCGAAGGGCGAAACGGCCGAGGATTGGGAGCCGGTCGAGCTGCCGCTGTTCCGCTCGACGCAGTTCGGCGACGATCAGGACCGGCCGATCAAGAAGTCGAACGGCCAGTGGACCTATTTCGGCGCCGACCTCGCCTATCATTTCCAGAAGAGCCAGTCGGCCGACCAGCTCATCGATATCTGGGGCGCTGACCATGCCGGTACCGTCAAGCGCATCCAGGCGGCGGTCGCCGCGCTGACCGGCGGCAAGACGCGCTTCGACGTCAAGCTCGTCCAGATGGTGCGGCTGCTGCGCGGCGGCGAGCCGGTCAAGATGTCGAAGCGCGCCGGCAATTTCGTCACGCTCGCCGACGTGGTGCGCGAGGTCGGCAAGGACGTCGTCCGCTTCACGATGCTGACCCGCCGCTCCGATGCGCAGATGGATTTCGACTTCGCCAAGGTGGTCGAGGCGTCGAAGGACAATCCGGTCTTCTACGTCCAATACGCCCACGCCCGCGTCGCCTCGCTGCACCGCCGCGCCGAGGAAGCGGGGATCGCGGCCCGCGCCGCCGATCTGTCCCGGCTTGATACGGAAGAGCTGGCGCTGGTGAAGCTCGCCGCGCAATTCCCGCGCATCGTCGAGACCGCTGCGACGGCGCGTGAACCGCATAGAATTGCGTTCTATCTGTATGACTTAGCTGCCGCCTTTCACGCTCTGTGGAATGTCGGCAACGACCGGCCCGACCGCCGCTTCCTGGTGGTCGACGATCATGATGCCACCGCGGCGCGTCTGTTCTTGGCGACGGCGGTCGCACAGATTATCCGTAACGGGCTGAGCATCATGGGTGTGGTCGCGGTTTCGGAGATGAAGTGATGGGGGACGGACTGGATCTGCGCGACGAGGACCGCCTGCCGTGGCTCGAAACCGTCGAGCCCGATGAGGAACAGGGCGCGCCGATCGGCAAGACGATCGCGCTGGTCGTCGTCGGCCTCGCCGTGCTCGCGCTGATCATCTTCGGCATCTACAAGCTGCAGACCCGCGCGACCGCCGATGGCCAGCTCATCGCCGCGCAGGACGGCGACTATAAGGTCAAGCCCGACGAGCCCGGTGGCCTCAAGGTCAAGGGCGAGGGCGATGCCGCGATCGCGACCAGCGCGGGCAAGGCGGGCAATGGCTCGATCGATCTCAACGCGGTGCCGGAAAAGCCGATCGACGGTCATCGCGTCGCGCCGACCGCCAAGGCCGCCGGCCCCGGCGGCAGCAACGCCGTCGCGCAGGTGCCGGCATCGAGCGGCAAGCTCGTCGCCGCGGAGCCGGTCAGCGTCCAGCGCAAGCCGGCGGCGACCGGCGCCAGCGGTTCGCTGGTCCAGCTCGGTGCCTATCCCAGCGAGGCGCTGGCGAACAGCGCATGGGACGGTTTCTCCAAGCGGTTCAGCTATTTGGCGCCGCTCGGCAAGTCGGTGCAATCGGTCGCCACCGGTGGCCGCACGCTCTACCGCCTGCGCGTCAACGCCGGCAGCGCCAATCAGGCCGCCGACATCTGCGGCCGCCTGCGCGTCGCCGGCGAAAGCTGCTTCGTCGCGAGCTGAGGCGGGGTGCTCTTCGCCCATCCACGCCGTCACCCCGGACTGGTTCCGGGGTCCACTCCGCGGCGAGGGGAACGGCTCGGGGCGGAAGCGATACCCCTGCGGCCCGGTGGACCCCGGAACAAGTCCGGGGTGACGAATCTGTCGGGCGAACCGAAGGAACCTCATCACGGCCCCCTTCGGTAACGGTCTCGCCCCGCCGGGGAGGACATAAGCGCCCCGCTCTCGCATCTTGCGCGCACCCGCGCTAACCGTGCCGCATGAAGCCCGTCATCTTCGGCATCGCCGGCCTCGCCCTCACCCCCGACGAACGTGCCTTCTTCGCCGAGGCGGACCCCGCCGGCTACATCCTCTTCAAGCGCAACATCCGCGATCGGGAACAGGTTCGCGCGCTCACCGACGCGCTGCGCGACCTCTCCGGCCGCGCCGACCTGCCGATCCTGATCGATCAGGAGGGCGGCCGCGTCGCCCGCATGGGGCCGCCCGAATGGCCCGCCTTTCCCGCCGGCCCCGCCTTCGCCGCACTCTACGACACCGCGCCGATGTCGGCGATCCAGGCGATGCGCGCCAACGGCCAGGCGCTCGGCCTGATGCTCGCCGAGATCGGCATCACCGTCGATTGCGCCCCGATCATCGACGTCGCGCAGCCCGACACCACCGAGGCGATCAGCTGCCGCACCTATGGTGCCGGGCCGATGCAGGTTGCCGCGCTCGGCCGCGCGATGCTGGAGGGGCTGGGGGCCGGCGGCGTCGTCGGCGTCGTCAAGCATATGCCCGGCCACGGCCGCGCGCAGGTCGACAGCCATCATCTCCTCCCCACCGTCACCGCCGACGCCGCGGCCCTGGAGGTCGATCTCGAACCCTTCCGCACGCTGGCGCAGGCGCCGATGGGGATGACCTCGCACATCGTCTTCGAGGCCTGGGATCGCGAGCGCCCCGCGACCCTCTCGCCGATCGTGATCGAACAGGTGATCCGCGGCGCGATCGGTTTCGACGGGCTGCTGATGACCGACGACATCGACATGAAGGCGCTGTCCGGCACCGCGGGCGAGAAAGCCGCTGGTGCGATCGCCGCCGGGTGCGACCTCGTCCTCGATTGCTGGGCGCGGATGGACGAGATGGTCGAGATCGCCGGCAGGCTCGGTGCGATCGGCGATGCCGCGCGCGCACGCCTCGACCGCGCGATGGCGAGCGTCGGCGCACCGACGGGCGATTTCGACGCGCTGATCGCGCAACGCGACGCGTTTCTCGCTTTGGTCTGATGGCCGAACCCGAACAGCTCACGCTCGATCTGGAAGGGTGGGAGGGGCCGCTCGACCTGCTGCTGACTCTGGCGCGCGCGCAGAAGGTCGATCTGCGCAAACTGTCGATCCTCGCGCTGGTCGAGCAATATCTCCGCTACATCCAGCAACGCCAGACGCTGCAACTGGAGGTCGCCGCCGATTATCTCGTGATGGCGGCGTGGCTTGCCTATCTGAAGTCGGCGCTGCTGCTGCCGCGCGACCCGGAGCAGGAGCCCGACCCCGAGGAACTCGCGCTGCGCCTGCAATTGCGGCTCGAACGGCTCGCCGCGATGCGCGAGGCGGGTGCGCGGCTGATGGCGCGCGACCGGCTGGGCCGCGACGTCTTCCTGCGGCGCGCGCCGGAGGGGCTGCGGACGATCCGCCACGCCCGCTGGCAGGCGGAGATCTACGACCTCATCGCGGCCTATGGCCGGGTCAGCGCACGCACCCGCCCGGTGATGCACGTCGTCGCCGATCGCGAGGTGATGACACTGGAAGCGGCGCTGGAGCGCGTGTCGCGTCTGATCGGCGTGCACCTCGACTGGACGACGCTGGAGAGCTTCCTGCCCGACGGATCGGGGCGGCTGCGCAAGTCGGCGCTCGCCTCGTCCTTCCTCGCCGCACTCGAACTCGCCAAACAGGGCAGGGTGGAATTGCGCCAGTCGGCGCCGTTCGCGCCGCTGTATCTCAGGGCGCTGCAATGACGCCCCCCGACGACGCGATGCGCGCGGTGGAGGCGCTGCTGTTCGCCGCGGCCGAGCCGCTCGGCGTCGATTCGATCCGCGCCTATGTCGGCAACGTCGATGTGCGCGCCGTGCTCGCCCGGCTCGAACGCGATTATGCCGGCCGCGGCATCGCTCTGGTCCGCCGCGGCGACCGCTGGCATTTCGAGACCGCGCCCGATCTCGCGCATCTGCTCCGTCGCGATCGCGAGGAGGTGCGCCGGCTGAGCCGCGCCGGCATCGAGACGCTGGCGATCATCGCCTATCACGAACCCGTCACCCGCGCCGAGATCGAGGCGATCCGCGGCGTCGCCACCGCCAAGGGGACGCTGGACGTGCTGATGGAGGCGGGGTGGGTGCGCCCGGCGGGGCGGCGCGAGCTGCCGGGTCGACCGTTGCTCTATGCGACGACGCCGGGCTTCCTCGACCATTTCGGCCTCGAAAGCCGTCGTGACCTGCCGGGGATCGACGACCTGCGCGCCGCCGGCCTGCTCGATCCCGTCGACCTTGCGCTCGAGGAAGCTTTGGAGGTGGCAAAGGACTCCGATAGCGATTAGATAAGAAGACATTCTAGGAGATACGCCATGGGCAGCTTCAGCCCGATCCATCTGCTCGTTCTTGCCGTCGTCGCGATTCTGCTGCTCGGCGGCGGCCGATTCTCCAACCTGATGGGCGATGTCGCCAAGGGTGTGAAGAACTTCAAGAAGGGCATGGCCGAACACGACGACGACGTCCCCGCCAAGCCGGCACCGCGCATCGAAGCACAGAAGGCCGCCGAGCCCGCGTTCGATCGCGACGGCGAGCGCGTCCGCGACGACCGTTAAGCCGCCCTCGATCCGCTGACAGCGTTACATGTTCGATATCGCGCCGTCCGAATTCCTGCTGGTCGCTTTCGTGGCGCTGGTGGTGATCGGACCCAAGGACCTGCCGAAGGCGATGCGGGTCGTCGGCTATTGGGTCGGCAAGGCGCGCGGTGTCGCGCGCTCCTTCCGCCAGGGTTTCGACAATATGGTCCGCGAGGCGGAGCTGGAAGAAATGGAGAAGCGCTGGGCCGCGGAGAATGCCCGGATCATGGCCGAGCATCCGGTGTCGTCGGAGGCGGAATCGGTTGCCGCCGCCGAACCGGTCGCGGCGGCCGATCCGGCGGGGCAGGCCGAGCCTGATGCGCCCGTGATGGTCGAAAAGCCGGTCGTCACGCCGGCACCCGAGCACAAGCCGGCGCCGCATCCGGATACCACGCCATCATGAGCGGCATGGACATCGAGGACGAGGTCGACGCCAGCCGCGCGCCGTTGCTCGACCATCTCATCGAATTGCGCCGGCGCCTGCTCTATTGCATCGCCGCGCTCGTCGTCGCCTTCGGCCTGAGCTATTGGTTCGCGGAGGATATCTTCGCCTTCCTCGTCCAGCCGCTGCTGTCGGCCGGGCAGAAGACGGTGATCTACACGCAGATCTTCGAGGCGTTCTTCGTCAAGGTGAAGGTCGCCTTCTTCGCCGCGATGATGATCGCCTTTCCGGTGATCGCCAACCAGCTCTGGCAGTTCGTCGCGCCCGGCCTGTACCGCAAGGAGAAGCGCGCGTTACTGCCCTTCATCCTCGCGACCCCGATCCTCTTCATCGGCGGCGCCGCACTCGCTTATTATATGGCGATCCCGATGGCGCTGCATTTCCTGCTGAGCTTCCAGGGCAACGTCGGCGGCGTCCATCAGGAAGCGCTGCCGGCGATCGGCAACTATCTGTCGTTCGTGATGCAGTTCCTCTTCGCCTTCGGCATTGCGTTCCTGCTGCCGGTGTTGCTGATGCTGCTCGAACGGGCCGGGATCATCACGCGCAAGCAGCTGATCGGCGCACGGCGCTATGCGATCGTCGGCGCGACGGCGATCGCCGCGGTGCTGACGCCGCCAGACCTGATGAGCCAGGTGCTGCTCGCCGTGCCGTTGATCCTGCTTTACGAGGTCGCGATCATCGGCATCTGGTTCACCGAACGCAAGCGGTTGAAGGTCGCGGGCACCGACATCGTCGAGGCGTAACCCACTTCTCCACTGGGGACGACGTGGTCGCCGATGCCCGACGTATACCTGACACAAAAAAGCCTCCGCTCGCTGGAGCGGAGGCTTTTCCGACCACGTGAGGTGGAAGCTTACTTGGCGTCGTCGGCGGTCTTGGCGACCGTGCTGCCGGCCGACTTTACGTCCTTGCCGACGCCTTCGACCGTGTTGCACGCGCTGACCATGAGCGCACCCGCGACGACGACCAATCCGAGAACCTTACGCATAGAACCTCCTGGGCTTGAATAGCGCTAGGGGAATGATCGGGCGGCGTATTCGTTCCGGACCCGGAACTCTCGACCTGCCATGATACGGTAGGATTGAATCGATAAGGCCCGGAAACATTCACCGGGGGGGGGAGGGTGAGTGTTTCCGGGCCTATGTCGTGGACCGCGAGAGCGGGGGGGCATAAGGTCGCGATCCGTATTGCATAACCCGGCCTCGGATCGTTGGTTCCGTGCAAAAGCGACCGGGTTTGAAATTATTTTCGTTCAGTCGCGGCCCAGCACGGCGATGGCGATTTCATAGGCGCCGGTCATCGGATCGTGGTGCAGCGGCGCCCGCAATTGGCGCGACAGACCCTCGATCACCCGGCCGTAGCGGGTCGACAGCAAGGTCTCCAGCGTCTCGCTCGCGACGAAGGCGCGCGAGACGACGCGGAGCTTCGCCTTGGCGTCGTCGTCGCCGGGTTTTACCGCGACGCGGATCTGCGCGGCACGGTCGCAATTCATCGCTAGCTCGATCGTCTCGGTGACGAGAAAGGCGACCGCCACCGCGACGTCCTGATTGACGAGATAGGGGTCGACGTCGAGCGCGATCGACAGGCTGGTCGCGCCTTCGGGCGCCGTGGCGCGGATGTTCGATGCCAGTTCGCCGATCACCGCACGCAGGTTGAGCCCGCGATTGTCCTCCATCTCGGCGAAATGGTTGCGGTGGACGACCGCGAGCGCGTCGACGCGACGCTGGATCGACGCATAGGCCGCGGTCGCATCGGGGCTCGGCGCACCGCGCGCATGGAAATTGATCAGGCTGGAGATGACCTGGAGGTTGTTCTTGACGCGATGGTGGACCTCGCGCGTCAATTTGGTCTGCCGCACCACCGCCTCGGCCAAGCCGGCCTCGTGCAGCGCGACGGTGCGGCTGATCGCGCGGAAGGTGTCGCCGAGCTCGCGGATCTCCTGCGCCGGCAACGGTCCGAGCTGGCCCGGGTCGATCACTTCACCCGGCGTGTAGGAGGCGACGCTGGCGCGCAGCAGGCGCAGCGGGCGGATCAGCAGCCGGTCGACGATGAACCATGCCAATCCCGCCGCGGCCGCCCACATCAACAGCGGCAGCATCAGCGCGACGAGGAAGGACGAGGTGATCGGCGCGCTGCGCGTGCTCGTCCGCAGCGTCAGGCCGCCGAGGCCGAGGTCGGTCTCGACGGTCTCGACGCGATCGAGCGGGCCGAGGTCGGGAATGCTGGCGAGGTCGAGCGAGGTGTCGTCGTGCACCAGCGCGCTGGCGAGCGGCACGGCGCGGCTGGTCGGCGTGGCGAGCCGTGCGAGAAAGGGGCGGGGGAAGAAGACGCGCGCGCTCGGCCCGCGGCGCGGGCCGGCAACCGACAGGATCAGGCCCTTGTCGGGAACGATCGCCGCGCCGACCGCGGTGCTGGTATCGATCGAGACGTTGCTGTCGAGCGGTTCGCCGCACAGCAGCCGGCCATTGCGATCGACGATCGAGAAGCGCGTACCCGTCGTCGCCTGTTGCGCAAATACGCCCTGCGCCCGCGCGCAACTCGGCGCATCGCCGGCATCGGCCTGGAGCGCATTCACCGCGACGCGCAAAGCGGTCATGTCGCCGATCAGCTCGATCGCGATGCTGCGCGCACTCTCGTTGGCAGCGATACGCAGCCGCGCCCGCGCCTCGGCATCCGCGGTCCGTCCGGTCTGCAGCGTCGCCCCGATCGCGATCAGCGCCAGTAACAGCAATGCGATGCTGAGCGTGATGAACAGCTTGGCGCCCGTCGGCAAACGCGAAAGCGCCGACACCGGGGCCATTGCCGCGCGTCGGGTGGAGGATGCCGCGGCGAAGGGTGTGGCCATGCCCTCTGCTAGGCGAGCTTGTTCAGCAGGTCGAGCATTTCGTCGGGAACGCTTTCATCAATCGTCCGCTGGTACGCGGAGCGAAGTGCCGCGCCCATGTCGCGATCCTTGCTCTGAACCTTGGCAGGAGACTTTTTGGAAGACGTTTTCGTGTCCTTGTCGCTGGGCAGTTCCAACATGTCCCCCTGGGTGGCCCGGTCCTACCGGGCAATCGACGCACAATGAATGATAGCCGCAAATCAGGAGCGGCTGACCCATTCGATCGGCGATGAAACCAAATTAGCCTTCGATGGTTCCATCGTCGCGCGAAATTTCCGCGGGCCCACGGGTCGGTCGGGTTCTTCGACAAACATCGTTGCAAAGCGGCGGGCGCCCGCACAGATCAGGCACCCGTTCGATATTTCAGATCCCGGACATCCGGGCAGTTCTTCAGGGAGTGATCACCACCCATGTCGCTTGGACAGCAACTCGCACCGCATCTTCCCTTCCTGCGGCGCTACGGCCGGGCCCTGACCGGCAGCCAGCAGCAGGGCGACAAATACGTCCGCGCCACGCTGGAGGCGATCGTCGCGGCGCCGGATCAATTCCCGCGCGACGTCGATCCGCGCCTCGGCCTGTACCGTATGTTCCAGGGCATCTGGGCCTCGGCCAATGCCGATGGCGAGGAGCAGACCTCGCAGAGCGACGCCGAGGGGACCGAGGCGGTCGCCCGGGCCCGTCTCGCCCGCATGACGCCGCTGTCGCGTCAGGCGCTGTTGCTGACCGCGATGGAGGGCTTCACCCCCGAGGATGCCGCCTATCTGATCGAGGTCGACACCAGCGAGGTCGAGACTCTGGTCGCCGAGGCGCTGGCCGAGATCGAGAAGCAGACCCGCGCGCGCGTGCTGATCATCGAGGACGAGCCGATCATCGCCATGGACATCGAGACGATCGTCCGCGACCTCGGTCATGAGGTGACCGGCGTCGCCGTGACCCGCGACGAGGCGGTCGCGCTGGCGATGGAGGATCGCCCCGGTCTGGTGCTCGCCGATATCCAGCTCGCCGACGACAGCTCGGGCATCGATGCGGTCAAGGACATCCTCGCGGAGTTCGAAGTGCCGGTGATCTTCATCACCGCCTTCCCGGAGCGCCTGCTCACCGGCGAGCGTCCCGAGCCGACCTTCCTGATCACCAAGCCGTTCCAGCGTTCGACGGTGAAGGCCGCGATCAGTCAGGCGCTGTTCTTCGATCAGGCGACCATCCCCAACGCTCTCGCGTGACGACACGCCGACGCGTCGTTTCGATCCGGAACGGCGCGTCGGCATCGCCAGATCATCGCCGGACTGCGGCAAAGTCGAATAAAGTTACGGACCCAAAACGGATGTCGTGTGTTTGACGTCCATGGCTGATCCGAACGAACCCGTCCATGTCACCACCACCGAGGCGCGGGCGGGCGCGACCCCGGGCGTCACCCGATACGTTCTGGGTGTGTCACTCGTGCTGGTCATCGCGATCTTCGCCTTTCTGATCCTGCGATAATTCGACCGAGCCCGTCTCACTGGCATTTGCCGGCGCGGACCCTTATCTTGCTGCCCGAGGCGGCAATGATGTCCCCGGCTTTGAACGGAATTGCATGACCCAGCCTGCTACGCGTGACGACGATTACGAAGACGACGACGCTCCCGTAGCGCCGGTCGAGCACGTTGCTCTGTCCGACCCCGAATTCAAGAAACAGCTGGCGCAGGTCATCCCGCATCTGCGCGCCTTCGGTCGCTCGCTGTCCGGCAGCCGCGACCTCGCCGACGACCTCGTCCAGGAGACGTTGCTCAAGGCATGGGCGGCGCGCCAGCGTTTCCAGGCCGGCACCAACATGCGTGCCTGGACCTTCATCATTCTGCGCAACCTCTATCTGTCGCAGATGCGCCGCGCGCGGTTCAAGGGCGAGTGGGACGATCTCGTCGCCGATCGTATCCTCGCCGCACCCGCGAGCCAGGACCGCCACGTCGAACTGGGCGACATGCAGCGCGCGCTGCTGCATCTGCCGCAGCCGCAGCGCGAGGCGCTGATCCTCGTCGGCGCCGGCGGCTTCGCTTATGAAGAGGCGGCGGAAATCTGTCAGGTGGCGGTCGGTACGATCAAGAGCCGCGTCGCGCGCGGCCGCGTCGCGCTGGAGACGATCCTCACCGAAGGCTCGCTGCCGTCGCGTCGCGAGCATGAGACCGACGTCAACAAGACCGCGCTCGACACGATCATGGGCGAAGTCGACGAACTCAGCCGCGGTCATTGATCGACGGAGGGTAGTTGCCGCGGTGTTGACCCGGCACCACGCCGACAGGTAAAGAGGGAACGGGCGGTCCGTGCAGGGCCGCCCTTTCTCGTTTCGAGATGAGGAGATGCCCCGTGACCATTACCGCCCTGATGCCCGTCTATCCGCGGTGCGGGGTGCGTCCGGTCCGAGGCGAGGGCTGTTATCTCATCAGTGAGGACGGCAGCCGCTATCTTGACATGGCGGCGGGCATCGCGGTCAACGCGCTCGGCCACGGCCATCCGCATCTCGTCAAGACGATCGCCGAACAGGCGGCGACGCTGATGCACGTCAGCAACCTCTACGGTTCGCCGCAGGGCGAGGCGCTGGCCGAGCGGATCGTCGCCAACAGCTTCGCCGACACGGTGTTCTTCACCAACTCGGGCACCGAGGCGGTGGAATGCGCGATCAAGACCGCGCGCCGCTTCCATTATGCCGCCGGCAATCCCGAGCGCAGCAAGATCATCACCTTCAACAACGCCTTCCACGGGCGGACGATGGGCGCGATCTCGGCGACCAACCAGCCCAAGATGCGCGACGGCTTCGAGCCCCTGCTGCCCGGTTTCGCTTATGCGCCGTTCAACGATCTCGACGCCGCGCTGGCGCTGATCGACGACACCACCGCGGGCTTCATGGTCGAGACGATCCAGGGCGAGGGCGGCGTGTCGGTCGGCACGCCCGAATTCATCACCGGTCTGCGCAAGGCGTGCGACGAGCACGGCCTGTTGCTGATCCTCGACGAGGTCCAGTGCGGCTATGGCCGGACCGGCAAAATGTGGGCGTATGAGCATTACGGCATCGAGCCCGATATCATGGCGGTCGCCAAGGGGATCGGCGCGGGCTTCCCGCTCGGTGCCTGCCTCGCCACCGAGCGTGCGGCGAGCGGCATGGTGATCGGCACGCACGGTTCGACCTATGGCGGCAATCCGCTCGCGATGGCGGCGGGGCAGGCGGTGCTCGACGTGATGCTGGAGGAGGGTTTCCTCGCCAACGTCGAGGCGATGGGCGAGCGGCTGCGCAGCGCGCTCGAACAGCTCATCCCCAACCACGATCACGTCTTCGAGAGCGTGCGCGGCAAGGGGCTGATGCTCGGCCTCAAGCTCAAGGCCGGCGTCGAGCCGCGCGAGTTCGTCGCGCACGCCCGCGACAACCACGGCCTCCTGCTGGTCGCGGCCGGCGAGAACGTCGTCCGCATCCTGCCGCCGCTGGTGATCGAGGACGCCCATGTCGCCGAATGTATCGACAAGCTGAGCGCCGCTGCGCGGGTCTTCGTACCGGCCAGCGACGATTGATCTAGTCCTCCCCCGCCAGGGGGAGGGGACCGGCGCAGCCGGTGGAGGGGGAGGATGGCGGGCGGCTCGTTGGGGAAGCGCCCCCTCCACCACGGCCCGACGGCCGCGGTCCCTCTCTCCGCTGCGCGAGGGAGGACTATAATGCGCCATTTTCTGAACCTGTCCGATGCCGGCGCCGATGGCGTCGCCGCGATGCTGGCCGATGCGATCGACCGCAAGGCGGCGCGTGCCGGCTTCCCCAAGGGACGCGCCGATGCCGACGCGCCGCTCGCCGGCCATGTGCTGGCGATGATCTTCGAGAAGAATTCGACGCGTACCCGCGTCAGCTTCGACATGGCGATCCGGCAACTGGGCGGGACCTCGATCGTCATGGATGCCGGCTCGATGCAGCTCGGTCGCGGCGAGAGCATCGCCGATACCGCGCGCGTGCTGTCGGGCTATGTCGACGCGATCATGATCCGCACCGACGATCACGCCAAGGTCGAGGACATGGCCCGCTACGCCAGCGTGCCCGTCATCAACGGCCTGACCGACCAGTCGCATCCCTGCCAGATCATGGCCGATCTCCAGACGATCCTCGAGGACGGCAAGGCGTTGCCCGGTCTCAAGCTGGCGTGGCTCGGCGACGGCAACAACGTGCTCGCCTCGCTGATCGAGGCAGCCGGGCTGATGCAGTTCGACGTCACCGCCGCCTGTCCGCAGGGCTTCATGCCGGCCGAGGCCGATGTCGCGCGCGGGCAGGGCCGTGCCCGCGTCGTCGCCTCGCCGCAGGAAGCGGTCGAGGGTGCCGACGTCATCGTCACCGACACGTGGATCTCGATGGGCCAGGCGCATGCCGAGACCAAGCTCGCCGCGATGATGCCCTATCAGGTCGACGAGGCCCTGATGGCGCGCGCCAAGCCCGATGCGCGCTTCCTCCACTGCCTGCCCGCGCATCGTGGCGAAGAGGTGGTCGATGCGGTGATCGACGGGCCGCAGTCGCTGATCTGGCAGGAAGCGGAGAACCGCCTCCACGCGCAGAAAGCGGTGCTGCGCTGGGTCTTCGGCCAGATCGGCTGATCCGGGGGCGTGTCGAACGGGGGGCGGTGGGTAACTTGACCCATCCACCGCGCCATCCCATTTCCTGCCGATGCAACAATCCCCCATCGATATCGATCGCGCGCTCGGGTTCGCGATTCCCTCCCGCTCGGCGCGCGGACGGGTCGTGCGGCTTGGTCCGGCGCTCGACGCGGTGCTCGCGGCGCACGCCTATCCCCCCGCGATCGAGGCCTTGCTCGCCGAGGCGCTGACCCTGGCGGCGTTGATCGGCTCGACGCTCAAGGACCCGACCGCGCAACTCACGATGCAGACGCGGACCGAGAACGGCGTCGTCCAGCTGCTCGTCTGCGACTATCGGGGCGGGGAAGTGCGCGGGTATATCGATTTCGACGCCGAGAAGCTCGCCGCGGCGCCGGAGCAGCCGACGCTGTTCGCGCTGTTCGGTCAGGGCTATCTCGCCATCACCTTCGACCTCGCGGCGACCGGCGAGCGCTATCAGGGCATCGTCCCGCTCGACGGCGAGACGCTGGCGGAGGCGGCGCAAAGCTATTTCGTCCAGTCCGAGCAGATCCCCAGCCTCGTTCGGGTCGGCATCGCCCGCGACGGCGAGCGCATTGTCGCCGGTGGCCTGTTCCTCCAGCATCTGCCCGAAGGCGAGGTCGGTCGCGAGCGGCTGCACACCCGGCTCGACCATCCCGAATGGGAGCATGTCGCGGCGCTCGGCCAGACGATGGGGGTCGACGAACTCGCCGATCCCGCATTGTCGCTGGAGACTTTGGTCTGGCGGCTGTTCAACGAGGAGCCCGACGTACGCGTGCTCGCCTCGACCCCGCTGTCGCGCGGCTGCCGCTGCACCGGCGATTATATCGCGAGCGTGCTGGCCAAATTCTCGCTGGAGGAACGGCGCGAGATGGCGGACGAACGCGGGTTCATCCAGGTCGATTGTGCCTTCTGCGCAACCAAATTCCCGGTTCCGGCCGAGGCCGATCCGGTCGCCTGAGCGCAAGGGCGGGAGGGATATCCGCGGGGCATCTTAATCTCCTTTTAATACCCGGCGCTTAGCCATGGGGTGTGCCTGTTCATGACCGGCACGCTTTTCTCCCAGAGGAGCGATCGCTTCTCTCTCCTTCAAGGGCCGCCTTACCCGCGGCCCTTTTCTTTTGCGCCGCTTTGGCCTAGCGCCGGGGGGATCATGACCATGCAAAACGTAGGGCCTCTGGCCGTCGTGCTCGTCTCCGGCGGGCTCGATTCGATGATCTCCGCCGCCAGTGCGCGCGAAGCGGGCTATCGCCTGCTTGCGCTGTCGATCGACTATAACCAGCGCCATCGCGTCGAACTGGCCGCGGCGCGGCGCGTCGCAACCACGCTGGGGGCGGAGCGGCATATCGTGTTGCCGCTCGACCTGTCGGCATTCGGCGGCTCGGCGCTTACCGCCGACATCGACGTGCCCAAGGACGGCGTCGGCGAGGGGATTCCGGTCACCTATGTGCCGGCGCGCAACACGATCTTCCTCAGCCTCGCGCTCGGCTGGGCGGAGGCGGCGGGATCGCGCGACCTGTTCATCGGCGTCAACGCGCTCGATTATTCCGGCTATCCCGATTGCCGCCCCGAATTCATCCAGGCCTTCGAAGGGCTGGCAGAGATCGCCACAAAAGCGGGCGTCGAGGGCGAACCGTTCAAGATCCACGCGCCGCTGCAGCATATGACCAAGGCCGACATCGTCCGCGAGGGCCAGCGGCTGGGCGTCGACATGGGGATCAGCTGGTCGTGCTACGATCCGGCACCGGGCGGGGTCCATTGCGGTACCTGCGACAGCTGCCGGCTGCGCTCCAAGGGATTCGAGGAAGCGGGCATAGCCGATCCGACGGTCTACGCCGTCCGGCCCTGATCGCATGAGCTATGCCGTCAAAGAGATGTTCCTGACCCTGCAGGGTGAGGGGGTGAACGCGGGGCGCCGGGCGGTGTTCGTGCGCTTCGCTGGGTGCAATCTGTGGAGCGGGCGCGAGCAGGATCGGGCCACGGCGGTCTGCCGGTTCTGCGACACCGATTTCGTCGGGGTCGACGGGCTGGGCGGCGGCAAGTTTGCCGATGCCGCGAGCCTGGTCGCGGCGGTCGCGGGCTTCTGGGGTGAGGGACGGGAAGCGCGCTTCGTCGTCCTCACCGGGGGCGAGCCGATGTTGCAGATCGACGATGCGCTGGTCGAGGCGCTGCACGACGCCGGTTTCCGCATCGCGATCGAAACCAACGGTACGCTGCCGGTGCATCCGGGGATCGACTGGGTGTGCGTCAGTCCCAAGGCGGGCAGCGTCGTGGTGCAACGCTCGGGCGACGAGCTGAAGCTGGTCTGGCCGCAGGCGGGGACCGATATCGCCGAGGTCGAGAGCTGGGATTTCGCCAACCGCCTGTTGCAGCCGATGGACGATGCCCGCGGTGTCGCGAACATCGAGGCGGCGATCGCGGTGGTGATGGAGCGCCCGCAATGGCGGCTGTCGTTGCAGACGCACAAGCTGCTGGGACTGCGCTAGGGACTTCCAAAAGCAACAAATCCCCCCGGAGCGGATCCGGGGGGATTTGCCGTCAGCGCTGCGCGGTTTCCGCGGCTGCCGTCACGGTGGGCACCGTCGCGGCCGTTGCGGCGGCAGGCACCGCTGCCGTTCCCGTCGGGCTCGCCGGCGGCCAGGCGAAGACGCCGCACTTCTTGGCTACCCATTCGCCCTTCTTGTTCCAGCAGATCGTGTCGAGCCGCGGCTGCGAAGCATAGTCGCGGCCGAGATAGCGCTGGAAATGCTGTTCGCCATAGGGCGTCAGGCTGTTGCGCAGCTCACGGACGCGATCCATCGCGAACGATCCGAAGCCGCCGCGCGGCACGAAGGTCGCGTCGCGGCCGATGCCGCTCGCCGTCTGGCAGAAGCCGAACTGCGCCGCGACGGTCGCATAGCCGGAATAGGTGCGCGTGCCGAACTGGTCGAGCGCCGCCTGGCCCGCCTTGGGCGCCTTGTTGACGCGCATGAAATATTTGGTGAGCGTGTCGAACGAATTCTTCAGCTCGGCCTCATGGTCCTTCAGCACCGCATTGTAATTGGGCACGGTGAGCAGCGTCGGTTCGAACTGGCATTGCAGCGCGGCGACGTTGAGCGCGGCTCGGACGCTCCACGCCATCGCCGCGCGCAGTTCCGCCTCGGTCGCGCCGGGTAGCGGCTGGCCGAGGCCGTCCTCATGCCCCTTGACCGCCTCGCCGCGGAAATCGTGCGAGCGCAGGTAGAATTGTGCCGAAGCCGGCGCCGCCGCCGCCAGGCCGATCGCGGCGCCGCCAAGCGCCAGCGCGATACGCAACACGGTCATCTTTCGTCATCCCCACGGAAAGCTATTATCGGGCGATTCTAGACGGTTTCGCGGGCCGACCCAATCCCCGATCGCGCCAATCCACGATAAAATCGGATGAAATGCGCCAGAACGTTGGAACCAAAAGAAAAGGCCGCCCGGTTGCCCGGACGGCCGTTTCACCACCGTAATATCCCTGACGGGAGATTACATTGCGTTGGTGGTCATCGTGTCGTTCGACATCATGGTGTCGTTCGACATCATCGTGTCGTTCGCCATCATGCCACCGTTCGACGCGCCGTCGACGGCGGTCATGTTGTCGCTCATGGTGCCCATGTCGTCGGTGGTGTTCATGTCGGTGACCATCGTGTTGTCGGTGGCCGTTTCGGTCTTCGGGCCACAGGCCGAAACCGCAAGAGCGGCGCCGGCGATCAGCGAGCCGGTCAGGACCTTGGAGATGAGTGCACGCATTGGAAGCTCCCTAGAATAGGATTTGGACGGCTTGCTGGCCCTTTAATACCCAAATCGCAGTGGACATTAATCGCATAACGCCCAGCCCTCAAGCCTCGAATTCTGTCCGGCGCGTTTATGCCGGACAAGACAGGGACCGGAGGAATGCCGGAGCGCTCAACGCAAGAGCATCGTCGAAGGTTGCCAGACGATCGTCACGGCCCAGATCGACGAGGCTGGTCACGGCGAAATCGGGCAGTCCGCACGGTATGATGCCGTTGAAATGGCTGAGGTCGGGTGCGACGTTGACCGCGAGGCCATGCAGCGTGATCCAGCGCCGCACGCGAACGCCGATCGCGCCGATCTTCGCCTCCGCGCCACCGTCGCGCGTCCAGATGCCGACCCGCCCCTCGGCGCGGAAGGCGGTGACGCCGAGTTCGGCGAGCGCCGCGATCACCCAGCCTTCGACGCCATGGACGAAGCAGCGCACGTCGCGGCCGCGCTTGCCGAGATCGAGCACCAGATAGACGATCCGCTGGCCGGGGCCGTGATAGGTGTATTTGCCGCCGCGTCCGGTCGCGACCACCGGAAAGCGCGCATCGATCAGGTCGCCGGAAGAGGCGCTGGTGCCGGCGGTGTAGATCGGCGGATGCTCGAGCAGCCAGATCAGCTCGCGCGCCTCGCCCGCCAGCACCGCCTCGGCGCGTGCCTCCATCGTCGCCAGTGCCTCGTCATAAGGCGTCAGGCCCGGCGATACCCGCCATTCGATACCATCGATCTCGGTCATGCCGGTGCATGTGTGCCAGAGACCGGGCGCTTGCAAGTTGGCGAGTGGCCAAGCCGGGGCGCTTGGGCTAACCGATCGCAAACGCGGGCGAAGGGGTGCCGGATGGTCAAGATGGGCAATGTGTGGGACCGCAGCGTCGAGGTGCTGAACGGACGCGGCGGCATGCTCGCCGGCATCGCGGCGCTCACCCTGTTCCTGCCGGCGGTGATCAACGCGGCGTGGACCGGCTTCGCCGCTCCTTCGACCGCCACCGCAGTGATCGGCCTGCTGCTCGTCATCGCGACGGCGATCGTCGCAGTGTGGGGGCAGCTCGCGATGATCGCCGCCTCGACCGATCCCGCGACCGACCGGACGGCGGCGATGCGACAGGCCAGTGCGCGCCTGCCTGCCGCATTGCTCGTCGCTTTGGTGTTGGCGGTGGTGATGATCGTGGCGTTCCTGCCGTCGATCGCTTTGCTGCTGCGCGCCGGCTTCGACTATCGGTCGCTTGCCGCGGGCACCGCGACGGCGCCGACCGATCCGGGCGCCGCGGGGCTCGCCGGCCTCTATGCGCTGGCGATGGGGCTGGCGTTGCTGTTCGTCGGCGCGCGGCTGCTGCCGCTCTATGCAGTGGTGCTGGAGGAGCGGCTGGCGGTCGCCGCGATCGCCCGATGCTGGCGGCTGACCCGTCGCCACACCTGGCGGCTGGTCGGCACGGTGCTGTTGTTCGTCGTCGTGCTGATGATCGCGACCTGGGCGGCGCAATCGGTCAGCGGGCTGATCTTTCGCCTGATTCTCGGCGCCAACGCGCAGGCGACGGTCGCGCTGCTCGCCGCCGCGGTGGCGCAGGCAGTGTCGGCGGCACTGACGTTGGTAGCGATCGTCTTCTCCGCGCAGCTCTACGTCGCGCTGGTCGCCCGCGAGCGGATGCTGCGCGACAAGGCCGCGCGCGGCGAGGTCCAGGCGTGAGGCTGACGCTCGCCGCCTTGCTGAGCGATGCCTGGGCGATGTTCCGGCGGGATGCCGACCTGCTGTTGCGGATCGCCGGCCTGTTCTTCTTCGTGCCGACCTATGCCTTGCTGCTGCTCACCGCGCCGCTGCCGATGCCCGACGACACGATCGTCGACACGCAGGCGCGGGCACAGGCGTGGATGACCGCGCTCGACGGCTGGGTCGGCGATTACGGGCTCGGCTCGGTTGGCGCCTATGCGATCACCTATCTGGGCCTCGCGGTCCTCTTCTGCCTGTTCCTCGATGCCGAGCGGCCGACGCTCGGCATGGCGATCCAGCGCGCGGCGCGGCGCTTCCCGCGCTTCATCCTCGCGATGGTGGTGGTGTCGATTCCGGCGGGGGCGGGGATGTACGTGCTGCTCCTGCCAGGCCTGTGGCTGATGAGCCGCTTCATGCTGGCCGGCCCGGTGCTGTTCGCCGAGCCGCAGACCGGCGCGATGCAGGCGGTCGGCGCGTCGTGGCGGATGACGCGGCGCGGGCAATTGGGGCTGCTCGGCGCGATCGTCACCATCTATCTCGCCGCGATCCTGGCGGGGCAGCCGTTCATGCTGCTGTCGCATTATCTTGGCGGCGAGGGCGGCGGCAATCCGCTCGGCATCGCGATCGCAGATGCCTGTGCCGCCGGCGTCGCGATGCTGACGCAGCTCGCCGGCGGACTGGTGGCGATCGTCGCCTATCGCCGGCTGTCGGCGATACCCGCGGCGTAGGCAGCTACGACCGACATTCCGTAACTCCTCCTCCTGGCGGGCAGGATTATCGCATATCGCTGCGGTGATGAGGCTCGATCGGTTTCCTCATCCCATCCGTCACCCCGGACTTGTTCCGGGGTCCACCGGGCCGCGAGGGAACGGTGTCGAATCAAGCCTTTCTCCTCGCCGCAGGGTGGACCCCGGAACAAGTCCGGGGTGACGGGGTGGGTTAGGAAGGCGACAGGGTCGCACAAGCGACCATATGCGATAGCCCTGCCCCGGCGGGGGAGGAATGCCCCACACCCCGAACGTCGATCCGCGCTACGCGAGATACGGTATGTGCGCGCCGGCATCGATCGGCAGCAGGCCGAGCGCGCGCGGATCGGGGAAGGTCTCGATCGTCCGCCGTACCGCGACGAAGCCCTGCGCCCGGTAGAAGTTGAGCGCCGAGGGATGGTCGAGCGTGCAGGTATGTACCCAGACGCGAGTGACGCCCGGCGCCCAGGCGCGTGCCATCGCCTCGGCCATCAGCCAGCGGCCATGGCCCTTGCCGGCGAGTTCGGGCACCAGCCCGAAATACGATAGCTCGCAGGCGCCGGCATGGCGGACGTCGAGTTCGACGAAGCCGATCTCGACCCCCGCCGGATCGACCGCGGCATAGACCTGCACTTGCGGATCGTGGACGATCGCGGTCAGCGCCGCATCGTCCATCGCGAGCCGCGAATACCACAGCCACGGCCCGCCGACGCGGCGGAACAGCAGCCGGTATTTGTCGGGGTCGGGCCGCTCCCAGCGCACTAGCCGCAGCGGCGAGGCGGGCAGCGGACGCAGCGGCGGCCGGCGCGTCATCTCCAGCGTGGTGACGATCGTCGCCAGCTCGCCGGGCGCGACGGGCGTCAGTCCCATGTCGCCACCGGCGGCAGGCTCATCAGGATCGCGTCGATATTGCCGCCGGTCTTGAGGCCGAACAGCGTGCCGCGGTCGTAGACGAGGTTGAATTCGGCATAGCGGCCGCGCCACGCGCGCTGCTGCGCCAGCTCCGCCGCGCCGAACGGCTCGGCCATCCGCCGCCGGACGAGGCGCGGGTAGACGTCGAGGAACGCCTCGCCCACCGCCTGGGTGAAGGCGAGGTTCGCGGCGAAATCGCCTTCGAGGTGGTCGTAGAAGATGCCGCCGACGCCGCGGTGGACCTGCCGGTGCGGGATGTAGAAATAGTCGTCCGCCCATGCCTTGAAGCGCGGGTAATAGGCCGGGTCGTGCGCGTCGCAGGCGGCGCGGAACGTCGCGTGGAAGTCGTCGGTGTCCTGCGCGACCGGCAGCGGCGGGTTGAGGTCCGCACCGCCGCCGAACCAGCGTTTGGTGGTGACGAGGAAGCGCGTGTTCATATGCACCGCGGGCACGTGCGGATTGGCCATGTGCGCGACGAGGCTGATCCCGGTGGCGAAGAAGCGCGGATCGTCGCCGGCGCCGTGGATCGACTTGCCGAACTCGCCGTCGAGCAGCCCGCCGACGGTCGAGACGTTGACGCCGACCTTCTCGAACACCTTGCCCTTCATGACGCCGCGCACGCCGCCGCCGCCGGGCGCGCCGGAGGGATCGGTGCGGTCCCACGCGATATAGTCGAACGCCGCGTCCGAGCCAGCCTCGCGCTCGATCGCCTCGAAGGCGGCGCAGATGCGGGTGCGCAAGGTTTCGAACCAAGTGCGGGCGGCGGTCTGTTCGGCGTCGAGGGTCAGCATGGCGGGCTTGTGGCAAGCGCCGGTCGCGAAGTCGAGCGCTGGTCATCGCCGCACATCGCTGGCAAGCCGCTGCCATGAACCGATCGATGCGCAAATCCTTGTTTCGCGGGCTGCGCGTGACCGCGGTCAGCTCCGCCTTCGTCTGCGCGTTCGTCTGGGCGGCGGGTTACTTCGATCGCGATCCGGTCCACGTCTATCCAGCGGTGCCACCCGCGGCGCGGATCGCGGTGGTCAACGTCTCGGGGGACATGGGGCTGCGCTTCCTGCTCGGCGCCTCGACCTCGCGCGGGCTGACCGAACATCATGTCCCGGTGGTCGGCATCTCCACCCCTGCGGTGTTCCGCCGGCGCCGTACCCGCGCCGAGGTCGACGCGTTCATGGCCGGCGTCGTCCGTACCGCGCTCGCCCGTACCGACGTCGCGCGGGTGGTGGTGATGGGGCAATCCTATGGCGCCGACATCGTCCAGACCGGGCTTGCCCGTTTGCCGGCCGATCTGCGCCCGAAGGTGGCGGCGATCGTCCTCGTCCTGCCGGGCGATTCGGTCTATTTCCGCGCCGACCCGACCGGCTGGTCGTACGGCGATTCGCCCGACAGCGTCGGCGTGACCACCGCCAACACGCTGACCTGGGCGCCGCTCACCTGCATCTATGGCGTCGAGGAAGACGACAGCCTGTGCCCGCTGCTGCGCGTGCCGGACGCACGGGTGATCGGCATGCCGGGCGGGCACAACATCCATCACGACGAGGCCGGGCTGCTGCGCCACGTGTTGGGGGCGGTGCGGGCGGTGCGGGCGGTGGCGCCCTAGTTTTAGTTCACGCGAAGGCGCGAAGAAGGTTGGTTCGCGCAGAGGCGCGGAGGCGCAGAGATGGCCCGTGCGGCGCAGCCTTTTACCCCCGACGAAACGGATGATCGGACCGCGTATGCCGGCACGGGACCCCCGACCGCCACCTCTCTGCGCCTCTGCGCCTCTGCGCGAACCAACCTTCTTCTTATCTTCGCGTCTTCGCGTCTTCGCGTGAATCAAACCGAAGGAAAGCCACCTGTCTGCCGCAGCGCTTCGGCGGCGACGATCCCCGCCGATACCGACAGATTGAGCGAGCGCAGCGGCGGCGCCATCGGGATGACCACCCGCGCGTCGGCCCGTGCGTGCACGTCCTCCGGCACGCCGGCGCTCTCGCGGCCGAACAGCAGCACGTCGCCGGCCGCGAAGGCGAAGGCGGGCAGGGGCGTCGCGCCGCGCGTCGTCGACAGCACCAGCCGGCCGCCGAACTGCGCGAGGAACGCGGTCCAGTCGGCGTGGCGGGTGATCGAGACGTGGTCGATATAGTCCATCGCCGCGCGCGCGACGCGCTTGTCGTCCCATTGGAAGCCCATCGGTTCGATCAGGTCGAGGCCGATGCCAAAGCAGGCGCAGGTGCGCATCACCGCGCCGACATTGCCGGCGATGTCGGGCTGATACAAAGCGATGCGCAGGCCGGTCGTCATGGCCCGGCGTCTTAGCGGCGCACGCGGCTGCGGTAAAATGCTGTTGGCAAAGCGTCGGCCCGCCGTCTATCAGTTCCCCGGCTCGCCGTGGGGACGGTAGGGTTCGGTGGCGCGGCACGACCGGTTCCTCCGCAATAATGATGGACGAGGGCAGAGACGAATGGCGACTGACAGCATGGTACCACCCGGTGAATCGCCGGAACCGTTCCACGAGGAAGTCCACGATCCCCGCCGTCGCGATTTCATCAATATCGCCGCCGTCTCCTTCGCCGGGGTCGGCGCGCTGGCGATCGTGCTGCCGCTGATCAACCAGATGAACCCCTCCGCCGACGTGCTCGCCCAGTCGACCACCGAGGTCGATCTGTCGAAGATCGCGCCGGGACAGGCGATCAAGTCGCAGTTCCGCAAGCAGCCTTTGTTTGTCCGCAACCTCACCCCCGCCGAAATCGCCGAGGCCAACAAGGTCGACGTCGCGAGCCTGCGCGATCCGCAGACGCTCGCCGAGCGGACCAAGCCCGGCAAGGAAAACTGGCTCATCACGCTGGGCGTCTGCACCCATCTCGGCTGCGTGCCGCTCGGGGCGGGCGAGGGCGAGAACAAGGGGCCGTTCGGCGGCTATTTCTGCCCGTGTCACGGCTCGGCCTATGACACCGCGGCGCGTATCAGACAGGGACCGGCACCCAAGAACCTCGCCGTCCCCGACTATACGTTCAATTCCGATACCGCCGTAACGGTCGGCTGAGGGAGATCCGGATCATGAGCTTTCCCTGGGCCAAACATTACGAACCGAAGCAGCCGTTGATGCGCTGGCTGGACGAGAAGCTGCCGCTGCCGCGCCTCGTCTACAATGCCGTCGGTGCGGGCTATCCGGTGCCGCGCAACCTCAATTACTTCTGGAACTTCGGCGTGCTCGCTGGCGCCGCATTGGCGATCCAGATCATCACCGGCGTCGTGCTGGCGATGCATTATGCCGCCAATGCCGGCGTCGCCTTCGGCTCGGTCGAGAGCATCATGCGCGACGTCAACGCCGGCTGGTTCCTGCGCTATGCGCATGCCAACGGCGCGTCGATGTTCCTGCTCGTCGTCTACATCCATATCGGCCGCGGCCTCTATTACGGCTCGTACAAGGCGCCGCGCGAGATGGTGTGGCTGCTCGGCGTCGTCATCTTCCTGCTGATGATGGCGACCGCGTTCATGGGCTATGTGCTCCCCTGGGGGCAGATGAGCTTCTGGGGTGCGCAGGTCATCACCGGCTTCTTCTCGGCGATACCGTTGGTCGGCGAGACGATCCGCATCTGGCTGCTCGGCGGTTTCGCACCGGACAATGCCGCGCTCAACCGCTTCTTCTCGCTCCACTATCTGCTGCCGTTCGTCACTGCGGGCGTTATCATCCTGCACATCTGGGCGCTGCACATTCCGGGATCGAACAACCCGACCGGCGTCGAGGTGAAGGGCGAGCAGGATACCGTCCCGTTCCATCCCTATTACACCGCCAAGGATGCGGTCGGGCTGGGCGTGTTCCTGCTGATCTTCGCGGCGCTGATCTTCTTCAGCCCCAACATGCTCGGCCATCCGGACAATTATATCGAGGCGAACCCGCTCTCGACGCCCGCGCACATCGTACCGGAATGGTATTTCCTGCCCTTCTACGCGATCCTCAAGAGCTTTACCGCGGACTTCATCCTGCCGGCCAAGCTGTGGGGCGTGCTGGCGATGTTCGGCTCGATCCTGCTGCTGTTCTTCCTGCCGTGGCTGGACAGTTCGCCGGTGCGCTCGGCCAATTACCGGCCGAAATATCGTGCCTTCCTCGCCATCCTGCTCGTCGACGTGCTGGTGCTCGGCTATGTCGGCGGCGCGGAGGCCAATGCGCGCAACGTCATCCTCGGCCAGCTCGCCTCGGCCTATTATTTCGCCCACTTCCTGATCATCCTGCCGTGGGTCGCGCGCTCCGAGCGCCCGCGCCCGCTGCCGAACTCGATCACCGAGGCGGTGCTGGCGAAGCAGGGCGGCACCAGCCCGGTCAAAACCGCGGCGCACGCCTGAACCGACTGGGGGACAACAGAACATCATGCCTCGCATCATCGCCTCGCTGGTCGGCGCCGCCTTCGTCTTCGTGCTCGCGATCGCGCTCTTCGGCACCGCCAAGACCGCGATCCAGGACCCGGCGCCGGAAAGCGCCGAGCACGTCTTCCACCTCCATCCGGAGAACATTCACCTGCCGTCGAACGGCTTCTTCGGGAAGTTCGACAACCAGCAGCTGCAGCGCGGCTTCCAGGTCTACAAGGAAGTATGCTCGGCCTGCCACAGCCTGAAGTACGTCGCCTTCCGCGACCTGACCAAGATCGGCTATTCCGAGCCCGAGGTGAAGGCGATCGCCAACCAATGGGTGATCGAACAGCCGAACATCAACCCGGAGACGGGCGAGCCGGCGACGCGCAAGAACGTGCCGTCGGACCATTTCCCGTCGCCCTTCGCCAATGAGATCGCGGCGCGCGCGGCGAACAACAATGCGCTGCCGCCCGATCTGTCGCTGATGACCAAGGCACGCGAGGACGGTTCCAACTACATCCATGCGCTGCTCACCGGCTATCGCGCGCAGCCGGCGGCGCTGGTCAAGGAGTTCCCGGGGTCGAAGACGCCGCAGGGGCTGCATTACAATCCGTATTTCGCGAACCTCAACATCGCGATGCCGCCGCCGCTGACCTCCGACGGTCAGGTGACCTATTCGGACGGCACCAAGGCGACCAAGGACCAGATGGCCCGCGACGTCGCCGCCTTCCTGACCTGGACTGCGGAGCCGAACCTCAACGCGCGCCATGCGGCGGGTGTGGCCGCGGGGATCTTCCTGCTGATCTTCTGCTTCCTCGCCTGGGGCGCGTATCAGAACGTCTGGCGCGACGTGAAGCATTGATCCGGCCCGCCACGGGCGGTTGGAAGGGGGGAGTGCCGCGAGGCGCTCCCCTTTCGTTTTACGGGTCCTCGCTCGCATCCGTCGGTGTGCCGGGACGGAATGATAGCCGCGCATTGACCCCGCCCGTGCATCCCCGCACAGCACGCGGATGAACGACGACCTCAAGGCCCTGATCCGCACCATCCCGGACTTCCCCAAGCCCGGCATCCAGTTCCGCGACATCACCACGCTTCTGCTCGACCCCGCCGGCTTCGCGACGACGATCGAGCGGATGGTCGCGGCGACGGTGGGGCCGGTCGATCTCGTCGCGGGAATAGAGGCGCGCGGCTTCCTGTTCGCAGCGGCGCTGGCAATGCCGCTGAACGCCGGCGTGTTGCTGATCCGCAAGGACGGCAAATTGCCGGGTGCGACGATCGCCGAGGATTATGCGCTGGAATATGGCGAGGATCGGATCGTCATGCACGAGGATGCGCTGGTGCCCGGCCAGCGCGTGCTGCTCGTCGACGATCTCATCGCCACCGGCGGCACCGCGCGCGCCGCGGTGCGGCTGCTGCGCAAGGCGGGGGCGCAACTGACGCAGGCGCAGTTCGTCGTCGACCTGCCCGATCTCGGTGGCGCCGACGCGCTGCGCGCGGAGAATATCCAGGTAGATTCGCTGGTTACGTTCGCCGGTCATTAACCGTTCAGCCGGAACCTGCGATGACCTGCCCTCGTTGAGCGACGAGTCGGCGCGTCTTTGCCCTATGCTCGCGCCCGTTTTTTGGGAGAGCAGCATGTTGCTCAAGCGTCTGGCCCTGATCGGCCTCCTCTTCGGTGCCGGGGTCGCGACCTCTGCTTGTACGGATGGCTACGGCTATAGCGGCGTCAACGTCGGCTATGGCAGCGGCGGCTATTACGACGGCGGCTATGGTGGATACGGCGGATATGGCGGTGGCTACGGCTACGGCGGCTATCCCAGCTACTTCGGCTGGTACGGCGATTATTATTATCCGGGCACCGGCATCTACGTCTACGATCAGTATCGCCGGCCGTATCGCTGGAACGACGGCCAGCGCCGCTATTGGGAGCAGCGCCGCAACGGCTGGCGCGGCGACCGCAACTTCCGCAACGACTGGAACGGCTTCGATCGCAACCGTGGGGACGGCTTCCGCGGTGATCGCGGTCCGGGCTTCCGTGGCGACCGGACGCCCGGCGTTCGCGGGGACGGCTTCCGCGGCGACCGGGGCAATTGGCGCGGCAATCGTCCGAATGTCTCCGGCACGCCGCAAGCCGCCACGCCGCAGGCGGTCGCACCGGCGGGCGGTGGCCAGCCGCGTGGCTGGGGCGGCGGCAATCGCGGCGGCGGCCCGCGCGGCGGTGGTCCGCGTGGCGGCGGCGGCTGGCGCGGGCGGCGGTGATCCCGGCGCTGGCGGCCGCTCCGGCGACCGTCAGCGTGCGCGCGTCTCGATCAACCCGTTCGATACGAAGGTCATGACCACCACGTCGTCCTGATTGAGAACCGTCATCCGGCTCTTGTAGATGCCCATCTCCGGGCGGCTCGCCGAGCGGCGTTTCTCCAGCACCTCGGTCTCGCAGCGTAGCCGGTCGCCGGGATAGACCGGCGTCCGCCAGCGCAATTCGTCGATCCCCGGCGAGCCCAGCCCCGCCTGTTCGTTGGCCTTGAGATGCGCGACCAGCATCGCCATCGTCATCGCGCAGGTATGCCAGCCGCTCGCCGACAATCGGCCGAAGTGCGTCGCGGCGGCGGCCTCGTCGGAGAGGTGGAAGGGCTGCGGATCATATTTCTCGGCGAAGGCGATGACCTCCTCGCGCGTTACCGGATAATCGCCGAAGCGCGCCGTCGCGCCGACCTCGATATCCTCGAAATATTGCACCGCATCCTCCTATCGTTTGAGCACCGGTCTAAACGGTGCGTCGTCGCCGTCCAGACCCACGCCGGCAGGCAGGCCGATCAGGTCGCGCAGCAGCGGGGCGACGTCGGTATTGTCGAAGCTCGCCAGACGCTTGCCGCCGACGAATGCCGGACCGTTGGCGAGGAACAGCGCCGCCATGTCGGGGGCGCGATTGTCATAGCCGTGCGCGCCGCCGCGGAAGGCGGTGGCCGGCGCGGACTTGAGGATCAGCCAGCCCGTCTCGGCGAGGCAGACGTAAGGCGGGATGCGCGGATTGGTGCCGTAGCGGAAGCGCGCCGGCACCGCGCCTTTGCGCCAGCAGGTCATATGCGGGTGCGGCTTGAGCAGCGCGGCTTCCAGCGCCCCTTCGCGGCCGGGGACGGGATAGAAGGTCGCATAGGGGCCGCTTTCGGACAGCAGTCGATAGTCCGCAGGATCGGCGATGCGGTCGAGCGCGATGGTGCGCGCGCTGTCGGTCGCCGCCATGCCGTGATCGGCGACAATGACGAGATTGGCGGGCTGTCGCAGGTCGCGCAGCCCCTGGACCAGCCGGCCGATCTGGACGTCGACGTCGGCAACCGCCTGCGTCGTCGCCGCGGCCTGCGGACCGTTGGCGTGGCCGGCGCTGTCGACCGTGTCGAAATAGAGCGTGAGGAAGCGTGGCCGCGTCGCGGCGGGCCGGCGCAGCCAGTCGATCACCGCGTCGACGCGCTGCGCGCCGGTCACCGCCTGGTTGAACTGTTGCCAGTCCTCGGGGCGGGTGGCGTTGGCGACCGCGCCATGGCTGTTGGGGACGATCGTGCCGCCCCAGCCGACGTTGGCGCCCGGCCAGAACATCGTCGCGGTTCGCACCCCCGCCTTTTCGGCGGTGACCCAGATCGGCTCGGCGGCGTTCCACCAGAAGGGATCGTCGCTCGCCATGGTGAAGGTCTCACCGGGGCGGGCCGGGTCCTCCATCCGGTTGCCGACGATGCCGTGATGGTCGGGGACCTTACCCGTCACCAACGTCCAGTGATTGGGGAAGGTGACCGACGGGAAGGACGGGCGCATCGCCGCGCTGACGCCGCCTGCTGCCAGCGCCGACAGATTGGGCGTCACCCCGCGGTCAAGGTAATCGGGGCGGAAGCCGTCGATCGAGACGAGGATCGTCACCGGCGCGGTCTGCATCCGCGGCAGCGGCGCGGGCGGGAGGCTGGCGGATGCTGGCGACGGCGCCGGCTGCGTCACGGGCGACAAAGCGGGGGGCGGGTAGGGCAAGGCACAGCCGGCAAGCGATAGCGCGGCGGCGGCGAGGGGAATCAGTCTCACAGGCGGATCGTCCCGGACGTGGAGGGCGCGCGTCCTCTACGCGGGACAGGGGTGCTGCCACAACCGAAACTGCGGAGGGATGTCGCCTATAAGCGGTCGTATGGAGGGGGCGTGTTTTGAAACCCGCCCCGTCACCCCGGCCTTGCGCCGGGGTCCCGCTTCTTCGGGCGGCGGGCAGAAGCGGGATGCCGGATCAGGTCCGGCATGACGGGGAAGTGTGAGCCGTTATGCCAGCTCAATCTTGTCCTGCCCGTCGGGGCGGATCGGGATCAGACGTTGAAGCGGAACAGCAGTACGTCGCCGTCGTGGACGACATATTCCTTGCCTTCCTGGCGCAGCTTGCCGGTGTCGCGGGCGCCGGCCTCGCCCTTGCAGGCGATGTAGTCGGCGAAGGCGATCGTCTCGGCGCGGATGAAGCCGCGTTCGAAGTCGGTGTGGATCTCGCCCGCCGCCTGCGGTGCCTTGGCGCCGGCATGGACGGTCCAGGCGCGCGCCTCCTTCGGCCCAACGGTGAAGAAAGTCAGCAGGTTGAGGAGCTTGTAGCCGGCGGTGATGACGCGGGCGAGGCCGGTCTCCTGCAAGCCCAGCTCGGCGAGGAATTCGGCGCGATCCTCGACCGGCATCGTCGCGATCTCGGCCTCGATCGCGGCGGAGACGACCACCGCCTCGGCGCCCTCGGCCTTGGCCTTCTCGAACACCTTGGCCGACAGATCGTTGCCGTTTGCCGCGTCGCTTTCGTCGACGTTGCAGACGTAGAGCACCGGCTTGGCGGTGATGAGCTGCGCCTGCGCGAAGACGCGCGCTTCCTCGGCATCCTTGGGCTGGGTCAGCCGCGCCGGCTTGCCTTCGCGCAGCAACTCGAGCGCCTGGCCGAGCACCGCGGCGCCGATCTTGGCCTCCTTGTCGCCCTGCTGGCCCTTCTTGACGAGGTTGGGCACGCGCTTTTCGAGGCTTTCGAGGTCGGAGAGCATCAGCTCGGTCTCGACCGTCTCGGCGTCGGCGATCGGATCGACCTTGCCCTCGACGTGGGTGACGTCGCCGTCGGTGAAGCAGCGCAGCACGTGGACGATCGCGTCGACCTCGCGGATGTTGCCGAGGAACTGGTTGCCGAGCCCTTCGCCCTTCGACGCGCCGCGGACCAGCCCGGCGATGTCGACGAAGGCGAGCTGCGTCTCGATGATCTTGGCCGAGCCGGCGATCTTGGCGAGCTGGTCGAGCCGCGGATCGGGAACGGCGACGTTGCCGACGTTCGGCTCGATCGTGCAGAACGGATAATTGGCCGCCTGCGCCGCTGCCGTTTCGGTCAAGGCGTTGAAGAGGGTGGACTTGCCGACGTTGGGCAGGCCGACGATGCCGCAGCGGAAACCCATGATGCGCTCTATTCTGATGGGGGGAAAGCGCGCGCCTTACCGTCCGCCGCCCGGTTTGACCAGATGGCGGGTGGGCGCGGCAGTTCGTCGCTCGATTAACTCACTTCGGCGCGCATTAAGAAATAGACCATTTTGAACATGTATCTTGAATGAATGCAGGATGGTGGATCGAAACGGGCGGCAGGCTGGCGGCGGACGCGCGACGCGGGAGGCATTGCGACGCGGGTCATCGGGGTGATCGGAACGCTGGCGGCGTCATGGCTGGCGTCGTCCGGCGCGGCCCAGTCGCTGCCTAATGCGGCGACGGGCGGGGAGGCGCGATGGGCGCTCCAGCCGCTGGCGCTCGGTAGCGAGGTCGGGCACGACGCCCGGCTTACCGGCAACCTGCGGCTGCGCGTCACCACCATCGTCACGGCACCCGGTCCGCGCGAGAAGCGGCATCAACGGCTCGGCAGTTCGATGCTCGAATTCTACCCGGTCGAGGCGAGCGGCTTTCACCTGTCGGCGGGGACGCGGATGTACGATCCGCGCGCCGGCGAGCAATGGACCAATCGCGCGCTGGTCGTCAGTGCGCCGCGTCCGCTTAACGTGCCCGGCAGCCGTGCCGGTCTGCGTCGGACGCCGACGCTGACCTTCGGCTATACCGGCGCGCTTGCCGATCGCACCCGGATCAGCGTCGAGATCGGCGCGATGAAGGGCAGCGCCTATGCCAGCGCGACCGACGCGACGCGTCGGCTGCGCGGCGAGCGCGGCGCGGGCAATCCGGTCAATCCGATAGTGCATCTGGTGGTGGGGCGGCGGTTCTGACGCGGCGCCGTCATCCGCGAAGCTCGCGCTTCGGCATGAACACGGCGGGGATGAGCGACGCAGCCTTTCTCGGCGGTCGCGAACACGGTAGGCGGCGGTGATGTTGCCGCCTTTGCCTGCCGCCGATCTGCTTCCCGCGTTCGCGCCGTGGTTCGACGTCGCCGGGCTGGCGGTGTTCGCCGTCTCGGGCGCCCTCGCGGCGGCGAAGCGCGGGCAGACGGCGGTGACGCTCGCCTTCTTCGCGCTGATCACCGGGGTCGGCGGCGGCACGGTGCGCGACCTGCTGATCGATGCGCCGGTGTTCTGGGTCCATGATCCCCGCGCGGCGACGGTTTGCCTGCTGATGGCGGCACTGGTCTGGGTGACGCCGGAGCGGTGGTGGAAGGACGGCGCGCTCGCCTGGTTCGATGCGGTCGGCCTTGCCGCTTATGCGGTCTATGGCGCGGCCAAGGCGATCGGCTACGGCGTGCCGCCGGTGCCGGCGGCGTTGATGGGGGTGGTGACCGCCTGCGTCGGCGGCATCATCCGCGACGTCCTCGCGGGCGAGCCGTCGATCCTGATGCGGCCGGAATTGTACGTCACCGCGGCGGCGCTGGCGTCGGCGCTGTACGTGGCGCTGGGGCTGATCGGACTGGCCGGCGCGCCGGCGGCGATCATCGCCGCGGCGGCGGGGTTCGGCCTGCGTGCCTTCGCGATCCGCTTCCGGCTGGCGCTGCCGGCGTATCGCCGCCGCGACGGCGATGGGCGTGAGGGCGCCTGATCGCGCCCGTGTTGGACGACATGGACAAGATGGACACCTTAACGGAAACGATCCGGGTTTATCGTTTCCGTTTTTGCTGTGATCTCGACGATGGCAAAGAGCGCGAGTCGGATCGGTATCAGCGAGGCGGCGAATAGGACAGGGGTGAGACCTCCGCAAAACGGCCCCAGTGCTCCTGCGAAGGCAGGAGCCTAGGAGTACCGATCGGTGTAAGGCGTTGTCTTGCTTGGCCCTGGGCTCCTGCTTTCGCAGGAGCACTGGGTTGCTCCACCAGCGATGCGGACTTTCTTGGATGCCTTGCTTCGTCAGGAGACGGCGTGCCGCTTAGACCCGCCTAGCCGCGCACCACGCCGGTATCGGCGAAGCGCTTCGGTTCGGCCGGCGGCGCGGTAGGTTCGGCCAGCGCGCATTGCCAATAGCCGACGTCGATCCACTGGCCGTGCTTGTGGCCGATCGCGCGGAACACGCCGGCACGGCGGAAGCCGACCTGCTCGTGCAGCGTGATCGAGGCGCTGTTGGGCAGCGCGATGCGGCCGATCGCCTGGGTGAAGCCCTGCGCGCGCAGCGTGTCGATCAATCCTTCGTACAGCAGCCGGCCGACACCCTGGCGCTGCGCGACGTCGGCGACGTAGATCGTCGTTTCCACCGCCCAGCGATAGGCCTCGCGCTCCGAGAAGCGCGTCGCATAGGCATAGCCGAGCACGCCGCCGGTCGCCTCGCCGGTCGTCGCGACGATCCACGGATAGAGGCCGGCGGACGACGCCATCCGCGTCCGCATCGCGCGCGTATCGGGCACCTCGGTCTCGAACGACACCGTGCCGGCGAGCACGTGCGGCGCATAGATCGCCGCGACCGCCGCGGCGTCGTCCGGCGTCGCGGGGCGAAGCGCGATCATCTCACAGCCCGACGCGTGCGAGGATCAGGTCGAGCAGCCGCGCGTCCGACCCGGCGGTGTCGCTCGGCCCTAGGCCGCCGCATTCGAGGCAGCGCGCCTGCACCGACCCCGCGGTGGCGAGCCGCTTGACGTCGCCGAGCGCCTGCGCGAGCAGCCCGCGCCGCTCCGCCGCGATCCGCGCGAAGACGTCGCCGCCCTGCGCCGTCTCGCTTGCGTCGTCGTCGTCCTTGTCGGCGAAGCTGGCGGCGATCTGCGCGGCGAAGCCGGGCGCCTTCTCCAGATATTCGGCATGGACCTTGGCGGGATCGAGCTTGGCGCGCTTCGCCGCCTCCGCCACCGCGTCCTGCAAGCCGCCGAAGCGATCGACCAGCTTGAGCTGGCGCGCGGTGCCGCCGTCCCAGACGCGGCCCTGCGCGATCTCGTCGACGCGCTGTGGCGTCATCCCGCGCGACTGCGCGACGCGGGCGAGGAACTGGCGATAGCCGTTCTCGATACCCGCCTGCAGGATGGTGTCGAGCTGCGGCGTGGTGCCGGCATAGACGTCGGGCTGGCCCGACAGCGGCGTCGACTTCACGCCGTCGGCGGTGACGCCGATCTTGGCGAGCGTCTTCTCGAAGGTCGGGATGATGCCGAAGATGCCGATCGAGCCGGTGATCGTCCCCGGCTCGGCGAAGATCACGTCGCCCGGCGTCGATACCCAATAGCCGCCCGACGCGGCGAGCCCGCCCATCGACACGACGACCGGCAGCCCCTTCTTCTTCGCCTCGAGGATGGCGAGCCGGATCCGTTCGGAGGCGAGCACCGAGCCGCCCGGCGAATCGACGCGCACGACCAGTGCCTTGAGGTTCTTCTTGGCGAGGCCGTTGAGGATCAGCTTGGCGATCGTATCGCCATGCGCGCTGCCCGGTCCGCCCTCGCCGTCGACGATGTCGCCGGCGACGGTGATCACGCCGATATTGTCGCCCGTCTTCGACAGCGGATTGGCGCCGACCCAGGCGTCGTATTTGATCGTGTTGAAGGTGCCGGCCGGCTTGCTGGCGTCGCTGCCGACCAGCGCGGCGACGCGGCGGCCGAAGGCGACGCGGTCGCCGAGCGTGTCGACGAGGTTCGATGCGAGATTGGCCTTGGCGATATCGCCGTTGGCGGCGACGATCATCCGGTCGGGGCTGGCGAGGAACGCGCCGACCTGCGCCTTGGGCCGCGCCTTGGCGATCGCCTCGCGCCACTGGCCGAACAGCGCGCCGAGCAGCTGCTGGCTCGCCTCGCGCGCCTCCGGGCTCTGGTCGGCGCGGGTATAGGGTTCGACGAAGCTCTTAAACTTGCCGACGCGATAGACGTGGGTGTTGACCCCGAGCTTGTCGATGAGGCCCTTGTAATAGAGCTGGCTGCCGCCGGGGCCGGTGAAGATCGTGCCGCCGAGCGGGTTGACCCAGATCTCGCTCGCATTGGCGGCGAGGCGATAGCCGGCGTCGGTGTAAGCGGTGGCGTAGGCGAGCACCGGCTTTTTGGTGTCGCGGAAGCGGCGGATCGCCTCGGCGACCTCGTTGAGCGTCGCCGGATAGCCGCCGCCGAAACGGTCGAGGTCGAGGACGAGCGCCTTGACCCGGTCGTCGGTGCGCGCGGCATCGATCGCGCGGAGCACGTCGCGGGCGCGATACTGGCGCGGCATCGCCTGGCCGGAGAGCGCGGCGAACGGCGCCTGTTCCTCGGGCTGTTCGACGATCGTGCCGTCGAGGTCGAGCACCAGCGCGCCGGGGACGATCGCCTTCGACCCCGGCCGCGCATTGAGCGCCGCGAACAGCAGACCGAAGAACAACAGCATCGCGATCAGGACCAGACCGTCCTTGATCGCCACCAGCAGCTTCCATGCGCCCCGTACCAGCTTCACGCGTCGCTCCTTCTATTCCCGTGCAGCGCTAGAGCAGCGGCGCGTGCCGCGCAACGGTCCGTATTAGGGCGACAATACAGGGGGCGGCAGCCGTCGCATCATGCGCGCTGGGTTGGATCGATATTTGTCGTCCTAGCGCAATGCCTCCCCCGCGAGGGGCAGGGCTATCGCAAATGGCTACGCTGATGAGGTTCGATCCGTTCGATCATCAGATTCGTCACCCCGGACTCGTTCCGGGGTCCACCGAGCCGCGAGAGAATGGTCAAATTAAGCCTCTCTCCTCGCCGCGGGGTGGACCCCGGAACAAGTCCGGGGTGACGGGGTGGGCTTGGTGTTCGGCGGACTCGCACGAACGATTGGCGATAGCCTTCCTCCAGCGGGGGGGATGCCATCTAAATGCCCGTGCCGCGTCTCCGGTCTCCGGGCCGCGCCTATGATACGAGGACTTCCTAGAGGGATCTGCCGTATCCATGAGCACCATCTTTCCCAACAGCATGGCGAAGCTGCGCGACGACGGGACCGGGGACGGCGTCGACGTCGTCATGCGGACGAAGGACCGGCCGGCGCTGCTCGGGCGGGCGCTGGCGAGCGTGGTGAATCAGTGGCATGCGAACTGGCACCTCTATCTGATCAACGACGGCGGCGAGGCCGCGCCCGTCGACGCGCTGGTGCAGGTCTTCGCCGAGCCGCTCGCCGGGCGGATCACCGTCATCCACAATCCCGCCAGCCTGGGGATGAGCGCGGCGGCCAATCTCGGTCTGTCGCGCGGAACGTCGGCGTTCGTCGCGACGCATGACGACGACGATTCCTGGGACCCGGCGTTCCTCGCCACCGGCACCGCCTTCCTGCTCGCGCCGGAGCAGCGCCGGTTCGGCGCGGTGCTCACCAGGTGGAACCGGGTCGAGGAGCGGTTCGACGGGACCACGGTCGAGATCACCGCCGCCGCGGTACAGGGCTATGACGGCGCGGTCGTCGACTTCCTCGACGTCCTGCGCACGCCGCAGGTCCCGCCGATCGCGCTGCTGTGGCGGCGCAACGTCGCGGCGAGGGCAGGTTTCCTGAATTCGCATCTGCCCGTGCTCGACGATTGGGACTTCAACCTGCGCGCGCTGCAACTCGCCGACATCGCCCTGCTGCCCGAGCCGCTCGCCAATTATCACGTCCGCGTGTCGGCGGACGCCGGCGACTACGCCAATACGATCACCGACGGGCTGCCGACGCACCTGCGTTACAACACGCTGTACCGCAACAGCCTGTTGCGGGCCTATCTCGACAAGGACCCGGCGCGGATCGGGCTGGTCGCCGCATTGCTCAAGAACGGCGAACTGGCGCGCCAGCAGATCGAGGCGGTGCAGATCGCCTCTCATCGCGAACTGTCGGGCAACCAGCATCATCTCAACACGCGGCTCGACGGCATCGAGGCGGAGGTGCGCGAGACCAGGGCGCTGCTCGAGAAGATCTGGGGGGCGATCACGCAGACCGCCTGAGCGGGCGGGCGGCGGCTTGCCGCGGCGGCGGTTCGCCGCGATGACGGGCGTTCCACGATATCGGAATCCACCTGCTCATGTCGTCCGCCATCCAGCCGCCGCGGTTCGGGTTCGAAGGTCCGGTGAAACGTTCGATGACGATCGCCGGCCATCAGACCTCGATCAGTCTGGAACCGGCGTTCTGGCAGGCGCTGGAAACGGCGGCGGTCGCGCAGGCGCTGCCGCTGTCGGCGCTGGTCGCGCAGATCGACGTATTGCGCATCGCCGCCGACGAGCCGCCCAATCTGGCGAGCGCAATCCGCAGCTGGCTGTTTGCTCGGGCACAGATCGAGACGGGCGATCACGAGCAGTGAGAATGCTACGCAATACCGTTGACAGTGCGAACGACTCTCAATAGCGAGCCCCCCAAGAAAAGCAGGGGGTCTCAATGTCCAAATCGTCCGTTTCGTTCCTGGCCTTGTCGTGCGTCGGCGCGTTCCACACGCTGCCCGCTTATGCCGAGGACGCGACGAAACCGACGCCGACCCCGGTCTCCGACCCCGACCAGCGCCGCGATCCCGACGACATCCTCGTCAATGGCGAGCGTGTCCGGCGCAGCGACGATCCCAAGGCGGTCGCGCCGCTGATCGACACGCCGCGCTCGATCGTGCTGATCCCCAAGGAAGTGATCCAGCAGACCGGATCGATCAGCCTGCAGGACGCGCTGCGCACCGTGCCGGGAATCACCTTCGGCGCGGCGGAGGGCGGCAATCCGCTCGGCGACCGGCCGTTCATCCGCGGCTTCGATACGCAGGGCAGCATCTATGTCGACGGCGTCCGCGACCTCGGCGCGCAGAGCCGCGAAGTGTTCGCCACCGAGACGATCCAGATCGTCCGCGGCTCGGATTCGACGCTCGGCGGACGCGGCTCGGCGGGCGGCACGATCAACATCATCTCCAAGCTGCCGCAGCTCGACGATTTCGGCAGCGTCACCGGCAGCTACGGCAACGCCGACTTCAAGCGCGTCACCGCCGACCTCAACCTCAAGCTCGGCGAGATGGCGGCGTTCCGCATCGAGGGGCTGTGGCACGATCAGGACATCGCCGGTCGCGATGCGCTCTACGCACGTCGCTGGGGCGTCGCGCCGTCGGTGACGCTGGGCCTCGGCACGGCGACGCGGCTGACCGCGAGCTATTATTATCTCGAAAGCCACGAGCTGCCCGATGCGGGCATCCCCTATCTCTATACGATCGGCAATGCGCCGGGGACGGGCACGATCGCGTCGCGGCCGGCGCTCGGCACGATCACGACGCGCGGCGGCCAGACCGGCTATGTCGACCGTTCGGTGTTCTACGGCCTGACCGACCGCGATTTCCGCGACACCAAGACGCATCAGGCGACGCTGCGCGCCGAGCATGATTTCGGTGGCATCACGCTGCGCAACACCGCGCGCTTCACCCACACCGACCAGAATTACATCATGTCGATGCCCGACGACAGCCAGGGCAACGTCTATGGCAATCCCGCCGCGACGGCGGGGACATTGGCGGCGGCGGGTGGCTATACCTGGCGGCGGTCGAACACGCGCTTCGGCTATACGGAATCGATCATCAACCAGACCGATCTGTACGGCACGTTCAAGACCGGCAGCGTCGAGCACAGCTTCGCCGCCGGGACCGAATTCGCCTGGGAGAAGGCGCGGCGCGGCACCTATGCGCTCGCCAACGGCTCGACCGCAGTGCCGCGGTGCACGACCGCGACCGTCGCGCGCTACAATTGCACCAGTATCTTCGCGCCGAACCCCAACGATCCCTGGGTGAATTACGTCAACGATACGTCGACGGTGCGGACGCCGATCGTCCGCGGTGCGCTCGCGGCGCAGACGCAGAACGACGCCAATACGCGCGCTGCTTATGCGTTCGATTCGATCACTTTGGTGCCGCAGCTCATCCTCAACCTCGGCCTGCGCTACGACCGCTTCTCGTCGACGACGCGGCTGCCGGGGGCGACGCAATTCCAGATCAAGCGCACCGACGAACTCTTCAACTGGCAGGCGGGGCTCGTCTTCAAGCCGACGCCGGACACCAGCCTCTATGCGAGCTACGCCACCGCGGCGACGCCGCCCAACAGCCTGCTCGGCGAGGGGCGCGAGGACAATGCGCTGCCCACCACGGCGCAGACCGCCGCGATCGTCGATCTGCTCAAGCCGCAGAAGACCAAATCCTACGAGGTCGGTGCCAAGGCGACCCTGCTCGGCGACAAACTGTTGCTGACCGCGGCGGCGTTCCAGACGCAGATCGACAATGCCCGCGTCACCGGGCCGAACAATACCGTCGAGTTCATCGGTGAATCGCGCATCCGCGGCATCGAACTGGGCGCGACGGGGACGATCCTGCCGGGCTGGACGGTGTTCGGCGGCTATACGCACCTCGACCCCAAGGTGATCGACGGCGGCTCGACGATCCTCGGCGGCGTAGCGGTCCCCTCGGTCAATACCGGCCGGCAGATGCCGCAGACGACGCGCGACAGCTTCACCGCGACGACCAACGTCACCTTGTGGGACCGGCTCGAGGTCGGCGGCACCGCCATCTATATGGGCAAGCAGATCGCCGGCTATTCGGACGACCGCAGCGCGACGCAGCTCGTCGCGACCAAGCTGCTCGTCCGTCAGGCGCCGGCCTATTGGCGCTTCGATGCGCGCGCGAGCGTCAAGCTGACGCCCAACGTCGATCTCAGCGTCAATGCGCAGAACCTGACCGACAAGGTGTATTACAGCCAGCTCTACACCACCCATTTCGCGCAGGTCGCGGCGGGGCGGACGGTGTTCGGCACGGTCGCCGTGCGCTTCTGATGGCAGCGGTGGCGCTCGCCGCGGACGAGGCCGCGCTGGTGCGGCGTGCGGCCGAGGCGGGGCTGCCCGACGCGCAGGCGATGTTCGGGCAGATGCTGCTCGACGGCAATGGCGTCGCGGCGGACCCCGCCGCGGCGCTCGGCTGGTTCGTCAAGGCGGCGGCGCAACAGCATCTGATGGCGCTCAACATGGTCGGGCGCTGCTACGACCTTGGCTGGGGCGCTACGGTCGACAAGGCGCGCGCGGCGGAATGCTATCGCGTCGCCGCGGAACGCGGGCTCGACTGGGCGATGTATAATTATGCGACGCTGCTCGCGCTCGGCGAGGGCGTTGCGGAGGACAAGGCGGCGGCGCTCGACTGGCTCGAACGGGCGGCGGCGCTGGGCAATGTGAAGGCGGTCAATTTCGTCGGCAGCTTCGCCGAGGACGGCTGGGTCGCCCCGCGGGACATGGCGAAGGCGGCGCGCTGCTACGAACGCGCCGCGGCGGGCGGCGATTTCCGCGGCTGTTTCAACCATGCGCGAATGCTGGCAGACACCGGGCGGATGGACGAAGCCTTACACTGGATCGGCCGCGCCGGCGCGCTCGGCAATGCGCGCTTCGTCGCGCAGGTGCGCGACTGGCTCGCCGCCTGCCCGCATGCCGCGTTGCGCAGTCGCGGTCCGGCGGCGCTGGCGGGGGCGCGCGCATGCTGATCGCGATCCCCGACCTGCTCGATGCGGCGGCGGTGGCGACGCTGCGCGCGACGATCGACGCGGCGGACTGGACCGATGGCAATGCCACCTCGGGCCACCAGTCCGCGCTGGCCAAGCGCAACGAGCAACTGCCCGAGGATAGCGCGGCGGCGCGGGCAGGGGGCGCGATGGTGCTCGACGCGCTCGCCGCGTCGCCGCTGTTCGTCGCGGCGGCGCTGCCGCTCAAGGTGTTTCCGCCGCTGTTCAACCGCTACGGGCCGGGCGCGACCTTCGGCACGCATGTCGACAGTGCGATCCGTATCCGCCGCGGCAGCGACTTTCGTATCCGCTCCGATTTGTCGGCGACGCTCTTCCTCAGCGACCCCGCCGATTACGATGGTGGCGAACTGGTGATCGAGGACCAGTTCGGCACGCAGACCGTCAAGCTGCCCGCGGGCCATATGGTCCTCTATCCCGCGTCCAGCCTGCATCGCGTGACGCCGGTGACGCGCGGGGTGCGCGTCGCGTCCTTCTTCTGGATCCAGTCGATGGTCCGCGACGACGGCGCGCGGCGGATGTTGTTCGAGCTTGACGAGGGCGTGCAGGCGGCGACCGCGGCGATGGGCGCGGATGCGCCGGCCGTGGTCAAGCTGACCGGCGTGTACCACAACCTGCTCCGCCGCTGGGCGGAGGTGTAGGGGCGCGCGCCCCCCAGTCCGTCAGCCCCGCGGAGGCGGGGATCCAGACGCGCAGATCCCGCTTGAGCCGCAACGTCGGCGTGTATGGATCCCCGCCTTCGCGGGGATGACATCGTTCATTGTAGGGCGTCGGGCAGATTGACCTCCCCCCGGCACGCATGCGACGCCGCGCCAATGGGTTGGAGCGAGCGATGACGAAACTGGCGTGGCGCAGGACGTGGTTCCAGATCCACAAATGGATCGGCCTGTTGCTGGCGATCCTCATCATCCCGCTGTCGCTGTCCGGTGCGGCGCTCGTCTGGCACGACGCGCTCGACCGGATCGTCCATCCCGCGCGCTATCAGATCAGCGGCGCCACGCTGCGGACGCCCGAGACCTATGCCGCTGCGGCGCAGGCGGTGCTCAAGCCCGGCGAGCGGATCGCGCAGATCACCATGCCGGAGGGCAAGGGACCGGTCACGGTCGCCGCCGCGCCCGCCACCGTCGATCCCGACCGCCGCGGGCCGCCGCCGCGTATGATGATCTACCTCGATCCGCCGACCGCGCGCGTGCTCGACGTCGCCGAGCGCAACGCCGGGCTGGTGCGCTTCCTGCACGTGCTGCACGGCAGTTTGCAGGTGCCGGGGATCGGGCGGACGATCGTCGGCTGGATCGGCGTGGCGATGATGGTGTCGAGTTTCACCGGGCTGTGGCTGTGGTGGCCGACGGTGGGCGCCTTTACCAAGGGGCTGCGCTGGCGGCGGCATCGCAACACCGACACCAATATCCATCATATGGCAGGCTTCTGGATCGCCTTGCCGCTGTTCGTGCTGTCGCTGACCGGCGCGTGGATCAGCTTCCCGGCGGTGTTCGGCGGCCAGCGCGCGCCGGATCGCGGCGCGCAGCGGGCGGTGCCGCTCGCCGAGCCGGGGCAGCCGCTCGATCTGGTCGTCGCGCGCGCGGCGAGCGTGCGGCGCGGCGCGCTCCGCAGCATCGCCTGGCCGACCAGCGCGACCGCGGACTGGACGGTGACCTATGCCGGCGGCCATGTCGTCAAGGTGGCGGACGACAATGGCGTCGCGGTGGCGGCGCCGGCGCGGCGGCCGGGCGGCTTGGCGCTGACGATGCGCCGCATCCACGACGGCGAGGGGATGGGGATCGTCTGGCAGGTCGTGATCTTCCTAGGCGGCATCGCGCCGGCGGTGCTCGCGGTGACGGGCGTGATCATGTGGTGGCGCGCGCGCGAATGGCGGGCGAAGGTGCGGCGTCCCTGAAGTCCTCCCCCGCAAGGGGGAGGTGGCGCCGCAAAGCGGTGACGGAGGGGGAGGACAGGGGGGAGTTCTATTAAGAGCGCCCGTGTCCTCCCCCTCCACCACTCGGCTGACGCCGAGCGGTCCCCCTCCCCCTGGCGGGGGAGGAATTCGGTGGTTTACCGCCCCAGCAGTACCCGTGCCTGACCGGCGATCTGCGCGAGCATCGCCGCATTGGGTTGCGCCGCGTGGCGGGCGCGGTCGATCACCGCCTTGAACTGGCCGACGCGCGCCGCATTCGCCGCGAGCCAGTCGTTCACCGCGCCGCGCGGGTCCGCGCCGCCGCTGCGCGCGAGGAATTCCAGCCGCTGCTGCTGGAACTCGCGCGACAGGCCGGCGAGCAGCAGCCGCTCCCACGGGTCGCTCGACACGATCCGTGCCGCGCTCGCCTGCGCCCAGTCGAGCCCAAGTGCTTGGCCGAGATGCGTGAACGCCCGCGTCAGCTCGATCTCGTCGAGGCCGAGCCGCTCGCCGAGCGCCGCCAGCCCAACCGCGCCGTCGAGGTCGAACAGCCGCACGACGCGCCGCGCCAGATCGGCGGGCGCGCCCGCCGCCTCGAGCTGCGCGGCAATGCGCGCGCTCTGCGCGCTCGCCTCTTCGAGCAGCAGCGAGGCGGTCTGGCGTTCGAGCTGGGCGATGCCGGTGCCGAGCCGGTCGAGCACCGCCCCCGGCAACGTCCCCGGCGCCGCGGCGCGCAAGAGGTCGGCGATATGCGAGCGCGTCGCCACCGCCACCTCGTTGAACAGCGCTATACGTGCGCCTTCCGAAATGTCGGCGTGCTCGATCTCCGCCCATAGCGCGTCGAGGCCGAACAGCCGCTCGGCGACGACGAACATCGCCGCGATATCGGCGACCGTGGCGCCTTCCTCCTCGGCAAGCTCGAACGGAAACAGGATGCCCAGCCGGTTGACGATGCGGTTGGCGAGCTTGGTCGCGACGATCTGCGCGCGCAGCCGGTGGTCGTCGATCGCCTGCGCATAATCGCGCCGCATCGCCGCCGGGAAGGCGGCGTGGAGATCGGGCCTGAGCTCGTCGGCCATCGCCAGCGGCGCATGTTCGATGCCGTCCTGCAACGCCAGCTTGGCGGTGGCGAGCAGCACCGCCAGTTCGGGACGGGTCAGGCCATGGCCTTCCTGCCCGCGACGCAGCAGATCCTCGTTGCCCGCCAGCCCCTCGACCGCGCGGTCGAGCCGCCCGCTGCCCTCGAAGATCTCGATGACGCGGACATAGCTGGGGATCGCCGCCGCCCCGTCCGCCTCGGCGATCGACAGCGCCAGCGTCTGCAGGCGGTTGTCCTCGAGCACCAGATGCGCGACGTCGTCGGTCATGCTGGCGAGCAGCGCGTTGCGCTCCTCGAAGCCGAGCCGGCCCTCGTTCATCTCGCGGTTGAGCGCGATCTTGATGTTGACCTCGTTATCCGAACAATCGACGCCTGCCGAATTGTCGATGAAGTCGGTGTTGATCCGCCCGCCGCGCGTCGAGAAGGCGATGCGCGCCGCCTGCGTCACGCCGAGATTGGCGCCTTCGCCGATCGCGGTGACGCGCAATTCCTCGGCATTGACGCGCAGACGGTCGTTGGCGGGATCGCCGACCGCGACGTTATTCTCCGCCGCCGCCTTCACATAGGTGCCGATGCCGCCGAACCAGAGCAGGTCGGCGGGCGCCTTGAGGATCGCCGAGATCAGCGCGGCGGGATCGAGCTGCGTCGCAGTGATGCCGAGCGCGGCCTGCGCCTGCGGCGACAGCTTGATGACCTTCTCGCTGCGCGCCCAGACGCCGCCGCCCTCGCTGATGAGGCCGGCGTCATAATCCGCCCAGCTCGACCGCGGCAGCGCGAACATGCGCGCGCGCTCGTCCCAGCTCGCCGCCGGGTCGGGATCGGGATCGATGAAGATATGGCGGTGATCGAACGCCGCGACGATCTTGAGCGTCTTGGACAGCAGCATGCCGTTGCCGAAGACGTCGCCCGACATGTCGCCGCAGCCGACGACGGTAATCGGCTGCGTCTGCACGTCCAGCCCGCGCTCGGCGAAATGGCGCTGTACCGACACCCAAGCGCCCTTGGCGGTGATGCCCATCGCCTTGTGGTCGTAACCAACGCTGCCGCCGCTGGCGAAGGCGTCGCCCAGCCAGAAGTCGCGCTCCAGCGCCAGCGCATTGGCGACGTCGCTGAACGTCGCGGTGCCCTTGTCGGCGGCGACGACGAAATAGGGGTCCTCGCCGTCGAGCACCTGCACACCCTCGGGATGGACGACGCGGCCCTCGACGATATTGTCTGTGATCGACAGCAAGGAGCGGATGAAGATCCGGTAGCTCTCGGTCCCCTCCGCCAGCCAGGCGTCGCGATCGACCGCGGGCGAGGGGAGCTGCTTGGGGTAGAAGCCGCCCTTGGCGCCGGTCGGCACGATCACCGCATTCTTGACGCGCTGCGCCTTCATCAGCCCGAGGATCTCGGTGCGGAAGTCGTCGCGCCGGTCCGACCAGCGCAGGCCGCCGCGTGCGACCGGGCCGGCGCGCAGATGGATGCCCTCGACGCGCGGCGAGTAGACCCAGACCTCGCGCCACGGCACCGGTGCCGGCAGGCCGGGGATGAGATGGCTGTCGAGCTTGAACGCCAGCGCTTCCGCCGCGGCGGGGGCGAAGGCGTTGGTGCGCAGGCAGGCGGCGATCAGGTTGCGATAGGCGCGCAGGATGCGATCGTCGTCGATCGCCGACACCGCGTCGAGGCCGCGCTCGATCGCCGCGTCGCAGGCTTCCACGTCGCCCGGTCGCGCGGGATCGTGCGCGGCCTTGAAGCGCGCGATCAGCGCCTTGGTCAGCTTCGGCGCGCGACGCAGCGCGTCGACCACCGTGGTCAGGCCATAGGGCAGGCCCGCCTGACGCAGATAGCGGAACCAGGCGCGCAGCAGCACCACCGATCGCGGCGACAGGCCGACGTCAACGATCAGCCGGTTGAACGCGTCATTCTCCGCCGCGCCTTCCAGCGCCGCGGCGATCGCGCCTTCCAGCACCGCCGCGTCGTCCGCATCGTCATTGGCGTCGGTCTCGACGACGAAATCGTGGACGAAGGTATTGGCATCCTCGCGCAGCCGCGTCGGCAGCTCGCCGATCACGCGGAAGCCGAAATTCTCCAGCACCGGCACCGCGTCCGACAGCGCCAGCGCGCCGCCGAGCTTGTAGATCTTGAGCTGGCGATCCTCGCCCGGCACCGTCGGGAAGATGCGCACCGACCGCGCATCGGGATCGTCGAGCGTCGCGACGCGCAGGATGTCGGCGGCGGCTTCGGCGGGGCTGCTGACGTTGCGGTAATTGGGCGGGAAGGCGTTGGCCCAGCGCAGCGCGAGCCGCGCCGCGCGCGCCGCCGGCACGCGCTCGGCGAGCGCCGCCTCGACGTCCGACACCCAGCCGCGCACCATCCGGCGCAGCCGTTCGGCGAGCGGTTCGGTGTCGGGCATGCGGCCGTCGCCGCGCAGGTCGATCGTATAGCGCAGCAAGGCGACGACGCCGTCGTCGAGGCTGATCGACCAGTTGAGCACGCTGCCGTTCGACGCCTCGGTCAGCATCTGTGCGATCTGCACGCGGCGCGCGGTGGTGAGGTCGTCGCGCGGCAGCCAGGCGAAGGCGAACAGATGCCGCCCGAGCGCCGAACGTACCAGCACCAGCGCCGGCCGCGGCCGGTCGGCGAGGCTCATCGCGGTCAGCACCACCTCCTCGAGCGCCGGCGCGGGAAAGGCGACGACGAGATCGTGGGGCAAAGCGGTCAGCGCGTGGGTCAGCGCCTTGCCGGCATGGCCCTTTGGATCGAAGCCGAACTTCGCCTCGAGCGCCGACAGGCGCGCGCGCAGCACCGGCACGTCGCGCGGGCGGACGCTGAGCGCGGCGCTGGTCCACAGGCCGGCGTGGATCGACAAGCCGGCGACCGCGCCGTCCTGCATGATCGGCACGATGACGAGATCGAGCGGCACGGCGCGATGCACGGTCGAGATCAGGCTCGACTTGAGCAGCAGCGGCGCCTCATTGCCCTCCTCGAACCATTGGATCGCGAGGCTGCGGCTCGCCTCGGCGAGCACCGGCGTCTGGTGCGGATTGCGGGCGAGGCCGAGCGCCTCGCCGGCGCTGCCGTCGCGCCGCCAGATCTGATGGCCGAGCAGGGTGAACTGGCCGTCGAGGAACCATTGCAGCAGCGCCGCGCCCTCGCCCTGCGGCAGCGCCGCCTCGTCGCGCGCCATCGCCCGCTGGAGCAGCGGCCAGTCGGTCACGGCCGCACGCACGTCGGCGAGCACCGCGGTGAGTTCCTCGATCAGCCCGCGCCGGTCGCGCGCATCGGCACGTTCCAGCTCGATATAGATCATCGATTCGGGCGCGCCGGCACCGCCGATGTCGGTCATCGTGCCGTCGGCGTCGCGCGTCACGCGGACGACGGGGTGGATGACGCGATCGATGTCGAGGTCCAGCTCGCCGATCGCGGCGGCGATCGAATCGACCAGAAAGGGCATGTCGTCGTTGACGATCGCGAGCCGCATTCGTCGCCGGACGTCGTCGGAGGCGATCGGTTCGAGCGCGACGGCGGGCTTGCCCGATTCGCGCTTGGCGGCGGTCTGCGCGACGAACGCGGCGGCGGCGGCGCGTTCGGCGTCGCCGAAGCCCGTCAGCTCTCCCGGTAGCGCGCCCTTGGTCAGCCGGGCGGCGAGCGCCTCGGCCATGCTCTGGTTCTGGTCGGCCATGCGTCGCCTATGCTCCTGCAATCCAAGGACCTCAAGGCTTGCCGCAGTGCGAAAATAACGCGTGCGAGCAACTTTATGTGTGGTAGCTTTATAGAGCACCACATAGGTGGAGGGGGGATGCTTGATGAGAACGCCGACGATGCTGTGCTATGTGGCCGCGATCCTCGCTGCGCCCGCGATCGCGAAGGAAACTGGCAGGGACGTCGAGGTACGGGTCGGTGCGCCACTCGCGCGCGCGGCGTTGCTCAAGCCGGGGACGCAGCGTTACCTGCGCTATCTCGTCAAGGACGGCCATCGCACCGCGATCGACATCTGGTCGCGGACGGTCAGCTTCGAGACACGCGACGGGCGCCGGCTTGTCCGCGTCGCGCAGCTCTGGGACGGGGCGGGGCCGAACGGCAGCGTGCGCCGCGAGGACAGTCTGATGGAGGCGGGGACGATGCGCCCGATCGAACAGGTCCGCACCATTGTGCGTGACGGCGTGACGAAGACCGCCGCCTATCGCTTCGACGGCGCGCGCGTGACGGGCATCGCCGATCGCGCCGGCAACGACGCCAGGGACTTCGCGATCGCGGGCAGCGAGCCGCTGTTCAATTTCGTGCCCGACAGCGAATGGTTCCAACAACTGCCGATGGCGGCGGGGATCAGCTTCGTCGCCAGCCTCTACGATCCCGGATCGGGCAAGCCCGATCGCTATCGCTTCACCATCGCCGGTGCGGCGCGGATCGCCGGCCCCGACGGCAAGCCGGTCGACTGCTGGCTGATGACCACCGACTATAACGCGCCCGAGCACGGACTGACGCGGATGTGGTTCGCCAAGCGCACGCAGGTGATGATCCGGCAGGAAGGCGATGCCGGCCCGCGCGGCCATTTCGTCAAGACGTTGCTGCCGCCCGAAGCGGGCGACTAGGCGTCGGGCAGGCGGGCGATGCCGTCGATCGCGTCATTGCCCGCGACGCGCTTGATGACGTCGAGCGTGCCGTCGGCGCGGGCGCGGGCGAGCAGCACGACGAATTCGTCCGCCTCCGCACCGATGGCGACGGTGCCGATCGCCGGCCACGTGCGCCATGCCGCCATCGCGCCGGCGCGGGCCGTGGTGGCATCGTCGGGGAAGGGGGCGAAGGGGGCGGGGGGCAGGTGCACCATCTCCAGCCCGCTGCTCGGACCGTCCGCCCAGATCGGCGTGGCGACCGGCACGCGCGGTGCGGCGCGGACCGCGGCGTCGAGTTCGGCGTCGAGCGTCGCCTGCGTCGCGTCGTCGACCATCTCCTTCCAGTTTATCACGCCGTAGATGAAATCGATCGCCTCGCCGTCGGACGAGAACGGCATTAGAATGCCGCGATACAGCGTCGTGCGGCCGCGGATGCCGACGAACTCAGCCTCGAAGCCGATCGGCGCGCGATTCGCGATGATCTGCAGATAATGGTCGGTCAGCCGCGACAGCAGCGAACGGCCCGGCACGTCGGCGATGCGGACGATGTCGCTCTCCAGCCCGCATTCCCGACGCAGCCGCTCGCCGAGGAAGGCGATCGTGGGGTCGTCGATCCCGCCGGTGAAGTCGATGAGGACGCTGTGCGGCCCGAAGTCGATATGCGCCGGATCGAGATCGCCGATCTCCGGATAGGGGCGTCCCCTCAACAGGGAAACCCAATGATTATAGGCGCGTACGTGCATGCGCCGCTCGTCGCCGCCAAGCTCGAACATCGCATCCCCGACGCCGCCCTCATCGACGTCCGGCTCGCCGGCCCCGTCGATGGCTCCGCCGATCGCCCCGTCGATGTCCAGCCGCTCGTCCTCGAAGCCGCGCGCGATACCCATGCCCAAACCCTTCATCCACCGGGCCGCACGACCCTGGTCCGGACCGCTTGTGCACGCTCCGTGGTAAACGGGTCGTAAAGCCGGCAAAGCGAAGATGCGGCGTGCTTGGGCGCTTGTCAGCGGCAATCCGACCTGTTAGGCGCACCCCCGAACGGCGTTACACCCGTATCACCCCGTGCCGCTTTAGCTCAGCTGGTAGAGCATCGCATTCGTAATGCGGGGGTCACAGGTTCGAGTCCTGTAAGCGGCACCACTTCCTCTCTTTTGTAAACGATCACTTGTCCGGCACCCTGTGAGGTGATCGTCGGGGGTTCCCGCGAGCCGAGGATCGTCTACTTGGGCAAGGAGACCTCGGTGCATGGCTTTACGCCCACGAGTTTCGAGCGCTTCGACTGCGAGAGGTGCATAAGCGAGGCTCAAAGCGCATTGACGGCCCTCCGATCGAAGGAAGTAAAGCACGGGGCGAAAGCCATATTCCTTACCGACCCCTGCGCTCTAACCGATGCGGAGGTGAGACAAGAGCGCAGGGATCAATGAGGCACGCGTTCTCAGTCGCACACCGCCGGATCGAACCCAGTGCGACGATCAGCGCCTACGCATCGCCAAAGCGGTTGCAGCCCGTGATCCTTCATCATAGTTTCGTCGTTACGCCGAGCGTATAGCGACGGCCGATCTGGTCGTAATAATCTGCGTAGACGTAGCCGAGAGAACCGGCCGTCGTTTGATCGAGCAGGTTTTTCACGTTGAACTGGATGCGAAACCGGTCGTTCAAGTTCGCGCCGAAGGACAGATCGACATTTTGCAGCGCCGGATAGCGCGTCAGCGAATATTGCTCTGCCGTAGCCGGCAATCCGCTGACGAAAATCTGCGTCGCGCTTTGCACGTTCCACGTCAATTGTCCAAAGAACCCACCCTGGGAGTAGAGCGCGGACAGTTGCGTCTTCCACTTCGGACGATCGAGCGAACCGGCTGATTCGTCATCGTCGCCGGTTGCGAACTGGCCGGCTGACGAGGTGCGATAGGTGATGAGATGGTAGGCGCTCCCGCTCAGCGTCAGCCGCCCTTGGCCCAGTTCGATCGGATAACGCCCGGTCAGGTTGAGCGCATGGATTTTGATCGCGCCGAGGTTGAGGAAGCCGACGTTGAACCCGTTGGCGAACTGGAACTGCGCATCGCGCGAGAACAGTCCGCAGGTATTGATGCCGACCTGCGGCGCCGAATTGGGATAGGTCGGGCTGTCGTAACAGGTCTGCACGACCTTCGAGAGATTGGTCGGCGTGATCGTATCCTGCAACAGCAGATCGATATAATCTGCTGTCAGACTCAACCCCGGAATGAACCGTGGCGTTACGATCGCGCCCACCGTCCAGCTCTTGCCGCGCTCGGGCTTCAGATCGGGCGTCCCCGAATAGGTGCCCAACAGGCTGCTGCCCGAGGGGGTGAAATTGGCGAGGAAGGTGGCGGCGCTGTTTTGATCGCTGGCAAAGCCTGCCGCGATCACCGCCGCGCGGCAGTTGGCAGCCCGGATCGTCGGCACCTGGCCCGCGCCAATATTCGCGGGACCGCACAGGTCTGGCGTCGAGGTGAAAGTCGGTTGGCCACTAAGGAACAGTTCGACGATTGAAGGCTGGCGAACAGAGCGCGTATAGTTGCCGCGGAACGTGATGTCGCGGATCGGCTGCCATTCGCCGGCCAGCGAATAGATCGTCTGCGGTTTGCCGTGCGCCTTGGGTGACACCAATGCGCCGGCCAGCGTCCGGTACGTGTCGGACGCCCCGCTCTGCTGTGTCACTCGCACCGCCGGCTTGAAATCGAGGTGGCCGAGGAACGGCAGGAAGTCGGGACCAGCGATCGGGGCGACCAGTTCGCCGCCAACTTCATAGGTCGTCGTATGGCCGCGGGTATTGGCTGACGGTGCAAGCCGGCTGCGACCGAGGATGTTCAGCTCGTTGGAGGAGAAATCCGCCTCGTCGCGCCGATATTCTCCGGCGGCATTGAACAGCAATGCGCCGGCGGGCAGGTCGAACAGCCCGCCACCGAACGTCGCCTGCAAAAACGTCTGTTGCGAGACGTTGCGGAAGATCGTCGGCGAGGTGACATAGGCTTTCGACTCCGCCGACATATTGTTGTCCCCGAACGGATTGAGCGGGCGGCACGCGTCGATCAGGCTTTGCGTGATGACCGGCGTGACGAGCGTCTGCGTCGGTATGCCGTCGGCCCCGCGAACCCGTGTCAGATTCTCTGCGGTACCGATTGGGGTGCGGCCGAGATACTGGCCGGGATAGAGCTGCGCCCGGCAGATGATGTTGCCGTTGGCGATGCCGGTCGTCGCCTGCCCCTGATCGACCGCATCGAGTGCGAGCTGATATTCGAGGTCGGCGATCGATCGCATGCGCGTCGTCTGCACCGATCGCCCGAAGGTGCCGGATACCTCGGCATTCCAGGCCTTGCCGAGCAACTCGAACCGCGACCGCAATCCACCGACGAGACGATAGGTCTCCTGATGATTGGTGATTTCGTTCGCACCGAGAATATCCTGGTTCGGTCGGGTAAGGAGAAAATTACCACCATTCGCCGCCGTCGGCGAAATCCCGACCGACGCCAGCACCGCGCGATTCTGCGCCGTCAGATACGGGTTGTTATAATTGACCAGCAGCGGCGCATATTCGGGAGACGAGGCGATGTAGTTTTGTGATCCGCCGATATTGCCGAGCGAACGGTTTAGCACGTTCGCGTAATTGTTCTCGGTGAAGAAGGTGATCTCGTCGTTGAAATCGAAATGGCCCAGAAAATTGAGGATGTAGCGGTCCTGCTGCGTGCGCAGCACGGTATTTTCCAATGCGCGGCGCAGACCGCCATTGCCGCCAATCGACGAGCTGACCGTCAGCGGCGTGTTCGGACCGACCGGCCCCGTGAAGCGGATCTCGCGCAGCGATCCATCGGGGTTGAACTCGAGCGGCACCGCGCGGAACGGCAGCACTTGGTTGACGGGGACCTGGACCGTGCCGCCATTGACCTTGACGTTGACCAGCGTTGTGTCCGTGTTGGCGACGCGCGGCACGAGGGGGTCGAAGGTGCCGATATAGTAATTGACGTTGACGCCGGGATTGGCCGCAAAGAATTCGCGCGCGGTGAAGCGGTTCGCCTGAAGCGTGTTGATCGCGAGGAGGTTGAGGGCAGAGCCATATTGGCTTGCGGTCTGCCCGCCGGTCTGTGCCGGCGGCACGATGCCATAGGCCGCGAACACTTGTGCCGCCGTGACGTTGGAAGGCAGCGCCGTGGGCGCGAAGGTGGTGAACGGGACGTTGGCGGCCTGCGTCGTGCGACCGTTCAAACCGTTGCCAGAGATCGCGTCGGCCCCCGGACCGCCCTTGATAATCTGGGCGCCCGTGGTTGCGAAATAGCCGTCGTTGAGCGTTGATATCGTCGTGCGCCGCCCGGACGCGTCGGTGGCTGCGATCGCGAAACCAACCGGCGCGATGCCGTTGGCGAAGGTGATGAAATTGCTGGTCCGCCGCGCTGCCCCGTTGCCGCTCGTGATCGGCGTATACGGTGCATAGAAATTGCTGCTGGCGGTGCTCAGCACCGTACCGGGGTTGCTGTAGGTCTGGTTGACGAACCCCAGCCCGAAGCGCGAGCTCGGTTGACCGTCATCGGTCGAGCGGAGGAAGGCGCCGTTGTTGAGGTTGGCGACGTCGACGAAGGCAGTCGGCGTGAAGGCGGGGTTGCGGACGCCGCCATTAAACGGATTGGTATATGAACCGGGGCGGGCAAGGCGGAAATCGCGCGCCGTCGCCTGCAAACCGTCGTTGCGGGTATATTCGGCCGAGAAAACGACGTTTCCGCGTCCGCCGGCGATGTTCCTGCCGACGATGGCGCTTGCCTGATATTGACCGGCATCGCCGCGGTCGGTGATGCCGGTCAGGCCGCGTACCTCGAACCCCTCATATTTGTCCTTGAGGACGTAGTTGACCACGCCGGCGATGGCATCCGTGCCATAGACCGCGGCGCCGCCGACGGTCAGTATGTCCACCCGGTCGATCAGCGTCGACGGGATGACGTTGACGTCGACTTGGCTGCCGGTTGCATTGTTGGCGACGAACAGGGATGCGGCGTTGCCCGAAACGAAGCGGCGGCCGTTGACGAGCGTCAGGGTGCGCGCGGTGCCGAGATCGAGCAGGTCGACGAACGCCGCGCCGAGGCTGGCGGTCTGGCCGCCGTTGTTGCCGTCTAGCGGGCTGGCGCCCGGACCGATCAGCGGATTATCGTTGAGCGCCTCCAGCGCGTTGGTGAAGCCGCGGTTCTGGATCTGCTGACCGGAAAGCTGCGCGCCAGGCAGCACGCCGCTCGTCTCCGGCCGCGCGATCCGTGAACCGGTCACGACGATCTCGCCGTCGCGCGCTTCGGTACCATCGGCACCTTCGCCCGGTTCGGCTGCGGGCGGCGTGGTACGGGCCCCGGCCGGTGGTGTGGATTGTGCTGCTGCCGGCGTGGCGAGCAGCGTCAAGGACGCCAGCGCAGTGGCGGAAAGGTATCTCGCTATCATAATGTCCCCCAGCATGGTGCAAGGTTCCCAGCCTCACACCGCGCGCCGAGGATGCCGCCGCAGCAAGTGCGCGCAACAAACATCTATTAAGTCCGTAGTGAACTCATCCTATCTGACTCACATCCGGTCCCACTTCGACCACATGTGCCGCTGTGCCCTGACGGCTGTGTGGCGATAGCGATTAGGGCTTCAGAATTAGTGTTTTAGCCTGAGCATGACGACGCCGTGAGGGGCGACTTGCGCGGCGTAACGGTTCGTGTGCCTGCCAACGTCCTTTTGCATCCAGAGATCGCATACCTGCATCCGCACCGATGCGGGCAATCCCAGCATCGTCCAGTCGGCGGCGATCGTCGCGGGCGTTTCGCCGCGGTTGAACAGCAAGATCGCCCGGCCCCCGTCCGCCATGGGCTTGGACCACACTTCGCGGTCACCGTCTTTCCACACGCGGTGGCCCTGAACACCCGCTGCGTCCTGATCGACCGCGATGACGTCGGCGTTGAGCAGGATTGCGCGTGTCGGCTGGTCCATGTGGACGACGTCGTTGCCCGCGATCAGCGGCGCGGCCATCATCGCCCAGAGCGCGAAATGCGCGCGATATTCGATGTCGGTCATGCCGCCGTTGCCGACCTCCAGCATGTCGGGGTCGTTCCAATGGCCTGGCCCGGCATACGGCCACAGCGGCTCATTCATGTCGGCGATCGACGCCACGCCCCAGCTATAGCCGTGATGCCCGGTCCATTTGTCCGTGATGTCGCCGGTCGTCCGCCACATGTTGCCGATCTTGGACGCCCACAGCCACGGCCTGGAATTGCCCCATTCGCAGATCGAGAACAGGATGTCGCGACCCGAAGCGCGGAGCGCGTCCGCCATCAGGGCATAGGCTTCCTCTGCGTTGCGAACGCCCGTCGAGCACCAGTCGTATTTGAGATAGTCGACGCCCCAGCGCGCATATTGCAGCGCGTCCTGATATTCGTGCCCCTGGCTGCCGGGGCGGCCACCGCACGTCTTCGTGCCGGCATCCGAGTAGATGCCAAACTTCAGCCCTTTGGCATGAACGTAATCCGACAGCGCCTTCATCCCGCTCGGGAAGCGCGCCTTGTCCTCGGTGATGAAGCCGTTCGCATCGCGCGTGCCGTGCCAGCAATCGTCGATGACGACGTAGCTATATCCCGCCGCCTTCATGCCGTTGGACGCGATCGCGTCGGCGGTGACGCGGATGGTCGCTTCGTCGACCTTGCAGGCGAACTTGTTCCAGCTGTTCCAGCCCATCGGCGGCGTCGGTGCGAGGCCGTTCGCGACCCGCTTCGGGTCCTTCGAGGGCGCCAATGTGTTCGGGTCGAGATCCAGCACCTCTTGCGCCGACGACGGGGTGGCGGCCTGCACCAGCACGGCAGCCATGACCTGGAACAACGTCTTTCTGAGCACGGCTGACCTTCCATTCTCGTGTGATTGCATGTGCGTCGTCGGTCCGCGCAGCGCCGGTCGCCGCCCCGCGGCGCCTCGGCCGGGCGCCGATGTGACGAGGGGATCGCGCGGTGATACGCTCAGGGATAGGCGACATGCCCCTGGATGCGCTCCTCGGACGTGAAGGTCGACATCGGCAGGCCTGCCGCATTGTAGAGGTTGACGGGCACGACATTGGCCCAATTGTAGCGCACGTAGCGGGGCTGCTGGACCGGCCCGGTGACCATCACCGTGTCGCCTTCGATCCGCGCGGTCGCCGCGACGAAGGTGCGGTTCGCGCCGGCGATCTCGAAACCGCTCACCGGTGCGCCGCGGCTGGTCAATCCTGCGCCATGGTCGAACCAGATGCGCATCCCGCCCGGCTCGCCGGTCGCCTGGCGGAACAACGGGCCCTCATAGGCGACGCGTTCCCCGTAAGCGACGTTGCGTGCGGCGAGCGCGAGCCGGGCGGCGACGGTCTGCTTGTCGCCCGGGTGCACGTTGCCGGGATCGCCGACATCGGTAGTCACCGCCATCGCGGTGTCGACCAGTTCCAGCGCACGGCGTTGCGCGTCGCGCACCAGGCCCCATTCCTCGGCGGGCGAATCGAACGACGAAATCTGTGCGTAGAGGAAGGGGAACGAGCCTTGCGCGAAATTGTGTCGCCAGTCGCTGATCAGGCCGCGGAACAGGTCGGCGTAATAAGGCGCGCGCGCAACGTTGCTGTTGGTCTCGCCCTGATACCAGATCACGCCCTTGATGCCGTAGCCGGTGAACGGCGCGACCATCGCGTTGTAGAGCGCCGACGGCCGGTATGCCTCCTCCGGCGGGTGCCAGGGATGGGTCGGCGGCGTGCCGCCGGTGGCGCGGATGGCGGCGTCCTCCCGCGCTTCGGCGGCGAGGGCGAGGTCGGCATCGGTCTGGTCCTGCTGGAAACGCGCGCGCGCATCGATCGCGGGGGCGAGCGCCGCGTTGGTGGCGAAGGCGTCGGTCGATACCCAGCTGTCGGCGGGCGTTCCGCCCCAAGTCGAATCGATCACGCCGACCGTCACGTGCTCGCGTGCCGCGATCTCGCGCGCGAAGAAATAGCCGATCGCCGAAAAGTCGGTCGCCGTCGCCGGCGTGGTGGCCGTCCACGTCGCGTCGATGTCGCGCAGCGGGACGGTGCTGGCCTTGTGCGCGACGTGGAGGAGCCGGACGCGCGGGTTCGTCGCGGCGGCGATCTCGGCCGCGGCGTTCTTCAACGGCGCCCCGTCGAAGCCCTTGAGCGGGAACTCCATGTTCGACTGGCCCGAGGCGAACCAGACGTCCCCCAGCATGATGTCCTGGACCCGCACCGCGCCCTCGTTCGCGCCGCCGTCGACGGAGAGGACATACGGTCCGCCCGCCGCAGCGGGCTTCAGCCACACCTCCCACCGGCCGAGCCGGTCTGCGACCGCCGTCGCGCGCTGGTCGTGCAAGGCGACGGCGATGGTCGCCCCCGCCGTGGCCCAACCCCAGATATGCAGCGGCCGATCGCGTTGCAGCACGGCATGGTCGCTGAACAGATGCGGCAGCCTGAGCTGCGCGGCGGCTGGCGACGCCGTGACGGCGGCGAGCACGGCGGTGGCGAGCAGGCGTATCATCATAGGTCTCTCCGGGCGTCCCGGCCTGACGGTCGCGCCGGATATCGGCGCAGCCTATCAGCATGCGGGCAACGGGCTAGTAGGATTGCGAAACGCCGTATCGACCGGCGGTTCGCAACGACCCTGGCGAGCGCGTCCCGGCAGCGGGTCGCCGCACGGTTCGGGTCACCGGATCGCGACGTCTCCTGCCGCGACGTTCCAGCCCCGCAGGGTCAGCCCGGTCGCCTGGCCGCCGGTCCTGGGATAACGCACCTCGAGACGACGTTCCTCTCCGGGCAGCAGCGCGACGTAATTGTCGCTGTAGAAGGCCGGGAGAACCCGCGTGCCGTGCGCGTCGACCAAGGTGAGCTTGGCGCTGAGCGCGGGGACGGCCGTTTTATTGGCGAGGGTCACCGTCACCACCCGATCGTCGCCGTCGTCCCGCGTCGCCGCGGCCGATGCGGTCAGCGCTACGGCCTGTAGGTCGTTCAGCGCGCGATAGGCGGCCTCGTCCTTGCCGCGCCAGTAGAAGTTTTCGGCCACCATCCGTCCCGAGGCGTCGGACATTTCGATCCTGACGAGCAGCATGGGGTGCGCGGCGAACAGCCGATCCAGCGGAATGGCAGCGAGGGGGGTGGCGGCGTTGGCGGCGGCGTTCACCCGATCCTCGCGCGAGAACAATTCGGCATTGTCGAGGCCGACGACGCGGGTGCGGACGCGCAGGCCGGCGCGTGCCTCGCGCGTGGTGTTGAGCACGACCAGTTCGTTGCCCGGCAGGTTGAGCTGGACGTGCAGCGGCTCCGCCGCCTTCTTCGCGCCATAGTAAGCGGCGTGGGTGTCGTAGTCGGAGCTGTAGATCTGCCAGGTGTTCGATGGCCAGGCGGGATGGGTCATCCACAGCAGCCGCCCGGAATTCTTGGTCCAGAGATGACCGAGGAACCCCTCGTACATCGCCTTGTGCGTTTCCAGATTCATCATCTGCGCCTTGCGCTCGAAATCGGCGAAGCTCGTCGCGGGACCGAACATCGTGTCGAGTGCCACCATGAACGTCTTGGTGTCGCCGTTCCCGCTGACATGCCAGTCGTGGTAGGCGAGCGTGTCGCTGAGCGGCCAGGTCTCGCTGTCGGGCATCGTGGCTCGGACCGATTCCAGCGTCGACAGCGACGGCGTTCCCGTCTCCACCGAAAAGCCGGTGGCTAGTCCGGTGAAATAGCCCACGGGCGGGCGGTAATTATAGGGGCCGGACCCCTGCAGGTTGATGACGTTGGAGCTGCCGGTGAACCAGCGGGTGCCGTCCTCGCGCGCGATGACGTCGTCCAGACCTTCGTTGAGCGCTGGATAGGGCACGCCTTCGTTGCGGCCGAACCACAGGATGATCGACGGATGGTTACGGTAGCGTCGCACCACGTCGTCGGCATTGCTGAGGAACAGTTGCGGGTCCTGCGGCTCGACCTGCGCATTCTGGGTCGACTGCCAGAAGTCGTTGAGGATCATCATGCCGTTCTCGTCGGCGAGATCGTAGAATTCCTCTTCGGTGTTGTTGCCCATCCAGTTGCGGATCACATTCATATGCGCCTCCTTCTGCAACCGGAAATATGGCGCCAGCCGGTCGCGGCTGACGCGCTTCATGGCGTCGTCCATCCCCCAATTGCCGCCGCGTGCGGCGATCGGCACGCCGTTGACGCGGATCGTCAGATGCGGTTCCGGCATGGTCGTCGCGACCGACGTCACCGCGGGTGATCGCTCGCCGGCTACGGTCAGCGATTCCGCCCAGCCGTTGGGGGATTGCTTGATCGCCTCATGACGGATGTCGAGCAACCGCTCGCCACGCAGGCTGCCATCGGTGAATTGCACGTTGACCCGGCGCAAGGCCCCCGCGGTGTCGAACAGCGACAGATCATAACTCACCTCGCGCATCCCGAAGCGATCGGTGCGGGTATCGGAGATCCGGCCATCGGCCAGCGCCTCGAGCGAGAGTTGGTACAGCGCCTGCTCGCCATAGCCATTCGGCCACCACAATCTGGGGTTGGCGACGTGCAGCTGGGCGAAGTCGCCCGGCGTGAACGCCACCTGGCTTTCGCCGGGCGCCGCGGTCACCGTCTTCTCGACGCGGACGTCGCCGAAGGCGGCGCGTACGGTCACCTGGCGTGGTGTCGCGCCATCGTTGCGGATCGGTACGGTGACATAAACCTCGGCACGATCGGTGCGCGGCAACGGCAGGTCGGTCACGACATGCGGATCGAGCAGCCGTATGTCGCCGTGCGCGAGCAGATCGACGGGGCGCCACAGCCCGGTGTCGCGGTCGCGGATACCCGGAATCCAGTCCCAGCCCTCCGTCGCGACGAACGTCGGCCCGTCGATCGCTAGTTGACCACCATTTTCCCCGACGCCGCCGCTGATCGATTGTTCGTGTGGGATGCCGGGGTGCGGCGGTGGCGAAACGCGGACCGCCAGCACGTTTTCGCCGGCAACGGGGGTCAGGTCGAACTGGCCGCGGATGAACGCCCCGCGCGTATCGCCGAGCTTGCGGCCGTTGGCCCATATGTCGGCGGCGTAGTTGATGCCGCCGAACACCAGGGTCAGCCGCTTGCCGGCCGCCTCCGCCGGCACCGTGAAGCTGGTGCGGTACCAATAATCCTGGCGCGCGAGGCTTTCGGGGATCCTGAGGTTGTTAAGGCCGTAATAGGGGTCGGGATAGACGCCGCGGTCGACCAGCGTGGTCAGCACCGTGCCGGGCACGGTCGCGGGACGCCAGGTACCGGTCGCACGCCCGGGCCGGGACAGCGCCGCGCCGTCCTCGCGAACCTCGGGCGCGGCGGCGAGTTGCCAGCCATTGACCCGCCAGCGTCCGTCGCTGGCCCGCGCCAGGCCGGTGGGCGGCAACGGCAGGCGCACCGCCGGCGGCGTCGTCGCGACGCCCCGCGCCCGTGGCAGCGTCCAGGCATCCTGCTGCTGGGTGAGGCCGATGTTCGCCTGCTTCTGGAAGGGCCAGCCGACGCCGACCTGCCAGAATTGCACCGAGGCGAAATCCGGCCGATCGCGCGCCGCGGCGGCGATCTCGCTCGCGCCGCGCGCGGCGGGGATGAAACGCGCATCGGCGAGCGAACCGCCGAAATGCCGCAGCGCATCGCCCGCGCCGACGACCGGGGCGATCGCCAGCCGCGGCGCGACCCCGGACGGGCGGCTCGCCCGCGTCGCGACGGCGCGACCGTCGACATAGAGCGTGAGCATCCGTCCGTCCGCGACCGCCGCGACCTGCGTCCAGCGGCCGGCGGCAAGCCTGCCGCCGCCGGTCATCCGCACCGTGCCGTCCGTGACGTTCAACCGGCCGTCGATCAGGCCGAGGCAACGGCAGGCGCCGAGCGGGTCGCCGACGGCGATCAGGATGCCGTTGGCCGCGCTCGCATCGGGGCGCACCCATGTGGAGAACGTCCATGACGCGCCCGACGCGACCGCGTCGCCGGCCTTGTCGAGGGGGCGCTCGACCCCGATGCCCCCGGCCAGGATAGCGACGTTGTAGGGACCGGCGTTGGCGATGACGCCCGCGGTGCCGGCCGCAGGGACCTGTGCGGCGAGCGGCAAGGGCAGGACGGCCCCGAGCAGCAGGGTGGCGATAAGCGGCAGTGATCGCATCATAATCCTCTCTGATGGCGTGCGGTCGTCGCCGGCGCCTTATCGTCCAGATACGCTGCATCCGGTCGCTCCCCTCGACCTATACTCTGTACGGCGACATGCAACGTCGGACGATCACGGCATGCGTGGCGTCCGCCTGCGACGGACTTGCTCCTCCTCGCGCTCACGAGATGTGGCCCGATCGAGCGTCCAGATTCTTGGAGCCGTCGTGCCGTGACTCAAGATCGGCGCGGTATCGGATGGAGAGAGCCGGTGGCGGCGAGCCAAGCAGCGATTTTGCTCAAGACGACTCGCCATGGTGAGCGTAGGCTTCAGCATGGCCGACTGAGTCGGAACCTCTCATCGGGCATGCAGCCTCTGCCCGCCTCCGTCAAAAGGGGCGGGCACTTTTCATAGCCCCACCGGTGGGGAGGGCGCGCAGAGCGCTCACCCCCGCTGGTTGAGCATCACCCCTGCGATCAGGGCCACGTTGCTGGCAATGAACGCACCGAGCACGATGTAGCAGGTCATTGGTGTTCTCCCTCGCGACGGATCGTAATCGCGAAGGGTAACCAGATCGTAAGCGGCGAAGCGGGGTAAGGTGCCGGCGCTGCGGCCAACGCCGTATGGCATGCGCCACGACCCCTTATCCATCAGCCGCTTAGCGCGGCGATTCGACGTAGACTCCGGCCGCAGCACCTTGCTGTACGTGCAGAAGGACGTCGTCATGACCCTCGAATATCCCCCCGTCGTACCCGTTCAGCGGAGGACGCAATCCGGTCCGGTCGCGGCCGAGCTTCCCCATCAGCCGATCCGGCGCGCGCCGTTCGACCTGACCGATCTGGAGACCGAGTTCGATCCCGACCTCGGCACGTTGTGGACCTATATGCGCCAGCGCAGCCGGCCGAGCTTCAATCCCGGTCTGCTCGCCGCGTTCGACCAATGGCAGGACGATATCGTCGCGGCGCATGGCTCGGGCGCGATGCCGATCCGCTATCTGGTACTCGGCTCGCGCTTTCCCGGCGTCTTCTCGCTGGGCGGCGATCTCGACCTGTTCGCCACGCACATCCGGCACGGCGATCGCGACGCCTTGGTCCGCTACGGCCGGGCATGCGTCCGCATCCTCCATCGCAACATGCTCAGCCTCGAACGGCCGATCATCACGATCGGGCTGGTCGAGGGCGACGCGTTGGGCGGCGGCTTCGAGGCCTTGCTGTCGTTCAACGTCGTCATCGCCGAGCGAGGCACCAGTTTCGGCCTGCCCGAAACCAATTTCGGGCTGTTTCCCGGGATGGGGGCGCATTGTTTCCTGTCGCGGCGACTCGGTTCGGCGCGGGCCGAGCAGATGATCCTCAGCGGCCGCTCGTACAGCGCGGAGGAACTCTACGACCTCGGCATCATCCACGCGCTCGCCGATCCGGGGCGGGGGCGTGCCGAGGTGGAGACCTACATCCGCCAGAACCGGCGGCGGCACAGCGGCCATTGCGCGATCTACGAGGCGTCGCGCTCGGTCAATCCGCTGCCGCTCGCCGAGCTGGAGGCGGTGGTCGACCTGTGGGCCGATGCGGCGCTGCGGCTCAACGAGACCGACCTCAAGCTGATGCGCCGTCTGGTCGGCGCGCAATCGCGCCTGCTCGACAAAGCGGTGGCCTGAGCCATGCGGGGTCAGGCGCGCCCGTGCGCCCTGGCCTCGCTCCCCGCTGCTCCGCCGGCGAACATGGCACCGACCATGTTCGCCGGCATCGGCCGCGCCAGCAGATACCCCTGGACCGCGTCGCAGCGCGTCCGGCGCAACTGGTCGAGCTGCGCCTGCGTCTCGACGCCCTCGGCGACGGTGCGCATGCCGAGCTTGGCGGCGAGGTCGATCACCGTCTGGACGATCGCCACCGACGCATGGCTCTGTTCGAGGTCGGTGATGAACGACCGGTCGATCTTGAGCGTCTGGAAGGGGAATTTGGTGAGATAGCTCAGCGACGAATAGCCGGTGCCGAAATCGTCGAGCGTGGTGCGGACGTGGAGCCGGTTGATCGCGTCGAGCGCGGCGAGCGACGCCTCGATATCCTCGAGCAACACCGATTCGGTCACCTCCAGCTCGAGCCGGTCGGCGGCGAAGCCGCTGCTCGCCAGTGCGCCCATGATGACCGTCGGCAGATTGGCGGAGCGCAACTGGATCGGCGACAGATTGACCGCGATCTTGACCTCGGCGGGCCAGTCGCTGGCGACGCGGCACGCCTCGCGGATCACCCAGCTGCCGATCGCGACGATCAGGCCGTTGTCCTCGGCGATCGGGATGAATTCGGCGGGCGAGATCGCGCCGTGGTTGCGGCTGGTCCAGCGCAGCAGCGCCTCGCACGACAGGATGCGTTCGCCGGCCAGATCGTAGATCGGCTGGAACATCAGGTGGAATTCGCCGCGTTCCAGCGCCCCCTGCATATCGGCGGCGAGCGTGCGGCTGCGTTCGATCTTCTCGTCCATCAGCGGTTCGTAGAGGCACATCTGGCCGCGGCCGCTGTCCTTGGCGCGATACAGCGCGAGGTCGGCATTCTTGAGCAACGTGTCGGCGTCGGTGCCGTCGGCGGGGGCGATGGCGATGCCGAGCGAGGCGCCGACGTGCAGCATGCGGCCGTTGTGATGCACCGGCAGCGCGACCAGATCGATGATCCGACGACCGGTGGCGAGCGCGTCCTCCGATCCCGCGATCTCGCAGACGACGGCGAATTCGTCGCCGCCCAGCCGCGCGACGATGCCGTGGCCCGCGAACGCCTCATCGAGGCGGCGCGCGACGCCGGCGAGCAACGCATTGCCGGCGAGATGACCGAAGGAATCGTTGATCTCCTTGAAGCGGTCGAGGTCGATCCAGTGGATCGCCAGGCGACGGTCGGCCCCGGTCAGCGCCTGCAACCGCGCCTCGAACTGTTCGCGGAAGGCGGTGCGGTTGGCGACGCCGGTCAGGTCGTCGCGGCGCGCCATCGCGGCATGATGCTCGGCCAGCGCCGCTTTCTCGCGCGAGACGACGGTGGCCTTGAGGATGACCCCATAGGTCTGCAGCGTGATGTCCATCATCGCGACGACGAACAGCAGGATGACCACCGCGAGCGCCATCTTGAGCGGTTCGAGCGAGACGATCAGCCCGGCGGCGAGCGGCAGCGAGGCGAAGCACAATTGCGCCAGTGCGATCCACGGCCGGCCGGCGTTGCGCCCGGCGATGCCCGCGGCATAGCCGATCGTCGTCGTCACCGCGAGCAACTGGAGGACGCCATCGCTGCTGTTGATCAGCGTCAGCATGCCGAACGTGCCTAGCAACGCCGAATAGCAGACCGCACCGGCGCGATAGATGAACTCCTGCCGCCGGGCCCAGGCGCCGGTCGGCAGCGCGTGGGTCGGGGTGCGGCGGTGAAGCCGGACGGCGTCGCCGACACGGATGCTGGCGACGACCGCGATCGCCACCGCGCAGGCGCGCATCGACGGCGTACCGCTGACCAGCGCGACGATCGCGACGATCGCGCTGCTGGTCAGCGCGCCGATCACCAGCGACTGCGGCGAGGCATAGAGCGATTCGACCAGCGTCTCGCGCACCGAGGCGGCGATCGCCTGATCGGAATGGCGCAGCCGTCTGAGGCGGGAAATGAGACCGGTCATATGGTTACCATGCGCAACAGAAGTGTAGAAGAAACAAACGAATGCCGTCGGCGGCCCTCGGCCCGTCGCATAATCGCGCGGACGAATGCAGGAAATCCAGGAGCTTGCCGGTGGGAGGGGGCGGGGCGGGGTCTTGCGACGACTATCGGAGTGGCGTGCAAACGCATCGTCGTGCGTGACGGTACCGGCATCTGCAACGCCATGCCCATGCGGTGTCGACGGGATGCGCAGTCGTGCAGGTAGATGTCGGCCGACGGCAACGAAGGTGCAGCCAATGCCCGATCGCTGGTAGATTTGTCTCTTGCCCGCGTGACAAATGCTCGACCGCCACCGCGACCCGAAAAACCAGCAGCCCTCCCGTTAAGTCCAAATCAGACATTAAAGGCATTGCGCACTTTACTTGCGGGAACAGCCAATTTGGCGTGAAATTAACCCCTAATTCGTTGTATCGCGGTAACCGATGACCATGACGTCGCCTTCCTCTCGCCGCACGACCGCCGAGCCGGTGCGAGTCGAGCTGCGCAACGCGCTGTTCGCGACGGCGCTGCCGAATGCGGTGATGACGGCGATCTTCACGGCGCTGGGACTGAAGATCGCCAGCGACCTGCACGATCCCATCGCCTGGGGGGCGCTGGTGTCCGGCGTCGTCTGCGCGACGCTCAAGCTGGCGCTGATCGCCGCGTATCAGCGGCGGGCCGATCTGGCCGTGCGCCGGCAGGACCGCTGGGCGCAGGCGTTCGCGGCGTTCAGCCTCGGCCTGGCATTCTCGCTGGGGATGCTCGGCGCGCGCGCCTTCGTCCATGACGCGGTGTTGTTGCAGATGCTCGCGACCGGCCTGCTGTTCGGCTATTGCTCGGGACTGGTCGCGCACACTTCGATCCGGCCGTGGCTGGCGACCGCCTGCCTCGTGCTCAGCGCGATGCCGATCGCGATCAGCGCGATGCTGCGGGCCGACAGTCCACACCAATTGCTCGGTGCCAGCCTGATCTGCTTCATGCTCGCCGCATTCCAGAGCATCCGCCATCTCTATCAGGCGACGCGCCAGCATATCATCACGCGTCAGGCGATGGCGGCGCTGGCACGGGTCGACCCGCTCACCAAGCTGCCCAACCGGCTCGGCCTGCGCGAGGCGTTCACCAGCCAGATGCGCGAGGAATATGATATCGCGATCCATTGCCTCGATCTCGACGCGTTCAAGCCGGTCAACGACCGCTACGGCCATCCGACCGGCGACGCGCTGCTGACGGCGGTCAGCGATCGCGTCCGCTCGGTGCTCCAGCCGCACGACACGGCGGCGCGGGTCGGCGGCGACGAGTTCGTCATCATCCAGTCGGGGGTGCGCAGCCAGAGCGAGGCGGACCTTTTCGCGCGCACCCTCGTGCGGCGGATCATGGCGCCTTACGAGATCGACACGCATCAGATCGAGATCGGCGTCAGCCTCGGCTTCGTGACCGCCGGCGGCGACGAGAGCGATCTCGACGAGTTGGTCGCGCTCGCCGATGCCGCGCTCTACCAGGCCAAGCAGAGCGGCGGCGGCATCGGTCGCGCGACGCTCGCCGCGCGCTGACCGTCAGATCCGGTAGCGCGCCTCGAGCAGGTCGAGTTCGCGGATCAGCTTCTGCGCGGTGGCGCTGCCGATCGCACGTTCGCGCACCTGCTCGACGACCGCGGCGCGCTCAGCCTTGATCCCGGCGAGGCGGAAGGTGCGCTCCAGCCGGTCCTGCAACCGCGCCTCCGCCGACGCCTTGGCCGAACCGCTGCGGCTCTCGATCCGCTCGCGGTACAGGTCCATCACCCGCGTGCCGGCGGCGGCGTAGAAATCGGCGTTGCCGTCACGCTCGGCGAGGTCGTGCTGCGAGCGTTCGATCGCCGAGATCGCCGCCTCCGCGGCGGCGACGCGTGCGGCATCCTCCTCGGCCTGTTTCGACGGCTCGGCCGGCATCGTCAGGCCGTTGAGCAGGATCGGCAATGCGATGCTCGCCAGCACCAGCGACACGATGATGACCCCGGCGGCGAGGAAGATCGCGAGGTCGCGGGCAGGGAAGGGGCTGCCGTCGTTCATCGTCAGCGGGATGGTGAGCACGCCCGCCAGCGTGATCGCGCCGCGCACCCCGGCCAGCGACATGGCCGCGACCAGCCGCCAGTCGGGGCTGTGCAGCGTCGCCTCGCTGTTCAGCCGCCGCCGCAGCAGGGTCAGCCGCAGCGACACCCACACCCAGCCGAAGCGCAGCAGCGCGAGACCGGCGACGATCGCCAGCACGTAGAGGCCGAGCCATTCCGGCCCGTGATGGCCGGTCAGCAGCACGGTCGACTTGGCGCCGGCGAGGATCGCGGGAAGCTGCTCGCCGAGCAGCACGAAGATGATGCCGTTGAGCGCGAACTGGATCGTGTCCCACACCGAATTGCGGCGCATCCGCGTCGTCGCCAGCGCCTGGCGCGAGATCTCGGCGAAGGTCATCGTGACCCCCGCGGACACCGCGGCGAGGATGCCCGAGGCATGGATATGCTCGGCGAGCAGATACGATCCGAACGGGATCAGCAGGCTGACGAGGATCTGCGAGCCCGGCTCCTCGCCGAACCGCCGCGACACCCACGCCTTGATGCGGGTGACGACCAGCGTCACGACGATGCCGACCGCGAGGCCGATACCGGCGACCCACAGGAAGCTGGTCGCGGCGGAGGCGGCGGAGAAGGTGCCCGTCAGCGCCGCGGCGATCGCGAAGCGCAGGCAGACGAGGCCCGAGGCGTCGTTGAGCAGCGATTCCCCTTCGAGGATATGCATCATCCGCTTCGGGATCGGCACCCGCGCGGCGATCGCCGAGACCGCGATCGGGTCGGTCGGCGACACCACGGCGGCGAGCGCGAAGGCGACCGCGAGCGGCATCGCCGGGATCATCCAGTGGATGAAGAAGCCCATGCCGATCACCGTCAGCAGCACGAGGCCGAGTGCCAGCTCGACCACCGTCGACAGATCCTTGAGCAATTCGTCCTTGGGGATGCGCCAGCCGTCGAGGAACAGCAGCGGCGGCAGGAACAGCAGCAGGAACAGCTCGGGATCGAGCTCGACGCGATAGGAGGTCGACAGGCCGATCACCGCGCCGAGCAGGATCTGGACCAATGGCGTCGGCACCGACACCGGCAGCATGCGCGACACCGCGCCGCTCATGACGACGGCGAGCAACAGGAACAGGACGATCGATACGGCTTCCAAACGGCACTCCCGGGTCAGATGGTCTTCCCCTATCTGGCTCCGTCACCGCAGGACAACCCCGTCCGCGCCGTCGGCGATCGACTCAGGCGAAATCGGCATGCGCGCGAAGTCCGGGAGGGCCATCGCATAAGGGCTCTGGTGCGAGCCCGTCGTCTGCCAAGCCCACCCCGTCACCCCGGCCTTGCGCCGGGGTCCCGCTTCTTAGGACGGTGCGAAGGAGCGGGACCCCGGATTGAGTCCGGCATGACGGGGATATGGGTGCCGTTGGGACACCAAATTGGCCATTTGCGATAGCCCTGCCCCTGGCGGGGGAGGGCTGTCGCAAGAACCCTGAATGTCGCTCCGGCCTAGAAGGTGCCGCGCAGGCCGACGAGGAACTGGCGACCGGGCTTGTACTGGGTGAAGGTCGCATTCTCGAACTGGAAGTAGGAGCGCAGCGTCGCGTTGGTGAAATTGGCGACGTTGACGGTGAGCTGCGGCGCCCCGGCGAAACCGAAGATCTTGTCGAGGTCGAACGACGACGAGAAGTCGTAGGTGGTGTAATCGGTGCCGTACAGCGCCGCCGCCGGGATGCCGTTCTGCGCGGTGCCGCTGTTCTGCGAACCCTCGCGCGAGGTCGTCGAGACGCGCAGCATGATGCCGTTCTTCTCGTAATAACCGGTGATGTTGTAGGTGAACGGTGCGACGCCGAATGCGGTGGCGGGGCCGCTGCTGGTCTGGTCGACGATCGTGGCGTTGGCGTTGAAGCCGAAGCCGGTCACGCCGATATGCCGGGTCAGGAAGTCGAGCGGCTGCACCCACTGGAATTCGAGGCCGTTGATCGTCAGCTTGTTGGGCACGTTGACCTGCGAGGTCACCTGCACCTGCGCGGTATTGGGCCCGCCGCGCGAGTTGATCGCGATCTGCTGCGTCGAATTCAGCGTATCGTAGGTGATGCCATATTGCGCCAGCGCGGTGAACGGCACCGTGGTGATCGAGGTGTTGGTGAAGCCGGTGATCGCCTTGCGGAACGCGTTGAAGCTGATCACGCCCTCGCGCCCGGTATAATATTCGAAACCGAGGTCGAGGTTGGTCGACATGTACGGCGACAGCGCCGGATTGCCGATGTTCGCCTGGTCGGCGGACGGCGCGCCGAAGCTGACGCCGGGCAATTGCGCCGACGGATCGGGCCGGGTCATCGTCCGCGATCCGGCGACGCGCACCACCGCATGCTCGCTCAGGTCGTAGGCGAAGGTCGCGGCGGGCAGCCATTTGGCATATTCGTTGCGGGTCGACACGACGTTGACGATGTTCGGATAGCGGCTGCCGTCGGGCAGGGTGGCCCCCGTCGCCGTCGTGTTGCGCGGATCGGGCAGCGAGACGCGTCCCGCGATCGTCTGGATCGTGTTGACGTAGCGCAGGCCGACGTTGAAGCGCAGCGTGTTGCCGCCCAGCTCTTGTGCACCGTTCACCGTGGCGAAGGCGGACTTCACCACCTCGCGGATCGAGCCGCCGCTGGCGCCGGTGTTGGCACCGCCGCTCTCGGGCGCATTGTCGTGATAGAAGTCATAGTTGCTCGCCGCCGCGAAGGCGGGGAAATCGACCGTCACGAAACCGGCGGGGCCGGGCCTCAGATAGGTCGGAACGGCGCTGTTGGGGATCAGCGATCCGCCATAGCTGACCGGTCCGCTGGTTCCGGCGGTCGCCCCGGTGCCGAGGCCCGGATAGGTCGGATAGCCCGCGGGGATCACACCCGGCGCGTTCAGGCCCTCGCAGGGCGGCTGCGAATTGGGCGATTGCAGCGACACGTTGGGGTTGTTGCCGCAGACCGCATTCTGCCACGCCTGGCTGTTGTCGTAACCGCGGATGCGCCGCGACACGTCGTCGAACGCGCCGCCGACCTTCAGGTTGAGCGCCTTGTCGCCCCAGGTCAGATCGCCGCGGAAGCCCTTGTTGACGTTGAGCCGGCGCTCGTCCTGGATGTTGACGCGGCTGCCGGCGTACCAGCCGAAATTGGCGGGATCGTTGAGGTCGAGATTGCTCTTGATGCTCGGGATGCCGCCGTCGTTCGAATAAGTGACGGTGTTGCCGACGCCGAGCGGGGTGGTGAAGCCCACGGTCGGGCTCTCGCGGTGGAAGGTCGAGCGCGCGTAATTGCCTTGCAGCGTCAGCTTGAGCTTGTCGTCGATCTCCCATTCGCCGCCGGGATTGACGCTGAACAGCTTGGTGGTCTCGATATACGGACGGAATTCGTCGAAGAATTGCGCATTGGCGAAGGTGCCGCCGGTGACGGTGCAGCCGGCGCTGCAATCGGCCTTGTCGAACGTGAGGTTGGTCGGGATCGACGCGCCGTTGCGCACGATCCACGCCATGTCCTCACGGATCAGGTCGTTCTTCTTATAGCCGTACAGGCCGTCGATATAGAAATGCAGCGTGTCGGTCGGCTGCCATTCGGCGCTCAGAATCGCGTTCAGGCGGTCGCGCGGCCCACGGATGTTGGCGATGCGGCCGAGGCGCGGCAGCAGGCCGTTGTCGATCTGCTGGATCGAGGCACCGGGATTGTTGGCGAGCAGGAAGGCGCTGTTGATCGGCGTACCGGCGACGAGGCCGGCACCGGCGCCGACCGGCACCGTCGCGGGAATCGTCCAATTGCCGCCGCCGGTGCTGTTGCAGCCCGAGGTCGCGCCGCATTGTGCCGCGGTGAGCGCCGGGTTGGTATAACCGATCGTCTCGAACCCGCGCGTCTCGGTGAACAGGCGCTGCGCCGACACGCCGGCGAGGATGCCGAACGTATCGTTGCGCCAGCTGCCGATCAGCGAGCCGCGCGCGCCGATCCGGTCCTCGGGAGTCTGCTTGGTGCCCTGGATGTTATAGGCGAGGAAGGAGGTATTACGGTCGAACGGGCGGGCCGAGCGCAGGTCGATATTGCCCGCCGCGCCGCCTTCGAGCAGGTCGGCGGTATAGCTCTTGTTGACGGTCAGCTTGGTGAACAGGTCGGTCGGGAAGAAGCTGAGGTCGACCGAACGGTCGGTGCCCTGCGCATCGGTCGCGCCCGACGAGGCGACGGCGATCGTCGCGCCGTTCAGCGTCACGTTGGTGAAGTTGGAGCCGAGGCCGCGGATCGCGACGTTGGTGCCCTCGCCGGTGACGTCGCGGGTGATCGTCACGCCGGGGATGCGGTTGAACGATTCGGCGATGTTGGTGTCGGGAAACTTGCCGATGTCCTCGGCGAAGATCGAATCGGTAAAGCCGGTCGAGGCGCGCTTGGACTCGGTCGATTTGGCGAGGCTCGAGCGATAGCCGGTGACGACGATGTCCTCACCCGGCGCGCCCTGGCTCTGGTCGGTCTGCGGCACGGGCGCGACGGCGGGACCGTTGTCCTGGCCGTCGGCCGGGGTCTGTTCCTGCGGCGGCGGCACGGCCTGCGCCGCGGCCATCGACGCGCCCAGCGTGCCGAGCGTGGTGGCGCACAGGAGCGCGATGCGGCGCAGGCGAAGGGTGCGGACGGTGCTCAACTTCAGGTTCCTCTCTGGTGACGCGCTGCCGTCGTCGCGGCATGCGCAGCATGGATTGTCGCCGGCGGCCGACGGCCACCGGCGGAGACGTCGGATGCAGATCAGGTTTCGGTCATGATGAAGGCGACGAACGACGCATCACCCCGGCGCGATGCCGTCTGAGGCATCGTCGGCGCGGGGCGAACGCCCGTCAGCAATGTCAGCGATGCTCCAGCCATCCCCGTCCCTCGTCATGCCCGTCTGTCGCGGCCTTGATAGCGCTATCTTCTCCGTATTGGTCAGCAAGTCAATCGGTTTCGGTTAGGCCAACCGGAGATTGAGACGGGGAGAAGCAGCGTTACCGCGACCGCGTCACGACGTATGTCCCGGCGCATGGGGGTAGCTCTGCGCCTTGTACCAGGCGAGGTCGTGTTCGGGTGCAGCCACGCCGGCGGGCAGCGGGCGGTGGTTGACCGACATCCAATAGGCAAGGCTGGCATCGCGCCACCAGCGCGCCTCGCGCTGCTGGATCGCCAGATAGGTCGCCGTCTTCTGCCAGCGTTCGGCGTCGATCTTGTCGCGCAGCGTGTCCCATTGCCGCTGCATGCCGGCGACATAGCCGACGCCTGTGTCGTAATGCGCGACCAGATCCTCCCACAGGGTCTTCCCGTCGGCCATGCGGCGATCCCAGCGGACATGGTGGAACCACAGCAATTCCCGTTCCGGCGTCGTCTCCGGCCGGGCGAGCTGGCGCGCGACCGAGGGGGCATATTGGTCGACGGCGTCGCTGCCGCCACGGCCGCGCTCGAAGCCGATGCCGTCCGGGTCGGCGCGATGATAATAGGTCGGGTTCCACTCGGGCCGCGCCAGATCGGCGACCCACGGACCCGGTCCGTAATGATGGCCGGTCGCCATCAGATGCGCGAGCCCGAACGCGCCGGTGTAATCGACCACCGCCTCGCGCGATCCGGCCATCATCGCGGTCGTGGTGGCGACGACCTGCGGATCGGTGCCGAAGGTCTGCGCCGCCCATTCGCGCGCGATTCCCTCGGACGTCAGGTCCGGATCCCAGGCGAGCCGGCCGAAGGCATACCAATTGGCCTGGTTGAAGGTCGATCCGCTCCAGTCGCGGTCGCGGCCGATATTGGCGACGCCGGCCATGCCGGTCAGCTTATGGCCCTCCGCCGATCCGTCGACGACGTCGGCGACGGTCTCGTCGCGGCGGCGACCGGTCTTCGCATGCAGCGTCTCGGCGAACAGCGGGCCGAGATAGGCGAGGTGGGTGGCGAAGCCGAGATATTCCTTGGTGATCTGGAATTCGATCATCAGCGGCGTCTTCGGCATCGCGCCGAACAGCGGATGGAAGGGCTCGCGCGGCTGGAAGTCGATCGCGCCGTTCTTCACCTGCACCAGCACGTTGTCCGCGAAGCGGCCGTCGAGCGGCTTGAACTCGCTATAGGCCTGTTTGGCGCGATCGGTCGGGTCGGTCTCGGCATAGACGAAGGCGCGCCACATCACGATCCCGCCATGCGGCGCCACCGCCGCCGCGAGCATGTTGGCGCCATCGGCGTGGCTCGCGCCATAGTCGCGCGGGCCGGGCTGGCCCTCGCTGTTCGCCTTGACGAGGAAGCCGCCGAAATCGGGGATCGCGCGATAGATCTCGTCCGACTTGGCACGCCACCAGGCGGCGACGGCGGGATCGCGCGGATCGGCGGTCTTGAGCCCGCCCAGCTCGATCGGCGCCGAGAAGCGCGCCGACAGATAGACCTTGATCCCCCATGGCCGGAACACCGCGGCGAGCTTCGCCGCCTTGGCGATATAAGGCGCGGTCAGGCTGTCCGTTTTGGCGTTGACGTTGTTGAGTACGGTGCCGTTGATGCCGATCGAGGCATTGGCGCGGGCATAATCGGTGTAGCGGGGATCGTCGAAATCGGGGAGCGTCCACCAGTCCCACAAAGACTGCCCGGCATAGCCGCGCTCAACGGTGCCATCGAGATTGTCCCAATGGTTGAGCACGCGCAGCTTGACCTTCGGCGCCGAGCGCAACGCCACCGTCTCGGCACGATCGCCGGTGCCGAGCGCGCGCAGCAGCGCGAAGGCGCCGTACAGCGTGCCGCGATCGCCGTTGCCCGCGACCAGCAGCACGCTTCGGCCCGCAAGCGTCACGCGGCGTACCAGATAGCCCTCGTCGCCCAATCCGACGAAGGGGAGGCCCAGCGCGGCGATCCCCGGTGCGGCGGCGGTCGCGACTACCACCGGCGGCGTCCCCGCGGGCAGCGCGCGACGCAGTTCGCTTTCGGCAAGCCGCAGTGTCGCGCTGTCGCCCAGCCGCGTCACGGCGGCCTGACCGGTCGCCGGGGCACTGGTCCGCAGCCACAAGGAATAGCCGTCGTCGGCGAATGCCGGACTGGCCAGCGCGAGCCAGCTTGCGCCCAGCGCTCCGATCAGCGCACGATACCCTTTCATCTCACTCTCCCGTCGCGAACGATTGACAAGCCCGCGGTCCAGCTTTCATGTTATCGCTATCAACATAACAGGCAAGCCGCATCGTATTGGTTTGCCAATCCTGGAGAGCCTGTCTTGACGTCGCGTCCTGCCGTTTCGTCCCGTCGTGAGGTGTTGCGCTGGAGTGCGGGGGTGTCGCTGATGGCGTTGCTCCCCGCCGCCGCGCGACCGGCGTCGCCGCTGTACAAGGACGCGCGCGCGCCTGTCGACCTGCGGGTCCGCGACCTCCTCGGCCGGATGACGCTCGACGAGAAGGTGTCGCAGCTCATCACGCTGTCGACCACCAAGCGCGACGTGATGGACGAGGCGCGCGGCTTCGATCCGGCCCGCGCCAGCGCCGCTTATCCAAACGGCATCGGCCAGATCGCGCGGCCGTCGGATCGCGGCGGCGCGGCGACCGCGACTAACACCGGGACCGACGTCACCGGCCGCTGGCGCAAGCCCGCCGACACGATCGCCTTCGTCAACGCCGCGCAGGACTGGTCGCGCACCAAAACACGGCTCGGCATTCCCGTGCTGTTCCACGAGGAATCGCTGCACGGCTATATGGCCCCCGAGGCGACCAGCTTCCCGCAGGCGATCGCGCTCGCCGGCAGCTTCGATCCCGATCTGATGACCCGCGTCCAGTCGGTGATCGGTCGCGAGGTGCGCGCGCACGGCACCGTGCTCGCGCTCTCGCCGGTGGTCGACATCGCCCGCGACCCGCGCTGGGGGCGGATCGAGGAGACGTTCGGCGAGGACCCCTATCTGTGCGGCGAGATGGGCGTCGCCGCCGTCCACGGCCTGCAGGGCGAGGGGCGGGAGCTGGCGCCGGGCAAGGTGTTCGCGACGCTCAAGCACATGACCGGTCACGGCCAGCCGCAGGCGGGCAACAACGTCGCGCCCGCGCAGATCGGCGAGCGCGAGTTGCGCGAAAGCTATTTCCCGCCGTTCCGCGCGGTGGTCGAGCGGACCGGGGTAGGGGCGGTGATGCCCTCGTACAATGAGATCGACGGCGTCCCCAGCCACGCCAATGGCTGGCTGCTCGGCGACGTGCTGCGCGGCGAATGGGGGTTCGACGGTGCGATCGTCAGCGATTACGCGGCGATCCCCGAGCTCGACTATTTCCACCATATCGCCGGCGACGTCGGCGAGGCGGCGCGGCTGGCGCTCGCCGCCGGGGTGGACAGCGACCTGCCCGACGGCGTCGCCTATCGCACACTCGCCGATCAGGTCCGCGCCGGCAAGGTGAGTGTCGCCGCGATCGATGCCGCCTGCGCGCGCATGCTGACGCTCAAGATGCGCGCCGGCCTGTTCGAGGAGCCGCGCGTCGATCCCCGCGCCGCCGCCCGCCTCACCGCCAATGCCGAGGCGCTGGCGCTCGCCCGCGAGGCCGCGGCGCGCTCGATCGCCTTGCTCAAGAACGACGGCACGCTGCCTCTCTCGGTCGACCGTCATCGCCGCGTCGCGGTGATCGGCCCCAATGCCGCGGTCGCGCGGCTCGGCGGCTATTCGTCGATCCCGACCGATCCCGTCTCGCTGCTCGACGGCATCCGCGCCAAGCTGAAGGGCAGGGCCGAGGTGGTCCACGCGCAGGGCGTGTTCATCACGCAGAGCGAGGATCGGTCCGCCAACGAGGTGCTGCTCGCCGATCCCGCCCGCAACCGCGCGCTGATCGCCGAGGCGGTGACGGTGGCCGCGTCCGCCGACGTCGTGATCCTCGCGATCGGCGACACCGAGCAGACCAGCCGCGAAGGCTATGCCAAGACGCATCTCGGCGACCGCACCTCGCTCGACCTGCTCAGCGAGCAGACTGCGCTGTTCACCGCATTGAAGGCGACCGGCAAGCCGGTGGTGGTGGTGGCGATCAACGGCCGGCCGCCGAGCTGGCCGACCGTGGTCGCCAACGCCAATGCGATGCTAGAATGCTGGTATATGGGCCAGCAGGGCGGGCACGCGATGGCGGATGCATTGTGGGGGGACGTCAATCCCGGCGCGAAGCTGCCGGTGACGGTGGTCCGCGACGTCGGCCAATTGCCTTTCTATTACGATCACCAGCCGTCGGCGCGGCGCGGCTATCTGTTCGACGACGACGCGCCGCTGTTCCCGTTCGGCTTCGGGCTCAGCTACACGCGCTTCCGCCTGTCGCCGCCGCGGCTGTCGGCGGCGCGGATCGGCGTGGCCGGATCGGTCGACGTCGAGGTCGACGTCGCCAATATCGGCGACCGCACCGGCGACGAGGTCGTCCAGCTCTACGTCCGCGACCAGGTGTCGTCGGTCGCCCGCCCGGTGAAGGCGCTCAAGGGCTTCGCGCGGGTGACGCTCAAGCCCGGCGAGAGCCGCACCGTCCGGCTGACGCTCGGCCCCGACGCCTTCCGCCTGTGGAACCGCGACATGCGCGAACTGGTCGAGCCCGGCCGCTTCGACATCATGACCGGCCCCAACAGCCGCGACGTGCAGACCGTCGCGCTCGACATCGCCTGAAGGATCATCCGATGCCCACGATCACCGACGCCCGCGTCATCGTCACCTCGCCCGGACGCAATTTCGTCACGTTGCAGATCACCTGCGACGACGGCACCACCGGCCTTGGCGACGCGACGCTGAACGGCCGCGAACTTAGCGTCGCCAGCTATCTCGAGGATCACGTCGTCCCCTGCCTGATCGGTCGCGACGCGCACCGGATCGAGGATGTCTGGCAATATCTCTACAAGGGCGCCTATTGGCGGCGCGGGCCGGTGACGATGACCGCGATCGCCGCGGTCGACATGGCGCTGTGGGACATCAAGGGGAAGGTCGCGGGCCTGCCGGTCTACCAGTTGCTCGGCGGCGCCGCCCGCGACTCCTGCCTCGTCTATTGCCACGCCAACGGCACCACGATCGCCGACACGATCGAAACCGCATTGCGCCACCGCGACGAGGGCTATCGCGCGATCCGGCTGCAATGCGGCGTGCCCGGGCTCGCCTCCACTTATGGCGTCGCCAAACAGGGCCAGCGCTACGAACCCGCCGACGGCGACCTGCCGAACGAGGCGGTCTGGTCGACCGAGAAATATCTGCGCATCGTCCCCGAATTGTTCGCCGCGGCGCGCGAGGCGCTCGGCTGGGACGTGCATCTGCTCCACGACGTCCATCACCGGCTGACCCCGATCGAGGCGGCGCGGCTCGGCAAGGATCTCGAACCCTATCGCTTGTTCTGGATCGAGGATGCGACCCCGGCGGAAAACCAGGACGCCTTCCGCCTGATCCGCCAGCACACCACGACGCCGCTCGCGGTCGGCGAGGTGTTCAACTCGATCTGGGATGCCAAGCATCTGATCGAGAACCAGCTCATCGACTATATCCGTGCCACCGTCGTCCACGCCGGCGGCATCACCCATCTGCGCCGCATCGCCGCGCTCGCCGATCTCTATCAGGTCCGCACCGGCTGCCATGGCGCGACCGATCTGTCGCCGGTCGCTATGGCGGCAGCGCTGCACTTCGGCCTGTCGGTGCCCAATTTCGGCATCCAGGAGCATATGCCGCACAGCGCCGAGACCGACGCGGTCTTCCCGCACGCCTATCGCTTCACCGACGGCACGATGCATCCGGGCGACGCGCCCGGCCTCGGCGTGTCGATCGACACGGACCTCGCCGCCACGCACGCCTATAAGCGCGCCTATCTGCCCGTGAACCGTCTCGAAGACGGCACCTTGTGGAGCTGGTAAGGTGAGCGAGATCGGCGACGCCGCGGCCAGCGCACCCGAAACCGCCGTCCATGCGGTGACGCCGCCGCGCGGCCGCATCCGCTGGCTGATCTGCGGCCTGCTCTTCGCGGCGGTGGTGTTGAGCTATATCGACCGGCTGGTGCTCGGCGTGCTCAAGCCGCAGCTCACCGCGCTCTATGGCTGGAGCAATGCGGGTTATGGCGACATCACCGGTTATTTCCAGGTCGCCTATGGCTTCGGCTTCCTGCTGTTCGGCTGGCTGATCGACCGGATCGGTGCGCGCAACGGCTATCTGCTCGCGATGGGCAGCTGGACGATCGGCCATTTCGCGCAGACGCTCGTCACCTCGACCACCGGCTTCGCGATCGCGCGCATCCCGCTCGCCTTCGGCGAGGCGGGCACCTATCCCTCGGCGCTCGCCGCGGCGTCGCAATGGTTTCCGCGCAAGGAGCGCGCGCTCGCGATCGGCATCTTCAACGCCGGCGCCAACGTCGGCGCGGTGGTGACGCCGCTGCTGATCGGCTTCATCGTCGTCAATCTGGTGCTCGACTGGCGCTGGGCGTTCATCATCACCGGCTTGTTCAACCTCGTCTGGCTCGCCGCTTGGTGGCGGCTCTACCATCCGCCCCACGCGCATCCCCGCGTCACCGCCGAGGAGCGCGCGTGGATCGAGACCGAGCCTGCCGACGATGCCGGCCGCGCGGGTTTCCTCGCCGTGCTGCGCCATCGCGAGGCCTGGGCCTATATGACCGGTCGTTTCCTGATCGATCCGGTCTGGTGGACCTTCCTGTTCTGGCTGCCCGATTTCTTCCACACCCGCTACGGCTACGATCTCAAGAACTTCGGCCCGCCGCTGGTCGCCATCTACATCCTCGCCGATTTCGGCGCGATTGCCGGCGGCTGGTATTCGTCGCGGCTGCTCAAGCGCGGCGTTGCGGTGGGCCGTGCCCGCAAGCGTGCGATGTTCGTCTGCGCCCTGTTCGCGCTGCCGGTGATGTTCGCCGCGCAGGCGAGCAGCATCTGGGTCGCGGTCGGCATGATCGGGCTCGCCTGCGCGGCGCATCAGGGCTTCTCGACCAATTTGTTCGCGCTGCCCGGCGACCAGTTTCCCCGCTATGCGCAGGGCACCCTGATCGGGCTCGGCGGGTTCGCCGGCGCGGCGGGGGGCTTCATCGCCTCCAAGTCGCTCGGCCTGCTGCTCGATACGGTGGGCAGCTACGGCCCGTTCTTCGTCGCCTGCGGCCTCGCCTATCTCGTCGCGCTGCTCGCCTTCCACCTCCTCAACCCACGCTACCGCGACGTGGTGATCGCGCGCTGATTCAATTAGAAAGGTCGGCCCACACCCACCCGTTCGCCCTGAGCCTGTCGAAGGGCAGGTGAGTCTCACGGTGCTTCGACAGGCTCAGCACCAACGGATCATGGTGGACGCCCCGCCCGCCATCCCGCGCAGCGCACCGTCTGCCGCCGCATCGCGATTTTCTGCGCGGCGGGAGCCTTGACGATCCCGTGCAGCCGGCACATATCCGCCCCGTTGGCACTCGCGTTTCGTGAGTGCCAGAAATCTGTAACACTGACTGAAAGAGGGACTTCGCAATGACTTTTCGTCCGTTGCATGACCGCGTCCTCGTGAAGCGCGTCGAGGCCGAGGAAAAGACGGCTGGCGGGATCATCATCCCCGACACCGCCAAGGAAAAGCCCCAGGAGGGCGAGGTCGTCGCCGTCGGCACTGGTACGCGCGCCGAGAACGGCACGATCACCCCGCTCGACGTCAAGGCCGGCGACAAGATCCTGTTCGGCAAATGGTCGGGCACCGAGGTCAAGGTCGACGGCGAAGACCTTCTTATCATGAAGGAAAGCGACATCCTCGGGATCGTCGGCTGACTTCGCGTCACACCTTCCTTGGTGTGACTTTTGTGAATTTCCAGACCAACTGAAAGGGTAGCCACCATGGCAGCCAAGGACGTAAAATTCGGCCGCGACGCGCGTGAGCGCATCCTCCGCGGCGTCGACATCCTCGCCGATGCGGTGAAGGTGACGCTTGGGCCGAAGGGCCGCAACGTCGTGATCGACAAGAGCTTCGGCGCACCGCGCATCACCAAGGACGGCGTCACCGTCGCCAAGGAGATCGAGCTCAAGGACAAGTTCGAGAACATGGGCGCGCAGATGGTGCGCGAAGTGGCCTCGAAGACCAACGACATCGCCGGCGACGGCACGACCACCGCGACCGTCCTGGCGCAGGCGATCGTCCGCGAGGGCATGAAGTCGGTGGCCGCCGGCATGAACCCGATGGACCTCAAGCGCGGCATCGACATCGCCGTCCTGAAGGTCGTCGAGGACATCAAGGCGCGCTCGAAGCCCGTCTCGGGTTCGTCGGAAGTCGCTCAGGTCGGCATCATCTCGGCCAACGGCGACCGTGAAGTCGGCGAGAAGATCGCGGAAGCGATGGAGAAGGTCGGCAAGGAAGGCGTGATCACCGTCGAGGAAGCGAAGGGTCTCGATTTCGAGCTCGACGTCGTCGAGGGCATGCAGTTCGACCGCGGCTATCTGTCGCCCTACTTCATCACCAACCCGGAGAAGATGACGGTCGAACTCAACGATCCGTACATCCTGATCCACGAGAAGAAGCTCAGCAACCTGCAGGCGATGCTCCCGATCCTGGAAGCCGTCGTCCAGTCGGGTCGCCCGCTGCTCATCATCGCCGAGGACATCGAGGGCGAGGCGCTCGCCACGCTCGTCGTCAACAAGCTGCGTGGCGGCCTCAAGGTCGCAGCGGTCAAGGCACCGGGCTTCGGCGATCGCCGCAAGGCGATGCTCGAGGACATCGCGATCCTGACCAAGGGCGAGATGATCTCGGAAGACCTTGGCATCAAGCTCGAGAACGTCACCGTCGGCATGCTCGGCACCGCCAAGCGCGTCACGATCGACAAGGACAACACCACCATCATCGACGGTGCGGGTGAAGCCGATGCGATCAAGGGCCGCACCGAGGCGATCCGTGCGCAGATCGAGAACACCACCAGCGACTACGACCGTGAGAAGCTCCAGGAGCGTCTCGCCAAGCTCGCCGGCGGCGTTGCCGTGATCAAGGTCGGTGGTTCGACCGAGGTCGAGGTCAAGGAGCGCAAGGACCGCGTCGACGACGCGCTGCACGCGACCCGCGCGGCCGTTGAAGAAGGCATCGTCCCCGGCGGCGGCACGGCGCTGCTGTACGCCACCAAGTCGCTCGATGGCCTGAAGGGCGTCAACGAGGACCAGACCCGCGGTATCGACATCGTCCGCAAGTCGCTGACGGCTCTGGTCCGCCAGATCGCGCAGAATGCCGGTCACGACGGTGCCGTCGTGTCGGGCAAGCTGCTCGACCAGAACGACACGTCGTTCGGCTTCAACGCGTCGACCGACACGTATGAGAACCTGGTGACCGCCGGCGTGATCGACCCGACCAAGGTCGTCCGCACCGCGTTGCAGAACGCCGCTTCGGTGGCCGGCCTGCTCATCACCACGGAAGCGACCGTGTCCGAACTGCCCGAGGACAAGGCTCCGGCCATGCCCGGCGGTGGCGGCATGGGCGGCATGGGCGGCATGGACTTCTGATCCGGCATCGGGGCAGGCGCGGCCTGCCCCGATCGACGTCACGGCGTCATGCCGGAACGTCTGCTCCAAGTACCGAACACGAAAAGGGACCGCGCGGGCCACCGCCGGTCCCTTTTTGCATGCCGCACATGCGCGACGAGGCGGGCGTCGTGGCACCACAACGAAAGTCGCCAGGCAACCCGGCGGCGTTCCGCTCGTTGCTCGCGGCATGAACCATGATGCCGATCGTCCCGACGTTCCCGCCGATGGTGTGCTGCTCGGCTATGGGCCGATGGTGCCGCTGGTTGCCGCTGCCTTGGGGGCATGGTTGCTGCCGACGCCGTGGCCGTTCTGGGCGGTGCAGCTCGGCATCATCTGGGGCGCACTCGTGCTCGCCTTCATCGCCGGTGTGCGCCGCGGATTCGGTTTCGGCTATCCGCGCGCGTCGAAGCCGGTCGAGATCGCGACCAGCATCGCCTATTTCACGCTCGCCGGTCTCGCGCTGGTGATCGGTCGCCCGTCGGGTGCGCTGCTGCCGCTGATCGTCGGCTATGTGCTCGCCGCGTTGCTCGATCGCCGGGCGGCGCTCGCCGGCAATGCGCCCGCCTATTTCGCGACGTTGCGGCCCCGCCAGTTGCTGATCGGCGCCGCGGGGCTCGCCGGATTGTGGGCGTGGACGGTCGCCGCCTGAGCGCGACCGTCCGGTCCCGCATCAGTCGTTCTTCATCGCCGCGATCAGCTTCTTGACCTCCTGGCTGCGGCCGCGCGGCAGGATCATCACGTCGTTGCCGCTCGCCACCACGATCAGGTCGCTGATCCCGACCGCCGAGATGCGGATCCCGTCCGAGCGGATCAGGCAGTCCTGCGTGTCGATCGCCAGGACCTCGCCACGATGCGCGTTGCCGCTCTCGTCACGCTCGCTGATCGCGTGCAACGCGTCCCAGCTGCCGACGTCGCTCCAGCCCATCGCGACCGGCACCACCGCGACCCGCTCGGCGCGCTCCATCACCGCATAATCGATCGAATCGTCGGGCGATGCGCCGAACGCCTCGGCATCGGGGTAGATGCGCACGCCGTCACGCCGTGCCTTGGTCATCGCCTCCTGCGTCGCGGTGAGCATGCCGGGGGCATGTGCAGCGAGGGCGCCGAGGAAGATGTCGGCGCGGAACAGGAAGATGCCGCCGTTCCAGGCGTGATCGCCGGAGGCCAGCATCTCTTCGGCGCGCTCGCGGATCGGCTTCTCGACGAAGCGCGCGACGCGGTGGACGCCGTTGGCGAGCGGCTCGCCGACCTTGATCCAGCCATAACCGGTCTCGGGCGCATCGGGGGTGATGCCGAAGGTGACCAGCCAGCCGTCGGCGACCAGCGGCATCGCCGCCTCGATCGCGGCGTGGAAGGCGGCGACGTCGGCGATGACGTGATCGGACGGCATCACCAGCAACGCCTCTTCACCCTTGGCGGCGAGCGCCGCGAGCGCGATCGCGGGCGCGGTGTTGCGCGCCACCGGTTCGAGGATCACCGCCTGCGGCGCCGCGCCGACCGCATGGAGCTGCTCGTCGATGTGATCGGCATGCCGCGCATTGGCGACCACGATCGGCGCCGCGAAGGCTTCGCCGTGCGCGCGCTTGGCGGTCAGCTGCAGCATGGTTTCCTCGGCGGTCAGCGCCAGCAGCTGCTTGGGCATCTCGGGACGCGACATCGGCCACAAGCGGGTGCCGGACCCTCCGGAAAGGATCACAGGAACGATCGTCATGATGCGTGATAAACTCCTTGGGACGCGCACCCCTAGCCGAAATGAAGCGCGCGCGAAACGATCCTTAAGGGCGCCTTCTTCAAGTTTTCTTTTCTTTTTTCTGCGACCTGCGGGATAGCTGTCGGAAAAGCTTACAGACCGGCATGGGAGGGTGCCCGCATGATCCGCCTGTTCAAGCATTATGTGCCCTATGCCGTGCTGCTGCTCGGCGTGGTCGATGCGCTGTTGCTGATGACTGCGGCGGAGCTTGGCTGGGTGATCCGCGCGCATCAGATCGGCATGCTGGTCCTGCCGGTGACCACCCGGCTGCCGCAATTGTTCGCCTTCGCCGCGGCGTTGCAGATCGCGTTGATCGCGGTGGGGGCCTATGGCGTCGGCTCGTTCCTGTCGCTGCGTTTCGCCGCAGCGCGGCTGGCGGTGGCGATCCTGATCGGCGTCGTCTTCCTGTCGATCCTGTTCTTCCTGATCCCGCCGGTGGCGCTGTGGCGCTCCAATCTCGCCTATGCGACGCTGATCGCCGCGGTGCTGCTGGTCGTGGTCCGCGCGATGCTCAACCGCACGCTCGGCGGCGATACGTTCAAGCGGCGGATCATCGTGCTCGGCGCCGGCCATCGCGCGGCGCGGATCGGCGCGCTGGCGGACCAGCCCGGCGCCAACGTCATCGTCGCGGGCTATGTCGCGATGGGCGAGGCCGATCCGGTGGTCGCGGGTGCCGTGCCGCGCGACACCATCCCCAACCTCGCCGCGCATGTCGTCGACCATGGCGCCGGGGAGGTGGTGCTGGCGCTGGAGGAACGCCGCAACGCCTTGCCGCTCAAGGACCTGCTGCGCGTCCGCACCACCGGCGTCGCGGTCAGCGAGATCTCGACCTTCCTCGAACGCGAGACCGGGCGGATCGACCTCAATTCGGTCAATCCGTCGTGGCTGATCTTCTCCGACGGCTTCGCCTCGGGTCGGATGCTGTCGAGCGTGTTCAAGCGCGCCTTCGACATCGTCGCCAGCCTGCTGCTGCTGATCCTGACGCTGCCGCTGATCCTGCTCACCGCGCTGGCGATCAAGCTCGAATCGCGTGGGCCGGCTTTCTATCGCCAGCGCCGCATCGGCCTCTACAATCAGGGGTTCGACATCGTGAAGCTGCGCTCGATGCGGCAGGATGCTGAGGTCGCCGGCAAGGCGGTGTGGGCGGAGAAGGACGACCCGCGCATCACCCGCATCGGCCGCATCATCCGCCTCGTCCGGATCGACGAGCTGCCGCAGACCTGGGCGGTGCTGAAGGGCGAGATGAGTTTCGTCGGGCCGCGGCCCGAACGGCCGCAGTTCGTCGACCAGCTCGAACAGCAGCTGCCCTTCTACGCCGAACGGCACATGGTGAAGCCGGGGATCACCGGCTGGGCGCAGATCAATTATCCTTACGGCGCGTCGATCGAGGATGCCCGCCACAAGCTGGAATACGACCTGTATTACGCGAAGAACTATTCGCCGTTCCTCGACATGTTGATCCTGCTGCAGACGCTGCGGGTGGTGCTGTGGCCGGCGGGGGCGCGCTGAGCCGATGGCGGCACTGATCCTCTGGGGCCATGCGCTGGCGGCACTGGCATTCGGCCTGCTCGCGCTCGGCGCGCTGCGCCGGCAGGGCCTGGGGGCTGGCGTGGGGGCGGCGCGCAACGGGCTGACGCTCGCCTGCATCCTGACTGCTCTATGGGCGCTGGCGGTGGCGGGGATCGGTGCGGACGATGTCGCCGCGCGGCTCGGCGAAACGCTGCGCAACCTCGTCTGGCTGGCGGTGCTGCTCGCACTCGTGCGGCGGGGGCGGAGCGGCAGCGTCGCGCTCTACGCCGTCTATCTGGTCGCCGCGACGATCACCGCCGCGGCCGGGCTGCTCGCGATCCTCGACACGCTGCCGCTCGCCCGCGATGCGCTGGCGGCGATCGAGGCGCTGCGGCTGATCGCGGCGATGCTTGCGGCGGTCGCCGGTCTGATGCTCGCGCATCAGGTCGCCGCCGGCAGCGCGTCGCGCGCCACCGCGCCGGCGATACCGGTCGCCATCGCGCTCGGCGGGATGTGGGGTGTCGACCTGCTCGTCGCGATGCTGGGCTACGGCTTCGATGCCGTGCCGCCCGCCGCGCTCGCCCTGCGCGGCTTCGTCGTCACCGGTGTCGCGCTGGTCCTCGTCACCCGCCGCAGCGCGCGCAGCCTCGCGGTGTCGCACGGCATCGTGCTGCGCTTCGTCTCGGTGGCGGCGGTGCTGCTCTATGCAGCCTTCACCATCCTGCTGACCCGGATCGCCGACCATTATGCCGGCAGTACGGTGCGCATCGTGCAGACCGCGATCGTGCTCGGCGCGACCACCGCGCTGATGACGTTGCTGTCGACGCCGTGGCTGCGCGCCTGGCTCAAGGTAAAGGTCGCCAAGCATTTCTTCCGCCATCGCTACGATTATCGCGCCGAATGGCAGCGGTTCACCGCAACGCTGGGCACACCGGGGGCGGGCGCCGATCCGCTCGACCTGCGCATCGTCCGCGCGATCGCCGACCTGACCGGCTCGCCGGCGGGCGTGCTGCTGGAGCCCGACGGTAGCGGCCTCGCCCCCGGCGCCGCATGGCACTGGCGCGAGGCGGGGACCACCGATGCGGCGCTGCGCGACCATCTCGCCGCCAGCGCGCGCATCGTCGAGCTCGATCAGGTCCGCCGCGGCGCGGCGCCGGCCGAGGAGGCGGCGGCGATCCCGCAGTGGATAGGCGACCATGCCGAAGCGTGGGCGCTGGTGCCGCTGATCCACGGCACCAGCCTGATCGGCGTCATCCTGCTCGCCCGCCCGCCGTACGAACGGCCGCTCGACTGGGAGGACCTCGACCTGCTCCGCGTCGCCGGGCGGCAGGCGGCGAGCTATCTCGCCGAGGATCGCGCGCATGCCGCGCTCGCCGACGCCGCGCGCTTCGACGAGTTCAACCGCCGCTTCGCCTTCATCATCCACGACATCAAGAATCTGGTCAGCGGCCTCAGCCTCGTCGCGCGCAACGCCGAGCGGCACGCCGACAATCCCGCATTCCGCGCCGACATGGTCGAGACGTTGAAGGACTCCGCCGCCCGCATGAACGCCTTGCTCGCCCGACTGTCGCAACACCATCGCGCGACACCCGAACCGCTCCAGCCGGTCGACCTCGCCGGCCTCGCACTGCGCCTCGCCGCCGGACGCCGCGCCCAGCATCCGGTGCGCGTCGCGGGGCAGGGGACGGCGCTCGCCCAGCCTGGCCGGCTCGAGCAACTGCTCGGCCACCTGCTTCAGAATGCGATCGAGGCGAGCCCGGCCACCGCAACCATCGACCTTGTCGCCGGCACGACCGGCGACGGCGCGTTTATCGACGTGATCGACGCCGGCTGCGGGATGAGCGCCGCCTTCGTCCGCGACCAATTGTTCCGGCCCTTCGCCTCGTCCAAGCCCGCCGGCTTCGGCATCGGTGCCTATGAGGCGCGGCAGCTCGCCGAGGAGATGGGCGGCCGGCTCGACGTGACCAGCCGCGAAGGCGAGGGGAGCCGCTTCCGCCTGACCCTCCCCGCCGCGCCCGCGCTGGAGCATGCGGCATGACCGACAAGCCCGTCCTGCTGATCGTCGAGGACGATCTCGCGCTCCAGCGCCAGCTCCGCTGGGCCTATGAGGGCTATGAGATCGTCGGCGCCGCCACCCGCGCCGAAGCGATCGAGGCACTGCGCAGCCGCGAGCCCGCGGTCGTGACGCTCGACCTCGGCCTGCCGCCCGATCCGGACGGTACCAGCGAAGGGTTCGCGACGCTCGCCGAGATGCTGGCGCTCAAGCCCGCGACCAAGATCATCGTCGCCTCGGGCCACGGCGCCCGCGACAGCGCGTTGCGCGCGATCGCACTCGGCGCCTGGGATTTCTACGCCAAGCCGATCGACATCGACGCGCTGGGCCTGATCGTCGCCCGCGCCTTCCACGTCCATGCGCTGGAGGCGGAGAACCGCCGCCTCGCCGCGCGCGAGACGGCCGCGGCCGGATTCGGCGGATTGATCTACGCCTCGGACGAGATGGCGAAGGTAGTGCGCACGATCGAGCGCGTCGCGCCCGCCGATGTCTCGGTGATGCTGCTCGGTGCGAGCGGCACGGGCAAGGAACTGCTCGCCCGCGGCATCCACGATCATTCGCCGCGCCGCCGTGGCGAATTCGTCGCGATCAACTGCGCCGCCATTCCCGAGACGTTGCTCGAAAGCGAATTGTTCGGCCACGAAAAGGGCGCGTTCACCGGCGCGGTCAAGACGACGCCGGGCAAGATCGAACAGGCGGCGGGCGGCACCCTGTTCCTCGACGAGATCGGCGACGTGCCGCTGCCGTTGCAGGTCAAGCTGCTGCGCTTCCTGCAGGAGCGCGTCATCGAGCGGATCGGCGGGCGCAAGCCGATCCCGGTCGACACCCGCATTGTCTGCGCGACGCATCAGGACCTCGGCACGATGGTCGCCGACGGACGCTTCCGCGACGATTTGTATTACCGCCTCGCCGAGATCGTCGTGCGTATCCCCGGCCTCGCCGAGCGGCCGGGCGACGCCAGCCTGCTCGCCCGCGCCTTCGTCCGGCGCCACGCCGCGGCGATGAACCCCGCCGTCACCGGCCTCGCGCCCGATGCGCTGGCGGCGATCGACGCCTGGGGCTGGCCGGGCAACGTCCGCGAACTGGAGAACCGGATCAAGCGCGCGGTCATCATGGCCGACGGCAAATCGGTGACCGCCGCCGATCTCGATCTCGACGCGACCGCGGCCGATGCGCTGCCGCTCAACCTGCGCAGCGCGCGCGAGACGGCGGACCGCAAGGCGATCCGGCAGGCGCTGGCGCAGGCCGACGGCAATATCTCCGGCGCGTCGCGGCTGCTCGGGGTCAGTCGGCCGACGCTGTACGATCTGCTCAAGAGCTACGATCTGCATGGCTGACCGCCGCTATCCCCTGCTGCCCGGCAAGCGCCGCCGGCGGATCGTCTGGCCGCGCCCGCGCCGTCGGCAGGTGATCGCGCTCGTCGTGCTCGCACTGGTCGCGGCGCTTGTCGCGCTACTGGTGCTGCGTCCCGCGCCGCGGATCGACCCCGCCGTGGCGCTGCGTGACGCCGGCACCGCCTATCGCATCGGCAATTACAGCGCCGCCCGCAACCATGCGCTCGCCGCGCTCGCGGGCGCGCCCGGATCGCGACCGGCGATGCTGCTGCTCGCCCGCACCTATCTACGGCTCGGCGATGGCGTCGCGGCGGAGGGGGCGTTGAGCCGTGCCCGCGCGCTGCGCATCGCGCCCGCCGACATCGCCGGCCTGCGCGCGCAGGCCCGCTTCCTCCAGTCCGACTGGCAAGGGGCGATCGACACCGCCGCGCGCGCGCCGGCCGGCGACGGCGAGGCGATCCGCGCCCGCGCCCGCGCGCTGGCGATGCAGGGCGACAGCGGCACCGCCGCACAGGCGCTCGCCGGTCTGCTCCAACGTACGCCGCGCGACGCCGCCGCCTGGACCGATCTCGGTCGCATCCGCCTCGACGCCGGCGAGATCGCCGCGGCCGCCGATGCCGCGACGCGAGCGCAGCGGCTTGCCCCGGGCGATCCGGTCGCGCTCGCCTTGCAGGCCGAGATCGTTCGCACCCGCTATGGCCCGATCGCCGCGCTGCCCTGGTTCGAGGCCGCGCTGGAGCGCGACGCTTATTATCACCCGGCGCTGATCGAATATGCCGCGACGCTCGGCGAGGTCGGGCGCAACGCCGATATGCTCGATGCCACCCGCCGCGCGCTCGCCGCGCGGCCGGGCAGTCCGCAGGCCTTCTACCTTCAGGCGGTGCTTGCCGCGCGTGCCGGGCGCGGCGAGCTGGCGCGCGATCTGCTCCAGCGCGCCGGCGACGGCATCGGCGCTTTGCCCGGTGCGGCACTGCTCGGTGGCGGTCTCGATTTCGCGCGCGGCCAGACCGAACGCGCGATCGGCACCTGGCGCCAGCTCGCGGCGGATCAACCGATGAACGTCGCGGCCCGTCGGCTGCTCGGTGCGGCGCTGCTACGGTCGGGCGATGCGCAGGGTGCCCTCGACCAGTTGCAGCCGATCGCGCTGCGCGACGATGCCGACGGCTATACGCTGACCCTCGTCGCCCGCGCCTTCGAGGCGACCGGGGACCGCGTCGCCGCGGCGCGTTATCTCGATCGTGCCGCGGCCGGTGCGCATGGCGGCCCCGTTGCCTTCGCCAGCGACGACGACCCCGCCGCGCTGCTCGCCGATGCGCGCGAGGACCCGACCGATCCCAATTACCTGCTCGGCGTCATCCGCGCGCAGCTCGGTCGCGGCGATACCGCCGGTGCGATCGCGCGCGCGCGCGGCCTCGCCGCCGCCAGCCCGGGCGCGCCCGCCGCGCAGACCGTCCTGGGCGACGCGCTCGCGATCGGCGGCCGCTTCGCCGAGGCGGCGCAGGTCTATGCGCGCGCCGCCAGCCTCGCCTTCGACGAACCGACGATGCTGCGGCTGGTCGATGCCTGGGGTCGGGCCGGTCGCCCGCGCGAGGCGGCGGCGGCGCTGTCGCTCTACCTTGGACAAAACCCGCAGAGCCTGTCCGGCCGCCGCATCCTCGGCCATTGGCAGGTCCGCAACGGCGAGACGGACGCGGCGATCGAGACGCTGGAGAGCGTCCGCCGCATGGCCGGCAATCGCGACGCCATGCTGCTCGCCGATCTTGCTTTGGCCTATGCCGGCGGCGGCGCGGATGCGGACGCGGCGGTGGCGCGCAGCTATGGCCGTGCCGCCTATCGGCTCGCGCCGATGAACGCCGGCGTATGCGACGCTTATGCGGTGGCGCTCGCCGCGGCGGGCGATCTGGCGGAGGCACGGCAGCTCGCCGCCAAGGCGGTCGCGCTCGCCCCCGGCGACCCGGTGATCGCCACGCATGCCCGCCGGATCGCCGCCTGATCGGTCCCTTGATCGCTTGCGCCGACGGAGTGGCGCGGTCATCACCGCGGCATGACCGATCCCCTGGACCGTATCGCCGCGGCGCTCGACCGCCTCGCTCCGCCGCCGCCCGCCAGCGACGATCCGCAGGCGCACCCCGCTTACGTCTGGCGCGACGGCGCGCTGGTCGCCGCGCGTGCCTTCACGCCGCTGCCGCTCGACCTGCTGATCCGCGTCGACCGCCAGCGCGACGCTTTGGTCGAGAATCTGCGCCGCCTCGCCGCCGGTGCCGCGGCGCAGGACGTGCTGCTGTGGGGCGCGCGCGGCACCGGCAAGTCGGCGCTGGTCAAGGCCGCGATCGGCGCGGTGCAGGGCGAGGGCGGCGGGATCGCGCTGGTCGAGGTCGCCGCGCTCGACACGCTGCCGCAGCTGTTCACGCTGCTCGCGCCGATCCCGCGTGCGTTCGCCTTGTTCCTCGACGACCTCGGCATCGATTTGCCCGCCGAGGCGCGCATGTTGCGCTCCCTGCTGGAAGGCGGTGCGGAGGCGCGTCCGGACAACGTGCGGCTGCTGGTCACCGCCAACCGCCGCCATCTCGTGGTGCGTGACATCGCGGAACAAGATGGTGCGATCAACCCGCGCGACAGTATCGACGACCAGCTCGCCCTTGCCGACCGGTTCGGCCTCAGCCTCGGCTTCCACGCGCTCGATCAGGACGATTATTGCGCGATCGTCGCGGCTTATGCGGCGCGATACGAATTGCCGTTCGACGCGGCGGAAGCGATCAACTGGGCGACGCGTCGCGGCAGCCGGTCGGGCCGGGTCGCGTGGCAATATGTTACCGAGCTTGCCGGCCGGGCAGGGCGAAGCTTGCGCGAGATCAGGTAAAAGCTTTGTCAATCATGGGGCAAAGTGCTTGACAGCATAGAGCCGTAACGGCTCAGTCCGCGTGTGTCGCGGCTGAGTGAACTCGATCTGACTATACGCCTCGCGCCTGCGGTGCCGCGGGCCGTGACGCAGGTGTCGGTCGGGCTGTTCACCGCGGCGACCGCGATCTTGTTCTACACCGCGCTCGATCGATTGACCGTCGGGGATGGCGCGCCCTTCGCCTTGTGCTTTCCGGCGATGATGCTCGCGACCTTGTTCGCGCGCTGGCCAGCCGGCGCGCTCTCCGGATTGGTCGGCATCTTCTACGCCTGGGCCTATGCGTTTCCCGCCACCGCGGGGTTCCGCATCCCAGATCGCAATGCCGCGGTGACGCTCGGCTTCATCGTCGTCGCGGCGGTGATCACGGTCGCCACCGCCGAACTGTTCCGCCGTGCGGTTCGGCGCGCGACGATGGAGCGGGATCAGGAGATCGCCGATCGCGACCTGCTGCTGCAGGAGATCGACCATCGCATGAAGAACAATTTCGCGATCGTCACGTCGATCCTCGACATCCAGCGTCGCCGGTCCGACGGCGATGCGGCGGAGGCGCTCGGCGCCGCGCTCAACCGCGTCGAGAGCATCGCACGGGCCCACCGCCACCTGTACCGCGGCGCCGGGCAGGGCGATGCGGTGCAGATGCGCGGCTATCTCGGCGATCTCTGCTCGGCGCTGTCGGACGCGCTGCTGCTGCGCGGCGGCATCTCGCTGGTCTGTTCGAGCGACGAGGTCGAAGTGCCGCGCGACCGCGCGGTGTCGATCGGCCTCGTCGTCAACGAGCTGGTCACCAACGCCGCCAAACATGCCTTCGGCGGCCGGGCCGGCGGCACGATCACCGTCGGCTTCCGGCAGCGGCCCGGCGGCTGCACGCTGATCGTCAGCGACGACGGCGTCGGCATGCCCGCCGCCGCCGCGCCGACCGGCATCGACCACGGCCTGGGCTCGCGCCTCATCCCCGCGTTCGCGCGCCAGGCGGGCGGCACGCTCGCCACCGAGAGTGGCCCGGACGGCACCACGGTGACGATGGACCTGCCGGCCTAGCCGAGCCCCTCGACCTGTTCGGCGAGTTCCAGCCAGCGCATCTCGGCGGCGTCCTTCTCCTCCCGCGCCGCATCGATCGCCGCGGTCAGCGCGGCGAAGCGCTTGGGATCGCGCACGTATAGCGCGGGATCGGCGAGCAGCGCCTCGTCGCGCGCGATCGCCGCATCGATCGCCTCGATCCGCGCCGGCAGTTGGTCGTAGTCGCGCTGGTCCTTGTAGGTCAGCTTGGTCTTCGGCTGCGCCGGGGGAGGGGGGGCGGCCTTGGGTGCGGCGGCTTTCCTCGCCTCGGCGGGCTTCTTGCGCTGCCGCTCCCAATCCTCATAGCCGCCGGCGACGACATCGACCGTCCCGGAACCGTCGAGCCCCAACGTCACCGTCACCGTCCGGTCGAGGAAGTCGCGATCGTGGCTGACGATCAGCACCGTGCCGCCGTAATCGGCGATCACCTCCTGCAACAGGTCGAGCGTCTCGAGATCGAGGTCGTTGGTCGGCTCGTCGAGCACCAGCAGGTTCGATTCGCGTGCGAACTCGCGCGCCAGCAGCAGCCGCGAGCGCTCGCCGCCCGACAGCGTGCCAACCTTCGCCTCCGCAAGGCTGGGATCGAACAGGAACTCCTTGAGATAGCCGTGGATATGCTTGCGCACGCCCAGCACGTCGATCCAGTCGCCGCCGTCCGCCAGCACCTCGCGCACCGTCTTGGTCGGTGCCATCAGGCTGCGCTGCTGGTCGATGATGACGCCGTCCAGCGTCTTGGCGAGCTTCACCTCGCCCTGGTCGGGCTGCAACTCGCCGGTCAGCAGCTTGAGCAGCGTCGTCTTGCCCGCGCCGTTGCGCCCGACGATGCCGATCCGGTCGCCGCGCGTCACGCGCAGGTTGAGGTCGCGGATGATGGTGCGGTCACCATAGCTCTTGGTGGCGTGCTTGACGTCGATGACCACCTTGGTCTTGCTGTCGTCGGACGCCGTGACGAGGTTCGCCGAGCCCTGCGGCCCCATCATCGCGGCGCGCTCGGCGCGCATGTCCTTGAGCTTGGCGAGCCGCCCCTGATTGCGCCGCCGCCGGCCGGTGACGCCGCGCTGCAACCAATGCTCCTCGATCTTGAGCTTGGCGTCGAGCCGCTGCGCGTTGCGCTCCTCCTCGGCATAGACCTGTTCGGTCCATGCCTCGAAGCCGCCGAAACCGATCTCGGCGCGGCGGATCGAGCCGCGGTCCATCCACAGGGTCTGCTTGGTCAGCCGGGTGAGGAAGGTACGATCGTGGCTGATGACGACGAACGCGCCGCGGAAGCGGCCCAGCCAGTCCTCCAGCCAGTCGATCGCGGCGATGTCGAGATGGTTGGTCGGCTCGTCGAGCAGCAGCACGTCGGGGTCCTGCGCCAGCGCGCGGACGATCGCCGCGCGCCGCCGCTCGCCGCCCGAAGCCGAGGTGGATTCGCGTGACAGGTCGATGCCGAGCTGGTCGGCGATCGCATCGGCCTCGTGCCGCTCGGGCGCATCGGTGCCGCCGAGCACGTAATCGGCGAGCGTTGCGCAGCCGGCGAGGCTCGGCTCCTGTTCGAGCAGCACGACGCGGGTGCCGGGCACGATGACGCGCCGGCCTTCGTCGCTGTCGATCAGCCCGCCGATCAGTTTGAGCAGGGTCGTCTTGCCCGCGCCGTTGCGCCCGATCAGCGCCAGCCGGTCGCGCGCGCCGATGTGGATGTCGAGGTGGCGGAACAGCCAGCCATGGCCCTGGATCACGCCAAGGTCTTCGTACGCAAGGATTGGGGCAGCCATGGCCGGCGCAGGTAGGGGGCCGGAGCGCCCGCGGCAAGCGCGCCCGCGCCCGTCACCGGGAACCAGCATCGCTCCCAATGCTTTGCGACTGCTCCATTCACAGGCTGTTCAATGCCTTCCGCCTATGCCAGTCCTCATGAAGATGGTCGTGCCCCTCATGTTATTCGCGATGGTCGCCGCAATGTCTCCCGCCGTCGCGCAGGCACCGGACCAGCGTCGCAGCGATCAGGCGCGCGCCTATGACGCCCGCCGCAAGGGCGAGGTGCTCTCGCCGCGCGCGATCGAGGCCCGCGTCATCCCGACGATGAAAGGCTATGAATATCTCGGCTTCGACCTCGATTTCAGCACCGCGGTTTACACGCTGAAATTCATGCGCGATGGCGTCGTCGTCTGGGTCGATGTCGATGGCCGCTCGGGCCAGATCATCGGCCGCACCGGAAATTAAGGGGATCACATGCGCGTTCTGATCGTCGAGGACGAGCCGAATCTCGGCCAGCAGCTCAAGAACACCCTCGAAGGCGCGGGCTATGCCATCGATCTCGCCACCGACGGCGAGGAAGGGCATTTCCTCGGCTCGACCGAGAATTACGACGCGATCGTGCTCGACCTCGGCCTGCCGGAGATCGACGGGCTGACCGTGCTCGACCGCTGGCGCAAGGAGGGCAAGACAATGCCCGTCCTCGTCCTCACCGCGCGCGACAGTTGGTCGGACAAAGTGGCGGGGCTCGACGCCGGCGCCGATGATTACGTCGCCAAGCCGTTCCAGACCGAGGAGCTGATCGCCCGTCTGCGCGCGCTGATCCGCCGCGCCTCGGGCAATGCCTCGTCGGAACTGACCGCGGGCGACGTCCGCCTCGACACCCGCTCGGGCAAGGTCACCAAGGCCGGCGAGCCGGTCAAGCTCACCGCGCAGGAATACAAGCTGCTCAGCTACCTGCTCCACCACAAGGGCAAGGTGGTCAGCCGCACCGAGCTGATCGAACATATCTACGATCAGGATTTCGATCGCGATTCGAACACGATCGAGGTGTTCGTGACGCGCATCCGCAAGAAGCTTGGACAGGACGTCATCACCACGATCCGCGGTCTCGGCTACAGCCTCGAAGATCCCGACGCCTGATCGCCCGACCGATGGACACTCCGCCGCTCGCCGAAGCTCCGCCGCGCCAACGTGCGGCGACGACGGGATCGCTGTCGCGGCGGATCATCCTGATCGCCGCGGCATGGATCGGCCTCCTGCTTTTCGGCGGCGGCTTCGCGCTCGACCGCGTGCTCGCCAATGCGGTGACGAAGAACTTCGATGACCAGATGCAATATGTGCTCCGGTCGCTGATCGCCTCATCCGAGATCGGCCCCGAAGGCGAGGTGATCTTCAGCCGGGAGGCGGCAGCCGATCCCCGTTTTCTGGAGCCCTATTCCGGATTGTACTGGCAGGTGTCGGCACCGGGCAGCGCCGGCAAGGATACGTTCTTCAGCTCGAGATCGCTTTGGGACAGACGGCTGAAGTTCGGCAGCGGACACGTCGATCGCGGCGTTCACATCTATGACAGCGATCAATTCGCCGATGGCACCTTGCGGATCGTCGAGCGGGACGCGCAGCTGCCCAAGTCGAGGATCCACTGGCGGTTTCAGGTCGCTCAGGACCGACGCGCGCTGGATGCCCAGATCGCCGTTCTGCGCCGGACGCTGATCCGCAGCTTCGCGCTGCTCGGGCTCGGGCTAATCGTGCTCGTCTGGCTGCAGACCTTCTACGGCCTCTGGCCGCTGCGCCGGGTGCGCGATGAGATCGCGCGGATGCGCGCCGGCCAGTCGAACCGCATCTCCACCGCGATGCCCGACGAGGTCGCGCCGATGGTCGAGGAATTGAACGCGCTGATCGAGCATAACGAACGGCAGGCGGAGGAGGCGCGGCGCCACGCCGGCAACCTCGCTCACGCGCTCAAGACGCCGCTCACCGTCATCATGAACGCCGCCACCGCGCAATCGGACGATCTCGCCGATACGGTGATCCGCGAGGCGCGGACGATGCGGCGGCAGGTCGACCATCACCTCGCCCGCGCCCGCGCCGTCGGCCGCCGCGGCTCCGCGCACAGCCGCGCCGAGGTGTGGCCGAGCCTCGAATCGGTCGAGCGTGCGGTCGGCCGTCTCTATCGGCACGTCCGCATCGACGTCGCCGGACCCCGCGACCTGCAGGTCCATGTCGAGCGCCAGGACCTAGACGAGATGCTCGGCAATCTGATCGAGAATGCCGCCAAATACGGCGGCGGCAGCGTCTTCGTCACCGTTGGCGCCGAGGCCGGTTTCGTCGAACTGCTGATCGAGGACGACGGCTTGGGCATCCCCGAGGAAGACCGGGTGCGCATCTTCGACCGCGGCGTGCGGCTGGACACCGGCAAGCCGGGGACCGGGCTCGGCCTCGCGATCGTCCGCGACGTCGCGGAGATCTACGGCGGCACGGTCAGTCTCGAGGAGAGCGAGGATCTCGGCGGCCTGATGGTCCGGCTGCGCCTGCCCGCGGCGGGTTGAGAGGACGCGGTTGGTTCGTCCCCCCCCCGGACTGGGGCGTGACCTCTGCAAAACACTTAATGTACCCCGGCGAAGGCCGGGGTCCAGCTGGGTGAAGGTCTGTTATAACTTACGACGGCTTCCCAACTGGGCCCCGGCCTTCGCCGGGGTGCACGCTTGGTAGGTCACGAACCGGTTTTCACAGAGGGCTCGACTGGTTCCAAGGTCCACGCCGCGGCGAGGAGAACGGCCTGAAACACGCCGAAGCCAGTCCGAGCCGATCCGGGTTCGTTCTTCCTCAACAGGATAAAGCGGCGGTCTTGCCACGGTCGCCGCAGTCGCTACCGCGCGGCGCATGATCTTCCGTCCGATCCTCGCCGGCGCGGTGCTGCGCGACCGGCTGCTCGCCGGCGTCGGGGCGACGTTCGGCATCGCGCTGACCGGCGTCCTTGCCGCCGTCCTCGCCGGAGAGGGATCGTTGCCGCTGCTGGTGGCGCCGATCGGAGCGAGTGCCGTGCTGGTCTTCGCCGTACCGGCGAGCCCACTCGCGCAGCCCTGGCCGGTGATCGGCGGCAATCTGCTGTCGGCGCTATGGGGCCTGCTGGTCGCGCAATGCGTGGCCACGCCCGTCGCCGCGGCGGCCCTCGCGGTCGGCGGCGCGATCGTGGTGATGTCGCTGCTGCGCTGCCTGCATCCGCCGGGCGGCGCGGTCGCACTCGGTGTCGTGCTCGCCGCCGGCCATCTGCCCGACGGCTGGCTGTACCCCTGGCTGCCGGTCGGGCTGGACTCGGCGCTGCTCGTCCTCGCCGGCATGCTCTTCCATCGCCTGTCGCGTCATGTCTATCCGCATCGACCCGCCGCGCCGGTGCCGACACCCTCGCCGTTCGCGGCGGCGGACATCGACGCCGCGCTCGCCGACATGCACGAGAGCTTCGACATCGCGCGCGAAGACCTCGACGCGCTGCTCGACGCGGCGGCGCGCCACGCCGCGCTCAGGCGGGAACGGTCAGCCCGCTCATCACCTCGGCGGTGATCGCCAGACTGCGCTTGCGCGCCTCGTGGTCGTAGATCGCGCTGGCGACCATCACCTCGTCCACCCCGGTCCGCTCGATGAACGCCGCGGTCTGCCGTGCCACCGTTGCGGGCGAGCCCACCGCGGAACATTGCAGCACATGGTCGAGGATCGACGCTCCCTGCGCGCCGAGCCCGGCACGATAGCCGGCGACCGGCGGCGGCAGCTGGCGCGGGTTGCCGGTGCGCAGCGCGACGAACGACTGCTGCTGCGAACTCGCGAGCAATTCGGCCTCCTCGTCGGTCTCGGCGGCGAAGACGTTGAAGCCCGCCATCGCATGCGGCTTGGCGAGCTGCGCCGAGGGGCGGAAGTCGCGGCGGTAGATCGCCAGCGCCGCATCGAGCGCATCCGGCGCGAAATGCGACGCGAAGGCATAGGGCAGGCCCAGCGCCGCGGCGAGCTGCGCGCCGAAGGTGCTCGATCCCAGGATCCACAGCGGCACGTTCGCGCCCGCGCCCGGCGTCGCGGCGATGCCCGTCCGGCCGTCGTCGGCGAAATAGCTCTGCAGCTCCATCACGTCCTGCGGGAAGGCGTTGGGATCGGTCTCCAGCGTCCGCCGCATCGCGCGCGCGACGCGCTGGTCCGATCCCGGCGCCCGGCCGAGCCCGAGGTCGATCCGGCCGGGGAACAGCGCGTCGAGCGTGCCGAACTGCTCGGCTATCACCAGCGGGGCGTGGTTGGGCAGCATGATGCCGCCGGCACCGACGCGGATGCGGCTGGTCGCGGCGGCGATATAGCCGATCACCACCGCGGTGGCGGCGCTGGCGATGCCCCGCATGCCATGATGCTCGGCCACCCAATAGCGCTGGTAGCCCAGCGTCTCGGCGTGCCGCGCGAGGTCGGCGGCATTGGCCAGCGATTGCGCCACGGTGCCGCCTTCGACGACGGGCACCAGATCGAGCAGGGAGAAGCGTGTCATGCCACAGCAGATGGGGACGCGCCCCCGTTGCTGCAATTAGAAGCCGATCGTGTAGCGCAGCGCTCCGCCGACGTCCGCGGGCAGGGCGGCGTAATTGCCCGGGTCGCGCCGCCAGAATAGATTTGTCTGGAGATCGCCGCGGCCGAGCAGCACGCGATAGCGCGCCTCGACGTCGATCTCGCGGCCCTGCGGTGCCAGGTTGAGCCGCTGCATCGTCCAGTCGGTGACGGTCAGCGTCGCATAATCGTAATTGGTCGGCAGGCGATAATCGATGCCGCCGCGTGCGACGCGCAGCGGCTGCGCGATCCGCAGGCCGAAACTGTCGCGGCCGAACACGCCGTTCTTGCCGACATCCGCGGCGAAGGCGGCGGTGGTCAGCCGCCCGCTGCCGGCCATGCCGCCGCGCAGCGCCGCATCGGTCCAGCCGTGCCGCCACGATCCGCCCAGCGTCCAGCCCGCACCCATCGTCCAGCGGGCATCCATATCGACGAACCAGCTCCGCGCCCGTGCCGCGCCGAGCCCGCCGTCGAACCGGGCGCCAAGTAACGTGTCCGCCTCGCGCAGGTTGCTCAGCGACAGTGTCGTCGCCAGCCCGCCCCAGCGTTTGTCCGCCATCACCGTTACCCGGTCGTAGCCGGAGCGGCGATACGGGCTCAGCCCGGCGAGCAGCGCGTCGCGTCGCGCGGTGACGTCGCCGGTCTCGATCGTGGCGGTCAGGCCGACGCCGCCGACCTCCTGGCGCAGCGCGCCGGCGGAGCGGGCAATGCCGTCGAAGCCGAGGCCGGTCTGTCCCGCGACGAGGAAGGCGGGCTGCGTCTGCCCGGCGATCTGCGCGCCGATCATGCCGCTGGCCTGTGAAAAGGCGAAGCCGAAGCGCGTCTTCTCGCCGAGCCGCTGCGTCACCGCGCCAGCGATGGCGCGCGCCGTCGTCGCCTGCGTGTCGGTCATCATGCTGCGCTGGAGCGCGATATCGCCGTTCGCCCGCGGCGCCAGCGTCAGCGAGACGGTCATGTCGCCGGTCGCCATCGCGAGGTTGCGCTGGCGGTTCTGCAATACGCCGGCAAGCACCGGCTGCGGCCCGGCGCGGTCGATCGTACCGGCGAGATCGATCGCGAAGGCGCGGTTGTAGCTGTCGAGGATGACGGCGCCGAGCGATCCGACGGTCGCATCGCCCATCGGCGCCGACAGCGTCGCGTTGCTGGCGAGCGATACGCCGATGTGCGAACCGGCGACGCTGGTGGTGCCGACCGGCTGGAACGCCTTGGTGAGGTCGAGCACGCCATTGCCGTAGACGCTGTCGACCCCCGCCGCGCCGACGTCGCGCGCGGTGCGGAACAGCAGGTCGACGATCTGCGCGCCGCTGAGGTTCGGAAACGCCTGCGCGAGTAGCGCGATCGCGCCGGAGATCTGCGGCGCGGCGAAGGAGGTGCCCGACCAGAGATAGGCCGCGCCGCTCTGGTTGGGCGCGCGGACCTTTTCGCCGACGGCGGTCAGATAATGCGCGGCGCCCGTCCCGGCCTTGTCGCTGAAGGAGGAGATGACGTCGTTGGTGCCGACCGAGCCGGCGACGATCACCAGATTGCGTGCCGCGGCACTGCTGGCGACCGAGGTGAAGGCGTCGGGATTGTCGCTGCCGTCGTTGCCCGCGGCGATGACGACGATGATGCCGCGTGCGGTGGCGCGGCCGATCGCGTCGATCAGCGATTGCGGCATCGTCGTGCCGCCGAGCGACAAGTTGATGACGCGCGCGCCGGCGGCCCGTGCCGCGTCGACGCCCTTGGTGATCGCATCGGTGCCGAACTTGCAGCCGGTATCGCCGCCGGCGTCGCCGCTCGACGCGCAAGAGCCCGGACGGTCGGCGCGTAGCACGGTGAGCGTCGCATCGAAGGCGACGCCCTGCGATCCCGTGCCGTTGCGCCGGCCCGCCGCGGCGAAGGCGACCGCGGTCCCATGGCCGCCTTCGTCGGCGATCGACGCATTGCCGGCGACATCCTGCGACGCGCTCGACAGCCGCCCGCTGAATTCCTGGCTTTGCAGGTCGATGCCGCTGTCGATTACCGCAAGGTTGATGCCGGCCCCGGTCGCGCCCTTGTTGTAGGCGGCCAGCGCGTTCATCGACACCGCGCCGACCGCGGCACGATATTCGGGCGTGTCGTTGCTGGTCATCGCGGAGGCGGACGGCGGGGACGACGTGGGCGCCGGGGTCGGTGCCGGGGTCGGCGACGGCGTCGGGGCTGGCGCGGGAGTCGGCGTCACGATCGGCGTCGGTGTCGGCGCCGGCGTCTGCGCGGTCGGCGGTGCCGGAACGCTGTTCACCCCGCCGCCACCGCCGCCACCGCAGGCAGCGAGAAACAGCGGCGCCGCCACGGCGGCGCCGCCCGTCAACCAAGTCTTTGTCGTCATTACCTGCCCGCCCTGATTCGCTTTGTGTCTATAACGGACATAAGCGGCGAAAGTTAAACGAAAATGTTTGGCTTGCTTGTACCCGTTGCCGCCGCCGCCTAGACGCCGCGGCCATGCACCCCCGGCTCGCCCCGATCGACACGTGGATCTTCGATCTCGACAACACGCTGTATCCGGCGCGCGCCAACCTGTTCGCGCGGATCGATCAACGCATGACCGACTATGTCGCGCGGCTGCTCGATCTGCCGTGGGATGCGGCGCGGGTGGTGCAGAAGGACTATTTCCACCGCCACGGCACGACGCTGACCGGGCTGATGGCGGATCACGACGTCGATCCGCACGACTTCCTCGCCGAGGTCCACGATATCGAGATGGACGTGCTCGAACGGGATGCGCCGCTCGCCGCGGCGATCGCCAGCCTGCCGGGGCGCAAGCTCGTCTTCACCAACGGCGACAAACCCTATGCGTTGAAGGTGCTCGACCGGCTCGGCCTCGGCGAGGCGTTCGAGGCGATCCACGACATCCACGCGATGGACCTCGTCCCCAAGCCGCATCCCTCGGCCTATGCGAACCTGTGTGCGCGACTGGCGATCGAGCCGACCCGCGCGGTGTTCTTCGAGGACATGGCGCGCAACCTCGCGCCCGCCAAGGCGATCGGCATGACCACCGTCTGGATCGACAACGGCTCCGAGCAGGGACCCGAGCAGGGCCGCGATTTCATCGACTTCACCGTCCACGATCTCGCGTCGTGGCTGCAGCATATCATGGAGGCATCATGAGCCAGGACCTGTCCACCGTCATTGATTCCGCGTGGGAGGATCGCGCGTCGCTCGGCTTCGCCACCACCGGCGAGGTCCGGCTTGCGGTCGATCGCGCGCTGGCGCTGCTCGATGCGGGTGAGGCGCGCGTCGCCGAGCCCGACGGTGCCGGTGGCTGGCGCGTCAATCAGTGGCTCAAGAAGGCGGTACTGCTCAGCTTCCGCCTCAACGACAACACGCTGATCGACAACGGTCCGGGCGCCGGCCATTGGTTCGACAAGGTGCCGTCCAAGTTCAGCGGCTGGAGCGAGGCCGAATTCCGTGCTGCCGGCTTCCGCGCGGTGCCGGGCAGCGTCGTACGCCGCGGCGCCTATGTCGCCCCCGGCGCGATCCTGATGCCAAGCTTCGTCAACATCGGCGCGCACGTCGGCGAGGGGACGATGGTCGACACCTGGGCGACCGTCGGCAGCTGCGCGCAGATCGGCAGGAACGTCCACCTTTCGGGCGGCGCCGGCATCGGCGGCGTGCTCGAGCCGTTGCAGGCCGACCCCGTCATCATCGGCGACGGCGCGTTCATCGGCGCCCGCTCCGAAGTGGCGGAAGGGGTCCGCGTCGGCGAGGGCGCGGTCCTGTCGATGGGCGTCTATCTCGGCGCCTCGACCAAGATCATCGACCGCGCCACCGGCGAAATCTTCAAGGGCGAAGTGCCGCCTTATGCGGTCGTCGTCCCCGGCACGACCGGCGGCAGCGACGGCAAGCCCGGCCTCTATTGTGCGGTGATCGTCAAGCGCGTCGACGCGCAGACCCGCAGCAAGACCAGCATCAACGACCTGCTGCGCGACTGAGGCGGAGCGATCGTCACCCCGGCGCAAGGCTGGGGTGACGGGGCGGGGGGCACGCGGCAGACGCCAACCCCCTGTAACGGAAGTCGAAGCCCGATCCGTCGCCACCTATTTTCCTGTTGCGGTGCAACCGACGCGATTACGGAACGTTGTCGGTAAGCTTGGGGGTGGATTCGAACGCGAACGCTCTCGCAAAGGGGAACGGGAAACGCGTGCGAGTTCTGACCGGACGACAGTATTGGCTGGCCATCGCCTTGGTCGCTGCGGCGCCGACGGCGGCGCAACTCAACCAGCAGCAAGGCACCGCTCCTGCGCGCGGTCCCGATGCCCCGAAGACCGATCCGCAGACCGTCGGTTCCCCGACCGACGCCAATGCGCCGATCGTCCCCGACAGCGAATTCAACGCCAGCCTGCCGCCACTGACCGGCGACATCAACGCCCCGCTTGAACCGATGCCGGCGCAGCAGGCCGGCACGCCGACCGCGAGCACGCCGGCGGTCCCCGCGACGACGCAACCGCTCGTCGCCGCCGACGGCACGTTGCCCCCCGCCGCCGCCGAGAACCCCGAACTCGCGCAGCCGCTCCAGCCGCTCAACACCTTCGATACCGCGCCGTTGCAGACCGCCGCCGACATCAAGGACAAGGACGCGCCCGAGATCCGGTACGATACGGAACTCAAGGGGCTCGAAAAGCTCGATCTCGCCGGCCAGTTCAATAGCCTGTCCGCCCTCAAGGAAGGCAAGGGCAAGGCCGCCAACGCGACGCAGGTGGCCGCCCGCGCCCGCGAGGACGAGGCGCTCGCGGTGCGGCTGATGAAGTCGCTCGGCTATTATGACGCGACCGCGATCTCGCTGATCGAGACGCCGGCCAGCACCGACCCGAACAAGCCCGGCCGTCTGAAGGCGACGGTCACCGGCACGCCCGGTCGCCTCTATCGCCTGTCGTCGGTCAAGGTCGACACGCAGCCGGTCGTCCCGGCGGACCTCGTCACCCGCAACCTGCCGTTGCGCGTCGGCGATCCGATCGAGGCGGCGCGCATCCAGGGCGCCGAGGCGAACGTCAGTCTCGTCCTGCCGCAACAGGGCTATCCCTTCGTCAAGGTCGGCGAGCGCGACATCCTGCTCGACGACCAGGCCGAACAGGCGACCGGTGCCTATACGCTGCCGGTCGATACCGGTCCGCGATCCAGTTTCGGCCAGCTCGTCACCACCGGCGATCCGGTGTTCGGCGTCGATCATCTCAACGTCTTCCCGCGCTTCAAGAGCGGCGACCTCTACGACAGCCGCAAGACCGACGATCTGCGCGACGCGCTGGTCGCCACCGGCCTGTTCCGCAGCGTCGCGGTCGAGCCGCAGCGCACCGGCCGCACCAATGCCGACGGCACCGAGGCGATCGACCTGCTCGTCCGCCAGACCGAAGGGCCGCCGCGCAGCCTCGCCGGCAGCGCCGGTTATTCGACCGGGCAGGGCTTCAAGGCCGAGGGCAGCTGGACGCACCGCAACCTGTTCCCGCCGGAGGGCGCGCTGATCGGCACCGTCGTCGCCGGTACGCAGGAACAGGGCCTGTCGGGCACCTTCCGCCGCTCCAACGCGGGCCAGCGCGACAAGACCTTCACCGCCATCGCCAGTGCGGTCCACCAGAGCTACGACGCATTCGATGCCTTCACCGGCACGCTGTCGGCGCGCTGGAGCCGCGTCTCGACGCCGATCTGGCAGAAGCGCTTCACTTATTATTACGGCGGCGAGCTCGTCGGCACGAACGAGAGCGTCTACGACTTCGCACGCGGCGACACCGTCCGCCGGACCTACGGCATCGTCGCTCTGCCCGGCCAGGTCGAATGGGACACGTCGGACAGCCTGCTCAACCCGACGCGCGGCTATCGCCTGCGCCTCAACCTCAGCCCGGAGGGCTCGGTCAACGGCGGGGTGCGGCCGTACGTGCGCACGATGATCGAAGGCACGGTCTATTATCCGATCTCGTCCAGCCTCGTGATCGCCGGCCGCGCCAAGGTCGGTTCGATCCAGGGCATCGATCGCGACGATCTGGCGCCGTCGCGCCGCTATTATGGCGGCGGCGGCGGTTCGGTGCGCGGTTACGGCTATCAGCGGCTCGGGCCGCTCGATCCGCAGGGCAATCCGGTCGGCGGACGCAGCCTCAACGAATTCGCACTGGAAGCGCGCTATCGCTTCGGCAATTTCGGCATCGTGCCGTTCCTCGATGCCGGCAACAGCTATGAATCGAGCCTGCCCAAAGGCTCGGATCTGAAGTTCGGCGCCGGTATCGGCGGCCGCTTCTACACCAATTTCGGGCCGATGCGGATCGACGTGGCGACACCGCTCAATCCACGGCCGGGCGACGGCAAGGTCGCGCTCTACATCTCAATCGGGCAGGCATTCTGATGGCGCAGCCCGATTACGAAACGACCGACGCTCCGGCCGTGACCAAGCGTCCGCTGTGGCAGAGCATCCTGAAATGGCTGCTGATCGCCGTGCTCGGCCTCGTCGTGCTCGTCGGCGTGGTGGTGCTCGGCATCAACACCGATCCGGGCCGCCGCTTCGTCGCCAACCGGATCGGCGGCTACACCACCGCCTCGGGCCTCAACATCAAGGTCGGGCGGATCGACGGTTCGCTCTATGGCCAGATGGTGCTGTCCGACGTCCGCGTCGCAGACCCCAAGGGCGTCTTCCTGACCAGCCCGAAGCTCAGCGTCGACTGGCGGCCGTTCGCCTTCGCCAGCAACCATGTCGACGTGCGCAGTCTCTCGACCGACCTCGTCACCCTCGCGCGCAAGCCCGAACTCAAGCAGACGCCGAGCGACCCCAACGCGCCGCTCCTCCCCGATCTCGACATCGACGTCAACCGGCTGCACGTCGGCCGGCTGGTGATCGCCAAGCCGGTGACCGGTCAGACGCATATCGTCCGCCTCGACGGCGCGGTGCACATCGCCGACCGCCGCGCGCAGCTCGTCACCGACGCCGCCGCGCTCAAGGGGGCAGGGGTCGCCGGCGGCGACACGCTGCACCTCAAGCTCGACGCCGTTCCCGACCAGAACAAGCTCGACGTCAACCTGAAGCTCGACGCGCCGGTCGGCGGCGTCGTCGCGACGATGGGCTCGCTCAAGGCGCCGCTCACCGCGACGGTCGATGGCCGTGGCAGCTGGAAGGCGTGGCAGGGCCGTGCGCTCGCCACGCTTGGTGGCGGGCAACTCGCCGATATCAACGTCAACGCGCGCAACGGCCATATCGAGCTGCGCGGCTTCGCCACCCCCGGTCTCTACATGCAGGGCCCGGTCGAGCGACTGACCGCCCCGCGGCTCGATCTGGCGATCGACACCACGCTCAACGATCGCAAGGCCGATACCCGGCTGCGGCTGAAGTCGGCCGCGCTGGCGGTCGACGCCGGCGGCTTGATCGACCTCGCCAACAGCAGGTTCGGCAATTTCGCGGTCGATGCGCGACTGCTCACCCCAGGCGCGATTGCCCCCAACGTCCGCGGCCGCGACGTGATGGCGCGCGTCGTGCTCGACGGCGCCTTCGCGACGCCGACGGTGAACTACAAGATCAACGCCGCCGCTCTGGGCTTCGGCACGACGACGGTCGAGAACGTCTATGCCGAGGGGCTGGCGCGGGTGAACAGCGACCGCATCCTCGTGCCGGTCAATGCCCGCGCGCGCCGCGTCACCGGGCTCAATGCCGCGGTCGGCGGGTTGACGAACAACGTCCGCATCCAGGGCGATTTCGCCATTTCGATGCCCAATATCCTGTCCGACAATCTGCGCATCCGCTCAGACAATATCGACGCCACCGCGATCGTCGTCGCCAATACCGCGACCGGCCGCTACACCGGCGCGCTCAAGGGCCGCGTCAACAATTACCGGCTCGAGAGCATCGGCATCCTCGATCTGTCGACCGACGCCAAGCTCGTCCCCGGCGCGCGCGGCGGCTTCGGCATCACCGGCCGCGTCGTCGCGCAGACCAGACAGCTGTTCAACAGCGGCGTGCGCGACTTCCTCGGCGGCAATGCGGTGGTGCGCAGCGACATCGGCTACAGCCCCGAAGGCATCGTCACCTTCGCCAATCTGCGGATGAACGCGCCGCAATTCCGCATCACCCGCGGCGAGGGCCGGTTCGATCCGGCAAGCGGTGCGGTGGCGGTATCCGCCGATGCCTATTCGACGCAATATGGTCCGCTCACCGCGCGTGTCACCGGCAGCGCCGATGCACCCGTCGTCGTGCTGCGCGCGTCGAAGCCGGGCGTCGGCGTCGGTCTCGTCGATCTCAACGCCCGCGTCGTCGGCCGCGGCGGCGCCTATGCGGTCACCGCGAGCGGCGGCACCAATTACGGGCCGTTCACCGCCGACGTGCTGGTCCGGCCGAGCCCGCGCCTTACCGTCGACGTCAATCGCCTCGTCTTCGCCGGCATCGTCGGCAGCGGCCGTGTCGCTGCCACCCCGGCTGGTCCGTTCGCCGGCGCGCTGCAATTCGCCGGCCGCGGCATCACCGGCAACGTCCGTCTCGCCGATCAGGGCGGCAATCAGCGTGCCGACGTCGCCGCGCGCGCCTATAACGCCACCATTCCCGGCTATGCCGACTTCACCATCGGCCGCGCGATCGTCAACGCCAGCGTCGTGATGACGCCGAAGGCGCCGCAGGTGGTCGCCGACGTCCAGGTCGCCGACACGCGCTACAATGCCTTCGTCATCCAGGCGATGCGCGCCAAGGTGAACTATGTCGGCGGTCGCGGCACCGCGCAGGCACTGCTCACCGGTTCCAGCGGCGTGCCGCTCCGTGTCGCGCTCAACGCCCGCCTGTCGCCCGACGATTATCTGATCGCCGCACAGGGGCAGGCGAACAACATCCCGTTCCGCACCGTCAATCCGGCGCACGTCACCAAGGCGGGCGGCAGCTATCGCCTCGCCGCAACGCGGATCGACTTCGGCCAGGGCGCGACCGCCGGCTCGACGCGCATCGCCGGGTCGTTCGGCGGCGGCGTCACCGCGGCGCAGGCACGGCTCGACCGGCTCAATCTGTCGATGCTGTCGGCGTTCGTCCCCAATCTCGGCGTGTCCGGCGCGGTCACCGGCAGCCTCGACTATCGCCAGCAGGGCGCGTCGATTCCGCAGGCGGACGCCCGCGTCACCATCGCCGGTTTCCAGCGCACCGGCCTCGCCGCGGTATCCGAGCCCGTCGACGTCCAGTTCGTCGGCCGGCTCGTACCCGACGGCGGCGAGGCGCGCGCGCTGGTCAAGCGGGGACCGACCACCGTCGGCCGCTTGCTCGCCACGCTGCGGCCGCTGCCGCCAGGGGCGGGCTCGTGGATGACGCGGCTGATGCAGGCGCCGCTGTCCGGCGGCATCCGCTACAACGGCCCGTCGGGCGTGCTGTTCAGCCTCGCCGCGCTGCCCAACCAGCAGCTCAGCGGGCCGATCGCGGTCGCCGCCGACTTCTCCGGCCGGGTCGCCGCGCCGCAGCTCAACGGCCTGATCCGCGCCGACAATCTCACCTATGACAACGAGACCTATGGGACCCGCCTGTCGCAGATGAAGATCGCCGCCCGCTTCACCAACGATCGCCTCGAACTGACCAGCATGTCGGCGCGAGCCGGCAACGGCACCGTCCAGGCCCAAGGCAGCGTCGGCCTCGCCGCGGCGAGCGGCTTCCCGATCGACCTGCGTGCCAAGCTTGACAATGCGCAGCTCGCCAAGAGCGATGCCCTGTCGGCGACCACCTCGGGCGACATCCGCTTCACTTACGGTCGTGACGGTGGCCTGTTGCAGGGCAACCTCAACATCCCCGAGGCGCGCTACGAGATCATCCGTCAGGGCTCGGCCGAGGTTCCCGAACTCACCGGCATCCGCCGCAAGAGCCAGATCGTGACGCCGCGGCCGACCGACCGGCCCAAGCCGGCGCCGGTCAGCCTGATCAAGCTCGACCTCACCGTCCGCGCCGCCAACCAGCTGTTCGTGTCGGGCATGGGTCTCGAATCCGAGTGGGAGATGAACCTGAAGGTCGGCGGGACCTCGGTGGCGCCGGTCATCACCGGCGGGCTGGATCTGGTGCGCGGCACCTATTCCTTCGCCGGCAAGCGCTTCGACGTCACGCGCGGCACGATCCGCTTCCGTGGCGGCCAGCTCACCGATCCGGACATCAACATCCAGGCGTCGACCACGGTCAACGGCATCACCGCGGTGATCGCGATCACCGGCACCGGCCAGCGGCCGCAGATCGCCTTCACCTCGACCCCGGCGCTGCCGCAGGACGAAGTGCTCAGCCGCCTGCTGTTCGGCACCAACCCCGAGAACCTCTCGGCGACCGAGGCACTGCAATTGGCCAGCGCGCTCAACTCGTTGCGCGGCTCGGGTGGCGGCGGGCTCAACCCGCTCGGCAAGCTGCGCTCGGCGACCGGATTCGACCGGCTGCGCGTGCTCGGTGCCGACGAGGCGAGCGGTCGCGGTACCAGCCTGGCGGCGGGCAAATACCTGACCGACAACATCTACGTCGAGATCGTCACCGACGCGCGCGGCTATACCGCGACGCAGCTCGAGATCGCGCTCACCAAGGCGTTGAGCCTGCTCACCTCGACCGGCTCGGCCGGCGGCTCGGACGCCCGCCTCAAATATTCGAAGGATTATTGAGGGGGCGATGGCCGAGCATGTCGATGTCCTTTTGGTCGGTGCCGGAATATCTGGCATCGGCCAGGGCTATCACCTGCAACGCCGTTGCCCCGACCGTAGCTATCTGATCCTCGAAGCCCGGCCGACGCTCGGCGGCACCTGGGACCTGTTCCGCTATCCCGGCATCCGCTCGGACAGCGACATGCACACGCTCGGCTTCTCCTTCCATCCCTGGACGGACGACCGGTCGATCGCTGGCGGCGCGACGATCCGCGGCTATGTCGAGGAGGCGGCGCGCACCCATGGTATCGACCGCCACATCCGCTTCGGCCACCGCGTCACCACCGCCGCCTGGTCGACAGATGAGGCACGCTGGACGATCGAGGCGACCGGCCCCGACGGCGCGCCGCTGGTCTTCACGTGCAATTTTCTATGCATGTGTTCGGGCTATTATGATTACGCCCGCGGCTTCACGCCCGAGTTCGTCGATGCCGAACGGTTCGGCGGGACGATCGTCCACCCGCAATTCTGGCCGGAGGATCTCCATTACGCGGGCAAGCGGATCGTGGTGATCGGCAGCGGCGCGACCGCGATGACGCTGGTGCCCGCACTCGCCCGGCAGGCGGCGCACGTCACCATGCTGCAGCGCTCGCCGACCTATGTGGTGTCGCGGCCGGCGGAGGATCGCCTCGCCAACTGGCTGCGCGCGCGGCTGCCCGGCAGGGCCGCCTATCGCCTCACCCGGTGGAAGAACGTGCTGACCAGCATGGTCTATTACCGGCTCGCCAAATCGCGTCCGGCCCAATTCCGCAGCCGTCTGCTGGCGATGGTCCGCGACCATCTCGGCCCCGATTACGATATCGAGCGGCATTTCACGCCGCGGTACGATCCGTGGGACCAGCGGCTCTGCCTCGTACCCGACGCCGATCTGTTCGCCAGCCTCAAACGTGGCGACGCTTCGGTGGTAACCGGGACGATCGACCGTTTTACCGAGACCGGCATCCGCCTGGATTCCGGCGAGGACCTTCCCGCCGACGTGATCGTCACCGCGACTGGCTTGCGGCTGCAATGGCTGAGCGACATCCGCTTCAGCCGCGACGGTGCGCCGATCGCGTTCAACGCAGCCCTTCAATATAAGGGGATGATGTTCTCGGATGTGCCCAATCTGGCATACACCTTCGGCTATACCAATGCGTCGTGGACGCTGAAGGCGGAGCTGGTGGCGACCTACGTCTGCCGGTTGCTCAATACGATGCGCCAGCGCGGCCTGCGCCAGTCGACGCCGCGGCTACGCGATCCGGCGATGGCGACCGAGCCCTTCGTCGATTTCACCTCGGGCTATATCCAGCGCGCGTCGCATCTTCTGCCACAACAGGGCGCGCGCAAGCCGTGGAAGCTCAACCAGAATTATGTGCTGGATGTGGTCGCGCTGCGGTTCGGGTCGGTCGATGACGACATGGTCTTCGACAATCCGGTCCCGGGCCGGCGCGACGCCGCCTGATCGTTCGACGGCGGCATTCGAGGGGAGGGTAATGCCCTCCAAACGGAATGCGGCCCGGACCTGTTCGACCTTACCGACCAGCGGCGAAGATCGTCACGGCCCGAGCCGCGACGGCGGTTACCAGGGCTTGATGTAAACCGAAACGACCGCGAGGACGAGTGCGAAAACTACCGACATGCTAATCTCCCTTATCGTGGCATCTCCAGGATGCCCGACATCCTTAACCTCATGTTAAGCATTTAACAATCCGTCTCGCAGCGGCTTAGATGGCTCATGTGCGATTAATCTTATCTTCAAACCTGATGCTCTACGCCGAGCCCATGACCGTCGCGCATCGCTCGGAAACCGTGGAAATGCTGGCTTCCCGCGTCATGACGGGGGCGCAGCGGACGACCGACCCGGCGTTCCGCTTTCAGCTGATCGCGGAAATCGCCAATTTCACCGAATTGCGCCGACGTCTCGGCTGTGCCCGCGCCGAGCTGCTCGTCGGCCTCGTCGCCGACCGAGTCGCGCGCGTGCTGCCGACCGCCAGCGTCGCCGTGCTGGGCCGGACCCAGATCGCCAGCGGGTTCCGCGACGCCGATCGCGCCGCCGTCGATCGCGCCATCGTCGCGATCGAGAAAGCGTTCGAACAGGCGTTCACCCTCGACGATCAGCAAGTCACCATCCGCCTGACCTTCGGTGCCGCCGCGGCGGCCACCGCCAATCTCGATGAGGTGGCATTGGTCGAGGAGGCGGAAAATGCCCTTGCCGAGGCTCGCACCGCCTATCACACCGTGACCCACGCGGTCGCGCCGCGTGCGACGCTCGACGTGCTGCAGGTGGCGCGCGAGCTCGACCAGGCGATCGATCGCGAAGAGCTGGTGCTGCACTATCAGCCCAAGGTGCACGTCCGTCATCAGGAGATCCGCAGCGCCGAAGCGCTGGTGCGCTGGCATCATCCCGAACGCGGGCTGGTGATGCCCAACGATTTTATCTCGGTCGCCGAAGAATGCATGCTGATCGACCGCATGACCTTGTGGACGATCCGCCGCGCCATAGAGGACCAGCGCAACCTCGCCGCCCGCGGCCATGATCTCCGCCTATTCATCAACATCGCCGGCCAGTTGCTCGCCGACAGCGCTTTCGTCCGCGCCGCATGCGACCTCGTCGGCGGCAGCGACGCCAAGCTCGGGTTCGAGATCACCGAAACCTCGGTGATCCGCGATCCCGCCAGCGCGATCGCCAATCTGCAGATCTTCGCGGACTTCGGCATCACCATCGCGATCGACGATTATGGCGCCGGCCTTTCCTCGCTCGCCTATCTCAAGCAATTGCCGGCTCGCGAGCTTAAGATCGACAAGCTGTTCGTCACCCAGCTCACTAGCTCCAACCGCGATCCGCTGATCGTTCGTTCGACGATCGATCTCGCGCACGCCCTGGAGATGGAAGTGGTCGCCGAGGGGGTGGAGACGCATGCCGCACTGGCGCTGCTCACCGTCATGGGCTGCGACATGGTCCAGGGTTTCCTGATCAGCCGCCCCGTCGTGCTCGAATCGTTGATCCAATATCTCGACGAAGGACGCCACCGCGCGCCCGCACCCAATCCGCTCGCGGGCTTCGGTGGCTTCGCCGCGACCCGACGCGTCGTCTGACGATGCGCCGCTGGCCCTGGCGGTCGTGGCTGGCGGCCAGCCTTCTCGCGCTGGCCCCGGTTTCGGCAACGGCGGATGTCTTCGACAGGCTCGTCGCTGACGCCAAGACCGCGATGCTCAGCGATCCACACCGTACCGCCGACCGCGCGCTCGCTGCGGAACGCGTGGCCGACCGACAGCCGCCGTCGCGTCAGCGTGCTATTCGGCAGGCAACTGCCAACTGGCTGCGCGGCGAGGCGTTGATGCGGCTCAACGATGTCGGCGCGGCCGAACCGTTGATCAACAAGGCGGTGACGCTGTCGTCACGACTGGCGCCGGGCTCGGAATTGCAGGGCGACGCGCTGCTCGCCAGTGGCTGGATCGCCGCCGTTCACGCCGACGTGGCCCGGGCGTTGAGCGACTATCAGCGGGCGCACAACATCTTCCGGTCGCTCGGCAACACACGCAGTCAGGCCAAGGCGCTGCAATCGATCGGCTCGCTCTACGGCGAAGCGAACGACCACACCAATGCGTTACGCTATTACGATCAGGCGTTGTCGCTATACCGCGCGGACCCGATGCTCGCGCTCGCGCTCTACAACAATCGTGGCATCTCGCTGAAAAATCTCGGTCGTTACCGCGAGGCGTCGCAGCAGTTCCGCAATGGTCTTGCGCTCACCGAACGGATCAACAGCCCGTTGCTGCGCGTGCTGATCCTCGGCAACATCGCCGAAGCGCGGCTGATGGACAAGGATGTCGTCGGGGCGCAGCGTGCGATCGATCAGGGGCTACGGCTATCGACGCGTGGCGAGGCGGCGGGGTTTCGCAAGACGTTGATCGGCCTCGACGCGCAGGCCGCCTATCAGCGCGGCAACATCGCCACGGCGCTGACGCTGATCGCCGAACGGTTCGACGGCGAGGATATCGATCACACCACGCTGATCGATCGCGAGGCGCATCGCACCGCTTATACCATCTATCGCGCCGCCGGCCGCCCCGAATTGGCCTTGCGGCACCTCGTCGCGTTGAAGCGGCTTGATGACGAATCGACCGCGCTCGCCCGTTCGACTAGCGCGGCGCTGATGGCGGCGCGGTTCGACTTCGCCAATCAGGAACTCAAGATCGCCAGCCTCCAGCGCGACGAAGCCCGCCGCAACGTCGCTTATGAACAGGCACGCACCCGCACGCAGCGCAACATCTTCCTCGGCGTCGTCGCCTCGACGATCCTCGCGATCGGCCTGCTCGGTATGGGGCTGATCACGCTACGTCGGAGCCGCAACGAAGTCCGTGCCGCCAACGACGACCTCGCCGTCACCAATACCGCGCTCGGCAAGGCACTGGCTGCCAAGACGGAATTCCTCGCCACCACCAGCCATGAGATCCGCACGCCGCTCAACGGCATCCTCGGCATGACGCAGGTGATGCTTGCCGACGCGCGGATTGGCGGCAGCACGCGCGACCGGCTCAGCGTCGTGTATAGCGCGGGCGTGACGATGCGCACCTTGGTCGACGATATCCTCGACGTCGCCAAGATGGAGACCGGCAATCTCACCGTCGAGGAGGCGCCGTTCGACCTGCGCGCGATGATCACCGAATCGACCCGGTTGTGGCAGGACCAGGCCGAGGCGAAGGGTATCGCGTTCCATCGCGACATCGCGGAGTGCCCGGCGATGATCCTGGGCGATGCCGCGCGGGTACGGCAGATCGTGTTCAATCTCATGTCGAACGCGCTCAAATTCACCGCCGAGGGCAGCGTGACGTTGCACGCCGCTGCTTATGGCGACGACCGGCTCCGCATCGTCGTCGCCGATACCGGCATCGGCATCCTGCCCGAGACGTGCGACGCGATCTTCGAATCCTTCCGTCAGGCCGACACCAGCACCACCCGCCGGTTCGGCGGCACCGGACTCGGCCTGTCGATCTGCCGCAACCTCGCGCGGGCGATGGGTGGCGACGTGACCGTGACCAGCGTCGTGGGGGAGGGGTCGCGGTTCATCGTCGACCTGCCGCTGGTGCGCGCCGAGGCCGCGACGGCGCCGGCCGAGGCCACGCCCGGCACTGCGGGGATGCTGGTACTCGATCGCAACCCGATCACGCGCAGCATGCTGCGGACGCTGATGACGCCGCACGCCGGCGTGGTAGTGGCCACCGCGACACTGGACGAAGCCGTCGCCGCGCTCGCCACCACGCGATTCGACCGCCTGCTGATCGATGCGGCCGCGTTGGGCGCGGTCGAGGACGCCGCTGACGCGCTGCGAAAGTTGGCCGCCGTCGCGGCTGCGGCGGACGTGACGATCCTGCTGCCGAGCGCCGCCGACGCCGATCGTATCGCATCCGCAACGGACGGATCGTTCCGTAGCGTTATCAAACCGGTCAGTGGTTCGACATTGGTCGCAATACTCTATCCTGCGCGCCATGTGGCGCTTGTGTCGCAGGCGGCATGAAGCGTAGACGCAATAGCATGCCATCGCCAATCCCACCGACCCCGCAGCCCTCCCGATGAACGTCCTGTTCATCGAAGACGATCGGATGAACCGCCGCGTCGTCAGGGACATGCTCGATGTCGCCGGGGTCACGATGATGGAGGCGGAGAGCGCGGAAGACGGGTTACAGGCGATCGACGCGCAGGATTTCGACATGCTGCTGATCGACCTGCGCATGCCCGGCATGGACGGCATCACCGCGATCGGCCACGTCCGCGCGCGCGCCGACGGCAAGGCGGCGGTACCGATCATCGTCATCACCGCCGACACCGCGCTCGACCTGCGCGAGCGGTGCATCGCCGCGGGGGCGGACGAGGTGTTGTTCAAGCCGGTCGCGATGGACGCCCTGTTCGAGGCGATGGGCCGTATCCTCGCGCGCGATGCCGATGGCGGGATGCTCGTCTGACCGATACCGGTTGCGATCTCGCACGACGCGGCCTTCCCATGCCCGTGCCTCTCGTAGTATCGATCTCGTCCCGCCCGCTTTAATTGGTAAGTCCGATGCCCAAGCCGACCATCCGCCGCCCTTCGAAGGTCGATCTCGGCAAAGAGAGCGCTACCAGCGATCGCCTGTACCAGCGCCTCGCCCGCAAGCTGTTCGACCAGCTCGCCTCGGGTGCGTTCGCGATCGGTGACCGCCTGCCCGCCGAACGCGAGCTCGCGATCGAATATGGCGCCAGCCGCCCGGCGGTGCGCGAGGCGTTGATCGCGCTTGAGGTGCAGGGGTTCATCGAGGTCCGCGTCGGCTCCGGGGCCTATGTCTGCCGCCTGCCGGGGCAGGGCGAGGAGCCCGGCTTCGCGATCACCGCCTTCGAACTCACCGAGGTGCGGCTGATGTTCGAAGGCGAGGCGGCGGCGCTGGCGGCACTGCACGTCACCGACGACCAGATCGACCGGCTCGACGCGCTGGTCGCCGCGATGGCGACCGAGAACCTGCTGCCCGAGGTGACCGAGGAGGCCGATCGCGATTTCCACCTGACCATCGCCGCCGCCACCCGCAACGCCGGCGTGCTGCGCACGATCGAGGATCTGTGGCATCTGCGCTCGACCTCGCCCGAATGTGCGTTGCTCCACGCCAAGGCGCGCAATGCCAAGGTCCGGCCGGTGGTCGAGGAACATGCCGCGATCATCGACGCGCTCCGCGCGCGCGACGCCAATGCCGCCCGCGCTGCGATGCGCGCGCATCTGTCGGCAGTGATGGATCATCTGCTGTTCCGTACCGAGGAACTCGCGGTCGAGGAGGTGCGTCGTTCGCTCGCCAGCACCCGTCAGCGCTATGGCGTATCGCCCGTCGCCTGACGCAAAGCGGCATACCGCACGCTTCTAGGTTGTCAGACCAATCATTGCGCTGCTAGTCACGCCCTACCAGGAGGGGGATGGCGGCGAGATGATGATGACCCAGACCATGCGGTGGTTTGGCCCGAGCGATCCGGTGCCGCTCGCCGCGATCCGGCAGGCCGGCGCGACCGAAGTGGTGACCGCACTGCATGAGATCCCGAACGGCGACGCCTGGCCCGACGATGCGATCGCCGCCCGCAAGCGGCTGATCGAGAATGCCGGCCTCGCCTGGACGGTGGTCGAGAGCCTGCCCGTCGCCGAGGGGATCAAGACCCGCTCCGCGGACTGGGATCGCCTGATCGAGGCCTATGCGGTCAGCCTTCGCCGCCTCGCCGCGCACGGCATCACCGTCGTGACCTACAATTTCATGCCGCTGCTCGACTGGACGCGGACCGACCTTGCTTGGGAATTGCCCGATGGCGCCCGCGCGTTGCGCTTCGAGCTGCATGCGCTCGCCGCCTACGACATCCATCTCCTCCGCCGGCCCGATGCGGCGGCGGACTATTCCCCCGCCGTCGTCGCTGCGGCGGCGCAGCGCTTCGCCGCGCTCGACGAGGCGGGCCGTCACCGGCTGGAGCGGACGATCATCGCCGGTCTGCCGGGCAGCGAGGAGAGTTTCACCTCGGCCGAACTGCTGCGCCGGATCGGCAGCTATGCCGCGATCGACGCCGACCAGCTGCGCGCCAACCATATCGCCTTTCTCGCCGCAGTCTGTCCGATCGCCGAGGCCGAGGGGATCCGGCTCGTCGTCCACCCGGACGATCCGCCTTTCCCGATCTTCGGCCTGCCCCGCGTCGTCAGCACCGAGGCGGAGGTTGCGGCGCTGTTCGCCGCGGTGCCGTCGCCCGCCAACGGCCTGTGCTTCTGCAGCGGCTCGCTGGGCGTGCGCGCCGACAACGATTTGCCCGGCATGGTCCGTCGCCTCGGCGAGCGGATCGGCTTCCTCCATCTCCGCTCGGTGCAGCGCGAGGCGGACGGCGCGTTCCACGAGGCCGAGCATCTGCGCGGCGACGCCGACATGGCGGCAATCGTCGCGGCGGTGGTCGATCTGCAACGGCGGACCGGGCGCGCGCTGCCGATGCGCCCCGACCACGGTCACCAGATGGTCGACGACCTGCATAAGCGCACCAACCCCGGCTATTCGCTGATCGGCCGCCTGCGCGGCCTCGCCGAGCTACGCGGTCTCGAAGCCGGGCTGATCCACGCCCGCGAGGCGGGAAGGGTCTGACAAGCGGCATGTCGGTACAGGCCGTAGAGACTGCCTGCGAACAAGATCGTTAGCTTCCCCAGCGTTCGCCCTGAGCCTGTCGACTCTCACGGTGCTTCGACGACGTTGACACCAAAAGGTCGATGACGCCCGCCAGCTAAACGAATGTAGAAGAAAGGATGATGTTCGCGCGGAGGCGCGGAGATGGATCGCGTGGGGCTGCGTGGCCTTGTCATCGCATCGCCGATGGGAAGAGCCGCTGGCGCGGCAAGCGTAACATCTCCGCGCCTCCGCGCCTCCGCGTGAACACTACTCTTCCTAATCTGCTTTCGGCGGCGGCGAAGACGGTACGCGCAGCGCGGCGGCGAGCGACGAGGTGGCGCTGCCGCGCCGCGCCGGTTTTGGTTGCGAGGCGTCGGGCGCCCAGCCGGTGAGGAACACGATCGAGAAGCGCTCCGTGGTCCGGCCGTCCGGCCCCGCCGCCGCGGCGAACGCCGCGGCGGTCCGGGCCAGCGTGCCGCGCGTCATCGCCGAGCGGCCGATCAGGATGTTGCTCGCCGCCATGCCGCGCAGATCGTCGAGCAGCCGCCCGAAGCTCGCATAGCGGACATCGAACGTCTCGATGTCGGCGACCGGCAGCGCGAAGCCGGCGCGCATCAGCAGGTCGCCCGCCGATCGTACGTCGATCTGCGGGTGCAGCCGCGCCGCCGGCCGTTCACCCTCGGCGACGCGCAGCGCCGCGCGCAGCGCGGGCAGGCTGCCGCCGCCGAGGAACGCGCCGAGGAACAGCCCGTCGGGTCGCAGCACCCGCCGGATCAGCGTCAGCGCACCGGGCAGGTCGTTGACCTGATCGAGCACGCCGGCGCTCAGCACCGCATCGAAACTGCCGTCGGCGAACGGCAGCCGCTCCTCGTCGCCCTGTACGCCGCCCGCGGCCTGCGCGAAGCGGAAGCCGGGATCCACCCGTGCGATCCGGGCGCCGGGCACGACGAGGCTGCGATCGGGCACGCCGATGTCGAGCACGTCGGTGAACGTGCGCTTCACCGCGTCGAGCCGTTCGAGCAGCCCCTCGACCATGACGTCGCGCAGGAAAGCGTGGTCGGAATAGCCGTCGGCGGCGCGGTCGCGGCGCAGGCGGCGGGCAGGGCGGTCGAAGATGGCGTTGGCGTTCACCGCCAGGCTTGTGCCTGTTGCGGCGGTGCGCGACAAGCGGCCATGCGGACGATCGGCGTGGGCGGGCTGGCAGCGATCGCGGCGCACGGTCGCCGTGCGCTGGCGTCGCTATTCGGCCCGATCGCCGCCGCGGCGCTGCCGCCGCGCTGCCCCGGCTGCGGGACGCCGGTGGCGGCCGATCACCGCTTCTGCGCGCCATGCTGGGGCGGGCTGCGCTGGCTGACCCCGCCGTGGTGCGCCGCGTGCAACCGGCCGTTCGCGCATGACCGCGGCGCCGACGCACGCTGCGCCGCCTGCCTCGCCGATCCGCCGCGCCATGCCGGCATCCGCGCCGCCGTCGCCTACGGACCGGTGGCGCGGCGGCTGGCGCTCAAGCTGAAATATGGCGGCCGGATCGGGATCGCCGCGACGATGGCGGAGCGGATGGCGCCGACGCTGCCACCCGGCATCGACCTGCTCGTGCCGGTGCCGCTGCACCGCTGGCGGCTGTGGAGCCGCGGGTTCAACCAGGCGGCGCTGATCGCCGCCGCAGTCCGCCGTCGTACCGGCATCGCACACGATCCGTTCGCCTTGGTCCGCCGCCGCGCCACCGTGCCGCTGCGCGCGCTTGGCCGCGGTCGGCGGCGGCAGGCGGTCGCCGGCGCGTTCGCGGTGCCCGATCCCGCGCGGGTGGCGGGCAGGACGATCGCGCTGGTCGACGACGTCTATACCAGCGGCGCCACCGCCGCCGCCTGTACGCAGGTGTTGCTGCGCGCCGGGGCCGCCGCAGTGGTGGTGCTGTGCTGGGCACGGGTGGTCGGGTCGGGGGCGGCGGGCGATTGACAAGCCGGTCCTCAGCCCACACCTCAAGCCTATGGCAAAGGTCGAAATCTACACCAAGGCATATTGTCCCTATTGCACGCGCGCGATGGCGTTGCTGGCAGCCAAGGGCGTGTCGCCGCAGGAATATGACATCTCGCTTGGCGGGCCGCAGCGGCAGGAGATGATCCAGCGCGCCAACGGCCGCACCACCGTGCCGCAGGTATTCATCGACGGCACGCATATCGGTGGCTCGGACGATCTCGCCGCGCTCAACGCGCGCGGAGGATTGGACCCGCTGCTCGCGGCATGAGGATCGCGCTGCTGCAGATGACGAGCGGGATCGATCCTGCCGTCAATGCCGCGGACATGCGCCACGGTATCACCGCCGCGGCCGCCAACGGCGCCGGCATGGTGTTCCTGCCCGAGATGGCGGGGCTGATCGATCGCGACCGCGCCCGCGCCGCCGCATCGATCCACGCCGAGGCCGACGATCCGGTGCTTGCCAGCGTCCGCGAGACCGCAGCGGTCGCCGGCCTGTGGGTGCATGTCGGCTCGCTGGCGGTGCGGCGTGCCGATGGCCGCTACGCCAATCGCAGTTTCGTCATCGACGCCGCCGGCGCAATCCGCGCGCGCTACGACAAGCTCCATCTGTTCGACGTCGATCTGCCGACCGGCGAAAGCTGGCGCGAATCCGCCGCTTATGCCCCCGGCGACGCGGCGGTGGTCGTCGATGCGCCGGTCGGGCCGCTCGGTCTGTCGATCTGCTACGATCTGCGCTTTCCCGCGCTCTATGCCGCGCTCGCCGTGGCGGGGGCGGAGGTGCTCGCGATCCCTGCCGCCTTTACCCGCCCGACCGGCGCGGCGCACTGGCACGCGCTGATGCGCGCCCGCGCGATCGAGACCGGCTGTTTCGTCGTCGCCGCCGCGCAGGCCGGCGCGCATGCCGATGGCCGCACCACCTACGGCCATTCGCTGGTCATCGATCCGTGGGGCGACGTGCTGCTCGACATGGGCGAGGCGCGCGGGCTGGGGCTCGCCGAGATCGACCCGGCGCGCGTCGCCGACGTCCGCGCCCGCATCCCGGTGCTCGACCACGCCCGCGCGATCCCGCCGGTCACCCGCGCGTGATCGTCTTCGACCTGCGCTGCGGGCTGGATCACGTCTTCGAGGCGTGGTTCGCGTCGAGCGCGGCCTATGACGCGCAGGCGGCGGCGGGGCTGCTCGCCTGCCCGATGTGCGGCGACACCGCGATCGCCAAGGCGCTGATGGCGCCGAGCATCCCGGCCAAAAGCAATCGCCGCGCCGATCCGCCGCCCGCCGCGGCGATCAAGGCGGCGCTGCGCGAGATCGCCGCCGACCAGGCCAGGACGCTCGCCACCTCGTCGTGGGTCGGCAGCGACTTTGCGACGCGCGCGCGCGCGATGCACGACGGCGACGAGGTCGTCCGCCCGATCCATGGTCAGGCCAGCCTCGCCGAGGCGAAGGCGCTGGTCGCCGACGGCGTGCCGGTGGCGCCGCTGCTCTGCCCGGTGGTGCCGCCCGAAAAGACCAATTGACCCGCTGGACCCGCCCGGCGCCGCCCGGTATCAGGAGCGCAGTGGCCCCGTAGCTCAGCCGGATAGAGCGCCAGATTCCTAATCTGTAGGTCGCGCGTTCGAATCGCGCCGGGGTCACCATCACTGGTCTCACGCCGATCCCGTCGCCTGCCGGGTCATCGGTCCGGATCGGTCCGGCTTGCAACTTTCCGTCGCGCCGCGCATAGCGCGCCTTCATGACCGCCGGGGGGCGGTCTGCCGGACTGCAAAATGCCGGCAACAATCCGCTGCTAAATGGGCAGCAGGACCAGCCATTTGGGGGCGACTATGTTCAGCCAGACGATCAGCGCGCCGGTCGACTCCGATTCGCCCGCCCTCGGCGGATCGCGAATCAAGCCACTCGCCTTCTGGCTCTATGTGCTGGTCGGCGTGGTGATGATCATCGCCTCGGCGATCGCATTGCCGTTCCTGCCGGCCCGCTCACGTTGAACCGGCGCCGCGGCGCACCGCGGCGCATCCCGATCGATCGAGACTATTGACGTCGGGAGCATCGCCGGCCGCAAGTGGCGCGATGCTCCCGATCGAAAGCCGTGTAGGGTTCAGGCCTTCACGTGCTGCGAAATGTACTTGTTCATCTCGAACATCGTGCACTTGTCGCGGCCGAACACCTTCTGCAGTTTGTCGTCTGCAAGGATTTCGCGCTTGTTTTCCGGGTTCTGCAGGTTGTTGGACTTGATATATTCCCACACCTTGCTGATCACCTGGCTGCGCGGCAGCTTCTCGTTGCCGACGATCGCGCCGAGCTCCGGGGAGGGCTGCACGGGCGCGTGGATGCCGCCGGTCTTGGTAGTCGTAGCCATCGCATTCCTTCCTGCTCGCACCCGGTCGATCCCGGGTGCTCTAAACGTTACGCTTTCTTCAGCGCGGTCGCCTTGTGCGCTGCCTTTCCACCATTGTCACTCTCTACGATATATTGGGGGTCGTCCTTCGATGCGCGGACGGTATGGCCCTTGATCGCGGTGTCGCTCGTCTGCTTCTTCTCGACCGTGCCGTGCGCGGTGCCGCCGTGGCTCTTCCAGGTCACTTCGTCGCCCTTCTTGAGGTCCGCCATCGTCTCTCTCCGTTCGTTACGCCCACAACAAAGCGCGGATACGGCAAAGGGTTGCACGCAGTGCGGCGGGGCGGTTGGACGCGTTGCCGAAACGAACTTATGACAGGCCGGCACCGCCACCGGCGGCAGGACCAAGGAACGCAGCATGACCGATCAGCACCACGCGCCGGACGAGGGCGCCACCGCCGCAACCGGCGACGCGCCGGTCGTCCCCATTGAGGTCGCCGAGGCGATCCGCACCCTGATCCGCTGGGCCGGCGACGATCCCGGCCGCGAAGGGCTGATCGACACGCCGCGCCGCGTCGCCAAGGCGTGGAAGGAATATTGCGCCGGCTATGCCGACGATCCCGCCCGCCACCTGTCGCGCGTGTTCGAGGAGGTCGGCGGCTATGACGAGATCGTGCTGCTCAAGGACATCCCCTTCCAGTCGCATTGCGAGCATCACATGGCGCCGATCATCGGCAAGGCGCACATCGCCTATCTGCCGCGCGATCACGTCGTCGGGATCAGCAAGCTCGCCCGCGTGCTGCACGGCTTCGCCCGCCGGTTGCAGGTGCAGGAGCGGCTCACTGCCGAGGTCGCCGACTGCATCTGGGACAATCTCAAGCCGCAGGGCGTTGCGGTGGTGATCGAGGCGAGCCACGCCTGCATGACCGCGCGCGGCGTGCGCACGCCGGGCGTGTCGATGGTGACCAGCCGGATGATGGGCGTGTTCCGCGAGGACGACCGCAGCCGCAAGGAAGTGCTGGCGCTGATGGGATGTTGACTCGCACCGTCCTCGTCACCGGCGGTGCGAAGCGGCTCGGCGCGACAATCGCGCGTGCCTGCGCCGCCGCCGGCTGGCGCGTAGTGGTGCATTACGGTGCCTCCGCCGACGAAGCGCAGGCGTTGGCGGCGGAACTGGGCGGCGCGGCCGTGCACGGCGACCTCTCCGATCCCGCTGGCGTCGCTGCGTTATTCGCCCGCGCCCGCGACGCCGCCGGCGGGCCGATCGCGGCGCTGGTCAACAGCGCCTCGCTCTTCGCCTACGACCGGCCCGAGGCGCTCGACCCCGCGCTGGCGGCGCGGCTCCATGCGATCAACGCAGTGACCCCGGCGATGCTCGCCGCCGCGCTTGCCGCGCAGGACGATCTAGCCGACGGCGCGGTGGTCAACCTGCTCGACCAGAAGCTCGCCAATCCCAACCCCGATTTCTTCAGTTATTCGCTCAGCAAATACGCGCTGGCCGGCGCGACCGAGATGCTCGCGCAGGCGCTGGCCCCGAAGGTCCGCGTCAATGCCGTCGCGCCGGGCATCACTTTGCCGAGCGGCGACCAGAGCGAGGCGGAATTCGCCGCGGTCGCCGCCGACAATCTGTTGCGCCGCCCGGTCGGCGCGGCGGCGGTCGCCGAGGCGGTGGTCTATCTGCTCGGCGCGCGCAGCGTCACCGGCCAGACGCTCTACGTCGACTGCGGCCAGCGTTTCCTGCGCCGCGACGGCGACGTGATGTTCGAGGGACGCAATGGCTGATTACACCACGATCCTCGACGGGCTCGAGGTGGCGATGCGGCTCGGCATCCACCCGCACGAGGCGGCACCGCAGCGCGTCCGCCTGTCGGTGTGGATGACGGTCGATTATGCCGACCCGCCGAGCGCCGACGCGATCGACGAGGTGCTCGACTACGACTTCCTGCGCGACGGCATCCTCGCGATGGCCGCCGGCCCCGGCTTCGCCTTGCAGGAGACGCTGGTCGAGGCGATCGCCGCGCTCTGCCTCGCCGACCCGCGCGTCCGGCAGGTCCGCGTCCGCTCGCTCAAGCCCGACGTCTATCCGGACGCCGCGGTCGGCTGCGAGATCGTCCGCACCCGCTAGGCCCTGCATCTCCCTTGGAAGGAGGGGGCAGGGGGGCGGTATTTCGAGCAACGCCGATGTGATCCGCCCCGGCAGACGCGGGTCGCTCCCGCGACAGCCTCAGCGCCAGACGTCCGCCGCCGCGCTGACGACGGTCTTCGAGCCGAGCGCGTTGAGCGCGATCCGGTGCACGACCTCGATCGGCGCGGTGCAGAGGTCGCCGACCACCTGCACCCGCCATCCGTCGGCCGCCCGCGACAATGCGGTGAACACGACGCAATTCTGCGTCATCATGCCGCCGACGATCAGCTCATCGATCCCCGTCAGATGCGCCGCGAGATCGGTATCCTGAAACGCATCGGCATGCCGCTTCACGACGACCGGCGCGTCCCCCGCGGCGGCGAGGATCGCAGGACGGATCTCGGCCCCGGCGCTGCCCCGCACGAACGGCCCGGCGTCAGCCGGCGACTCGTGCCGGACCAGGATCACGCGATCCCCCTGCGCCTTTGCCCGCCCGATCGCCGCGACGATCCGCGCCTCGACCGCCTCCGCCTCCCACAACGGCAGGACGCCCCCGGGGAAATAGTCGTTCTGGATATCGATGACGAGAAACGCGCGGGTCATGTCATGCTCCGGACTGTCGCGAGAGGAAATTACGGGTGAGCAGGGCTGGATGAAAGATTTTCGGTTGCTGGATATCCCATGATATATCAGCAGTGCTCCTGCGAAAGCAGAAGCCCAGGAGTCCCGAACGCCATGAGGCGTTGTTTTGCTTGGCTCTGGGCTCCTGCGTTCGCAGGAGCACTGCATTGATTCACCGGCGACCGAGGTCTTTGCAAAGGTCTCCAACAAGTCCGGGGCGATCCGCCGAGCCTCAAAGCCAGCACCATCGTCATCACGATGCGGTGACCGTCGCGCCACGCCGCTGGAGATAACCGGCACGGATCAGGAACGCCCGTAGCGACTCCGGAAAGTCCCGATATCGCGTCTCATGCCCGGGCTTGCAGGCGTAATGCTGTTCCGCCGAGCTGTGTGAGTCGCAGAATTGCCGAACGTCCTTCCCATGTTCGTAGTGACGCAGCATCGCCGCCCAGGCCGCCGCGAACTGCCCGGCGCGCGCGGCATCCGCGACATAGGCGGCGCAGCTACCGTTGCGATCCGGCTCGCCGGAAAAGCACCTCGGTGCCAATCGCTTCATGTCCGTCGCGAAGACGCTGCGCAGCGCCGGATCGTCGCTCACGTCCGTCGACACGCCCCCGATCACCGTGAATATCCGCGGCGGCCGCGGCGTGCAGGCGTTGCAGCCGAACGTCGTATCGAACGCTGCGTCTTCCAGGATCAGATCGATCCGGCCATCTCCCGACCGATCAATCGGGTAATCTGCGATCTGCCCTTCCAGAATGCCGCCACCCCGTCGCACCATCGGCACGGCGCGATAGCCATCGCCGACCGGCAGCAACAACTGGACGGTCAGCACGCCCCCGGAGCCGCCGTATTGGCTCTCGACGATCACGCCGGGGCGCGGGTCGTGCGGCTCGAAGCGCACGATTGCGATGCGTGCATATTCACTCTGCCGATCGGTCGTCACCGTCAGCGGGCGGATCCCCGGCGCACTCACCGTTACCGACCCCTGATTGTTGAATCCGTCCCATCGACATGAGGTATCGCCGACGGGCTTCGCAGGGCAGGGCAAGGCCGCGACGTGCACGGTCACGCCGCCCGAGGCGAAGTCGAGCGGCTGCTTCTTGAAAGACAGCCACTCGCGGAACTGGCCGATCGGCACGTCCGCCGGCGCGGCGCCTAGCAGAAGAATGGAGAGGATCAGCGGCAGGGCGCGCATATCCGCTCTCCCTCAACGCGCGGGCCGGGGCGTGGCCCGCGTCTCCGGCACCTTGTGCGGCCGGCAAATGCGCAGCTTCGGCTGGCAGGCGATGCCGATGTCCGAACACACCGTCTTGCCGTCCTTGGCGGTGCACGCGCGGCAGGCCTTCGCCACATCGGTACAGACCTGCGGCGTAGCGAGCGCCAGTGCGACGATCATCGGCATGATGTGCTTCTCCAGCAGCAAGACCTTCGGACCCGCGCCAGACTAACGCACCGTGCGAAACAAGCAATCAAGGCCTGTCCTACAGGCCGCGCCGCGGCTAATATCCTCCCCGGCTCTTTCTCATCGGCTTGATGTCGAACGATATATTTCCGGCGGCAGGCAATCCTCCGCCGCAATCGACTTGCGACTCGGCGATGCGATGGGTGCAGAAACGGAAACGATCGGGCTGGATCGTTTCCGTTAAGGTGTCCATCTTGTCCATGTCGTCCAACACCGCCCGCGCTGGCTCCACGCGGGCGGGGTCGCGATCAGGCCCGGTTGGCGGCGCTCAGCACCGCACGCACGCTCGCTGTCGCGATGTCGGTGTCCATGCCGACGCCAAACACGGTGCGCCCGTCCGCAGTGCGGCATTCGACATAGGCGGCGGCCTGCGCATCGGCGCCATGGCCGATCGCATGTTCGCTGTAATCGACCACGTCGAGGTCCGGCCCCGTCTCGCCGAGCGCGGCGATCACCCCCGAGATCAGCCCGTTGCCGCGGCCCGAAATCGACCGTTCCTCGCCGTCGACCGCGACGCGACCGACGAACAGCCGGTCGCCCGCGCTGCCGCTTTCCTCGTAATCGCGCAACACGAACCGGTCACCGTCGCGCGGCAGATAGGTCGCCTCGAACCGGCCCCAGATGTCGGCGGCACCGAGTTCGCGGCTCGTCTCGTCGGCGAGCGCCTGGACGTGACGGCTGAAATCCGCCTGCAGGCGCTTGGGCAGCTTCAGCCCCTTGTCCTGCTCGATCACCCAGGCGACGCCGCCCTTGCCCGACTGCGAATTGACGCGGATCACCGCCTCGTAGCTGCGGCCGAGGTCGGCCGGATCGATCGGCAGATAGGGGACTTCCCACAATTCGTCGTTGCGCGCCGATTGCGCCGCGAAGCCCTTCTTGATCGCGTCCTGATGGCTGCCCGAGAAAGCGGTGAACACCAGATCGCCGGCATAGGGCGTGCGCGGATGCACCGGGATATTGGTGCAATAATTGATCGTGTTGACGATGCCGTCGATGTCCGAGAGGTCGAGGCCCGGCGACACGCCCTGCGTGTACATGTTGAGCGCGACGGTCACGAGGTCGCAATTGCCGGTCCGCTCGCCATTGCCGAGCAGGCAGCCTTCGACGCGATCGGCGCCCGCCATCAGCCCCAGCTCCGCCGCGGCGACGCCGGTGCCGCGATCGTTGTGGGTGTGGAGCGAGATCACCACGGCGTCGCGATTGGGGATGTTGCGGCCGAACCATTCGATCTGGTCGGCATAGACGTTGGGCGTCGCGCACTCGACCGTCGCGGGCAGGTTGAAGATGATCGGCTTGTCGGCGGTCGGCTGGAGCACGTCCATCACCGCCGCGCACACCTCGAGCGAGAAATCGAGCTCGGCGGTCGAGAAAGTCTCGGGGCTGTATTCGAACCGCCAGTCGGTATCGGGATGCTTGGCCGCCTCGTCGCGCAGCACCTTGACGCCCTCGATCGCGATCCGCTTCACCTCGTCGCGCGTCATGCCGAACACGATCTTGCGCCACGCCGGCGACACCGCATTGTAGAGGTGGACGATCGCCTGTTTCGCGCCGTCGAGGCTGGCGAAACTCGTCTCGATCAGGTCGCGGCGCGATTGGGTGAGCACCTGGACGAACACGTCGTCGGGGATGCGCCCCGTCTTCACCAGCCCGCTGATGAAATCGAATTCGGTCGCCCCGGCCGATGGAAAGCCGACCTCGATCTCCTTCAAACCGACCTTGACGAGCAGGTCGAACAACCGCGTCTTCTTCTCGGCGTCCATCGGGTCGATCAGCGCCTGATTGCCGTCGCGCAGGTCGGTCGACAGCCAGCGCGGCGCCTGGGTGATGACGCGCGACGGCCATTGCCGGTCGGGCAGGTCGATGGTCGGGAAGGGGCGGTATTTGGTCGAAGGATCGCGGAGCATGTATCGGTCCCGTCTGTGGCGCCGCGGACGCTGATCGTCGGACGCGGCTGGGTGGCGCTGAAGCGTTATCCGGCCCTTAGGGAGGCGTGCACGAGCAACCGCCGCCCTAAGGGCGGATAAGTCGCAGAAGAAGGGTCGTGCGGTCCATGTCGATGCGGGTCATGGCCGAGGCGGCAGGACTTGTCCACCGCCGAGCGGCGCCAAATTGGCGTTGACGCTCCGTTAAGCCTCACCGGTCTAGCCGGCAGAGAGGCGGAAAAGTCTCACATTAACATATGTTTTGAAGGGCTTGGAATGCGTCAGCTCGTCTATATCAGCAGCGTGCGGAAACCGGCGGAGGTCGATCCGGCGGTGATCCTCGCCCAGTCGCGGCGCAACAATGCGCGGGCGCGGGTGACGGGCCTGCTATTCTTCGACGGCAAGCGCTTCCTTCAGGCGCTGGAAGGCGACGACGCCACGGTCGACGCCACGTTCGCGCGTATCCAGGCGGACGGCCGGCATCACGCGCTGGTGGTGCTGTCGAACCGCAGCATCGAGCAGCGCGAGTTCGGCGAATGGGCGATGGCCTATCAGGCGCCGGGCGAGGACGGCGGCGATCCGCTGGAGCGGATCGGCAGGCTCACCGCGAACGCCGACCCGGCGGTGCGGGCGACGTTCGCGGGGTTCGCCAAGGTGCGGCGCGCGGCCTGACCGGTTATTGCGCGGCGAAGGCGGCGTGGATGTGGAGCTTGACCTCGTCCGACACGACCGGGGCATAGGCGCCGACGCCGAAGTCGCTGCGCTTGATCGTCGCGGTGCCGTTGAAGCCGAAGTTGAGCTTCTTGCTCATCGGGTTGGCGCCCGCGCCGACGAAGGTCGCGTCGATCGTCACCGGCTTGGTCTGGTCCTTGATCGTCAGATTGCCGGTGATCGTCGCCTTGTTGCCACCACGCGGCGTCACGCCGGTCGAGACGAAGCGCGCGGTCGGATATTTGGCGGCGTCGAAGAAGTCGGGCGACTGGAGGTGCTTGGCGAAGGGCGCTGCGGTAACGGCGAGCTCGGCGATCTGGAAGGTCACGTCGACCTTGGCGGCGGCGGGCTTGGCGGGATCGATCGTGATCGAACCGGTCGAGGCGCCGAACATGCCCTGCAGCATCGAGAAGCCCATATGGTTGACCTCCCACGACACCTGCGTGTGGTCGGGATCGACCTGATAGGTACCGGCGGGGACCTTCGCGCTCGGCTGGCCGGGCTGGCCCGGCGCGGTCGGGATGATCTGGGCGACGGCGGGGACGGCGGCCGTTGCGAGCACGGCGGCGAGGATGAGACGCATGGGGGAAGCTCCGAAGGTTGTTTCGGAGGTTAAACCATGGGTTTGTGACAATCGGAAGAGGCAAAGCCGAAACGGATCGTTGGTGATCTGATCGACGCAAACTTTCGTCACCCCGGCGAAGGCCGGGACCCATGGTCACGATGGTGTCGGGGTTGTGCGAAACCTCGACCGCGCCGTAACCATGGGTCCCGGCTTTCGCCGGGATGACGATCATGGGTTAATTCTTGTCCTTGTCGACCAGCTTGTTGGCGCCGATCCACGGCATCATCGCGCGCAGCTCGGTGCCGACCTTCTCGATCGGATGCGCCGCGGCCTGCTTGCGCGCCGCCTTCAGCTCGGGCTGGCCGGCGCGGTTGTCGAGGACGAAGTTCTTGACGAAGCGGCCCGACTGGATGTCAGCGAGCACGCGCTTCATCTCCTTCTTGGTCTCGTCGGTGATGATCCGCGGGCCGGTGGTGATGTCGCCGTATTCGGCGGTGTTGCTGATCGAATAGCGCATGTTGGCGATGCCGCCCTCATACAGCAGGTCGACGATCAGCTTGGTCTCGTGCAGGCACTCGAAATAGGCCATCTCGGGCGCGTAGCCCGCCTCGGTGAGCGTCTCGAAGCCCGCCTGGATCAGATGGGTGATGCCGCCGCACAGCACCGCCTGCTCGCCGAACAAGTCGGTCTCGCATTCCTCGCGGAAGTTGGTCTCAATGATGCCCGAACGGCCGCCGCCGACGCCGCTGGCATAAGCGAGCGCGACGTCATGCGCGTTGCCGCTGGCGTCCTGATGGATCGCGATCAGGCAGGGCACGCCGCCACCGCGGACATATTCGCTGCGGACGGTGTGGCCCGGCCCCTTGGGCGCGATCATGATGACGTCGATGTCCGCGGGCGGCTCGATCAGGCCGAAATGCACGTTGAGGCCGTGCGCGAAGGCGAGCGCCGCGCCGGGCTTCATATTGCCCTTGAGGTCCGCGTCCCAGATCGCCGCCTGATGCTCGTCGGGCGCGAGGATCATGACGATGTCCGCCCATTGCGCCGCTTCCTTGTTGGACTTGACCGCGAAGCCGGCGTCGATCGCCTTCTTGGCGGTCGCCGAGCCCTCGCGCAGTGCGATCGCCACGTCCTTGATGCCGCTGTCGCGCAGGTTCTGAGCATGCGCATGGCCCTGCGAGCCATAGCCGATGATGGCGATCTTCTTGTCGGTGATCAGGTTCAGATCGGCGTCGCGATCGTAATAGACTTTCATGCTTCTTCCTTTCGTCACCGCGGGTGACGGGTGGGGGGTAAAACTCAGGCCGCCTCGCGGCCGCGGGCGATGGCGACGATGCCGGTGCGGGCGACCTCGATCAGGCCGACCTCGCCCATCAGCTCGACGAACTTGTCGATCTTCTCGATCGCGCCGGTCACCTCGAAGACGAAGCTGGTCGTCGTCGCATCGACCACGCGGGCGCGATAGACATCGGCGAGGCGCAGCGCCTCGATCCGGTGGTCGCCGGTGCCGGCGACCTTGACCAGCGCCAGCTCGCGTTCGACGTGCGCGCCCTGCGCGGTGAGGTCGGTGACCTTGTGGACGGGCACCAGCCGGTCGAGCTGCGCGATGATCTGCTCCATCGTCGCCGGCGAGGCGCTGGTGACGATCGTGATGCGGCTGACCGTCTTGTCGGCGGTGATCTCGCTGACGGTCAGGCTCTCGATATTGTAGCCGCGCGCGGTGAACAGGCCGGCGATCCGGGCGAGGATGCCCGGCTCGTTGTCGACGATCACCGCCAGCGTGTGGCGTTCGGCAGCTTCGGTCTTGATGTGCATCCGCATCGTCACCCCAGCGACCGCTGGGGTCTCCCTATGATATGAGCGCGCGCTTGCAGCGCGAGACCCCGGCTTTCGCCAGGGTGACGGTCTGGTCGGGTCAGACCAGCGCCTTGGCCTCGTCGTCCATGGTGCCGGAGACCTCGTTGGCCTGCAGGATCATGTCGGTATGCGCGGCACCCGACGGGATCATCGGAAAGCAGTTCGCCAGCTTGGCGACGCGGCAGTCGACGATCACCGGCCCGTCATGGTCGAGCATCGCCTGGATGCCGTCGTCCAGTTCGCCCATCGTCTCGATGCGGATGCCCTTCCAGCCATAGGCCTCGCCGAGCCTGACGAAATCGGGCAGCGAATCCGAATAGCTTTCGGCATAACGGCTCTCGTAGGTCAGCTCCTGCCACTGACGCACCATCCCCATATATTCGTTGTTGAGGATGAAGATCTTGACCGGAAGCCGGTATTGCGAGGCGGTGGCGAGCTCCTGGATGTTCATCTGGATCGAGGCTTCGCCGGCGATGTCGATGACCAGCGCATTGGGATTGCCGAGCTGCGCGCCGATCGCCGCGGGCAGGCCGTAGCCCATCGTCCCGAGACCGCCGCTGGTCAGCCATTTGTTGGGCTTTTCGAAGCCGAAATGCTGCGCGGCCCACATCTGGTGCTGGCCGACCTCGGTGGTGATGATCGGGTCGCGGCGATGCGTCGCCTCCCACAAGGCGCGGACGGCGCGCTGAGGCATGATCGCCTCGCCCGTTTCGGGGAAGCTCAGGCTCTTCACCGCACGCCAGCCGGCGATCCGGTTCCACCATTCGCGCGTGTCCGGCTTGGGATGCTGGCGCGCCTTCCAGATGCGGACCATGTCCTCCATCGCATGGCCGGCATCGGCGATGATCGCGAGATCGACGCGAACGTTCTTGTTCACGCTCGACCGGTCGATATCGATATGGACCTTGCGGCTGTTCGGGCTGAACGCGTCGAGCCGGCCGGTGACGCGATCGTCGAAGCGGCTGCCGATCGCGACGATCAGGTCGGCCTGGTTCATCGCCATGTTCGCCTCATAGGTCCCGTGCATGCCGAGCATGCCGAGGAACTGGTCGGACGAGGCGGGGAAGCAGCCGAGGCCCATCAACGTCGAGGTCACCGGCGCACCGGTGATCCGCGCCAGCTCGCGCAGCAATTGCGACGCCGCCGGACCCGAATTGATGATCCCGCCGCCGGTGTAGAGGATCGGCCGCTCTGCCGCGGCCAGCATGTCGACGAGCTGCTCGATCTGCGGCTGCGATGCCTTCACCTGCGGGCGATAGGTCTTGTGCTGGATCGGGCCGGGCTTGCTGTAGCGCGCAGTCGCGACCTGGACGTCCTTGGGAATGTCGACGACGACCGGGCCGGGGCGGCCCGAGGTCGCGATATGGAACGCCTCGTGGATCGTCGCGCCGAGCGTCGCCGGGTCCTTCACCAGATAATTGTGCTTGGAACAGTGGCGCGTGATGCCGACCGTGTCCGCCTCCTGAAAGGCGTCGGTGCCGATCAGCGCGGTCGGCACCTGCCCGGTGATGACGACCATCGGGATCGAGTCGAGCAACGCGTCGGTGATGCCGGTGACCGCATTGGTCGCGCCCGGCCCCGAGGTGACGAGCACGACGCCGGGCTTGCCCGTCGAGCGCGCATAACCCTCCGCGGCATGCGTCGCCGCCTGCTCGTGGCGGACGAGGATGTGCTTGAGCCGCGCGCCGTTCGCATTGGCGCGGAACATCGCGTCATAGATCGGCAAGACCGCCCCACCGGGGTAGCCGAACACGACCTCCACGCCGAGATCGCACAGCGCCTCGACCAGGATGTCTGCTCCGCTCTTTTCGCCCACGGTCTGTCTCCAAATGTTGGTATACGGAAAATGTTGCGGTGCGGTTAGCGGTGCTGCAGGATGGGGTCAACCCTCTTTGCGCAACAAACTTGCTAGCGAATCAATCAAACCGTTAGAAAGTGTCTCGCGTAACCACTTGTCCGGCGGTTGATTACGGAACCAGGTATATTGCCGCTTGGCATAGCGCCGGGTGTCGAGCTGTAAGCGGGCAAGCGCCGTATCGCGGTCGGCGGTTCCCGCCAGCAGCGCCGATATCGGCGGCACCCCGATCGCACGGCAAATCGGCGCATCGTCGGGCAGATCCGCGCGGGCAAGCAGCGCGGCGACCTCGTCGATGGCGCCCTGATCGAACATCGCGACGCAACGCGCGTCGATCCGGGCGAACAGCGTCTCGCGATCGGGCAGCAGAATGGCCGCGGCGAGGTCGATCGCATCGCCGATCCCGCCGACGCACTCCCGCTGCCACGCAGCGAGCGGCCGGCCGGTGGACCGGACCACTTCGAGCGCGCGCGCGACCCGCGTCGTATCGGCAGGGGCGAGGCGCGCGGCGGCCTCGGCATCCTCTATCGTCAGCAGCCGATGCGCGTCGGCGACCGGCAGCGCGCGCACGGCGGCGCGGATCGCGGGATCGATCTCCGGCACCGGCGCGATGCCGTCGAGCAAGGTGCGCAGATACAGGCCCGTGCCGCCGACGAGGATCGGCAATCTGCCCGCGCCATGCGCCGCGGCGATCTCCCTCCGCGCCTCGGCGGCCCAGCGTGCCGCGGAATAGCCGGCGTCGGCGGCGTCGATATGGCCGAACAGGCGGTGCGGCACCGCGGCGGCCTCTTCGGCGCTCGGGCGTGCGGTCAGGACGGCGAGATCGGCATAGACCTGGCTCGCATCGGCGTTGATGACGACGCCGTCGTGCGACTGCGCGAGCGCGATCGCGGCGGCGGACTTGCCGCTGGCGGTCGGCCCTGCGATGAGCGCGACCCTTGGTTTGGGGTTGGAGGCTGCGATGTTCACCGCGACGCTCATAGGCGAAACGCTCGGGTCAGGCGACCTGTCGGCGGCGATGGACCGCCTCGCCGCGGCCGGTTGCGCCCCCGGCGACGTCGCATGGCTGGACGAAGGCGTGGCGGCGGACGTGGTCTTCTCGGCCGATCCGGCGGCCGCGCGCACGGCGCTGGAGGGCGCCTTGCCCCGCACCGACGTCATCGTCCAGCCGACCGCGACGCGGCGCAAGGCGCTGATCGTCGCCGACATGGATTCGACGATGATCACCGTCGAGTGCATCGACGAGCTCGCGGATTATGCCGGCATCAAGGCGGACGTCGCCGCGGTGACCGAGGCGGCGATGCGCGGCGAACTGGATTTCGAGGGGGCGCTCGACGCGCGCGTCGCGCTGCTCGCGGGACTGGACGAGGCGGTCATCGCGCAATGTCTCGCCGAGCGGGTGCGGATCATGCCGGGCGCGAAGGCGCTGGTGCGGACGATGCGGGCGAACGGCGCGGTGGCGGTGCTGGTGTCGGGCGGCTTCACCCGCTTCGCCGACCCCGTCGCCGCCGAAATCGGCTTCGATCGCGCGATCGCCAACGTGCTGCTGATCGAGGGCGGCCGGCTGACCGGCATGGTCGCCAAACCGATCGTCGGATCGGCGACCAAGGAGGACACGCTGCTCGCCTGGATTGCCGAGCGCGGCATCGATCCCGCGCTGTCGCTCGCGGTGGGCGACGGCGCCAACGACCTTGCGATGATCAAGCGGGCGGGGCTCGGGGTCGCCTATCACGCCAAGCCGATCGTCGCCGCGGCAGCCAGCGCGCGCGTCGATCACGGCGACCTGTCGGCATTGCTTTATGCGCAGGGGTATGCGCGCGCCGACTGGGTCGAGGGATAGCGCCCGCCGCATCGCGCGGGATGCAGGCGGGTCAGGGGGCGACGATTACGCAGGCGACGCCCGTCGCCGCGCATGCTTTCTGTGCCGCTGCCTTCGATGCGAAGCCGCTGGTTTGCAGGCGGATCACATTGCCGGCCTTGGCATAGACCGGCTGCGCGCCGGCGAGCTTGCCGCGCACCCGCGACCATTGCGTCTGCGCGTTCGCCTGCGTGCTGAATGCACCGAGCTGGATCTTCCACGCGCCGCCGGCGGGCGCCGCCGCGGGGCGGGGCGGGGCGGGGCGTTTCTCATGCGCCACGATGCGATCGGCGACCGGGCGGTCGGGCGACAGATCGGCGGGGGCCGGTTTCTGGCGCGGCGGTGCCTTCGACGGGGTGGCGATCGGAACGGTGCCGCGACGCGGGGCGGTCGCCTCTGCCGCCATCATGCCGCCGCGGTCGGCGGCGGGCGGACCGGCGCGCAGGTCGGTCGCGTAGCGCTGCGCCAGCGCCGTGCCGCGCTGACGGTCGGCGGGCGTGATATATTGGTCCATCTGCGCCAGCGTCTCCGAAGCCGACTTCAGCCCCGCCTGTGACGCCATCGTCATCAGCGCATAGGCGCGGGGATAGTCGCGGGGCACGCCGTCGCCGTTGAACAGCATCGTGCCGAGCACCAGCTGGCCGCGCGGCTCGCCGCGCCGCACCGACTTCTCCAGCCACGGCGCGGCCTCCGCCTTGCGACCGGCCTGGAACAGCGCGAAGCCGTAATTGTCCTCGGCCTGCGGATGGCCTTGCAGCGCCGCCTTGCGGAACCAGCTTTCCGCCAGCGCCGGATCGAGCGGCACGCCGCGGCCGAGCTTGTATGCCTGGCCGAGGTTGAACTGCGCATCGGCGTCGCCCGCGACCGCCGGGCCGCGCCATTGCGCCACCGCGCCGGCGAAGTCACCGCGGGTCCAGGCGTCGACGCCCGCCTTGACCGCCTGCGCCCCGGCCGGCGCGGCAACGGCGATGCAAGCCACCAGCGCAACCGCCATCCAACCGGTACTCCGCATCCTCGTCACCCTCTTCACCATATCGGCCGCATCATGCCCCGGACGCGCGCGCAGGCAAAGCCACATCGCGCAAAGCGCTACATTAACCGCCTGTTAGCGCTGTCCTGTCAGGTTCGCTTACGATTTGACGGCACAGTTTGAAGGGGGCCTATGCGCGTTCTCGCGATGGCATCGCAAAAGGGTGGTTCGGGCAAGACGACATTGTCCGGACATCTCGCGGTGCAGGCACAGCTCGCCGGGCATGGCCCGGTGGTCCTCATCGACATCGATCCGCACGGTACGCTGGCCGACTGGTGGGGCGATCGTACCACGGCCTATCCCGCCTTCGCGCAGACCGTCGTCGCGCGGCTCCAGGCGGATCTTGAGATGCTGCGCCAGCAGGGGGTCAAGCTGGTGATGATCGACACGCCGCCGGCGAACATGCTCGCGATCCAGAGCGTCATCGCCGTCGCCGAGCTGGTCGTCGTGCCGACGCGGCCGTCGCCGCACGATCTGCGCGCGGTGGGCGCGACCGTCGACCTGTGCCAGCGCGCGGGCAAGCCGCTGATCTTCGTCCTCAATGCCGCGACGCCCGACGCGCCGATCAACGCCGACGCCGCGGTGGCGCTGGCGCAACATGGCAGCGTCGCGCCGGTGATCGTCCACCAGCGCCTCGATTACGCCACGGCGATGACCGACGGCCGTACGGTGATGGAGGTCGATCCCGGCGGCCGGTCGGCGGCCGAGATCGCGCAGCTGTGGAGCTACATTTCCGGGCGGCTCGAGACCAATTTCCGCCGTACCGTGTTCAGCGTGCCGACGGTGCATGGCGGCGGCTTCGGGCCGCGCCCGGCGACGGGCGGCTTCGGCCGCCGGGTGGTCGGAGCATGAGCGCCGTGATCTCTTCCACCCCGCGGCTGGTCCTGACCTTCGGCCTGTCGGCGCTGGTGCTCGGCGGCTCGGTGGTCGGATGTACCGGCGGCAGCGGGCGGATCGCCGCGGCGAGCGATCGCAACGACCGGATCGTCGCGCGGACCGCGGAGCGGCACGCCGACGGCGCCGCGCGGGCGCTGGCCAAACGCGATCCCGTCAGCGCGATCGAACGCGCCGAAGCGGCGGTGGCGCTGGCGCCGCGCAATGCGGATTATCGGCTGGTGCTGGGGCAGGCGTATCAGCAGGCGGGGCGCTTCGCGTCGGCGCGCGATACCTTCGCCGAGGTGCTGGAACTGACGCCGGGCAACGGCAAGGCGGCGCTGAGCCTCGCGCTGGCGGAGATCGCCACCGGCGACTGGTCGGCGGCGCAGGCGACGCTGGCGCGCAACGCGGCGATCATTCCGGTCGGCGACCTCGGCCTCGCCACCGCGCTCGCCGGCAATCCGGCCGCGGCGATCGCGACGCTCAACGCGGCGGCGCGCGAACCGGGTGCCGACGCCAAGCTGCGGCAGAATCTGGCGCTGAGCTATGCGCTCGCCGGTCAATGGGCGATGGCGCGGGTCGCCGCGGCGGCGGATATGTCGCCTGCCGATGTCGATGCGCGGCTGGAGCAATGGGCGGCGTTCGCGCAGCCGCGGGCGGCGTCGGATCAGGTGGCGAGCCTGCTCGGCGTGACCGTCGGCGCCGACGGCGGGCGACCGGTCGCGCTGGCGCTCAACGCGCCGGTGCCGGTGATGCCGACGCAGGAGGCGCCCGTACGCACCGCCGCGGTCGAGACGCCGGCGCCGGCCTCGCCGTTCACCCGCGTCGTGTTCGCGCCGCCGCAGGAGGTGGCGCAGCCGCTGCCGACGATGCTGCGCGCCGCCGTCGCACCGGTACGGCAGGCGGTGGCGCTGAAGGTACCCGCGGCGGTTGCAGGCGACTGGTATGTGCAGATCGGCGCGTACAGCAATGTCGCGGTCGCCAAGTCCGGGTGGACCGAGGCGACGCGACGCTTCGCCGCGCTGACCGGGCAGCGGCCGACCGGGACGATGGTCGCGGCGGCGCAGGGGTCGCTCTACCGCGTGTCGGTGGGCGGGTTCAGCCGCGCCGAGGCGGACCGGCTGTGCGGCCGCTATCGCGCCGAGGGCGGCGCCTGCTTCGTCCGCCGCGAGGCCGGCGACCGGATCGCGCAATGGCTGCGCGCGCCGGTGCAGGTGGCGGCGCGCTGATCAGACCTCGCGCCCGGCCTTCCACAGCCTGAGCACACGGCCCTGGACGGGCAGGCCGTCGAAGGGCGTATTGCCCGCCGAGGCGAAGGCCTCGCCGTCGACCTGCCACGGCGTGTCTGGGTCGAACAGCATCAGGTCGGCGGGCTTACCGACCTCCAGCGTCCCCGTGTCGAGCCCGAGCACCTGCGCCGGATTGACCGCCAGCATCGCCAGCAATCGCTCGAGCGTCAGCACGCCGTCGCGCACCAGCAGCAGCCCGAGCGGCAGCAGCGTCTCGGCCCCCGCCATGCCCGCCGCCGAATCGACGAAGGGCAGGCGCTTCGCCTCCGGCCCGTGCGGGTCGTGGCCCGAGGACAGGACGTCGATCGTCCCGTCCGCCACCGCGGCGCGCGCCGCCTGCCGGTCGCCCTCGCTGCGCAGCGGCGGCGAGAGATGGGCGTAGGTGCGGAAGTCGCTCATCGCGATGTCGGACAGATGGAGGTGCGCGGGCGTGATGCCGCAGGTGACGCGCACGCCGCGGCGCTTGGCGGCGCGGATCAGGTCGAAGGCCGCCGCGGTCGTCGCCTGGCGGATGTGGAGACGCGCGCCGCTTTCCTCAGCGAGCATCAGGTCGCGCGCCACCGCCAGCGCCTCGGCCACCGCCGGCGCGGCGGGCAGGCCGTGCCGCGTCGCCGTCTCGCCATCGGTCGCCACCGCGCCTGCGGTCAGCGCGCCGTCCTCGCCATGCGCGACCACCGCGATGTCGAGGTCGCGGGCATAGGACAGGACGCGCAGCATCACGCCGCTGTCGGCGATCCAGCCGCGCCCCGTCCCCACCGCGCGCGCGCCGGCCGAGATGCAGATCGCCATCTCCGCCATGTCGGTGCCGGCGAGGCCCTGCGTCGCCGCGGCGATCGGGTGGATCCACAGATCGGGCTTGCCGATCAGCGCCGCGCGCTGGACGACGCCGGGATCGTCGAGCACCGGATTGCCGTCGGGCATCAGCGCGACGCGGACGATGCCGCCGGCGCGGCAGGCGTCGCGATCGACCTTGAACACGCCGAGGTCGACGATCCCCGGCGCCAGCAGCTTGCCGCCGCAATCGACCGTCACCGCATCGCCGGGCAGCTCGAACGGGCCGCGCGCGACGATCACGCCGTCGCGGACCAGCAGCCCGCCCGGCGCGACGCCGGCGACGGGGCAGGCGAGCCGTGCATCGAGGAAGGCGATCACGCTCATGCCCAGCCCTCCACGCCGCGCGCGCGCCGGGTGAGCACGTCGAGACACGCCATCCGTACCGCCACGCCCATCTCCACTTGCTCGGTGATCGCCGATTGCGGCCCGTCCGCCACCACCGAATCGATCTCCACCCCCCGGTTCATCGGCCCCGGATGCATCACCAGCGCGTCGGGCAATTTCGCCAGCCGTTCCGGCGTCAGCCCGTAGCGCAGCCGATATTCGCGGCTCGACGGGATATAGCCGCCCGCCATCCGCTCGTTCTGGACGCGCAGCATCATCACCACGTCCGCGCCGACCAGCGCCGCGTCGAAATCGGTGAACGGCGTCACCCCCATCCGCTCGATCCCGGCGGGCATCAGCGTCGATGGCGCGCAGACGCGCACCTCGGCGGCGAGCGCGGTGAGCGCGAGGATGTTCGAGCGCGCGACCCGGCTGTGAAGCACGTCGCCGCAGATCACCACGCGCTGGCCGGCGATCGAGCCCTTGCGGCGGCGGATGGTGAGCGCGTCGAGCAACGCCTGCGTCGGATGTTCGTGGCGGCCGTCGCCGGCGTTGAGCACCGGGCAATCGACCTTGTCGGCGATCAGCCGCACCGCGCCGCTCGCCATATGGCGAATGACGATGACGTCGGCGCGCATCGCGTTGAGCGTCTGCGCGGTGTCGATCAGCGTCTCGCCCTTCTTCACGCTCGACTGCGCCGCGTGCATGTTGACCACGTCGGCGCCGAGCCGCTTGCCGGCGATCTCGAAGCTCAGCAGCGTGCGCGTGCTGTTCTCGAAGAACGCGTTGATCTGGGTGAGGCCGGCGAGCCGCTTGTCGGGCGCGGCATGGCTGCGGTTCGCCGCGACCCAGCTTTCCGCCTCGTCGAGCAGAAAGGCGATCTCATGCGGCTGGAGCCCGTCGATGCCGGTGAGGTGCCGGTGCGGGAAGACGGCGCCACCCTGGATCAGGGCAGCGGGGCGGTGGTCCGAACGGTTCATCAAGCGCGCCGGTTAGCGCGCAGGGCGGGTGGGGGCAAGCGGGGAGGGAGCCGCCATCTAATTGTGGCGGGATTGGGGCAACGTGGACAAGATGGACACTTGAACGGAAACGATCCGGCCTGATCGTTTCCGTTTTGGTGATGATGCGGGTCACGATGCGAAATAGCGTCAGCGGTGTAGCAGAGGGGGGCTATCTACCCGCTGTCAACTCCTCGAGCACGTACGTCATCCCCGCACATGGCTGACTAAATATCAAATACTAAGTAAGAGCGCCGGACGCTACCCGGCGCTCCGAATCAAACTATCCTTTGTCGCAGCAAAGCAATCAAAGTGTTCAGCTCGCCATCTTGGGCCGGCTTCAGCGCTGCATCGCGTAGCTGGCCGAACGACGCTTTAAATCGGACTCTAACTTTCGGAGGTCCTTTTACTTGCATCGGTGCGCTATTGGCCCAACCTTCCCCGACCAAAGTCGTCATCAAAGTCTTGAAATCGTGGCCATACTCCGAAAATATAGTTCGAAGATAATCGTTCTCGGGAACAGAGTAATCGGCGTGTAGCATTAACGATGTGCCGACGGGAGAGCGAGCAGCTAGGTCGGAAAGAAGTCCGGCAAGCCGATCACGATTCTCTACTTCGTCCGCATTAATCGTACTGGGGAATATGCTGAACGGGTAAACATTTGATAGTTGTGCACTCCAACCATACTCGACACCGTCGGCTATGATCAGTGATAATTGGCCAGCCGCAGGAACGATATCCGCATCGAGCCATGTACGTCCATTGCGTAAATGGATCTCGGTAGCGCGCAAATCTACCATGCTTCCGGTTACGTTATTGTTCCCGCTAAATGAAAAGGCTTGGGAAGAGCCTTCACCGATGCCGACCATGGTAAATGGCTCATCTGTGTTTACGGTGACATTCCGTATTTGGCCAAAAAAATAAACGGGCGTAGTTGCCTTGAAAGTTAGCGAATCCTCGAGAACGTCTATCGTAACGAAAGCATCCGCGTCATCTTCCTTATCGGTGATCTCTACGCGCTCGTCCTTAGTCAAGGGGTCATTCCAGAACGAGGTCAGGACGTATCCCAAGTACTCCCCTTCTAAGATAGCATCGCCTGCTAAAGTCCCCCGAAGTGAACGCCACAAAAACGGTTGGCGTGCAAGCTGCCGAAGGATATTGTGGTCTTGAATCTTCCAGCCCGCGTCTATTGCCCTCGCAACAACGTAAGAGGCGATAACCTCGTTACTAAAGCGGCCATCTTTAACAAACGGATGTTCCGGCAGAAATCGCTTCACCTGATCCGAATACTTTACCGTATCGGATGCGTTTAGCCTGATTTTCGAGGTGCCGGTCAGCGCGAGGCCTTGTACATGTTGAAGTAACAGCGCGGCTTGTTCTTGGGGAGAGTACAGCAAACCTTGGGGGTCGATGACGCCCGCGTTGGAAAGTTGCGTCGAAACCTTGCCCTGTTCCCGATTAATTATCGAATCGAGGACGTTCTCGATTACGCTCCAAGCACTATTGAGGCGCACATCTTCTAGTTTGTTCTGTGCTTCCGCAAAATTTTCGACTTCGGGCAGCAGCGCTCCGATCGCTGCAAGCACCGGAGCGTATCCTGCAAAGCTTTTCCCGGATGGGTTATCCCAAAGTTGGTCGTGCGGTATGCTGAGCGCGTCCGCTATTTTTCGAAAATAAGTTTCGACCAGATCGTCTGCAGGTTTCTTATGAATTGTATACTGCGAATCTTGCTTAGCGGATGCAGTCGCGTACGCGTGGACAAGTTCCTTGGCGCCAGACTCGTCGAAATATCCGACGTTCAGTATTGTTACTTCGACGCCGGCATCTACAAGATACATCTCGGCGTAGGCTATCGCTTCTTCTCGGCCAAGCAGCATCAGTTTCGGCTTGCGATGACGTCGGTCCTGAAGAATGAGTTGCGCGGAAGACTCTATAAAGCTGAGATAGCCGTTGTCGCCAGAACGAAGGCGACCCTCATCTAGGGCGTCTACTAATATCGGCGCCGCGCCGGCATGAAACTCTGATACAGGCGAAATAGCACCTTGATAGTCGTTCAAGATGCCGATCAGCGATCCCGTTGCCACCGGCGTATGGGCAAGATCCAGAATTGGAATGCCCTGTGTCGCTGATATAGCCCGCGCAAGAGTCGACTTACCGACGGCGGCCGAGGCTTTAATAAGGATCACTTCGCACGCGCTAAGGTCGCGCCCGTCTACACTTTCGAAATTCGGCGGCACGAACGGTGTCGGCATGCTCGCGACCGTAAGATTGTTGCCGCGGGTAGCCATCGTGGGCCGCGACATAGCGGTAGCGACTTCCGTAAATTTCACGTCTTCCATTTTATACCTATGCGTCTTGAGTTCCCCGTTTTTAGAAGGGACAATGTTCAATCGTGGCCAGGACTGGAAGCGTGATCATCGCGCGTATCTATATCGAGAGCGCGGCGAGCGGAAGCCCCGTTCGCGCGGTCCCGACAAAATTCGGGTTTCGAAGTCAATGCGCGGGCTGTTCAGCTCATGCTATCTGGATAGCAGGCCTGTTTTCTGACGGGATGCGCCGTCAGGATATAGCGAATGACCATCGCTGATCCACAGTTCTCCGCCGACTGGAACAGACTGGATCAGTCGAGACCGGACCTCCCCCCCTAAACCATCACCAGCGCGTCGATCGCCGCTTGCAGGATGTGCGCCGCGGCGAGGTTGTCGATCCGCTCGGCGCGTTTGGCGCGGCTCATGTCCTGTTCGATCATCGTGCGCTCCACCGCCACCGTCGACCAGCGTTCGTCCCACAGCAGGATCGGCAGGCCGAGGTCGGCGCAATTCTTCGCGAAGGCGCGGGTCGACTGGCTGCGCGGGCTCTCGCTACCGTCGAGGTTGAGCGGGAGGCCGAGCACCAGCCCCTTCACCTGCTGCGCGGTGACGAGCGCGACCAGCGCCGCCTTGTCCTTGGTGAACTTGCTGCGGCGGATCAGCTCGGCGGGGCTGGCGAAGCTCCAGCCGGCGTCGCACAGCGCGGTGCCGATCGTCTTGCTGCCGAGGTCGAGGCCGAGCAGCCGCCCGCCCGCCGGCAGCGCCTCGCGGAAGACGGCGCGGTCGGGGGTGATCATCGCTTCGCGCCGAATGCGGCGAGCCGGCGCAGCGCGTCGGCGCGGACGTTGGCCCAGAACAGGCTGTAGTCGTAGACGTGGTAATTGTTGCCGGGGAGCACGTAGCTGCCGACCTCGGGCGGCTCGCCGATCAGCAGGAAGCCGCGCGGGCCGCAACGCGCGGGCACCTTGCCGGGCGCGATCGTCGCGCTGCTGAGATCGGCCGAGGGGTAGAGCGTGCCCTGGTTGGCGGCGGCGGGGGCGACGGCGTCGGCGGTGCCGGTCAGCGGGTTGGTGCAGACGAGCGGCGTGTCGCGGCGCGGGCGGCCGTCGAACCCCTGCGTCTGGTCGTAGACGTCGGTGATCTGCTGCGGGTCGGCGGGCTCGGCGAAACTCTCCCACGACAGCAGGCAGCGCGCCTGATCGGCGCGGGTGCATTCGGGCAGGCCGAGCGCGGCAAGATCGGTGGTCTTCGACACCGGCCAGCCGACGACATAAGCGGCGACGATGCGCTTGGCGATCGGCTTGCCGGCGATCTGTTCGCGGAGCAGGCGGGTGAGGTGGAGCGCGCCCTGACTGTGGCCGGCGAGGATGATCGGCCGCTTGGGATCGACCTGCCCGACGAAGGTGGCGAAGGCGGCGGCGACGTCGCCATAAGCGAGGTCGAGCGCGCGATTGGCGTCGGCGACGCTGGTCAGGAAGGCGCCGAACGTCGCCTGCCGGTAGCGCGGCGACCAGATCTCGCCGGCGGCGTTGAACGCGCTCGCCTGGCCGCGCAGGAAGATCGCGGCGCGCGCATTGGTCTCGGCATCGTCGAGCGTCGCGTTCCAATGGTCGCGGCCGATGTACGAGGTGGGGTGGATGAAGAAGACCGCCGCCTTCGGCTTCGCCTCGGGCGTGTAGCCGGCGGGGGTCCAGAGCGCGGGATTGGCCGGGATGTCGGGGCGGGCGATCCACATCGCGCGATCGTCATAGCGCTTCGGGTCGACGCGCGGCTGCGCTCTGAACGCCTCGGACGGGACCAGCGCCATGCGCAGGATCTCGACGCCGTAGAGCCGGTAAGCGAAGGCGCCGGCGATGACGAGCGCGATCAGGAACGCGAAGACGTAGAGGAATTTGCGGGCCAAGCGTGCGGGTTCCGGGCAGGGCAGGGAGGCCGCCTGATGGACGAGCCCCGGCGAACTGGCAACATACGGTTGCGCGCGGTCACGCAAGCGGAGGTTGCATCCGCCGAGCCGCCTCTGATAGGCGCAAGGCCATGTCCGTAGACACCGCCACCGTGAAGAAGGTCGCCGCGCTCGCGCGCATCGCGATCACCGACGAGGATGCCGCGCGCCTCGCCCCCGAACTCAGCAACATCCTCGGCTGGATCGAGCAACTGGAAGGGGTGGATACCGCCGGCATCGAGCCGATGACCGCGGTCATCCCCAACCAGCTGCGCCTGCGCGAGGACGTGACCGATGCCGATCCGCTGACCGGCGGCGGCATTCGCGACGCGCTGATGGCCAATGCCCCCCAGGCGGAGCATGGCTTCTTTACCGTTCCCAAGGTGATCGAATAATGGCCGAGCTGACCGAATTGGGCGTCGCCGCCCTGCGCGACGGGGTGCGCAGCGGCGCTTTTTCCGCGGTCGAGGTCGCCGACGCCTTCGTGGTGAAGGTGGCGAAGGCCAAGCCGCTCAACGCCTTCCTCGTCGAGACGCCCGATCATGCGCTGGCCGCGGCGCGCGCCGCCGATGCCGCGCGCGCGGCGGGCGAGACGCTGAAGCCGCTCGCCGGCGTGCCGATCGGGATGAAGGACCTGTTCTGCACGAACGGCGTCGCGACCACCGCGGCGAGCCATATCCTCGAAGGCTTCGTGCCGACCTACGAATCGACGATCTCGCAGAAATTGTGGGATGCCGGCGCGGGGATGCTCGGCAAGCTCAACATGGACCAGTTCGCGATGGGCTCGTCGAACGAGACCAGCGCGTTCGGCAACGTGATCTCGCCGTGGCGGCGGCCGGGCAGCGACGCGCCGCTGGCGCCGGGCGGCTCGTCGGGCGGCAGTTCGTCGGCGGTGGCGGCGGGGCTGTGTCCGGGCGCGACCGGCACCGACACCGGCGGTTCGATCCGCCAGCCGGCGGCGTTCACCGGGATCAGCGGCATCAAGCCGACCTATGGCCGCTGCTCGCGCTGGGGGACGATCGCTTTCGCCTCGTCGCTGGATCAGGCGGGGCCGATGGCGCGCGACGTGCGCGACTGCGCGATCCTGCTCGAGGCGATGGCCGGGTTCGACGCCAAGGATGCGACCTCGCTCCAGCTCGACGTGCCGCGCTGGGAACAGGGGTTGTCGGGCAATCTCGCGGGCAAGCGCGTCGGTATTCCCAAGGAATATCGCGTCGACGGCATGCCCGAGGAGATCGAGGCGCTGTGGCAGGCGGGGATCGACTGGCTGCGCGACGCGGGCGCGGAGATCGTCGAGGTCTCGCTGCCGCATACCAAATATGCGCTGCCGGCCTATTACATCATCGCGCCGGCGGAGGCCTCGTCCAACCTCGCACGCTATGACGGCGTGCGCTACGGCCTGCGCGAGCTGCCCGCCAATGAATCCGGGGGCGGGGCGGGGTTGCAGGACATGTATGCCGCGACCCGTGCCGCCGGCTTCGGCCCCGAGGTGAAGCGCCGCATCATGATCGGCACCTATGTGCTGTCGGCGGGCTTTTACGACGCCTATTACACGCAGGCGCAGAAGGTCCGGGCGCTGATCGCGCGCGATTTCGAGCGGGCGTTCGAACAGTGCGACGTGCTGCTGACGCCGACAGCGCCGTCGGCGGCGTTCGCGCTCGGCGAGAAGTCGGCCGATCCGATCGCCATGTATCTCAACGACGTGTTCACCGTACCGTCGAGCCTCGCAGGCCTGCCGGCGATGAGCGTGCCGGGCGGGCTCGACAAACAGGGACTGCCGCTGGGGTTGCAGATCATCGGCAAGCCGCTCGACGAGCAGGGCGTGCTGAACGCCGGGCTGGCGATCGAGCAGCGGGCGGGCTTCACGGCGCGGCCGCAGGCGTGGTGGTAGACGATCGTCGCGTGAGGTGTTACCTTGGTAACACCGGAGGCGGGTGATGGCGACTTTACTCGACAAGCGCACGACGACGAACATGACGAGCAAGGGTCAGGTGCTGATCCCCAAGGACGTGCGCGACGCGATCGGGCTGGTGCCGGGGCGGCCGGTGGATGTCGGGATCAACGATCGCGGCGAGGCGGTGGTCGTTCCGGGCAAGCGCTGGCCGGACGAAACGCCGGACGAGCGGGAGGCGCGGCTTGCGGCCTTCTTTGCGCGGATCCGCGAACGTCCGCAGTTCACGCAATCGGGAGCGGACTTCGTGCGCGACATTCGCGGTGACGAACCGCTGCCGTGATCCTGCTCGACACCAACATCATCGCCGATCTGCTCAGTAATGCCACCGGCTACGAACCCGAATGGTCGCGCCGTACCGTCGTTGCAGCGGAACAATCGGATGTCCTTGGCTGCAACCACATCGTCCTGGCGGAAATCATCGCTGGATCATGCCGGGCGGACATGGTCCTCGACGATCTCGAAACCCTGCACGTCGAGGTGCTGCCGTTGACGGTCGAGGCGGCGCTTGCCGGTGGCCGGGCTTTCGGCGACTATCGTCGGCGCGGCGGCAAGCGGGAGCGCGTGTTGCCCGATTTCCTGATCGCCGGCCACGCTCAGGTGCTCGGCGCGACGCTGATGACCCGCGATCGCCGGCTCGCGACCTATTTTCCAGACCTTACCCTCATCACCCCAGAGACGCATCCATGACCGAGACCAGCTACCGCATCCAGGGCGCCACCGGCGAGTGGGAGGTCGTGATCGGCCTCGAGGTCCATGCGCAGGTCACTTCCAACGCCAAATTGTTCTCGGGCGCGGCGACTGCGTTCGGGGCGGAGCCGAATACGCAGGTCAGCCTCGTCGATGCGGCGATGCCGGGGATGCTGCCGGTGCCGAACATGGAGTGCATCCGGCAGGCGGTGCGCACCGGCATGGCGATCGACGCGCAGATCAATCGCTGGTCGCGGTTCGATCGTAAGAATTACTTCTACGCCGATCTGCCGCAGGGCTATCAGATCAGCCAGCTCTATCATCCGCTGGTCGGCGAGGGCGCGATCGAGATCAGCCCCGACGACAAGAACCCCGACGCGACCAAGACGATCGGCGTCGAGCGCATCCACGTCGAGCAGGATGCCGGCAAGCTGATGCACGACCAGCATCCGACGCGCTCCTATGTCGACCTCAACCGCTCGGGCGTCGCGCTGATGGAGATCGTCAGCCGGCCCGACATGCGCTCGCCGGCCGAGGCGGGGGCGTATCTGCGCAAGCTGCGTGCGATCCTGCGCTACGTCGGCTCGTGCGACGGCAATATGGAAGAAGGCTCGATGCGCGCCGACGTCAACGTCTCCGTGCGCAAGCCGGGCGGCGAACTGGGCACGCGCACCGAGACGAAGAACGTCAATTCGGTGCGCTTCGTCATGGCGGCGATCGAATATGAGGCGAAGCGCCAGGTCGAGGTGATCGAGGACGGCGGCCGCATCGTCCAGGAGACGCGGCTGTTCAACGTCGAGAGCGGCACCACCCGCTCGATGCGCTCGAAGGAAGACGCGCACGATTACCGTTACTTCCCCGATCCCGACCTGCTGCCGCTCGAACTGGAGGAGGCGTTCCTCGCCGAGTGCCGCTCTAGCCTTCCCGAACTGCCCGACGCCAAGCGCAAGCGGTACGAATCGCTCGGCATCTCGGCCTATCAGGCGGACGTGCTGACCGCCGAGGTCGAGGCGGCGCGCTGGTTCGATGCGTTGCTCGATGCCGGGGCCAAGCCGGTCGCGGCGGCGAACTGGACGACGTCGGAGCTGTTCGGCGCGCTCAACCGCACCGGGCGCGATATCGCCGATTCGCCGGTGTCGCCGGCGCAGGCCGCCGAGCTGCTCGCGCTGGTCGCCGACGGTACGCTGTCGGGCAGCCTCGCCAAGCAGGTGTTCGAGGTGATGCTGGAGACGGGCGATGCGCCGTCGAAGATCGTCGAGGATCGCGGCCTCAAGCAGACCAGCGATACCGGCGCGATCGAGGCGGTGATCGCCGAGGTGATCGCCAGGAGTCCCAACCAGCTCGCGCAATATCGCGGCGGCAAGGAGACGTTGTTCGGTTTCTTCGTCGGCCAGACGATGAAGGCGATGGGGGGCAAGGCCAATCCGGCGGTGGTCAACGAGCTGCTCAAGAAGGCGCTCGCCTGACCGCCGCGCGGTGACGACGATCGAGCTCGACGGGCGCGGCTGGCGGAGCAGGGCGGACTTCTACGCCGCGCTGCTGCCGCGGCTCGGCGCGGAGCCGTGGGTCGGCGGCAATCTGGATGCGCTGTTCGATTGTCTCGGCGGCGGCATCGCCGATCTGGCGCCGCCGTTCGAGGTGATCGTCCGCCATGTCGGCGACCTGCCGGCGGACGAGCTTGCCTATGTGCGGCGTGCGGAGCAGGTGTTCGACGATGCCCGTGCGGAATTTGGGCGGGATGTGCGGTTGCGGTTCGTCTGAATTGGGGAGAGCAGGGATGATCGGTTTCGTTCGGGTCGCGACGCTTGCCATGTCCCTCGTCGCGGTGCCGGTGGCGGCGCAACAGGCTGCGCCTGCGGCCGCACCGGTGCCCACGCCGCAGCCGACGCCGGCGCTGCCGCGCGTCGCGTTGGAGACCAGCGTCGGGCGGTTCGTGATCGAGGCGGATATTGTGCATGCGCCGATCAGCGCGGGCAATTTCCTCAAATATGTCGACGGCAAGCGGCTCGACGGGGTGAGCTTCTATCGCGCGGTGAAGATCGGCGACCATTTCGGCTTCGTGCAATTCGGGCCGGATGGCGAGATCAAGCGGCTGCTGCCGCCGATCAAGCATGAGCCGACGACGCAGACGGGGATCCGCCATACCGACTTCACCGTTTCGACCGCGCGGTTCGAACCGGGCAGCGCGCGCGGCGAGTTCACGATCAGCATCGGCGACCAGCCGTCGTTCGATGCGGACCCGAGCAAGCCGGGCGACAATCTCGGCTATGCAGCGTTCGGCCATGTCGTCGAGGGGCAGGATACCATCCTGAAGGTGTTCGACGCGCCGGTGTCGCCGACCGCGACGCTGCGCGGCGCGTTCAAGGGCGAGGTGCCGGTGACCAAGGTGACGATCCTCACCGCGCGGCGGGTGAAATAGCGCGCATCGATTTGTCCCCGTGAGGGGGAGTTAGACGGTATCGGTCAGGGGCATGGTCTGATCCATCAGTAGATGATGGTTCGCGCAGAGGCGCAAAGACGCGGAGGTGTCACGCGCGGCGCGGAGCGCCTTCGTCGTCGCCGGATTTGGGTCTGGGCGTTCGCGGTGAGGTCATTGCCTCTCTGCGCCTCTGCGTCTCTGCGTCTCTGCGCGCAAAATCTTCCTCGCCTCGATAGACATCCGACGTTCCGGCATATGGTCGCTGGCTGGCTCGCCGGCGTCGGACCCGTCACACCGCCCTGAGACCCAATGCCCTCCGACAGGCTCAGGGCGAATGGATGGGGGTGCGGCGAGGCCAACCAACGGAGACGGAGTGGGGCAGGGCCAACCTGCAAAAAAGGCGGCCCCGCAGGGCCGCCTCGTCATTGTTGCGTCAGGTCCTGGTTCTTGACCTCGCCGCCGGTGCCGCTGTTGCCGTCGAAGGCGCCGGTGTCGGTAAAGCGCGAGGGTTCCTCGCCGCCTTCGCCGCGGGCGACCGCGTCGGCGCGGGCTTCGACCGCCTGTTCGATGTCGCTGCGCTCGTCCTCACGGGCGTCCGGATTGCTGTCCGGTGCGTCCTCGGGAAGGGCGTTGGGATCGGTGCTCATGCTCAGATCTCCGCCGGCTGCGATGTGCCGGGATCGGTGGCGGGGATCGTCGGCGAGGGGACGTCGACGTCGGGCGCGGGCGTCTGGATCTCGGGCGGCGGTGAATCGGGCTGGACCGGTTGCGGGGTGGGGGCCGGCGTTTCGGGTGGGGGCTGGGTTGCCATGTCGGTCTCTCCTTCATATGACCCAACGTTCCGGGTGCGCGCCGGTTGCCTCTTCGCTTGCCCCCGGGCGCTACGCTGGTATAGACGCGCGCCCAACGGCGGGTCCTTTGTGCGGGCGTGGCGGAATTGGTAGACGCAGCAGGTTTAGGTCCTGCCATCGCAAGATGTGGGGGTTCGAGTCCCTTCGCCCGCACCAGTCCCGCCGCTTTCGGGCGGGACGGCAGCCTTATTGAATTTCCGTCAGATTTCTCAAGATTGAAGGCCGAACATGCAGACTGTCGAGACGTTGAACGAGGGCCTGAAGCGTGCCTACACGCTGACCATCACCGCCAAGGACATCGATGCCAAGGTCGATGCCGAGGTGAAGCGCATCGCGCCGCAGGTGAAGATGCCCGGCTTCCGCCCCGGCAAGGTCCCGGCCAATCTCGTGCGCAAGATGCATGGTGAATCGCTCGCCGCCGACGCGCTCAACAGCGCGATCCAGCAGGGCGTGCAGCAGCTAATCGCCGACAAGGCGCTGCGTCCCGCGATGCAGCCCTCGGTCGCGCTCAACGACGATTACGCACCCGGCCAGGACGCCGCGGTCACCGTCGAGCTGGAAGTGCTGCCGGCCGTCCCGGCACCGGCGATCGATTCGCTCAAGCTCGAGCGGCTGACCGTGCCCGTCGCCGACGAACTGGTCGACGAGCAGCTGCAGAAGTTCGCCGACCAGTCGAAGAAGTGGGATGACGCCGACGACAAGGCCGCCGAGACCGGCGACCTCGTCACCGTCGATTTCGTCGGCAAGACCGCCGACGGCGTCGCCTTCGACGGCGGCACCGGCACCGACATGGGCGTCGAGCTCGGTTCGGGCCGCCTGATCCCCGGTTTCGAGGAGCAGCTCGTCGGCGTGAAGCTCGGCGAGGAGAAGGTGCTCAACGTGACCTTCCCCGAGGATTACGGCGCCAAGGAGCTCGCCGGCCAGCCCGCGACCTTCGAGATCACCGTCAAGAAGATTCAGGTCGCCGCGGAGAGCAAGATCGACGAGGATCTCGCCAAGAACCTCGGGCTCGAGAGCCTCGAGCAGCTGCGCGGCCTGATCAAGGGTCAGATCGAGCAGGAGCATAACGGCCTCACCCGCACCCACATGAAGCGCAAGCTGCTCGACCAGCTCGCCGAGGGTCACGATTTCGAAGTGCCGCCGTCGATGGTCGAGGCCGAGTTCGCGCAGATCTGGCAGCAGCTGGAGCATGAAGCGACGCACGAGGAAGATCCCGCCGCGGCGCTCGCCGAGATGGAAGCCGAGCGCGACGATTACCGCAAGATCGCCGAGCGCCGCGTGCGTCTGGGTCTGCTGCTGTCCGAAATCGGCCAGGCGAACGGCGTCGAGGTGTCGCAGCAGGAGATGAACCGGTTGATCGCGCAGGCCGCGCAGCAGTATCGCGGCGAGGACCAGCAGCGCTTCATCCAGTATGTCCAGCAGGAGCCGATGGCGGCCGCCCAGCTGCGCGCGCCGCTGTACGAGGACAAGGTCGTCGACTTCCTGTTCGACAAGGCCGAGGTGACCGACCGCGAAGCGACCCGCGAGGAGCTGGAAGCCGCGATCGAGAGCGAGGACGGTTTCGCGACCGGCACGCACACGCACGATCACGACAACCACAAGCCCAAGGCGAAGAAGGCCGCGGGCGAGGCCAAGCCGAAGAAGGCCGCCGCCAAGAAGCCGGTCGCCGAGGGCGACAATGCGGCGACCGAGACCCCGGCCGAGGATGCCGGTGCCGAAGCGCCCGCCAAGAAGCCGCGCGCCAAGAAGGCCGCCGCGCCGGTCGAGGCCGAGACCGCGGTGACCGAATCGTCGCCGGTCGCAGCGGAAGCGGCGGAAGGCACCGAGGCCGCCGACGCTCCGGCGAAGAAGCCGCGCGCGAAGAAGGCCGCTGCGTCGAGCGAGGGCTGAGACTGATGGGGGAGGGGCCGCGGTCCCCTCCCCACCCATCGTCATCCCCGCGTAGGCGGGGATCCATAGACGCTGACGCTGCGGCTCGATCGGAGACCTGCGCGTCTGGATCCCCGCCTGCGCGGGGATGACAAAACGCAGTGTATTATGCCAAACCCGTTGGTGCTGAGCCTGTCGAAGCATCGTGAGACTCACAGCCCTTCGACAGGCTCAGGGCAAACGGACGGATATCGGGTAGACGCATGCCGAGCGCCGCGATGAGGATTCACCCGTGACGCAACCGACGATCGCAGTCCTGCTGCCCTGCTACAACGAGGCTGCGGCGATCGCGCAGACCGTCGCCGGCTTCCGCGCCGCGCTGCCGGACGCCACCGTCTACGTCTATGACAACAATTCGACCGACGACACCGTCGTGGTCGCGCGCGCAGCCGGCGCCGTGGTCCGGACCGAGCGCATCCAGGGCAAGGGCAATGTCGTCCGCCGGATGTTCGCCGATATCGATGCCGACGTCTATGTGATGGCCGATGGCGATGCGACTTATGATGCAGCCTCCGCCCCCGCATTGGTCGCGCGGCTGCTCGATGAGCAATGCGACATGGTCGTCGGCAGCCGGATCAGCCAGGTGCAGGAAAGCTATCGCCGCGGCCATCGCTTCGGCAACGCGCTGCTCACCGGCATGCTCGCGCGGCTGTTCGGGCGCAGCTTCACCGATATCCTGTCGGGCTATCGCGTCTTCTCGCGCCGCTTCGTCAAGAGCTTCCCGTCGCTGTCCTCGGGCTTCGAGATCGAGACCGAGATCAGCGTCCACGCGCTCGAACTCAAGATGCCCTGCGCCGAGATCGAGACGCCTTATTATGCCCGGCCGGAGGGGTCGGCGTCGAAGCTGAGCACCTATGGCGACGGCTTCCGCATCCTAAACACCATCCTGACGCTGTACCGGATCGAGCGGCCGCTGCTGTTCTTCGGGGTGATCGGCGCGCTGCTCGCCGGCATCGCGGTGGCGATGAGCGTGCCGCTGGCGATCACCTATATGCACACGCATCTGGTGCCGCGCTTCCCGACCGCGATCCTGATCACCGGGCTGATGATCATCGCCGCGCTGTGCGGCTTCGCCGGTCTGATCCTCGATACCGTGGTGCGCGGGCGGCGCGAGGTGCGCCGGCTCGCCTATCTGACCCATCCCGCTCCGACCGCCGGGGCTTGAACTCCCCCGCGGGAGCGCCGATGTTGGCGATCTTCGGGGCATATAGAGAGATTTTCATGCATAATCCGTTCGAGACCGGCGACTTCATGAGCCCGATGGCCAGTGCCGGCCTTGGTTTGCAGCAGACCCAAGCGGGGCTCGTGCCGATCGTCATCGAACAGTCGAACCGCGGTGAGCGCTCGTTCGATATCTTCAGCCGCCTGCTGCGCGAGCGGATCATCTTCGTCACCGGCGGCGTCGAGGACGGCATGGCCAGCCTCATCACCGCGCAGCTGCTCTTCCTCGAGTCCGAGAACCCGAAGAAGGACATCTTCATGTACATCAACTCGCCGGGCGGCGTCGTCACGGCGGGCATGGCGATCCACGACACGATGCAGTACATCCGTCCGCGCGTCGGCACGGTCTGCATCGGTCAGGCGGCGTCGATGGGCAGCTTCCTGCTCGCCAGCGGCGAGCCGGGCATGCGTGTGGCGCTGACCAACGCGCGGATCATGATCCACCAGCCGTCGGGCGGGGCGCAAGGCATGGCGTCGGACATCGAGATCCAGGCCAAGGAAATCCTGCGTATCCGCGCCCGGATGAACCAGCTGTACGCGCAATATACCGGCCAGCCGATCGAGGAGATCGAGCGCCGGATGGATCGCGACACGTTCCTGGAAGCGCATGAAGCCAAGGAATTCGGTTTGGTCGACGAGGTGTTCGACAAGCGTCCGAGCCCCTCGGAAGACGTTGCCCAAGCGGCATAAAGGCGCAGTTCCGCGCCCGGCCGTGCCGTTAGGGACGTTTGGGCGTTGTGGTTTGCGTAACGGCCGGTCTACCATGACCGGCCTCACCAGCGGGGCCTCACCCGCGACAAGGAAGTTTGAATGACGAAACTGAGCGGTGGCGACTCGAAGAGCACCCTCTACTGCTCGTTCTGCGGCAAGTCGCAGCACGAGGTCCGCAAGCTGATTGCCGGACCCACCGTGTTCATCTGCGACGAGTGCGTCGAGCTGTGCAACGACATCATCCGTGAGGAGACGAAGTCGGCGCTGGTGTCCAAGAAGGACGGCGGCGTGCCGACTCCGCAGGAGATCTGCGACGTCCTCGACGATTACGTGATCGGCCAGAAGCGTGCCAAGCGCGTGCTGTCGGTGGCGGTGCACAATCATTACAAGCGGCTCAACCACGGCGCCAAGGGTGCCGACGTCGAGCTGAGCAAGTCGAACATCCTGCTCGTCGGGCCGACCGGCTGCGGCAAGACGCTGCTGGCGCAGACGCTGGCGCGCATCCTCGACGTGCCGTTCACCATGGCGGATGCGACGACGCTGACCGAGGCGGGCTATGTCGGCGAGGATGTCGAGAACATCATTCTCAAGCTGCTTCAGGCGTCCGACTATAACGTCGAGCGCGCGCAGCGCGGCATCGTCTATATCGACGAAATCGACAAGATCAGCCGCAAGGCGGAAAATCCGTCGATCACCCGCGACGTGTCGGGCGAGGGCGTGCAGCAGGCGCTGCTCAAGCTGATGGAAGGCACCACCGCGAGCGTACCGCCGCAGGGCGGGCGCAAGCATCCGCAGCAGGAATTCCTGCAGGTCGACACGACGAACATCCTGTTCATCTGTGGCGGCGCCTTCTCGGGCCTCGAGAAGATCATCGGCGATCGTTTGCAGGGCAAGTCGATCGGCTTTGGCGCCTATGTGGCGGCGCCCGAGGAGAAGCGCACCGGCGAGCTGCTGCGCCAGACCGAGCCGGAGGATCTGCTCAAGTTCGGTTTGATCCCCGAGTTTGTCGGCCGTCTGCCGGTGATCGCGACGCTGGAGGATCTCGACATCCCGGCGCTGGTCAAGATCCTGTCCGAGCCGAAGAACGCGCTGGTGAAGCAATATCAGAAGCTGTTCGAGATGGAGCAGGTCGAGCTGGACTTCACCGACGATGCGCTGGTGACGGTCGCCAAGAAGGCGATCGAGCGCAAGACCGGTGCGCGCGGGCTACGTTCGATCCTTGAGGCGATCCTGCTCGACACGATGTTCGACCTGCCCGGCATGGACGGCGTCGACGAGGTGATGATCGACAAGGACGTGATCGAGGGCCGCAAGGAACCGATCCGCGTCTATGCCGAGAAGAAGAAGGACGGGGCGGGCGCCGCGGCCTGATCCATTCCTGTGGACATGATGAGGAGGGGCGTCGCGCGAGCGGCGCCCCTTTTTCGTGGGGCGGTGGCTGGTCACTGGTATCTCTGGCATTGCCGCATTGGTCGAGAGGCGCCGGCGCGTCCGCCCCATCTCTAGTGTTCCCGCGAAGGCGGGAACCCAGGGCCAAGCGGAACAACGTCCGGTAGCGTGCGGGACTCCTGGGCTCCCGCCTGCGCGGGAGCACTGGCGAGGTTTTGCGCGGGAGCACTGGCGAGGTTTTGTGCGGGAGCACTGGTGAGGTTTTGACGCGTGCTCGTGCCGCGGGAGCGCGATAGCTGACGAATTCCTCACCTTCGCTAGGTGCATTCGACGTTTTTGCAGACGCCCGCCTTTGCCGGGTCGCCGGGAGGATCTGCAAAAGTCCTTGGCGGACCGGGGTGATCGGTCGGGCGGGCCGCGCGTCGCATCCGAGAGGTCGTAATTGCCGGCGAAAACGATGGCGTGATGTCGCCCGCGCGTCGCATCGCCTCATCCGGCGTTAACGTTGCCGGCCCCACGGGGGCGTTCAAACGACGGAGCGACGATGGCAACGACACGGATCGAGACCGCACCCGGCCTCAGCCCCTTATGGCACGAAGGCCGCGGACCGCTCGCGATACTGCCGCCGCTGCTGTTCCGCGACCGGCGGCCGTGGCTGGCGATCCTCGTCGGCTGGCTGCTGACCATCGTCGGCAGCATCGCGCTGAGCACCGCGATCGATCATTTCGTGCCGGGCAATCCCGGGCCGGATCTCGGCGATACCTCGGGACCGGTGAAGCTGTTCCTCGTCGCCGGCTTCAGTCCCGTCGTCGAGACGCTGATCATGGCGGGCGTCCTCAGCCTGTTGCTGCGCTGGCTGTGCGGGTGGCAGGCGGTCCTCGCGAGCAGCGCCTTGTGGGGAATTGCGCACAGCCTCGCCTCGCCGTGGTGGGGGGCGGTGATCTGGTGGCCGTTCCTGATCTTCTCGACGCTCTACGTGACGTGGCGGCCGCGCGGCTTCTGGTGGGCGGTCGGGGTCGTCGTGGCGGTGCACGTCCTCCAGAACCTGTTCCCGGCCATCCTGCTCGTCATGGGCGACTGACCGCCGCCGGCGAAACAGGCATGGCGCCCGCCGCGTCGGCGTCCTAGACCCGGAGCGACGCCAGAAAGACGAGCCGGACCATGACCTTATCGGAACGCTACCATCGCGACGGCCATGTCGGCCTGCCGCATCTGTTCGTGCCCGAGGTGCTGCTCGCTTTCTACCGGATGATGCAGGCCGATCTGCAGGCGGCGGGGCGCCCGTTGCAGAGCTTCACCGCTCGCGGGCCGTTGCTGCGCCAGCCGGCGATCGAGGTCTATGCGTTCCAATATGCGCCGATGCTCACCTTCCTGTGGGGGCTGACGCCGCGGGTCGCCGAGGTGGTGGGGTGCGAGCTGCTGCCGACCTATGCCTATTTCCGCGCCTATCAGCAGGGCGACGTCTGCCGGGTCCATTCGGATCGGCAGGCGTGCGAGCACAGCCTGTCGCTGACCATCGCTTACGGTGACGACCGGCCATGGGCGCTGTCGGTCGCGACCGAGCGAAGCGAGGTGCCGCAGCCGCAGGTCAGCGACGATTTCGGCACGCAACCCTATGCGTCGGTCGCGATGCAGCCGGGCGACGGGGTATTGTATCAGGGGACGCATCACCGGCACGGCCGGCTCGAGGCCAATCCGAATAGCTGGTCGGCGCACCTCTTCCTGCATTGGGTGGAGAAAGACGGTCGCTATCGCGATCAGGCGTTCGACCGTCCGGCGCAGGCGCGCGCCGCACAGGGGCGATAAACGGGACCGGTGTATTGCTCTTGATCCGTATCAAAGTGTTAATGGCATTCCGCTGCGGCGATCAATACGGACCTTTTCGCGGCGCAAGAGCATTGGCCTTGCGTAACGATCTGGAGACGAAAGCATGACCGTGACCAAGGGCTGGATGGGGCTGCCGCTATGGGCGATCCTGTTCCCGGCGCTCGGCGTGCCGGTGGTGCTGCTGTCCGTCTATGCGATGGGGACGATCGGCACGATCGTCGCCGCGGTCGTGCTGATCGGCGCGGTCGTGGCGGCGGTGCATCATGCAGAGGTCGTCGCGCATCGCGTCGGCGAGCCGTTCGGGACCTTGGTGCTGGCGATCGCGGTGACCGTGATCGAGGTGTCGCTGATCGTCTCGCTGATGCTGTCGGGATCGGGCGACGTCGCCGCGCTGGCGCGCGACACGGTGTTCGCGGCGATCATGATCATCTTGAACTTCATTATCGGGCTGTGCCTGCTGACCGGCGGGATCACGCATGGTGAACAGCGCTTCACGCTGCGCGGGATCAGTGCCGCGCTGGCGACGCTCGCCGCGCTGGTCGTCCTGTCGCTGATCCTGCCCAATTACACGACCAGCGCGGCGGGGCCGACCTATGCGCCGTCGCAATTGATCTTCGTGGCGATCGTCAGCCTGGTGCTCTACGGCACGTTCGTGCTGGTCCAGACGGTGCGGCATCGCGACTATTTCCTGCCCGCGGGTGACATCGCGCCGGAAGAGCATGCACCGCCGCCGAGCGACCGTACCGCGTGGATCGCGTTCGGCATCCTGCTGGTCGCGCTGGTCGTCGTGGTGCTGCTCGCCAAGGGACTGTCGGCGCAGGTGGAGGCGGCGATCCTCGCCGCCGGGCTGCCGCTGGCGATCGTCGGCGTGGTGATCGCCGCGCTGGTGCTCGCGCCGGAAAGCCTCGCCGCCTACAATGCGGCGCGGCGCGACCGGTTGCAGACCAGCCTCAACCTCGCGCTGGGATCGGCGCTGGCGACGATCGGACTGACCATCCCGGCGGTGGCGATCGTCAGCTTGGTGCTCGGTCTGCCGCTGGCGCTGGGGATCGGGGCGAAGAGCATGACGCTGCTGGCGCTGTCGCTGTTCGTGACGACGATCTCGCTCGGCACCGGGAGGACTACGGTGCTGCAGGGCGTGGTGCATCTGGTGATCTTCGCGGCGTATCTGTTCACCACGGTGGTGCCGTAGAGGCGCGCGTGGCCTAGCGCGGGTCGCATATGAACGTTCATGTGAGCGCACCGCCTTCCAACCCCACCCCGTCACCCCGGACTCGTTCCGGGGTCCACCCTGCGGCGAGGAGAACGGCTTGAAAGGGCACCATTCTCTTGCGGCCCGGTGGACCCGGGAACGAGTCCGGGGTGACGAAGAATATGTGGAAGCGGCTTGATCCTCGTCCCCGCAGTCATATGCGATAGCCTTGCCTTGGCGGGGGAGGAAGTTTCGCCAAGCTTGGAACGTCGACCCGGCCTAGCGCGGGCGCTGGCGGCTGGCGAGCCACAGTCCACCGGCGATCTGCGCGAGCGCATAGAGTTGCCGCCGGCCGGGACGGTCGACGAACGGCGCGACCGTCCTTTCCGCGCCGAGCGCCTCCTCCTTCCACAGATCGACGTGGCGACGCGGCTGGAGGAGGCCGACGAGGCCGTCGCCGACCATGAAGATTGCCGCCATTTCGGCAGCGCGGGCGGTCCAGGGCTGGGTCGTCATCGCAGGCTCCTCGATCACTTGGGTTTGGGCTGCGCGGCCTTCCACGCCTGATAGGCGTCGATCGCGTCGTCCTGCTTGAGCACGCGCGCCATCGGATCGACGACGACGTGCGCGCCCGCCGGCACGGTGATCGTCGCGACGCCGCCGGTCATCGCCACCTTCTGGACGACGTCGTCGACCGACACCTCGACCGGCAGCGGGAAGGGCTTGTTGGTCGGCGAGGTCCATTTCAGCGTGAGCTGCGTCGCATTGCGCGTCGCGGTCAGTTTGGGCAGCGCCGCCTGGTAGAGATAGACGTCGAAGAACCACTGCCAATCCTGCCCCGTCACCTGCTTGACGTAGCCGATGAACTCGGGCGTCGTGCGGAACACGGGCTGGAAATTGCCCGGCGCGGGATCGGCGCGGCCGTAGACGGTCCAGCGCAAGATCTCGTCGAATTGCCTGTCGCCGATCGCGTTGCGCAGCGTGTGGAGTACCCACGCGCCCTTGTAATAGATGTCGCCGCCGCGGCCCGGCGCGGTCTTGTAGACGTCGTCGGCGGTCTGCGGCTTGCCGGCGACCAGCGCCGACTGGTTGAGAATCTTCGGCCGCATGTCGAGCATCATCGCCGCATAGCGCGCGTCGCCGTCGCGCCAGCGGCCGTAGAGCGGCTGCATATATTCGGTGAAGCCCTCGTGCATCCAGAAGTCGTCCCAATTGGGCGCGGTCATCTGGTTGGCGAACCATTCGTGGCCGAATTCGTGCTGGAACAGCCAGTCGAAGCCCTCGGGCGCCTTGGCATAGTCGTTGCCGTAGGCGTTGATCGTCTGGTGCTCCATGCCCTTGTGCGGGGTCTCGACCACGCCGACCTTCTCGTTCGCCCAGGGATAGGGGCCGACGACGCTTTCGTAGAAGTCGAGCGTCGGCGCGAATTCGGCGAACAGCTTCTCCGCTTTCTCCTTCTCGCCGGGCAGATACCAATAATACATCGGGATCTCGTTGCCGTATTTGCTCTTGTAGGTGCCGGTCAGCTCCTCATACGGGCCGACGTTGAGCGCGATCGTATAGGGGTTGGGGTGCGCGACCTCCCAGTTCCAGGTGCTGCGGCCGTCGTCGAGATGGTCGACGCCGAGCAACTTGCCGTTCGACGGCGCCTTCAGCCCCTTGGGCACGGTGATGTGCAGCGTCACCTTCTGCGGCTCGTAGGTCGGATAGTCGATGCACGGCCAGAACAGGTCGCAGCCCTCGCCCTGCACCGCAGTGGCGATCCACGGACTGCCGTCGGGCGTCTTGGCCCACACGAAGCCGCCGTCCCACGGCGCGCGCACCGCGGTATGCGGACGGCCGCCATAGGTGATCTTGACGGTGAGCTTAGCGTCCTTGGCGGCCTTCTTGACCAATTTGATCGTCATCCGGCCTTCGGGGTTGCTGAACCCCGCCGAATCGACGCCGTCGACGGTCACCGCGGTGACGGTGAAATTCTTGTCGAGATCGACCACCAGCCGGTCGATCCGCTCCTTGGCGGTGAAGACGAGCGTCGCGGTGGCGTTGATGACCTCGCGCTCGGGATCGACCTCGAATTGCAGGTCGGCGGTGTCGAACGTCACCTTCTTCTGCGCGGCGTCGAGCGGCCCGCCCGAGGCGGCGGTCTGTGCGCTGAGCGGCGGCTTGCCCGGTTCGGCGGCATAAGCGCTGGCCGACAGCAGCAATAGGGCGGCGAACGGCAGGCGTAGCGGCATTCTGTACTCCCGGATGGAAGCGGCGGGTTTCGGCGCTCGGCGGAAGGATGACAAGACCTGCCGTGCCGTGAGCGCGACGATTGATGGATACGCCCCGATCCCCATATAGTGTATCAAAGCCACCCCGTTCGAGGTGGCACCGGAGTATCCATGATCACATTCCCCGTTCTGCCGCTGCGCGACATCGTCGTGTTCCCGCACATGATCGTGCCGCTGTTCGTCGGACGCGACAAATCGGTCGCCGCGCTGGAAGCGGCGATGGGCGCGGACAAGGAGATCTTCCTCGTCGCGCAGCTCGACCCCGCCGAGGACGATCCCGGCCGCGAGGACCTGTACGAGGTCGGCGTCACCGCGACCGTGCTGCAATTGCTGAAGCTGCCCGACGGCACCGTGCGCGTGCTGGTCGAGGGCAAGGCGCGTGGTCGCCTGGGCGAGCTGTCGGAGGGCGACGGCTTTCTGCAATCGACCGTCGAGATGCTCGAGGAGCGCGAGGCGGAGGGTATCGAGGTCGAGGCGCTGATGCGCTCGGCGGTCGAGCAGTTCGAAACCTATGCCAAGCTCAACAAGAAGCTGCCGGCCGAGACCGCGCAGCAGCTCGGCGAGATCACGAAGGCGTCGAAGCTCGGCGATGCGATCATGGCCAACGTGCAGGTCAAGGTCGCCGACAAGCAGGCGCTGCTGGTCGAGCTTGATCCCGTCAAGCGGCTGGAAATGGCCTATGCGCTGATGGAAGGCGAGCTCGGCGTCCTGCACGTCGAGAAGAAGATCAAGAGTCGCGTCAAGCGCCAGATGGAGAAGACGCAGCGCGAATATTATCTCAACGAGCAGCTGAAGGCGATCCAGCGCGAGCTGGGCAATAGCGACGACGAAAGCGACGGCGACGAGATCGCCGAGCTGACGCAGAAGATCGCGACGCTCAAGCTCAGCAAGGAGGCGCGCAGCAAGGCGACGTCGGAGCTGAAGAAGCTCAAGACCATGGCGCCGATGAGCGCCGAGGCGACCGTCGTGCGCAATTACCTCGACGTGCTGCTCGGCCTGCCCTGGGGCAAGAAGTCCAAGATCAAGAAGGACATTGCCGCGGCGCAGGCGGTGCTGGACGAGGACCATTACGCGCTGGAGAAGGTCAAGGACCGGATCGTCGAATATCTCGGCGTGCAGGCGCGCACCAACAAGCTGAAGGGGCCGATCCTCTGCCTCGTCGGCCCGCCGGGCGTCGGCAAGACCAGCCTCGGCAAGTCGATCGCCAAGGCGACCGGGCGCGAGTTCATCCGCCAGAGCCTCGGCGGCGTGCGCGACGAGGCCGAGATCCGCGGCCATCGCCGTACGTACATCGGTTCGCTTCCCGGCAAGATCGTGACCAACCTCAAGAAGGCTGGCACGTCCAACCCGCTGTTCCTGCTCGACGAGATCGACAAGCTCGGTCAGGATTTTCGCGGCGATCCGGCGTCGGCGCTGCTCGAGGTGCTCGACCCCGAGCAGAACGGCAAGTTCAACGACCATTATCTCGAGATCGACATCGATCTGTCCGACGTGATGTTCGTCTGCACTGCCAACACGCTCAACCTGCCGCAGCCGCTGCTCGACCGGATGGAGATCATCCGCCTCGAAGGCTATACCGAGGACGAGAAGGTCGAGATCGCCAAGGGCCATCTGATCGAGAAGCAGATCGAGGCGCACGGCCTGAAGCCGGGCGAATTCACGCTGACCGACGACGGCCTGCGCGCGCTGATCCAGAAATACACGCGCGAGGCGGGCGTTCGTACGCTGGAGCGCGAGATCGCGCGGCTGGCGCGCAAGGCGCTGCGCCAGATCCTCGAAGGCAAGGCGACCAGCGTCACGGTGACGCCCGACAATCTCGGCGAGTTCGCGGGCGTGCAGAAGTTCCGCCACGGGCTCGGCGAGACCGAGCATCAGATCGGCGCGGTCACCGGGCTTGCCTGGACCGAGGTGGGCGGCGAATTGCTGACGATCGAGAGCGTCACCGTGCCGGGCAAGGGCGCGGTCAAGACCACGGGCACGCTGGGCGACGTGATGAAGGAATCGGTGCAGGCCGCCTTCAGCTTCGTCCAGGCGCGCAGCCCGAGCTACGGCATCAAGCCGTCGCTGTTCCACCGCAAGGACATCCACATCCACCTCCCCGAAGGGGCGGTGCCGAAGGACGGGCCGTCGGCGGGTATCGGTCTGGTGGTCTCGATCGTCTCGACGCTGACCGGCGTGGCGGTGAAGAAGGACGTCGCGATGACCGGTGAGGTCACCTTGCGTGGCCGCGTGCTGCCGATCGGCGGGCTCAAGGAGAAGCTGCTTGCTGCGCTGCGCGGCGGCATCACCACGGTGCTGATCCCGCAGGAGAACGAAAAGGACCTCGCCGACATTCCGCAGAACATCAAGGACGGGCTGACCATCGTGCCGGTCGCGCATGTCGACGAGGTGCTCAAGCTGGCGCTGACCGAGCCGCTGTCGGCGATCGAGTGGACGGATGCCGATGAACTCGCCGCATTGCCCCCGGCGGGGGTTGCGCCTGCGGGCGGTGAGTTGCATCACTGAGCCAAGGGCGGCTAGGCCGTCGTTAACGTTTTGAAACCGCTGCGCCTTACAGAGCGCAACGGTATCGATTGACTCTGCCGGTCGGGGCGGCCTTATTGGTCGTTCTGGCTTGGCAATGATTCTTTTCAGGGTTCGAAGGGGCAGTATTCCATGAACAAGCAAGAGCTGATCGCGACGGTCGCGGACACCTCGGGGCTCGCCAAGGGCGATGCGATCAAGGCGGTGGAAGCGGTCTTCGATGCGATCACCGACAGCTTGAAGAAGGGCGACGAGGTTCGTCTGGTGGGGTTCGGCACCTTCTCCGTCTCCAAGCGCAAGGCGTCGCAGGGCCGCAATCCCCGCACGCTGGAGCCGATGACGATCAAGGCGTCCAACCAGCCCAAGTTCAAGGCCGGCAAGGGCCTGAAAGATTCGGTGAACTGAGACTGGACAGCGGCGGCGGCTGCCCGTAAAGGCCCGCCTCCGACAAGTTTCGGGCGCGTAGCTCAGCGGTAGAGCACACCCTTCACACGGGTGGGGTCACAGGTTCAATCCCTGTCGCGCCCACCATATCAGCCCGTCCGATCGCATGATCGGCGGGCTTTTTGGTTTCTGGCGACGGTGCGTCGCGGCCGGCGCGCCGGGCGTGGGGCAGTCCGGTCCCCCTTTTGGTCGTTGCGGATCGGGAACAATCGCCCGATCTCCGGATTAAGCTCTTCAGTTCAAAGGGAGAGAGATCATGGTAGACTATACGACCGACCGTAACGGCGACCGCGTCATCGTCGAGCGCCGCGGCGGCGCGGGCCGTGTGCTGGCGATCGTGGCCGTGGTGGCGATCATCATCGTCGCTCTGCTGTTCCTGACCGGCTTCTGGAGCGCGGACGTCACCAAGAAGGGCTCGCTGCCGACCGTCGACGTCAGCGCCAAGGGCGGCTCGCTGCCGGCGGTGGATCTCGATTCGAAGAAGGTCGTCGTCGGCACCAAGGAAACCACGGTCGAAGTGCCCAAGGTCAAGACCGAGAGGGAAACCGTCTCGGTCCCCGCGATCGGCGTGACGGAAGGCAAGAAGTAAGCTTCCCGGCTTGATGCGTGGCGGGCGTCCTCCGGAAGGAGGGCGCCCGTTTTGCGTTTGGGGGCAGAATGCGAATTCCTCCCTCGCTTTAGCGGGGGAGGGGGACCGCCCTCGTCAGCGGGTGGTGGAGGGGGCGTTTCCGCATACGCCACGCTTACTGTATCCTCCCCCTCCGTCAGGCCTCCGGCCTGCCACCTCCCCCTGGCGGGGGAGGAATTTCACTGGCATTCAGTGGCTTGCGTCCCATGCGTCGCGCTGTCGCCCAGCCGCTGCCGTAACAAACTCGTCACATCATCGTCACCAAAACGTCTCCTGAATCTCATTCAGGAGTCATTTACCGCTCGTACCGGGGCTTCAGGGAACGGTCGAAGGGGGAGCCTCGGCCGGCCGTCACAACGACTACGACCGGGAGCTTTCGATCATGGCGAGCCACACGCGCATCGGCGCAATCCTCATGGCTTCAACCGCGTGCCTGGCGCTCGCCGGCTGCGGCGGTGCCGACAGCGTCGCCTCGCCGGGTGCGGGCAGCGTCGTGATCGTCAGCCCGACGCCGACGCCGACCGCGCCCACCCCGACGCCGACCCCCTCGGCGATCACCGCCGCGCAATTCGCCGCCGCCACGACCGTCAACAGCATCACGATCACCGCGGACGAGCAACTCGCGATCGTCAACGCGGGCAGCAACAACAACGTCAACGGCACCGGCTCGACGCTCAACGGCGTCTATCCGACCTCGGCGACCTCGCTGACCACGGCGGCCGATCCGTCGGCGATCAACGCCTTCTTCACCCGGACGAATTACGTCGGTGCGCTGAGCGGGCCGAGCGATACCAGCTTCCAGGGCTGGACCTGCAATTCGACCGCAGCGGAGTTCGGCGGCAGCGGTGCGCGCTGCACGGCGGTGCCGGCGATCGGCACGCTGGCGAGCGGCGCGGCCTGCCCGACCGGTACCACCACCGCGAGCGGTGCGGCGAACACCGCCACCGCGGCGACGATCGGCGGCTTCAAGGTCTGCGACATCCCGCAGGCGATCACCACCAGCCTGACGCTGCCGCGCATCGCCGGCATCGCCTATCGCTTCACCGGCCAGACCGAGGTCGGCACCGATCTCGGCGCGAGCGGCGGCACCGGCGTGACGCTGACCGTCGAGCCGGGCGTCACCGTCTTCGCCAACGCCAATGAATCGACCAACGACCTGCTGCTGATCAACCGCGGATCGAAGCTCAACGCGATCGGCACCGCCAGCGCGCCGATCATCTTCACCTCGCAGCAGAACGTCAGCTCGTCGACCGGCGAATCGGAGACCAGCCAGGGCCATTGGGGCGGCATCATCCTGCTCGGCCGCGCGCCGACCGCGGTCTGCGCCACCGGCAGCGGCGGCAGCAACGCGACGCCGTGCCAGCTCGCGATCGAGGGCGTCACCGGCCGCTTCTACGGCGGCACCGACACCGCCGATTCGAGCGGAACGATGTCCTACGTCCAGATCCGCTATTCGGGCATCGCGATCAGCGACGGCAACGAGCTGCAGGGCCTGACGCTCGGCGCGACCGGCTCGGGCACGACGCTGGACCATATCCAGAGCCACAATTCGGCGGATGACGGCATCGAGATATTCGGCGGCACCAGCAACCTGAAATATATCGCGATCACCGGCGCCGACGACGACGGCTTCGACATCGACAACGGCTATCGCGGCTTCATCCAGTTCATGATCGCGGCGCAGCGGACCAGCGGCGCGACCGTCGACAGCTTCTCGACCGAGATCGATTCGAACAACGCCGAGGACCTGCTGCCGCGCACCTTCGCGACCTACGCCAACTTCACCTTCATCCAGACCGCGCTGGCGCCCGCCGCGATCCGCCAGCGTGGCGGCTCCGACATGCGTTTCGTCAACGGCGTGGTGAAGACGGTGAACAACGTCGCCTGCGTCAACATCATCGCCGGCGAACAGACCAGCGGCGGCCGCAGCACGGTCCGTCCCGCCGACTCGGCGTTGCAGGACTTCGGCCCGCCGTCGTTCAACTCGGTCTATTTCGCCTGCCAGGGCCGCTGAGGCCATGGGGTGCCTGACGGCGCCCCATCCCAGCATCGATGCCGCAGGTGGCGATCCCGTCACCTGCGGACACCTGTATCCAGACTCCTGATCCGGGATTGACGGTCATGCCGCAGCGGCTCGCTTTCGCCACCCTTCTATTGATGTCCTCCACCCTCGTGGCGCCGGCGGTTCTCGCGCAGACCGCGGGCGGCACCGCCGCGCCGGCCCCGCCGCCGGCGCAGACCTCGACCCCCGCGACGTCGAGCCCCGGCGGCGCGACCGATCCGCAGACCGCGGCGCCGACCTCCACCGACCAGCAGGAGGCGCCGGTCGAAGTGTCCGCGCCGGGCATGAACGGCGATGTCGAGGACATCGTCGTCGTCGGCCGCAACATCCCCAACGTCGTCCGCTCGACGCCGCAGATCGTCTCGGTGCTGTCGAGCGCCGATATCGCGCGGACCGGCGAGGGCGATATCGCCGGCGCGCTGACCCGCGTCACCGGCCTGTCGGTGGTCGGCGGCGGCTTCGTCTACGTTCGCGGCCTCGGCGATCGGTACTCCTCGTCGCTGCTCAACGGCTCGCCGCTGCCAAGCCCCGAACCGCTGCGCCGCTCGGTGCCGCTCGACATCTTCCCGACGACGATCGTCGGCTCGGCGCTGGTCCAGAAGACCTATTCGGTCAATTATCCCGGCGAGTTCGGCGGCGGCGTGATCAACCTGACGACCAAGGCGATCCCCGACAAGAATTTCGTTTCGTTCGGCGCGACCATCGCCGCCGACGACGCAACCACCAGCGAGCTGGGCTATACCTATGCCGGCGGCGACGCCGACTGGATCGGCTATGACGACGGCACGCGCAAGGTGCCGGCGTTCATCAAGAATGCGCCCAACGGCAGCGGCATCATCCCCGCCGCGCAGGTCGCGCAGCTGTCCAACGCCTCGACCACTTTGCTCCAGCGCAACAACCAGCTGCCGGCCAATTGGTCGGGCGAGATCAGCGGCGGCTCGGTCTACGACATCGGTTCGTCGCGGCTCGGCGTGATCGCCTCGCTGAGCGCCAGCAACACCTTCCGCACGCGTTTCGCCAACCAGCAGGACAGCGTCTCGGCCGACGGCACGCTGCGCAACGATTTCAGCACCCTGCTGACCGACAATCGCATCGTCGCCAATGCGCTGATTGGCGTCGGGCTGGAGTTCGGCGAGAACACGCTGCGTTGGACCAACGTCTACATCCACGACACGCTGAAGCAGGGGCGCGGCTCGGCGGCGACGCTGTACAACAACGCCAGCGGACTGCGTTTCCAGCAGAACACCAATTGGTTCGAACGCCAGCTGATCGAGACGCAGCTGGTCGGCGAGTTCAAGCTGACCGACGCGCTGAAGCTCGACGTGCGCGGCGCCTATGCCAATTCGAAGCGCAACGCGCCCTACGAGCGCCAGTTCGACTATCTCTGCTCGGCGACCACCACCACCGGTCTGCCGATCACCAGCGACGGCGCGCAACAGGCGGGCGGCTTCCAGTGCAACGGCGCCTATCAGGTGACGCAGCGCTTCACCCCCTTCGCATCGATCATCTTCAGCGAGCTGAATGAGAATCTTTGGACCGGTCAGGCGGACACGTCGTACAAGATCGACGGCGATCGCCCGATCACGCTGTCGGCGGGGTATTTCTACCAGGGCACCGACCGCACCTCGTCGCGCCTGCAGTTCAACTATCAGACGTCGAACGGCGGCGGCACCGCGCCGGGCTATCCCTATAATCTGCTGCGCCCCGATTATCTGCTGAGCCCCGACGTGCTCAACAACGCCTGTCCGTCGACCGCCAATACTGCGCCCTGCACGATCCAGTTGCAGTTCAACACCGCGGCGGGCGCCTATCGCTACGACGCCACCCTCGACGTCCATGCGGGCTATGTGCAGGCCGAGGGCGAGGCGTTCGACGGGCTGCGCGCGGTGATCGGCGTGCGCTACGAACGCGGCGACGAGCGGGTCACGCCGTTCGGCGTCACCACCGGCCTTGCGCGGCTGAAGAACGATTACTTCCTGCCGGCATCGACGCTGACCTGGAATTTCGCCGCCGACATGCAGCTGCGCGCCAGCGCCGCCAAGACGATCTCGCGGCCGCAGTTCCGCGAGCTCGCGCCGCAGCAATTCCGCGATCCCGATTCGGATCGCCTGTTCTTCGGCAATCCGCTGCTCCGCGATTCGAAGCTCTACAATCTCGAAGCGCGCTACGAATGGTTCTTCAAGCGCGACCAGCGCTTCACGCTGGCGGGCTTCTACAAGCGGATCGACAATCCGATCGAGCAGGTCGGCTTCTACACCGGCGCCGACGACCGGTTGCAGACCGGCTTCACCTATCTGCCCAAGGCGACGCTGTACGGCGGCGAGGTCGAGCTGCAGAAGTATTTCCCGCTCGCCGACGTGTTCGGCAGCGACTTCTTCGCGACGCGGCGTGCGCTGCTCGTCGCCAATTACACCTACACCAAGTCGAAGATCACCGCGGACAGCAATTGCGCGCCGTCGGTCGCCTCGTCGACGCAGGCGGTGGGCAATTGCGCGGTCGGCTTCGCACCGGCCTCGTCGCTGTTCCGTGACGGTGCACCGCTGACGGGGCAGTCGGACCACCTCGTCAATCTGCAACTCGGCATCGAGGACAGCGCGGCGCTGTCGCAGATCACCTTGCTGTTCAATTATGCGAGCAAGCGCGTGACCAATCGCGGTCCGTCGCTGCTGGGCGGCACCGGTTTCCAGCCCGACATCGTCGAGCATCCCGGCATCCGCCTCGATCTCGTCGCACGGCAGGGCGTCGAGCTGATGGGCGGCAAGTTCGAGATCAAGGCCGAGGCGCGCAACCTGACCCGCACCCGCTATCGCGAGAGCCAGACCTTCGCCAACGGCAACGAGGTGTATATCAATCGGTATAACCTCGGCCGCGTGTTCAGCCTCGGCGTAAGCGCAACGTTCTGATTGAAAATCCTCCCCCGCAAGGGGGAGGGGGACCGCTCGGCGCTAGCCGAGTGGTGGAGGGGGAGGATGGGGCGGAAGGCTCGTAACAGGGCTCCCGCCCCATCCTCCCCCTCCGTCAGTGCTGCGCACTGCCACCTCCCCCTGGCGGGGGAGGAATTGGGATCACGCCCACACCCGTTCGCGATACCATTTGGTGATGACGTATTTCACCCCTTCGCGTACCTTCATCCCCTGATGCAGCGTCGCCGGGTTGAGCGACCCGTCGGGCCGGCGGTTGTTCCACGCGACCAGCTTCCCCGTTTCCGGCTGGATGATCTTGTCGGCCGCCTTGAAGCGCGTCGCGCCGCCCGCCTCGGGCGTGTTGAGATAGACCATCACCGTCCACGTCCGGTTGCCCGCCACCGAGCAATAGCGGTCGAAGTCGGCGCCCTGCGGCTCGAAATAGTCGGTATGGCCCTTGAACTCCTGCCCGACCGCGTAGCGCTGGCCCTGCAACGGCTCGCCGTGCGCGGGGTCGAGGCCGGTGAACGCCGCCAGCCGCGCCTCCACCGCCTGCACCACCGGGTCATCGGCCGACAGGTCGCCGGTCTCGCTGGTGCGAAAGGCGGAATCGCCATTGGGGTCGGCGATCGTCGAGGGGCGGCGCACAGCGTCGATCCGCTCGATCAGCGCGTCGCACAGCACCGGTCCGATGAAGCCGCGGGCGATGAACAGGTCGAGCTTGGGACTCGGCACCTTCTGCACGCCGGCTTGCGACAGGATGCAGGCGACGATCGGCTCCGGCGTCAGGCCGTTGCCGAGGGAGGGGAGGGTGGTCATGCCACGATCTTACTATAGCGTCAGCCTATGTCGCCAGCCGCCTGTTGCTCCGTGGCGGCGCGCGTCCTAAGGCCGCGGCGATGGAGCGGCTGGACGGTGGCTCGGCGGTGCCGTCGCATCTGGCGGGCGGGATCGTCGCGCTCGGCAATTTCGATGGCTTTCACCTCGGACACCAGGCGGTGGTCGGGCGGGCGGTGGCGCGCGCGCGTGCCGAGGGGCGTCCCGCGCTGGTCGCGACCTTCGATCCGCACCCGGTGCGCCACTTCCGTCCCGACGCGCCGCCGTTCCGTTTGACCACACTCGACCAGCGCGAACGGCTGTTCGCCGCGGCGGGTGTCGACGCAATGGTCGTCTTCCCGTTCGATGCGGCGCTTGCCGCACTGTCTGCCGAAGCGTTCATCGCCGAGCGGCTGCACGCCAATCTCGCCGTCGCCGGCGTCGTGACGGGGGAGGATTTCACCTTCGGTCATCGCAAGAGCGGCGACGTCCGGCTGCTCGCCGCGCGCGGCCGCGCGCACGGCTTCGTCGCGGAGACGGTCGGCGCGGTGACGCTCGACGGCGAGCCGGTGTCGTCGACCCGCATCCGCACCTTGCTGTGCGACGGCGACCCGCGCGGCGCGGCGCGGCTGCTCACGCGGCCGTTCGCCATCGAGGGGCTGGTGCAGCACGGCGACAAGCTCGGCCGCACGATCGGCTATCCCACCGCCAACGTCGACATGGGCAAATATCTGCGCCCCGCCTACGGCATCTATGCCGTGACCGCGCGACTCGCCGACGGGCGCCTGCTCAAGGGCGCGGCGAACCTCGGCATCCGGCCGACCTTCGATCCGCCCAAGGAATTGCTCGAACCCTATTTCTTCGATTTCTCCGGCGACCTGTACGGGCAATCGATCGAGGTGGCGCTGATCGACTATCTGCGGCCCGAGGCGAAATTCGACGGCCTCGATGCGCTGACCGCGCAGATGGAGCGCGATTGCGCGCGCGCCCGGGTGTTGCTCGATGCTTAACCCATCTCGTTTATGCGCTTTGTGCTGACCGACACTCACGATAAGACCGCCAGACATATGACCGACGCCCCCGACACGCCGAAAGATTGGCGCGACACCGTCTTCCTGCCGAAGACCGATTTCCCGATGAAGGCGGGCCTCGCCGCCAAGGAGCCGGCGATTCTCGAACGCTGGGCGCGGATCGGCGTCTACGACCGGTTGCGCGAGCAGCGTAAGGGGCGCGAGCTGTTCATCCTCCACGACGGCCCGCCCTATGCCAATGGCGACATCCATATGGGCCATGCGATGAACAAGGTGCTGAAGGACATCATCGTCCGCAGCCAGTCGCTGATGGGCAAGGACGCGCCCTATGTTCCCGGCTGGGACTGCCACGGCCTGCCGATCGAGTGGAAGGTCGAGGAGGCGTATCGCGCCAAGAAGCAGAACAAGGACGAGGTGCCGGTCGCGCAGTTCCGCGCCGAATGCCGCGCCTATGCCGACCGCTGGGTCGGCGTGCAGCGCGACCAGTTCCAGCGGCTGGGCGTGATGGGCGACTGGGCCGATCCCTATCTGACGATGAACTACGACGCCGAGGCGGCGATCGTCGGCGAATTGCTCAAATTCGCCGAGAGCGGCCAGCTCTATCGCGGCGCCAAGCCGGTGATGTGGTCGCCGGTCGAGAAGACCGCGCTCGCCGAGGCCGAGGTCGAATATGAGGACGTCGTCTCGACGCAGATCGACGTCGGCTTCGAGATCGCCACCGCGCCCGAGGGCGAGATGCTGGTCGGTGCGACCGCGGTGATCTGGACGACGACGCCGTGGACGATTCCCGTCAACCAGGCGCTCGCCTATAATCCGGCGCTCGACTACGTGTTGTTCGAAAGCGGCGGCCGGCGGTTCCTCGTCGAGGAGAACCTCGTGCCGGCGTTCGGCAAGCGCACCGGCATCGCGCCCGAAACCGTGATCGCTCTGGTCAAGGGCAGTGCTTTGGAGGGGGCGACCGCGCGCCATCCGATGCATTCGCTCGGCGGCTTCTTCGCGCGGCCGCGGCCGTTCCTGTCGGGCGATTTCGTCACCAGCGACGCCGGCACCGGCCTCGTCCACATGGCGCCCGATCATGGCGAGGACGACTTCCTGCTGTGCAAGGCCCATGGACTGGAACCGGTCTTCGCCGTGGATGGCGCCGGCTTTTATCGGCCCGACTGGGTGTGGCTCGGCGGGCAGGGCAGCGTCATCAACAAGAAGTTCGTCGGCGCCGACGGCCCGATCTGTTCGGACCTGCGCGCGGTCGGCGCGCTGCTCGCCGCGTCGGACGATTTCGCGCACAGCTATCCGCATTCGTGGCGGTCGAAGGCGAAGGTGATCTTCCGGGCGACGCCGCAATGGTTCATCCCGATGGACCGGCCGATCCTCAATGGTGGCGAAGGTGCGTCGAACGGCGCGACGCTGCGCGAGACTGCGCTCGACGCGATCGAGCACACGCGCTGGGTGCCGGCGCGCTCGCAGAACCGCATCCGCTCGATGGTCGAGGGGCGGCCGGACTGGGTCATCAGCCGGCAGCGGGCATGGGGCGTGCCGATCGCACTCTATGTGCATCGCGAGACCGGCGACTATCTCAACGACGCTGCGGTCAATGCGCGGATCGTCGCCGCCTTCCGCGACGGCGGTGCCGATGCGTGGTTCACCGCGGATCACCAGACGTTGCTCGGCCCCGACTATGACCTGGCGGATTACGAGCCGCAGAACGACATCCTCGACGTCTGGTTCGACAGCGGCTCGACGCATGTCTTCACCGTCGAGGCGCGCTACGGCGAGGACGTCCGCGCCAATCTGTATCTCGAGGGCAGCGACCAGCATCGCGGCTGGTTCCAGTCGTCGCTGCTCGAAAGCTGCGGCACGCGCGGCCGCGCGCCGTACGATGCGGTGCTGACGCACGGTTTCGCGCTCGACGGGCAGGGGCGCAAGATGTCGAAAAGCCTCGGCAATGTCGTCGATCCGCTCAAAGTGATCGGCGAGAGCGGGGCGGATATCCTGCGTATGTGGGTCGCGTCGACCGATTATTTCGACGACGTGCGGATCGGCAAGGAAGTGCTCGGCACCGCCTCCGACGGCTATCGCAAGCTGCGCAACACCTTCCGCTATCTGCTCGGCGCGCTAGACGGGTTCGACGAGAGCGAGCGGGTCGAGGTGGAGGCGATGCCCGAGCTGGAACGCTACGTGCTCACCTTGTTGGGCCAGCTCGACATGGACCTGCGCGAGGCGGCGAACGGCTATGAGCTCAACCGCTATCTGCGCCGCCTGACCGACTTCGCCAACGAGGATCTGTCGGCCTTCTTCTTCGATATCCGCAAAGACTCGCTCTATTGCGATGCGCCGGGCGATCCGAAGCGGCGTGCCTATCGCACGGTGCTCGACACGTTGTTCCACGCGCTGGTGCGCTATGCCGCGCCGATCCTCTGCTTCACCGCGGAAGAGGTGTGGCAGGCGCGCTTCCCGAGCGAGGACGGTTCGGTGCATTTCCTCGAATGGCCCGAACTGCCGGCGCTGCCCGGCGACCAGCCGCTCGGTACCGACTGGGCCGACGTGCGCCGGCTGCGCACCAGCGTGACCGAGGCGATCGAGCCGCTGCGCCGCGAGAAGACGGTGCGCTCCAGCCTCGAGGCGGAGGTGACGGTGCCCGACCTGCCGCTGTCGGCCGAGGCGCTGGCCGAGACGTTCATCGTCGCGAAGGTCGACGCCGGCGAGGAGGTGGCGGTGACGCGCACCGACTATCGCAAATGTGGCCGCTGCTGGCGCCATCTGCCCGAAGTGACCGTGGACGGCGATCTGTGCGCGCGCTGCGAGGATGTCGTCGCCCATGCGTAAGGCCCCGATCGCCGGGCTGCTGACCGCGGCATTGCTGTTCGTCGTCGATCAGGTGACGAAGGTGACGATCACCGACGTGTTGCAGCTCGACGAGCTGACCGCGGAGCGGACGATCACGCCGTTCTTCAACCTGCGCTTCGTCGCCAACCACGGCATCTCGCTGGGACTGCTCCACGCCGACACGAATACGATGCGCTGGGCGCTGGTCGCGATGACCGGCGCGATCGCGGTGGCGGTGGCGGTGTGGATGACGCGCGAGCCGCATCGCGCCGACCAGATGGCGCTCGGCGCGATCCTGGGCGGCGCGCTCGGCAATATCGTCGACCGGGTGCGCTTCGGCTATGTCGTTGACTTCGCCGATCTGCATTTCGGCGACTGGCGGCCGTTCCTTGTGTTCAACGTCGCCGATGCGGCGATCACCCTCGGCGTGCTGGTGCTGCTTGTCCGCGCGCTCCTGATGCGCGACAAGCGCGACATCCCCTCGGAGAATCCCCATGCGTAAGTCAGTTCCGATTCTCGCCGGCCTCGCCTGCGTCGTCCTCCTCTCGGGCTGCGGCAAGCGTGGCTATGATCGCGCCCGGCCCGACGAATTCGCCGTCGCGCGGCAGGCGCCGCTGGTGATCCCGCCCGATTATTCGCTGGTCCCGCCGCAGCCCGGCGCCGCCCGCCCGCAGGACAATGCCTCGCAGGCGCAGACGCTCGACGCCTTGTTTGGCGGCAACACGCAGCGCAGCGCGGCGGAGAATGGCGTCGTCAACCAGGCCGGTGGCGATTCGGCCGACACCGGCATCCGCTCGTCGGTCGGCGACCCCGCAACCAACGTCGTCGACAAGGGCGCGACGACGCGCGACATCGTCGCGGCGCCGGAAGGTGACGGACAGGACGCCAAGGCATCGGCGCAGTAACCTAAATTCCTCCCTCGCGTCAGCGAGGGAGGAATTTAGGTTACAATTTGGCCCGGAACGCCGCCAATCCCCGCTCCAGATCGGCGATCAGGTCGGCCGGATCCTCCAGACCGATCTGCAACCGCACCATCGGTCCGGCATAGTCCCGCGGCGCCGCGGTCCTGATCCGCGCCGGGTCGGCGGGGATGGCGAGGCTCTCGAACCCGCCCCAGCTATAGCCGATCCCGAACAGCTCGAGCGTATCGATCAGCGCCGCGCGCGCGGCCTCGCCGCCGCCGTTCAGCGCGAATGAGAACAGCCCGCTCGATCCCTTGAAGTCGCGCGCCCACGTATCGTGGCCGGGGCAGGAGGGCAGGGCCGGGTGCAGCACCTGTGCCACTTCCGGCCGTTCGGCCAGCCAGTGCGCGATCTCCAGCGCGCTGCGCTGATGCTGCGCGAGCCGTACCGCCATCGTCCGCAAGCCGCGGCTGCCGAGCCAGCTGTCGTCGGGTGAGGCGACCTGCCCGAGCTGATAGCTCGTATCGCGCAGCCGCGCATAATGGCCCGGCGCCGCGGTCACCGCGCCGAGCATCGCGTCGGAATGGCCAACGACATATTTGGTCGCGGCGAGGATGGTGAGGTCGATGCCCTTCTCGATCGCCGGGAAGAACAGCGGCGTCGCCCAGGTGTTGTCGAGCAGCGTCGTCAGCCCGTGGGCCTTGGCGACCGCGACGATCGCCGGCACGTCCTGCACCTCGAAGGTCAGGCTGCCCGGGCTTTCGAGGAAGATCGCCTTGGTCGCCGGGCCGATCAGCGCCTCGATCCCCGCGCCGATCAGCGGGTCGTAGAAGCGCGTCGTGATCCCGAAGCGCTTGAGCAACTGCATCGCCTGGCCGCGCGTCGGGTCATAGGCGCTGTCGACCAGCAGCAGTTCGTCGCCGGGCGACAGCACCGACAGCAACGCCGCCGCGATCGCCGCGACGCCGGACGGGTAGAGGAAGGTCGCCTCCGCCCCCGGCTCCAGCGCGGTCAGCGCGTCGGCGAGGCTCCATTGCGTCGGCGTGCCGCGCCGGCCGTAATAGAGGCGGTGATGCGTGTCGGGCCGGGCATTGGCGCGCAGATCGGCAATGCTGTCGTAGAGGATCGTCGAGGCACGCCAGACCGGCGTGTTGACGATGCCTTGCGTCCATTCGGAGCGCCGGCCGGCCTGGACGACGCGGGTCGCGTCCCCCAAAGGCCGGCCGGTCGTGGTGTCATCCGTCAACGGTTTCCTTGGCTCCCATGGCCTTGGGCGTCGAGCGATCCGCTCCCCATTCCGACCAGCTGCCATCGTAGAGCGCGGCGTCCTTGCCGAGCAAGTGCAGACCGAAAGCGAGCGTCGATGCGGTGATCCCGGAGCCGCAGGTCAATGCGATCGGCCGGTCGAGATCGACCCCCGCCTGCGCGAACGCCGTCGCGAGTGCATCGCCCCGCTTCCACGTACCGTCGGAATTGAAGAGACCGGTATAGGGCAGGTTCTTCGAGCCGGGGATATGACCGGCGTGCGTCGCCGGGCGCGGATCGGGTTCTTCGCCGGTGAAGCGCGCCGCCGAGCGGGCATCGACCACCTGCTCGGCGCCGCTGGCGAGATTGGCCTTCATCTGCTCGAGCGTGCGGACGCCCTTGTGATCCGCCCAGACGGTGAAGTGGCGGTGGCGCAGCGTTTCCTTGCCGCTCGCCGTCTCGCGCCCCTCGGCGCGCCATTTGGCGAGGCCGCCGTCGAGGATCGCGACGTCGTGTGCGCCGAAGGTGCGCAGCATCCACCACGCCCGCGCCGCGGTATGCCAGGGCGAATCGTCGTAGAGCACGATGCGGCTGCCGTCGCCGAGCCCGAGGCTCTGCATGCGGCTGGCGAACTTCTCCGCGCTCGGCAGCATCATCGGCAGCGGATTGTCGGTATCGCGCAGCTCGCCGAGGTTCAGGAACACGGCGCCGGGGATATGCGCCGCCTCATAGTCGGCAGCGACGTCGCGGCCGAGCGCCGCGTCGACATAGGTGGCATCGACGATCCTGAGATCGCTCGCACCGAGTTCCCCGGCAAGCCATTCGGTGGTCACCAACGCGTCCATCACTCTCTCCATACGTTCACACGTGTTAGTCGGGCCAACGACTGGGGAGGAGTGCCCGGCATCGTCAATAGCCGTCTTTCCCGGCCGTGTCGAGGGCCTGCAAGAATGTTGCGGCTTGCGCGCGTGTATCCTTTTGAGATTGCGCAGACTGCTTCGCCCACGTACTATATGGCATGCGCAGCCGCATGTTGCTGCCCAGCTTGTCCTCGTGGCGGACGAGGAAATCCCAGTATAGCGCATTGTACGGACAGGCGTTTTCGCCGACGCGCTGCTTCACGTCGTAGCGGCATTTGCCGCAATAGTCGCTCATCCGGTCGATATAGGCGCCCGACGAGATATAGGGCTTCGAGCCGAGCAGCCCGCCGTCGCCGAACTGGCTCATGCCGAGCGTGTTGGGCAGCTCGACCCATTCATACGCGTCGATATAGACTTCGAGATACCAGCGATGGACCTCGGCCGGATCGGCGCCGATCAGCAGCGCGAAATTGCCGGTGACCATGAGGCGCTGGATGTGATGCGCATGCGCGGTGGCGAGCGTCTGGCCGATCGCTTCCTTGAGGCAATGCATGTCGGTCTCGCCGGTCCAATACCAGCCGGGCAATTTGCGGTGATGATCGAGGAAGTTGCGCTCGACGTAGTCCGGCCCCTCACGCCAGTAGATGCCGCGCATATATTCGCGCCAGCCGATGATCTGGCGGACATAGCCTTCGACCGAATTGAGCGGCGCGCGGCCGGCGCGATATTCCGCTTCGGCGCGCCGACACAGGTCGAGCGGATCGAGCAGCCCGGAATTGATGTAGGGCGACAGGATCGAATGCCAGAGGTAGCGCTCGCCGGTCAGCATGGCGTCCTCGTAATCGCCGAATTGCGGCAACGCCTTTTCGAAGAAATAGGCGGCCTGTTTCTCGGCATCCGCCGCGGTCACCGCATAAGCGAAGCCGTCGAGCGTGCCGGGATGATCCGCGAACCGCTCGGCGACCAGCGCCAGCACCTCCTGCGTGACCGCGTCGGGGGCGAAGGCGTGCGGCCGCGGCATGAACAGGTCGTTCTTCGCCGGCTTGCGGTTCTCCTTGTCGAAATTCCAGCGCTCGCCCGTCGGCTGCTTGCCGTCCATCAGCAGCCCGGTCTTGCGGCGCATGACGCGGTAGAAGAATTCCATCGTCAGTTGCTGGCGGTCCTTCGCCCAGGCCTCGAACTCGGCATGGTCGCAGACGAAACGGTCGTCGCTGCGGATCTCGACGGGGATGCCGAAGACCGTCTCCCACGACTCGATCATCGCGACGACGCGCCATTCGCCGGCCTCGGTGACGACGATCCGCTCCGGAGCGTGGCGCTGGACGGCACGGGCGATCTCGCCGGTGAAGCTGCCGCTGTTGTCGGGATCGTCGAGCCGGACGTAATCGACCGTCCAGCCGGCGTCGGTCAGCGCCGCGGCATGGTGGCGCATCGCCGACAGGATATAGGCGATCTTCTGCTTGTGGTGGCGGACATAGGTCGTCTCGTCGCCGACCTCCATCATCAGCACGATCGTTTCGGCCGGATCGGCGTCGCGCAGCGAGGAGAGGGACAGGCTGAGCTGGTCGCCCAGCACCGGAACCAGCGTTTTCATATCGGGATCGACATCCTACATGGCGGGGCATGACCCCAATGCACCTCGGCCAAGCCAGCCAGCTGCCCGCCTCTCCCGACGAAGCGGTGCTCGATTATGTTCCCAACCCGCGTGCCGGGACGACCTATCTCGTCCGGTTCGCCGTGCCGGAATTCACCTCGCTGTGTCCGGTGACCGGCCAGCCCGACTTCGCGCATCTCGTCATCGACTATGCGCCCGGCGAGACGATCGTCGAATCCAAGTCGCTCAAGCTGTTTCTCGGCTCGTTCCGCAACCACGCCGGCTTCCACGAGGATTGCACCGTCGGCATCGGCCAGCGCCTGTTCGACGAAATGAAGCCGCAATGGCTGCGGATCGGCGGCTATTGGTATCCGCGCGGCGGCATCCCGATCGACGTCTTCTGGCAGTCCGGGCCGCCCCCGGCCGACCTGTGGCTGCCCGATCAGGGCGTGCAGCCGTATCGCGGCAGGGGTTGATCAAAATTAACCCAATATCCGGGTTGCGGTGCAACATCACTGCAACCTTTGCCGCCCGAGCGTGTTCATCTGCAGGCAAGGTTTGCGGTACAGCCGTAATGTTGCAACAGCGAAGGAACAGGCATGGGACCGACTGCGGCTAACGGAGAGACAATCCGGCATCTGGCGATGATCGGCAATTTCCTGCCCCGCCAGTGCGGTTTGGCCACCTTCACGACGGACGTCTATCAGGCGATGCGCGACCGGTTTCCGGACGTCCGCGTCGACGTTTATGCCATGGACGATCATCCCGGGCGCTACGACTATCCGCCCGCGGTGACCGGCACGATCCCGCAGACCGACCTGTCCGCCTATCTGTCGACCGCGCGAACGATCGAGGCGAGCGGCGCGCAGGCGATCTGGGTGCAGCACGAATATGGCATCTACGGCGGTCCCGCCGGTGAATATCTGCTCGCGCTGCTCGATCGGACGACGCTGCCGGTGATCGTCACGCTCCATACCGTGCTCGAGAAGCCCAATGCCGACGAGCGTCGCGTGCTCGAAGGTCTGTTGCGCCGCGCCGCTAAGGTGGTGGTAATGGCCGAGCGTGGCCGTGACATCCTGCGCCGCGTCTATGGTGCGGCGCCGCGGCAGATCGCGATGATCCCGCATGGCGTGCCCGATCGCCTCTTCGTCGATCCCGAGACGCTGAAGCCGCGCTTCGGCTGGCAGGGTCGTGACGTGGTGCTGACCTTCGGACTGCTCGCCCCCAACAAGGGGATCGAGACGATCATCGATGCGCTGCCCGCCGTTACGGCGCGGCACCCGAATCTGCTGTATGTCGTGCTCGGCGCGACCCATCCCAATCTCGTCGCGCATGAGGGCGAGGCCTATCGCGACCGGCTGAAGGCGCTGGCGGAAGAGCATGGCGTCGGCGACAACGTCGCGTTCATCGACGCGTTCGTCGAACATGACGAGTTGATCGATTATCTCCAGGCCGCCGACATCTATGCGACGCCTTATCTGAACCCGGCGCAGATCACCTCCGGGACGCTGTCCTATGCGGTCGGCGTCGGCAAGGCGGTGATCTCCACCCCTTACGTTCATGCGACGGAGATCCTCGCCGACGGCCATGGCGTGCTCGTCGATTTCCGCGATGTCGCTGCCTTCGCGCGCGAGATCGACCGGTTGCTGTCGAGCGCGCGCGATCGCACCCGGCTGGCGCAGCGGGCCTATGATCGCGGCCGGACGATGATCTGGCCGCGCCTCGCCGAAGCGACGCTGCACGAGACCGAGGTGGCGGTCGCCGCACGCCCCCGGCGTCTGGCGCAGGTCCAGCAGGGCGTGCGCGCCTTGAAGCCCAATTTCGCCGCGGTGGAGCGGATGAGCGACGCGACCGGCATGTTGCAGCATTCGATCTATTCGGTGCCCGATCGCCGTCACGGCTATTGCATCGACGACAATGCCCGCGCGCTGATGCTGATGAGTGCGATGGACGACATCGATCCCGTCGAGCGCGACAAATGGACGACGATCTACGCGTCGTTCGTGCAATATGCCTGGAATCCGGACGAGCGCCGGTTCCGCAACTTCATGAATTTCGACCGGACGTGGTGCGAGGACGTGGGGTCCGAGGATTCGAACGGCCGCGCCATCTGGGCGCTCGGCGTCACCGCGCGCGACGGCAAGGACGCCAAGCACCGCGACTGGGCGCGCAACATGTTCGACGCGACCGCCAGCCTGGCGCTCGATCTGGGTTCGCTGCGCGCGCAGTCGTTCGCGATGCTGGGCGCGGCGGCGATGCTCGAGGCGTCGCCCGGCCATGATCTGGCGCGCTCGATTCTCGAACGCTTTCCGGACGACCATCTCGCCCTGCTCGCCGAGGCACGCCGGCCGGAATGGAAATGGTTCGAGATCGTCCTCGCTTATGACAACGCCCGTCTGCCGCAGGCGCTGATCGTCGCCGGGCAGGCGCTGGAACGGCAGGACCTGATCGATTGCGGGCTGGAGACGCTCGACTGGATCGTCGGCAGGCAGACTTCGCCCGAGGGGCGTTTCCGTGCCGTCGGCACCGAGAGCTTCGGCCGGCCCTATGCCGAGCCACTGCAATTCGACCAGCAGCCGCTGGAAGCGCAGGCGACGGTGGATGCCTGTCTGGCGGCCTGGCATGCGACCGGGGATACGCGCTGGGTGGCGGAGGCGGAGCGCGCCTATGCCTGGTATCTCGGCCAGAACGATCTCGACCTGCCGCTCGCCAGTCCGGCGGACGGTGGCTGTTTCGACGGGTTGATGCCGACCGGTCTCAACCGCAATCAGGGTGCCGAATCGATTTTGGCGCTCCAACTGGCGAGTTGCGCGATTTCGGGGCTTTCAAAGTCGGTCCAAGGCGTGGCAGGGACGACCCGCGTCGCCTGATCGGTTCGGGCGGCGGCTCAGTCAACGACCCGACCGGCGAGGCTTAACAATCGCGATGGACCTGTTCACCCACCGCTTGCGGCTTCATGCCGATCCGTCCCGTGTCGTCGTCCGGCCGTTCCACATCGCGTGGGGCGGCAAGGGCGGCCCACCCAACCGGACCGAGCGTCTGGTCGGCGAAGTGCTCGAAATGTCGCGGGAGGAGGCGCGCGAGCAGCTCGAGACCGTGCTCAAGGATTTCGAGGCGCGCCATTGGCAGACGCGCCGCGTCTTCATGACGCGCTACGACGAGATCGAGGATCTGCTCGGCCTCGACGGCGCCGAGATCAGCGACGAGAAGCGTCAGCTGATCGGCGCCTATTTCTGCCACGAATACAGCTATGCCGCGGCGGCGCTGATGAATCCCAGCGCGGTGCCGCATTTCGACCAGACGGGCATGCCCGAGGGATCGATGCGCATCCTGATGAGCCTGCGCTCGGTGGGCGAGGGGCATATCTCCTCGGTTGCCTTTCGCGAGGGGATCATCACCAGCGGCAACGAGCTGAAATTGGCGCCCGAGCCGCCCTTCGCCACCGCGACCGACGTCGTCGGTGCCGGCGAGGACGAGATTCCCGAGGGGCCGGTCACGGTCTGGCGGCATCGCGATTCGACGCTGTCGGGCACGGTCATCTTCCCGATCACCCAGGCGCAGTCCAAGGGCCTCGAGGACCTGCGCATCGTGCATTTCCAGCATGAGGACGGCAGCTATGAATGGATCGGCACCTACACCGCCTATAACGGCTCGGTGATCCAGTCAGAGCTGCTGCGCACGCGCGACTTCCGCGCCTTCGACCTCGTGCCGATGTCGGGGCCAGCGGCGCGCAACAAGGGCATGGCGTTGTTCCCGCGCAAGGTCGCTGGCCAGTATATGATGATCGGCCGGCAAGACGGCGAGAATCTGTTCCTGCTCAAGTCAGACAGTCTGGAGCATTGGGACGAGGGCGAGAAGATCCTGACCCCCGTCTTCCCCTGGGAGCTGGTGCAGATCGGCAATTGCGGTCCGCCGATCGAGCTCGACGAGGGCTGGCTTCTGCTGACCCACGGCGTCGGCGCGATGCGCAAATATTCGATCGGCGCGGCGCTGCTCGACAAGAACGATCCGTCGAAGGTGCTCGGCCGTACGCGCGAGCCGATCCTCGCCGCGAAGGATCAGGACCGCGAGGGCTATGTGCCCAACGTCGTTTACAGCTGCGGCGCGATCAAGCACGGCGACACGCTGTTCCTGCCTTATGGCATCGCCGACAGTTCGGTCGGCTTCGCCTTCGTCAAGATCAAGGACATGCTCGCCGCGATGGTGTGAGGGATGGCCCTCCACTGTGGGGGGCATCCCAAATCTTCGTCATCCCCACGAAGGCGGGGATCCAGACGCGCGGGGCCGGGATTAAGCCGCTATGTCAGCGTCTATGGATCCCCGCCTTCGCGGGGATGACATTTTGGTGTGGGACGTGGCGTTCAGTCCGCGCCGTCGCTGCGCTTCTCACCCCGCTTGGCCGGGATCTGCGAGAGCTTGGTCAACAGCAGCGGAATATCGTCGGTGATGAACGTGTCGGTCGGCACGGCGACGCTGGAATTGAGCGCCTCGCTTACCCTCGCCAGTCGGTCGCGCTTCTCTTGTGCTGACGATGTCACGACGAACCCCATGATACGCTAACGGAAAACCCGGCAATCACCGGCCGGGGGGGATGGCAGGGTGATCACCGGGTTCGCCTTATTCAACGGCCGATCGTGCGCCGCGTTCCAACGCTTGGCCGCATTTAGGCGGCGACGGATCGCCGCGTGTAACGGTACAAGCCGGCGATCAGCGCGAGGAAGGCGATCGTCCCGCCGATCAGCGCCACTGTCCCGAACCCTGCCGGCGCGATCGCCAGCGGCGCGTCGGAATTGGTGGCGTAGACGATGACCGCGAAGCCGACGCCCCACAGGCTCTCGCCGACGATCATGCCGGTGGCGGTCAGTACGCCCATGCGCTTGGCGAGCTCGACGTCCGGCGTCCGCTCCGCCCAGCGATCGTAGAAGGCGCCGATCACCGCACCGATCACCACCGGCAGCGTCACCGCCATCGGCAGATAGACGCCGAGGCCGATGCCGAGCGGCGGCAGCCGCAGCTTGCCGAGCCGCCCAAGCGTCTCGTCGAGCAGGATGACGGCGACGCCGACCAGCGCGCCATAGCCGATCATCGCCCAGTTGAGATCGCCGCCGAGCACGCCCTTGGCGAGTGCGGAGATCAGCGCCGCCTGCGGTGCGGCGAGTGCGTTGGGACCGGCGCCGGGCGCCCCCTGGAAGCCGAGCGTCGTCGCCAGCAGTTCGAGCACCGGCGGCACGACGAGGCTGCCGAAGATGACGCCGAAGATCAGCGCGACCTGTTGCTTCCACGGCGTCGCGCCGACGAGCTGGCCGGTCTTGAGGTCCTGAAGATTGTCGTTGGAGATCGTCGCGACGCCGAAGACGATGCCGGTGACGATCAGCGCATAGGCGACCAGCGCCTGCGTCGTATCCGGCCCGGCGCCGCGGCCGAACAGGCCGACGAGCATCAGGCTGGCGGCGAGCACCGAAAGGATGCCGATCCCCGATACCGGGCTGTTCGACGCGCCGATCAGGCCCGCCATATAGCCGCACACCGCGGCGATGACGAGGCCGAGCACCAGGACGAACACCAGCGCGCCGGCGATCAGCACCAGCGCCGACCCCTGCAGCGGCCCGCCCGCGATCACCGACCACAACAGCCCGGCGATCGGCACCAGCGTCGCCAGCGTCACCGCGACGACGATGCCGATCGACAGGTCGCGCTCGCCCAGTTCGAGCACGGCGCCGCCGCGCTTCGCCTTGCTCGCCGCGATCGACGAGCGGATGCCGCCGAGCACCGGCCCGATGATCTTGAGCAGCGTCCAGATTGCGGCGACGCCGATCACGCCCGCGCCGAGAAAGCGCACGTCGGTGCGGAACACGCCGCCGACCCACGCCTCGATCCCGACGCCGGCCACGGCGGGCGACAGGCCGGTGAGGATCGGCAGCGCGATCCACCAGCCGATGATGACGCCGGCGAACATCGCGAGGCCGACCGACAGGCCGACGAGATGCCCCGCGCCGATCAGTGCGAACGACAGGCCGCCCGAAATCGCGGTCGCGCCGGCACCGGCGCGGAAGAAATGCGCGGCCTCGGCGACGACCAATTTGGTCTGGGTCAGCACGGCGAAGCCGGCCGAGACCAGCGCGTTGACGACGATCAGCCGCAGCCCGCGGCCGCTCTCCGCCTCGCCGGCGCGGCTGCCCGCGCCGACCATCAGCACCTCGGCCGCGGCACGGCCTTCGGGATAGGGCAGGTCGGTATCGACGACGAGCGCGCGGCGCAGCGGCACCGAGAACATCACGCCGAGGATGCCGCCGGTCATCGTGATCCCGGCGGTGAGCAGATAGGGAAAGCCCTGCCACCAGCCGATCATCACCAGCCCGGGCAGCACGAAGATGATCGCCGCGAGCGTCCCCGCCGCCGAGGCGACGGTCTGGACGATATTATTCTCGAGGATCGTCGCGCCGGGCAGATAGCGCAGGATCGCCATTGAGATCACCGCCGCGGGAATCGAGGTGGCGAAAGTCAGCCCGACCTTGAGCCCGAGATAGACGTTGGCGGCGGTGAACAGCAGGGTGATGAGCCCGCCGAGCAGGATACCGCGAACGGTCAGTTCGGCGACGGGCCGGGTGGTGGGGCTGGGGGCGGTGGCCATCAGGGAAATGCGCTCGCTGGCAAAATGGAAGTGCGGCGGGTTGTGGCACGGTACGCGGCGGTCGGGCAATGGCGGCGCGGTGCACGACATAAAGCTGCGCCGTCTCGACAGGCGACGCGCCTTTCCGCTAGGCGGCGGCCATGGATAGCAACACACCCTTGCGCGTCGCCCTTGCCGGGCTCGGTACGGTCGGCGGCGGCGTCGTCCGCCTGCTCGATGCCAACCGCGATCTGATCACCCGCCGGGCCGGCCGGCCGATCGAGATCGTCGCCATCTCGGCACGTGACCGCAACAAGGATCGCGGCATCGATCTGACCCGTTTCGCCTGGATCGACGACATGCGCGATCTCGCCGGCCATGCCGCGGCGGATGTCGTCGTCGAGCTGATCGGCGGGTCGGACGGCCCGGCGCTGACGCTGGCGCGGCAGACGATCGCGGCGGGCAAGGGCTTCGTCACCGCCAACAAGGCGATGATCGCGCACCACGGCCTCGAACTCGCGCAGGCGGCCGAGGCTGCGGCGGTGCCGCTCAAGTTCGAGGCGGCGGTGGCCGGCGGCGTGCCGGTGATCAAGGGGCTGCGCGAGGGCGCCGCAGCCAACCGGATCAGCCGCGTCTATGGCATCCTCAACGGCACCTGCAATTTCATCCTGTCGAAGATGGAGGCCGAGGGGCGCGACTTCGCCGAGGTGCTCGCCGAGGCGCAGGCGCTGGGCTATGCCGAATCGGACCCCAGTTTCGACATCGACGGCGTCGATGCCGCGCACAAATTGTCGATCCTCGCGAGCCTCGCCTTCGGGACGCGCCCGGCGTTCGGCGACGTGTCGGCGACCGGCGTGCGCCACGTCATCGCCGCCGACATCGCCGAGGCGGCGGCGCTCGGTTATCGCGTGCGGCTGGTCGGGGTGGCCGAGGCGGACGCGCACGGGCTGTTCCAGCGCGTGCATCCGCATCTCGTGCCGGTCGACCATCCGCTCGCGCACGTCACCGGCTCGCTCAACGCGGTGGTCGCGGAGGGCAATTACGTCGGCCGCCTGTTCTTCCAGGGCGCCGGCGCGGGCGAGGGACCGACCGCGAGCGCGGTGGTCGCCGACCTGATCGACATCGCACGCGGCGAATATGGCTCGCCCTATGCGATGCCGGCGGCGGCGCTGACCGTCGAGCCGGCGGCGGACACCGGCGAGCGGCGCGCGCGATCCTATTTGCGGTTCACCGTTCAGGACCGGGTCGGCGTGCTGGCCGAGATCGCCGCGGCGATGCGCGATGCCGGCGTATCGATCGAGAGCCTGATCCAGCGTGGCGTCGCGGCGGACGGCAGCGCGATCGTCGCGATCGTCACGCATGAAGGTCCGGAACGCGCGGTGGTCCATGCCCTGGAGAAGCTGCGCGGCTCGCAGAGCCTGTCCGGCCAGCCGCTCTGGATGCCGATCCTGGGGTGATCCCATATTCCTCCCCCCTGGCGGGGGAGGAATTAAGGTGTGCTGAGGTCGATCGCTACGCGGCCGCGCTTGTCCGGTTTCTTGGCGAAGGCGGATTTGGCGACCTTCGCCAGCGCGCCCACAAGCGGTACGATCGGTGGCCCGAAGCCGACGGTGCAGCCGCCGAGCGACGCCGCGCAGGGCGGGGCTTCCAGCGCCAGCGCCGTTGTCGCCTTCAGGTCGCGGTTGGCGCCGCGGCCGGGGGCCGGGCCCGCTTCGTCGGGGAGCGGCAGCGTCTGCGATGATTTGCCGTCGGCGCAGACGACGATGTCGCTCTTGTCGGCCTGCGGCGGACACGGCTGCGGAGTGAGGATCGACCAGCGTTGCGGAGCCTCCGGCGCCGGCGCGCCGGCCGCCGCGGTCTGGAGGGCGATCGCCAGCCAGATCATGGCGCGAGCGGCCGGTTGGTGACGCCGCTGACGCCGGTCGCACTGCTCACCGTCACGCCGGACATGCCGCCACCGACGAGGAACGGGCTGTGCTCCTGCACCGGATTGGTGCGGTTGAGCAGCCGGTCGCGTTCGACGCGCACCGCCTCATGCTTGGGATCGCCCGCGTCGTGGACGACGAACGGCACACGGAAGCGATCGGCGCGGCGCCGGCCGCAGACGGTGATGTCGGTCTTGTCAGGATCGGCGGTGCAGCGATCCCCGGCGATCAAGGACGCCGATCGCGCGATGACCGTCGCGGGGTCTTCGGTCGGGGCGGCAAACAGCAACAGCAGCGCAAGCATCCAGCCCTACTCCCACAGCGAGCGGTGCCGCCATCCTCGCCGAGCCGTGCTGTCGAATCAAGCCTCGATCGGGGCGACGCCGAGCCGCGGGATCTCGATCGCCGGGCAACGGTCCATAACCACCTGCAGCCCGGCCGCCTCCGCCCGTGCCGCCGCCGCCTCGTTGATCACCCCGAGCTGCAGCCAGACCGCCTTCGCACCGATCGTGATCGCCTCGTCGACCACCTCGCCGGCGGCTTCGGGACGGCGGAAGATGTCGACGATGTCGATGGGGTCGCCGAGCTGATGCAGGTCACGGAAGACGAATTCGCCGAGGACATGCTCGCCGGTGATCTGCGGATTGACCGGGATGACGCGATAGCCGTGCTGCTGCAACCGCGCCATCACGCCATGAGACGGCCGATTTGGCCGGTCGGAAGCGCCGACCAGCGCGATCGTCCGTGCGCCTTCCAGCAGTGCCTTGATCGCGGCATCGTCGGTCAGCGGCATGATCGTCTCCTTAATGGGTGCGCAGCCAGTCGTCGACCTGACCCGCTATCGCATGGAACGCGGTCGCATCGGCGCCGTTCCCCGCCGCCGGCGGCTGACCGGCATCGGAGGCGGTGCGGATGCCGATCGCCAGCGGCACCCGGCCCAGGAAGGGCAGGCCGAGCCGCTCCGCGGTCGCCTGCGCGCCGCCGTTGCCGAACGGATCGGACAGCTCACCGCAATGCGGGCAGACATAGCCCGCCATATTCTCGACGATACCGATGATCGGAATGCCCGCCTTGTCGAACAGGTCGATCGCACGCGTCGCGTCGATCAGCGCCAGATCCTGCGGCGTCGAGACGATGATCGCGCCCGCCGGCTTGTGCTTCTGCACCATGGTGAGCTGCACGTCGCCGGTGCCGGGCGGCAGGTCGAGCACCAGCGTGTCGGTCGCGCCCCAATCGGCATCGACCAGCTGGGTGAGCGCGCCCGCCGCCATCGGCCCGCGCCACGCGATCGCCTTGCCCGGCTGGATGAGCTGGCCCATCGACAGCATCGGCACGCCATAAGGGGTGGGGACGGGGTCGAGCACCTTGTCCTTCGCGGTCGGCCGCTGGTCTTCCGCCGCCATCAGCCGCGGCTGCGACGGGCCGTAGATGTCGGCGTCGACCAGACCGACGCGCCGCCCGCGCGCTTTCAGCGCGATGGCGAGATTGGCGGCGAGCGTCGATTTGCCGACGCCGCCCTTGCCGCTCGCCACCGCAAGCAGGCGACGATGGATGCGCTCGGCGGTGACCACCAGCCGCACCTCGCCCGCCCAGGCCGCGCTCGCCGCGGCGCGGACCGCGGCTTCCAGCGCATCGCGCTCGGCGCCGCCGAGCCCGGTCGCGTCCAGCACGATGCCGGCGCGCGTGCCCTCGAAGCGGACCGTCGCCCGCTCGCCCGCGGCGGCGCGGACCGCGGCAATCGTTACGTCTTGTGTCATGCGGCACCAGATAGGCCCGCGCCGGCGGCTTGCCACTGTTTTTCCGCGTCCGCCTTCTTATAAGGAAAGGATGAATATCCTGCCGGGCCGCAAAAGCCGCCCTCCCATTCTCGCTGCCGAGACGCCCAAGGGTCCCTGGGGACAGGGCGATGACGCCAATGGCGGCGCCAACGGCGGTCCGCGCAACCCGTGGTCGCTGCCGCCCGGCGCCCGGAAGACCGGCGCCAAGCCGACCGCGCTCGACGACTTCCTGCGCAAGGCGCGCGGCGGCGGCGGGGGCGGCAATGGCGGCGGCATGGGTGGCCTGCCCGGCGCGCCCAACGCGCGGGCGCTGTGGCTGATCGGCGCGGGGATCATCCTGCTGGTCTGGATCCTCTACACCTCGATCCACCCGATCGCGCCGCAGGAACGCGGCGTCGTCACCTATCTCGGCCGGTATTCGGGTACGCTCGATCCCGGCATCGCGATGACGATGCCGGCGCCGATCGCACGGGTCGTCAAGGTCGACGTGCAGAATATCCGGATCGAGAACTTCCCGGAGAGCGGCACCGAGAATCTGATGTTGACCCGCGACCAGAACATCATCGATCTGGCCTATGCGGTACGCTGGAAGATATCGAGCCCGCAGAATTACGTGTTCCAGATCGACCGGCCGCGCGACACCGTCCGCGCCACCGCGGAGAGCGCGATGCGCGAAGTGGTGGCGAACGTCAGCCTCGACTCGGCGCTCGGGCCGGGCCGCGCGTTGATCGAGAACCAGGTACAGGAGCGGATGCAGAAGGTGCTCGACGATTATAAGTCGGGCATCGTCGTCGTCGGCGTCGGCATCAAGCAGGCCGATCCGCCCGCGCGCGTCAACGATGCGTTCAAGGACGTCACCGCCGCGCAGCAGGATGCGCAGGGCGTCCGCAACCAGGCGCAATCCTATGCCAAGCAGGTCGTCGCCCGCGCCGAAGGCGAAGCGTCGCAGTTCGACAAGGTGTACGAACAGTATCGCCTCGCTCCCGAGGTGACGCGCCGCCGCATGTATTACGAGACCATGGAGGCCGTGCTGGCCAAGTCCGACAAGACGATCGTCGAAGCCAATGGCGTCGTGCCCTATCTGCCGCTCGACCGCGCGCGGCGATTGCCCGATGCTGCGCCGGCGCAGGCGACCCAGGTGCAGCCTGCACCTGCGACGGGAGGCGGCCAGTGAACGGCCTCTGGCGTCACCCGATCGCGCTCGGCCTCGCCGCGCTGGTCCTCGTCATCCTGTTCTCGGCGACGATCACCATCGTGCCGGAGACGCAGCAGGCGGTCATCCTGCGCTTCGAACAGCCGGTGCGCACCGTCAACGCGTGGAAACCGAACGAGCAGTTCGGCCGTACCGGTGCCGGCCCGATCCTGCGCATCCCGTTCATCGACCGGCTGGTCTGGCTCAACAAGCGCGTGCTCGACGTCGATTACGACAACCAGCAGGTGCTCTCGTCCGACCAGCTCCGGCTCGAGGTCGATGCCTATGCGCGCTTCCGGATCATCGATCCGCTGAAGGCGGTGAACGCCACCGGCAGCACCTCGCAGACCGAGGCGGCGATCACCGAGGCGCTGCGCCCGCTGCTCGGCAGCTCGATCCGCAACGAGCTCGGCAATCAGCCGTTCGCGACGCTGCTCAGCCCCGAGCGTGACCAGGTGATGGACAATATCCAGACCCGCATGCAGCGGCTCGCCAGCCAATATGGCGTGCAGATCGTCGACGTGCGGATCAAGCATGCCGATCTGCCCGACGGCAGCCCGCTTGACCGCGCGCTCGCCCGGATGGCGACCGCCCGCCAGCAGCAGGCGACGACGATCCGCGCGCAGGGCCAGAAGGAAGCGCAGATCATCCGCGGCGAGGCGGATGCGGCGGCGGCGCGCATCTATGCGCAAAGCTTCACCAAGGATGCCGACTTCTACGACTTCTACCGCGCCATGCAGTCCTATCGCCACACCTTCGGGGCGGATGGCGGACCCGCGCCAAGCGGTTCGACGTCCATCATCTTGTCACCCGGAAACAGTTACTTGCGTGAGTTCGAGGGCAGGGGGCGTTGATCCGCAAGGATTGAGCCCCCAGCTTTCGGGCGTATGAACATTCAAGCGGCGTTCAGGCGTTTGGGTCCACTAAGGCACCAATTCCGATCGCCCTTCATGAAGAGGATTTTCTCCTAGTGCGCTACGCCTACGCCATTACCAGTGCGCTTCTCCTCGGTGGCGCGACCGCCACGCTGGCGCTGCAGCCGAGCACCGCGCAACAGGCTCAGAACGAGCCCGGCGCGATCCAGGCGGCGGCGCCCAAGGCCGGTGCGCCGATGAGCTTCGCCGACATGGTCGCCAAGCTGCAGCCCGCGGTGGTCAACATCTCGACCAAGCAGACGATCGTCCAGCGCCAGCCGGCCAATCCCTTCTCGGGCACGCCGTTCGGCGATCTGTTCGGCGGCATGGGCGGTGGCCAGGGTGGCGCCCCGGTGAAGCGCGAGGGCGCGTCGCTCGGTTCGGGCTTCCTGATCTCGCCTGACGGCTATGTCGTGACCAACAATCACGTCATCGCGCCGGGTGCGGAGGGCGCGACGGTCAATTCGATCACCGTCACGCTGAGCAACAACAAGGAATATACCGCACGCGTCATCGGCAAGGACCAGGATTCGGACCTCGCGCTGCTCAAGATCGATGCCGCCGGCCTGCCGTTCGTGAAGTGGGGCGATTCGAGCCGTGCCCGCGTCGGCGACTGGGTGCTGGCGATCGGCGAGCCCTTCGGCCTCGGCGGCACGGTGACCGCGGGCATCATCTCGGCGATCAACCGCGTCACCGGTCAGGGCGGCGCCTATGATCAGTTCATCCAGACTGACGCCTCGATCAACCAGGGCAATTCGGGCGGCCCGATGTTCGACCTCAACGGCAATGTGATCGGCGTCAATTCGCAGATCTTCAGCCAGTCGGGCGGCAATATCGGCATCGGTTTCGCCATTCCCGCGGCGACCGCCAAGCCGATCATCGAGACGTTCATGAAGGGTGGCAAGATCACCCGCGGCTATATCGGCGTGTCGATCGGCGGTGCGGTGAACGACGATGCCGCCGCGGCGCTCGGCATTCCGAAGAACCAGGGCGAGCTGATCGCGCGCGTCGAGCCGGCCGGTCCGGCGGCCAAGGGTGGCCTGCGTGCAGGCGACGTGGTCACCAAGATCAACGGCCAGCAGGTCACGCCCGACCAGACGCTGACGCGTCTCGTCTCGAACCTCCAGCCGGGCACGACCGCCCGGTTCGAGGTGCTGCGCGCCGGTCAGCCGACGTCGCTCAACATCCAGGTCGCGACGCGTCCGTCGAACGACCAGCTGAAGGCGCTGGCCAATGGTGGCGAGGATTCCGGCGGGTTCGGGCCGAACGATTCGCAGACGGACGGCAATGACGATGACGACGCCGGCACGACCCAGGGCGGCTCGGCGCCGCTCGGCCTCAACGTCCAGCCGCTGACCCCGGGGATCGCCCGCGCGGTCGGCGTCGATCCCACCGTACAGGGCGTGGTGGTCGCCTCGGTCGACGCCTCGAGCGACGCCAACGGCAAGATCAAGCGCGGCGACGTGATCCAGGCGGTCAACAGCACGCCGGTCCGCACCGCGGCCGACGTCGCCCGTCTCGTCGCGCAGGCGAAGGCGGCGGGTCGTCCGCAGGTCCTGCTGCTGGTGCAGCGCGGCCGGATCCCGGGCTTCATCCCGGTGAAGATCAAGTAAGCCTGGCCATAACGGTGCAGGTGAAGGGTCGTCGCTCTCCCGAGCGGCGGCCCTTTCCTTTTGCCCGCACGCCGGGGTAGGTCTCCGGCACCAGCACAGGAGCGGGACATGAGCGACGGCATCTTCATCGGCCTTGGCGGCGGCAAGCCGCAGCTGCTCGACCTCAAGCGCGCTAACCGCCACGGCCTGATCGCCGGTGCGACCGGCACCGGCAAGACGGTGACCCTGCAGGGGATCATCGAGGGGTTCTCGAAGGTCGGGGTGCCGAGCTTCGTTGCGGACGTGAAGGGCGACCTGTCCGGCCTCGCGATGGCGGGTTCGCCGCAGGCCAAGACGCATGCCGCCTTCGCCGCGCGTGCCGCCGAGATCGGCGAGACCGACTGGGCCTATGCCGATATGCCGGTGCAATTCTGGGACCTGTACGGCGAACAGGGCCACCCGATCCGCACCACGGTCAGCGAAATGGGGCCGCTGTTGCTCAGCCGCCTGATGGACCTCAACGAGGTGCAGGAGGGGGTGATGACGATCGCCTTCCACGTCGCCGACAAGGAAGGGCTGCTGCTGCTCGACCTCGACGACCTGCAGGCGATGCTGGCGCATTGCGCGAACCGTGCCGACGAACTCACCACCACCTACGGCAACGTCTCGAAGCAATCGATCGGCGCGATCCAGCGCGCGCTGCTCCAGTTGCGCACGCAGGGCGGCGATCATTTCTTCGGCGAACCCGCGCTGGAAATGGACGATTTCATCCGCACCGACGACCGGGGCAGGGGAATCGTCAACATCCTCGCCGCCGACAAGCTCATGGCCGCGCCGAAGCTCTACAGCACCTTCCTGCTGTGGTTGATGAGCGAATTGTTCGAGCATCTCCCCGAGGTCGGCGATCCCGACAAGCCCAAGCTCGTCTTCTTCTTCGACGAGGCGCATCTGCTGTTCGACGACGCGCCCAAGGCGCTGCTCGACAAGATCGAACAGGTCGTCCGCCTGATCCGCTCCAAGGGGGTGGGCATCTATTTCATCACGCAGAACCCGATCGATATCCCCGACACGGTCGCCGGCCAGCTCGGCAACCGCGTCCAGCATGCGCTACGCGCCTTCACGCCGCGCGATCAGGCGGCGGTGCGTTCGGCGGCGGAGACGTTCCGCGCCAATCCCGGCGTCGACGTCGCCACCGCGATCACCGAATTGAAGGTCGGCGAGGCGCTGGTGTCGCTGTTGCAGGCGGACGGGTCGCCGGCGCCGGTGGAACGCACGCTGATCAAGCCGCCTGCCAGCCGCGTCGGCCCGGTGACGCCGCAGGAACGCGCGGTGATGATCCAGACGGACGCGGTCGGCGACAAATACGACACCGCGATCGATCGCGAATCGGCGGAGGAGATTCTCGCGGCCAAGACGCAGGAGGCCGCGGCTTCCGCCGCGGCGGCGCGCGCGCAGGACGATGCCGCCAAGGCGGCGGCGGTGCAGGCCAAGGCGGATGCGCAGGCCGCCAAGGAAGCGGCGCGCGCGCAGGCGGCGCAGGCCAAGGCGGACGCGGCGGCAGCGCGCGAGGCGGCCAACTCGCCCTGGTCGAAGGCCATGACCTCGGCCACGCGCGCGGCGAGTTCGTCGATCGGGCGGCAGGTCGCCAACGAGATCGGCAAGCAGGTGTTCGGGTCGGGCTCGCGGCGCTCGTCGGCGGGCGGCGGTCTGGTCGGAACGGTGCTGCGTAGCGTGCTGGGCAATCTGATGCGGTGAAGGGGGGTCGTTCGTCCCCATCTTCGTCATCCCGGCGAATGCCGGGACCCACGGTCACGGCAAATTTGCTGTTTCACGCAACCGTCGACGTTCCGTATCCATGGGTCCCGGCTTCCGCCGGGATGACGGGTTACGTGGAGCACACCCCAAAGCTCGACAACATCCCCGCTCCGGCGCAAACTGGCGCCCGAAACGGAGCCTCATCATGTCCCTCGACGACCCCATTCTCAGCGACTGGACCGCGGCCGGCGAAGCCGAGCTCGCCGACATCGTCACCCTGCGCCGCGCGATCCATGCCGAGCCGGAGATCGGCCTCGACTGCCGCCGCACCACCGACAAGATCAAGGCGGCGCTCGCCGGCCTGCCGCTCGAATATCACGAGGGCAAATCGACCAGCGGCCTGATCGCGATCCTGCGCGGGCAGAAGGGCGACAATGGCCGCACCGTGCTGCTGCGCGGCGACATGGACGCGCTGGCGATGGAAGAGGAGACGGGCCTGCCCTTCGCCAGCACCATCCCCGGCCGCATGCACGCCTGCGGCCATGATTCGCACACCGCGATGCTGGTCGGCGCCGCCCGTGCGCTCTCCGCGCGCCGCGATCAGCTCCCCGGCACCGTCGTCTTCATGTTCCAGCCGGGCGAGGAGGGCCATCACGGCGCGCGCTTCATGATCGACGACGGCCTGCTCGACGTCGCCGCACCCGACGCCGCCTTCGCGTTGCACATCACCCCCAATGCCCCCGCCGGCGTCGTCATCACCCGCGCCGGATCGATCATGGCATCGGCGGATACGGTGCACGTCGTCGTACGCGGCGCGGGCGGCCACGCCGCGATGCCACACGATTGCATCGATCCGGTGCCGGTCGCCTGCGAGATCGTCACCGCCTTCCAGACCTATGTCGCGCGCGCAATCGCGGTCACCGATCCCGCAGTGCTCTCGATCACCAAGATCGAGGCGGGTTCGGCGCACAATATCATCCCGGGCGAGGTCCGCATGCTCGGCACCTTGCGCACCTTGTCGGAGGCGACGCGCACGACGATGCGCGCCGCGGTCAAGCGGATCGCCGAGAATATCGCCGCGGCGCATGGCGCCACCGCCGAAGCGTGGATCGACGAAGGCTATCCGGTGACGGTCAACGACCCGCGCGGCGCGGCGCTGATCGAGACAGTGGCGGGCGAGCTCGGCCGGCCCTTCGCACCGATGCCGCAGCCGATGATGGGCGCGGAGGATTTCTCCTACGTGCTGCGCAAATTCCCCGGCGCCTTCGCTTTCCTCGGCGTCGCCCCCGCCGGCAGCGACCCGGCGACCAACCCGCCGCTCCACAATACGCGGATGACGATCGAGGAATCGGTCATGGCGAAGGGCGTCGCGATGCATTGCGCGGTCGCGACGCGCTATCTCGAACGCGGGTTCGACTGACGAGAACCGCGATGAACCGATGGGGCGGAAGTTTCCGTCCCCATCGCTCCGATCCGGCCGCCGCTGCGCCTACCCCTTGATCAAGCCGATCTCCACCAGCCGCTGATGCAGATAGTCGTGCGCCGTGATCGGTTGCGGATAGCGGTTCGGATTCTCCGCGCTGATCGTCTGCGGCAGCGTCTCGATCAGGAAATCGGGCGCGGGGTGCAGGAAGAAGGGCATCGAATAGCGCGAATGGCCGCGGCGCTCGACCGGCGGATTGACGACGCGATGCGTGGTCGACGGCAGCACGTGGTTGGTCAGCCGCTGCAGCATGTCGCCGACGTTGACCACCATCGCGCCCTCGGGCGGCCTGATCGCCAGCCACTGGCCGGTCGCGCGGTCGAGCAGTTCCAGCCCCGCCTCCTCGGCGCCGAGCAGCAGCGTGATGAGGTTGATGTCCTCATGCGCGCCGGCGCGGACGCCCTCGGCATCCGCGGGGATCGGCGGATAATGGAGCAGGCGGAGCACCGAATTGCCGTCCTTCACCGCGGGATCGAACCAGTCGGGCGCGAGGCCGAGATGCCGCGCGATCGCCGACAGCAACCGGTCGCCCGCGCGGTCGAAGGCGGTGAACAGTTCGAGGAACGTGTCCTTGAAGCCCTCGGGGCGCGTCGGCCAGATATTGGGCGCCATCGTGTCGGCGTAGCGATGCCCCGCCGGCAGCTCGCGACCGATGTGCCAGAATTCCTTGAGATCGACGTGCTTGGCGTCCTTGGCGATCTCGGTCTTGAACGGCGTGTAGCCGCGCGCGCCACCGCCGCCCGCGACGAAATAGGCGCGCTTCTCCGCTTCGGGCAGCGCGAACAGCGCCTCGGTCTCGCGCCAGGCGCGGGTGATCAGATCCTGCGGCACGCCGTGATCGGCGACGATCGCAAAACCGAACCGCTCGAACGATTCGCCGAAGGCTGCGGCGAAGCCATCGGGGTCGCCGGCCTGATCGGCGAGGCTGAGCGTGGGAACCTGGGCGGAAGTGGAGTCGAGCATGCAAGCCATCCATTTGATGAAGCGCGCGTTATAGGCCGCCCGATCGGGCGCGTCATGCCCCCCGGCGTGCCGTCCCGGCCACCCGGCCGACGGCCGTCAACCCGGACCGAACCGCCGGCTCCGTTCCCCGTCTTCTAACCCGCGCGATCCAGGCGATGTGACGGTGTCGCATCGACTCGGCGCAGCCCCAAGCCGCTTGATCGCGGCGACCGGGCAGCGGCTCTTGTGGTTACCCGCGAAATGCGGGCACATATCGGCCGTCAGGGACGCGGTGGGGCTGCGGTTTCGAGACGAGGGAATAGGTCGCACCCGTCATCACGGGCGCGGCGCATCATATTGGGGTCCGATGAGCATTTTCGCCCGTACAGCCACGATCGTCGCCACGCTCGGTGCGATGACCCTCGGTTTTGGCGCAGCACAGGCGGAAGACGGCACCCCGCGGGCCACGGTCGCGGCGCAGGGCAAGGGCGGCCCGATGCTCGATGCCAACGGCGCCGAGGCACAGGCCGACCTCAAGGCCGACGCGCAGTTCCGCACCCTGTTCCAGAGCTGGAAGAAGCTCGATACGCGGCCGCAGGGCGCGATCGCCATCCCCTCGGTCCAGCCGGTTCAGCATCTCCAGTTCACCAGCAACTTCGGCATCCGCTCCGACCCGTTCCGCGGCACCGCGGCGATGCACGCCGGCGTCGACATCCCCGGTCCGGTCGGCACGCCGATCTACGCTACCGCCGACGGCATCATCGATCACGCTTCGCGACTCGGCGGCTATGGCAATATGGTCGAGATCAACCACGGCAAGGGCATCGCGACTCGCTACGGCCACCTGTCCAAGATCCTCGTCGAGGACGGCGCCCGCGTCACCCGCGGCCAGTTGATCGCGCTGATGGGCTCGACCGGTCGTTCGACCGGTCCGCATCTCCATTATGAGGTCCGCATCGACGGCCATGCGGTCAACCCGATTCCGTTCCTGACGACCGCCGACTATCTGCTCGCGTCGCAGGATCGCGCCGTGCATGCCATCCCGGTCTCGACCGACGGCCCCGCCGCGCAGGATTGATCGTCTAGAGCGCCTGCGCCGCGGCCCAGCCGCTCGCCCAGGCCCATTGGAAATTATAGCCGCCGAGCCAGCCGGTCACGTCGACCGCCTCGCCGATCGCATGCAGGCCGGGGACGCGGCGCGCTTCCAGCGTCTGGGACGACAGATCGGCGGTACTGATCCCGCCGACGGTCACTTCGGCCTTGGCGAATCCCTCGCTGCCGTTGGGCGTGAACCGCCAATCCGACAAGCGTCGCCCCGCCTCGTCGAGCCGGCGGTCGGGAACGTTGCCGAGTTCGACCGACAGATCGAGCCGTTCGGCCAGCGCCTCGGCGAGACGGTCCGGCAGCGTCGCTGCCAGCGCCCGCCGCAGCGTCGCACGGGGCTGCATACGCTTTGCGGTCAGCAGCCAGTCGCGATCCGCATCCGGCACGAAATCGATGCCGATCGGCTCGCGCGGTCGCCAATAGCTCGACACCTGCAGGATCGCAGGGCCCGATAGGCCGCGATGCGTGAACAACGCCGCCTCGCGGAACCGCGCCTTGCCGGCGCTCGCCACGACATCGGCGGCAACGCCCGACAAGGTCCGAAACAACGCCTCGTCGCCGCCGAGCGTCAGTGGCACCAATGCGGGCCGCGGCTCGACCACCTTGAGTCCGAATCGTCGGGCGAGATCGTAAGCGGCACCGGTGGCGCCGAGCTTGGGGATCGATGGTCCACCGGTGGCGATCACCAGCCGCGGCGCGCGAACGACGCGGTCCGGCAAAGCGACGGTGAACGCGGCGCCGTCATGGCCGATTTCGCCGAAGGGCGTGGACAGCGCGACGTCGACGCGTCCCGCGTCGCATTCGTCGAGAAGCATCGCGACGATCTGCCGGGCCGAGCCGTCGCAGAACAATTGCCCCAGCGTCTTCTCATGCCAGGCGATCCGGTGGCGCTCGACCAGCGCGGTGAAATCGCTCGCGGTATATCGCCCGAGCGCCGATTTGGCGAAATGCGGATTGGCGGAGACGTAGCGGTCCGGCGCGGTGTGC